>NZ_JAIQDH010000012.1:0-270230 GCF_020037095.1 Myxococcus sp. XM-1-1-1
TTGACGATGCCCGCGTGCGCGTTCATCGCCCCCTTCGGACGGCCCGTCGAGCCGGACGTGAAGATGACGTACGCCAGCGAGCCCGCTTCCGCCTCCCAACCGGGGTACCCCACCGGTTCTCGGGTTTCCTCGGCCCACCCGCCGTCCAGGCTCACCACTCGCGCGCCCGTCGTCGGCAGCACCGACTTCAGCTTCTCCTGCGTGACGAGGACAGGCGCGTCCGCGTCCTCCAGCATCCCCGCCAACCGCTCCCTCGGGTACGCCGGGTCCAACGGCACGTAGGCCGCTCCCGACTTGAGCACCCCCAGCAGCGCCACCACCAACTCCAGCGAGCGCTCCAGGCACACCCCCACCAGCACCCCCGGCTTCGCTCCCAACGTCCGCAGGTGGTGCGCCAGCTGATTGGCCCGTGCATCCAGCTGCGCGTAGGTGAGGGTGCTTCCCTCGAAGCGGACCGCCTCCGCCTCCGGTGTGCGTCGCACCTGCGCCTCGATGAGCGCGTGCAGCGTCGCCTCCTTCGGGTACGCCTCCGTGCGTCCCTGGAACCCCACCAGCACCTGCTGCCGCTCCTCCTCGCCCATCAGCGGGAGGTCGGCGATGGGGCTCCGGGCATCACGAACCACTGCCTCCAGCAGGACGCGGAAGTGCTGTCCCAGTCGCTCGGCGGACGCGGCCGAGAACAGGTCGAGGCTGTACTCCAGCGCGCCATCGAGCCCGCCATCCGGCTGCTCCATCATCGACATCGTGAGGTCGAGTCGCGCCGTGTTCGTCGTGGTCTTGAGCACGTCCACGCGGACACCCGGAAGCGCGGGAGGCTGCATGGGCGCGTTCTGGAGCGCGAACATGACCTGGATGAGCGGGGACCTGCGGCCCTCGCGCTCGCCACCGAGCGCCTCCACGAGCTGGTCGAACGGCACGTCCTGATGGACGTACGCCGCCAGGGACTCCTCTCGGACGCGAGACACGAGCTCGCTGAACGTCGGGTTGCCATCCACGCGGGCGCGCAGCACCAGCGTGTTGACGAAGAAGCCGATGAGCGGCTCCAGCTCGGACCGGGTGCGCTGCGCCACGGGGCTGCCGACGCAGAAGTCCTGCTGCCCCGAGTAGCGGGACAACAGCACCTCGAACGCCGCGAGCAGGACCATGAACAGCGTGGCCCCTTCCTTCCGCGCCAGCGTCTCCAGCTCCGCCACCAGCTCCGGCGGCAGCGTGAAGAAGTGGCTGCCTCCCCGAATCGTACGGGTCGCCGGACGGACGGTGTCCGCGGGGAGCTCCAGCGCGGGTGCGCCGGTGAAGCGGGCACGCAGGCCCTCGAGCTGCGTCTGGATGCCCTCCGACTTCACCCACTCGCGCTGCCATGCCGCGAAGTCCGCGTACTGCACGGGCAGCGCGGGCAGGGGCACGGACCGGCCCTCCGCGAGCGCCTCGTAGATGGACGCCACCTCGTGGACCAGCACGCCCATGGACCAACCGTCCGAGACGATGTGGTGCATGCACAGCAGCAGGACATGCTCGGAGGCGGACGTACGCACCAGCACCGTGCGCAGCAACGGTCCGCTCTGGAGATCGAACCGGTGATGCGCCTCCTCGGACATCCGGGCACGCAGCGCCGATTCACGCGCGGAGTCCGGCAGCGTGCTCAGGTCCACCACGGGCAACAGCCACTGCTTCGGCGCGGGCTGGATGCGCTGGAACGGCACACCCTCCCGAGCACCGAAGGTCGTCCGCAGCACCTCGTGACGGCGCACGAGCGTCGCGAACGTCTGCGTCAGAACCTCGAGGTCGAGCGCGCCCGTCATCCGCAGCGCCACGGGGACGTTGTAGACGGCCTGTCCCGGCTGGAGCTGCTCCAGGAGCCACAGGCGCTGCTGCGCGAACGACAGGGGCAACGCCTCGTCGCGAGCCACCGATACCAGCGGCGGCATCTGCGTCCGGGACGCCTTCAGCATCAGCTCCTCGAGGTGTCGCGCGAGGCCGGCCAGCGTCGGGGCCTCGAACAACACGCGCAGCGGCAGGTCCACGCCCAGCAGCGCGCGCACCCGGGTCACCAGCTGCGTGGCCAGGAGCGAGTGGCCTCCCAGCTCGAAGAAGTCGTCGTCCGGGCCCACCCGGTCCACCTTCAACACCTCGCGGAACAGCGCCGCGAGCTGCTGCTGGAGGAGGGGCAGGGAGTCCTCGGAGACGGTCGTCGTCGAGCCGAGTTCCGGCGCGGGCAGCGCCTTGCGGTCCACCTTGCCGTTGGGCGACAGGGGCAGTGCCTGGAGCGCGACGAACGCGGTGGGCACCAGGTACTCCGGCAGCTGACGCCGCAGGTGCTCGCGCAGCGCGCCCGTCTCCAGCGACTCCGGGACCACATAGGCCACCAGGCGCTTGTCACCGGGCGAGTCCTCGCGCACCACCACCGTGGCCTCGACCACGCCCGCGTGGGCGCGGAGCACGGCCTCGATTTCGCCCAGCTCGATGCGGAAGCCACGCACCTTCACCTGGAAGTCCGTGCGGCCCAGGAAGCGCAGCGTGCCGTCCTCCGCCCAGCGCACGCGGTCTCCGGAGCGGTACAGCCGCGCTCCCGGCGTCGACGAGAAGGGGTGGGGGACGAAGCGCTCGGCGGTGAGGGCGGGCTGGCCCAGGTATCCGCGCGCGAGGCCATCGCCACCGATGAACAGCTCGCCCGGGACACCCACGGGCACGGGCTGCATCGACTCGTCCAGGACGAAGACCTGGGTGTTCCCGATGGGGCGACCGATGGGCACGGACAGGCCCACGTCGTCACCCGGGGACATCCGGTGGCAGGCCGTGAACGTCGTGCCCTCCGTGGGGCCGTAGCCGTTCACCAGCCCCTGGCCACTCGCCAGTCGCTCGCGCACTCGCGTCGCGGGCAGCACGTCGCCACCCGCGAGCAACTGACGCACGCCAGCGAGCGCCTCCGGCTGATGCTGCTGCATCTGGTCGAACAGCGCCGCCGTCAGCCAGAGCAGTGAGACCTGGTGACGGACCAGGGCCTCGCCCAGCTCCTTCAGGTCCGGCGTCGCCTGCGGGTAGATGACCAGCCGGCCGCCGAACAGCAGCGCGCCCCACAGCTCCAGCGTGGACGCATCGAAGGCCAGCGGCGCGAGCTGGAGGACCACCTCCTTGGGCCCCAGGTCCACGAAGCGCGCACCGGTGAGCAGGCGGATGACGCCTCGGTGCGGGATGGCCACGCCCTTGGGCGTCCCCGTGGAGCCCGACGTGTACGAGACGTACGCCAGGTGGTCCGGACCGAGGTCCGCGCTCACCGCGTGCGTGGGCCGGCGCGCGATGGCGTTCCATTCGGAGTCCAGGCTCACCAGGAACTGCGAGCCCGCGGGCAGCTCGTCCTCCAGCGAGGACTGCGTGAGCACCGCCACCACGCCCGAGTCCTCGAAGAGGAACGCCAGGCGCTGCGCCGGATACGACGGGTCCAGCGGCACGTAGCAGCCGCCGACCTTGAGGATGCCCAGCACCCCCACGACCATCTCCAGCCCCCGATGCAGGCACACGCCCACGCGGGACTCGACGCCCAGGCCCAGGGCGCGCAGGTGGTGCGCGAGCTGGTTGGACCGCTCATCGAGCTGCGCGTACGTGAGCGTCTGACCTTCGACCTCCACCGCCACGGCCGACGGAGTCCGCGCCACCTGCGCGGCGAACAGCGCGGGAATCGTCGCCACGGCCGGCAGGTCCACGTGGGTGTCGTTCCACGTGCGAAGGAGCGTCTCGCGCTCCTCGTCGCGCATCAGCGGGAGCTGGCTGAGCCGCTGCTCCACGCCGCCCCGGGCCAGGGCCCCGAGCACCACGCCCAGGTGCTCGGCCATCCGGCGGATGGTCGCCTCGGTGAAGAGGTCGGTGCTGTACTCGAGCTGTCCCTCCAGCGCGCCGTCGCGCTCCATCAGCGAGAGCGTGAGGTCGTAGCGCGCCGTCCGGGTCGCGCTCGGCAGCAGGTCGACCTGCACACCCGACAGCGACGGAGCGCGCATGGGCGTGTTCTGGAGCACGAACAGCGTCTGGAACAGCGGCGTGCGGGACAGGTCTCGCTCACCGCCGAGGGCCTCGACGACCCGCTCGAAGGGCACGTCCTGGTGCGCGAAGGCGGCCAGGGCCACATCCTTGACCTGCTGGACCATGGTCGCGACGGTGGGGTCCTCGTGCCACTGGAAGCGCAGCGGGACGGTGTTGACGAAGAAGCCGATCAACCCCTCCAGCTCGGGCCGCTCGCGGTGGCCCACCGTCGTCCCGGTGGTGAAGTCCCGCTGTCCCGAGTACCGCGCCAGCAGCGCCTGCCAGCCCGTCATCAACACCATGAAGAGCGTCGCGCCCCGCGCGCGCCCCAGGGACTCCAGCCCCGTCACGAGGTCCGCGGGCAGACGGAAGGCGTGCATCGCGCCCTGGTAGCTGCGCGACGCGGGCCGCGAGTGGTCCGTGGGCAGCTCCAGCACGGGAGCCCCTTCGAGTCGCGAGCGCCACCACTCGACCTGCGCGCCCACCGTCGCTCCATCCAGCACCCGACGCTGCCACGCCGCGAAGTCCGCGTACTGCACGGGCAGCTCCGGCAGCACGGGCGCCTTGTCCTCCAGGAGCGCGGTGTACAGCTCGGCGATCTCCCGGATCAGCACGTCCACGGACCAGCCGTCCGAGACGATGTGATGCATGCACAGCAGCAGGATGTGCTCCCGCGCGCCCAGCTTCAGCAGGGCGGTGCGCAGCAGCGGACCGTGCTCCAGGTCGAAGGGTCGGTGGGCCTCTTCGACGATGCGACGCTCGGAGGCGGCCTCACGCGCGGGGGACTCCAGCGCGCTCAGGTCCTCGACCTCCAACGCCCAGTGCTCGGGCGCGGCGTGGATGCGCTGCACGGGGCTTCCGTCGCGAGCCGTGAAGGTGGTGCGCAGCGACTCGTGTCGTCGAGCCACCTCGCGGAAGGCCCGGCGGAGCACGTCCACCTGGAGCGGCCCGCGCAGCCTCAGCGCCGCGGGCATGTTGAACGCCACGAGGCCCGGCTGGAGCTGGTCCATGAACCACAGCCGCTGCTGGGCGAACGACAGCTCCAGCGCGCCCGAGTCACGGGATACGGGCACCAGGGGCGGCAGCTCGGTCACGGGCGACGCGGCGGACAGGTGCTCGGCGAGCCGCGCCACGGTGGGCGCCTCGAAGAACGCGCGCAGGGACAGCGACGTCCCCAGCCGGGCGCGCAGGCGCGTCACCACCTGGGTGGCGAGCAGCGAGTGGCCACCGAGCAGGAAGAAGTCGTCCTGTCGGCCCACGCGCTCCACGCGCAGCACCTCGCGGAAGAGGTCCGCGAGCTGTCGTTCCAAGTCAGTCCGGGGCTCCTCGAAGTCCGCCGCGCCCGACGTGAAGTGCGGCGCGGGCAGGGCCTTGCGGTCGACCTTGCCGTGGGACGTCTGGGGCAGGGTGGCGAGCGTGACGAACGCGCTCGGCACCATGTACTCGGGCACGTGGCTCCGCAGGTGGACACGCAGTGCCTCCACGTCCACGGTGGCGGGCGCGACATAGGCCACCAGGCGCTTGTCGCCGGGCGCGTCCTCTCGCACCACCACCGCGACCTCGGCGACTCCGGCGTGGGCACGCAGGAGGGACTCGACCTCGCCCAGCTCGATGCGGAAGCCGCGCACCTTCACCTGGAAGTCGATGCGCCCCAGGAACTCGAGCGTCCCGTCCTGACGCCAGCGCACCCGGTCGCCCGAGCGGTAGAGGCGCTCGCCGGGGGTGGTGGCGAAGGGATGCGGCACGAAGCGCTCCGCGGTGAGCGCGGGCTGATGCTGGTAACCCCGCGCGAGCCCCGGGCCGCCGATGAACAGCTCACCCGGGACACCCACGGGCACCGGACGCAGGTGTGCATCCAGCACGTAGACCTGCGTGTTCGCCAGCGGGCGTCCGATGGGGATGGAGTCACCCGGCACGTCACCGGGGTTCAGCGTGTGCTGCGTGGCCGCGACGGTGGCCTCGGTGGGACCGTAGCCGTTGGTGATGGAGCGCCCCTGCGCCAGTCGCTCCTGGACGCGAGGCGCGGGCAGCACATCGCCACCGACCACGAGTCGCCGCACCTGGGCCAGGGCCTCCGGCTGGTGCTGCTGCATGACGTCGAACAGCGCCGTGGCCAGGACGGCCGCGTTCACCTTGCGCTCGATGATGAGGCTCGCCAGCTCCGCCACCTCGGGCGTGTGCGCCGGGTAGACGACGAGCCGCGCGCCGAAGGTCAGCGTGGTCCACACCTCCAAGACGTGCGGATCGAACGTGGGCGCGCAGACCTGGAGGACGATGTCCTCCGGCCCCGTCGCCATGCGCAGCCCCTGGGCCAGCCGGAGCACCGCGCGATGCGAGACGGCCACGCCCTTGGGCTGGCCGGTGGAGCCGGAGGTGTACGTGACGTACGCGAGCTGGTCCGCGCTCTCCGGGAGCGATACCGGGTCCGTCGACTGGCGCGCGATGACGCTCCAGTCCGAGTCCAGCCGGACACGCGAGCGGGCCGGGAGCACCTCGGAGAAGGCGTCCACGGTGAGGACCGAGGAGAGCCCCGCGTCCGCGAGGACATGGGCCCGTCGCTGCTCGGGCCACGTCGGGTCCATGGGCACGTAGCTGCCCCCGGCCTTCAGGACGCCGAGCATGCCCACGATGAGCTCCAGCCCTCGCGTCAGGCACAGGCCCACGCGAGGCTCCGTGCCCAACCCCAGGGACAAGAGGTGCCGGGCCAGCTGGTTCGAGCGAGCGTCGAGCTGTCCGTAGGTGAGCACCTGCGCCCCGGCCTCCACGGCCACGGCGTCAGGGTTGGCCCGGGCCCGCGCGGCGACGAGCGCGTGCAGCGTGGTCTCGGGCGCGGCCTCGGCCACGCGGGTGTCGTTCCAGTCGACGAGCACCTGGCGACGCTCGGCCTCGGACATCAGCGGAAGCGCCGAGAGCCGGCTGCGCGAGTCCTCGACGATTCCCTGGAGCAAGCGCTGGAAGTGCTCCACCAGTCGCGCGGCCGTGGCCGGGGTGAAGAGGTCCAGGCTGTATTCGAGCTGTCCTTCCAGCGTTCCCTGGCGCTCCATCAGCGAGACGGTGACGTCGAACCTGGACGTGTCCGTCGCCGTGGGCAGCAGCTCCACGCCCAGGCCCGGGAGGGACGGAGGCTGGAGCGGCGCGTTCTGGAGCACGAACACCGTCTGGAACACGGGCGTGCGGGACAAGTCCCTCGCGCCGCCCAGCGCCTCGACGAGGCTGTCGAAGGGCACGTCCTGGTGCGCGAAGGCCGCGAGTGACTCCTCGCGGACCCGGCCCAGCAGCTCCAGGAAGGTCGGGTCACCCTCCAGTCGCGCGCGCAGGGCCAGCGTGTTCACGAAGAAGCCGATGAGGCCCTCGAGCTCCGGACGCGAGCGGTGCGCCACCGGCGTGCCCACGCTGAAGTCCGTCTGGCCCGAGTAGCGCGACAGCAGCGTCTGCCAGCCCGCGAGCAGCACCATGAACAGCGTGGAGCCCTCGGCCTGGGCCAGCTTCTCCAGGCGGGAGACCAGGGCCTGCGGCAACGAGAAGAACCGCGTCGCGCCGCGCGAGGTCCGCACCGCGGGACGCGAGTGGTCCGTGGGCAGCTCCAACACGGGAGTGCCCTGGACATGGGTGCGCCACCCTTCGAGCTGGGTCCTCGCGGCGTCGCCCTCCAGGACGCGCCGCTGCCAGGCCGCGTAGTCGGCGTACTGGACCGGGAGCGTCGGGAGCGACGACTCACGCCCCTGCGAGAAGGCCGCGTAGAGCAGCGCCACCTCGCGCACCAGCACGCCCATGGACCAGCCGTCCGAGACGATGTGGTGCATGCACAGCGACAGCAGATGCGCCTCGGCGCCGAGCCGCAGCAGGGCCGTGCGCAGCAGCGGGCTGTGCTCCAGGTCGAACGGGTGATGCGCCTCCTCGGAGAGCCGCTGCTTCACCGCGGCCTCTCGCGCGGAGGGCTCGAGCGCGCTCAAGTCCTCGACAGCCAGCGCCCAGGCGTCCGGCGCGGGGTGGACCCGCTGCACCGGCTGGGCGTCCTGGGTGGCGAAGGTGGTGCGCAGCGGCTCGTGCCGACGGACCACCTCCGCGAAGGTGCGGCGGAGGACCTCGACATCGAGACGTCCCGACAGCCGCAGGGCCACGGGGATGTTGTACGCGGCCTGTCCCGGCTGGAGCTGCTCCAGGAACCACAGGCGCTGCTGCGCGAACGACACCGCCAGGGCCTCGTCCGTGCGCGGGATGCGCTCCAGCGGCTCCGGCCGTGCCTCCGCGGGCGCACCCTGCAGGGGCGCGAGACGCTCGGCGAGGCGCTCGACGGTGGGGGCCTCGAAGAGGGCTCGGAGGGACAGGGAGACGCCGAGCTGCGCGCGCAGTCGGGTCACCACCTGGGTGGCGAGCAGCGAGTGCCCGCCGAGCGCGAAGAAGTCATCGCGCGCGCCCACGCGGGAGTGGCCGAGCACCTCCGAGAAGATGCGGGCGACGGTCTCCTCCATCGGAGTCCGCGGCGCCAGGTACTCGTCCTCGATGACCGAGCGGTCCGCTTCCGGCGCGGGCAGCGCGCCACGGTTGACCTTCCCGCTGGGCGTCAGCGGCAGGGACGGCAGCACGACGAACGCCGACGGCACCATGTGCGGCGGCAGGCGCTCCGTGAGGGCCTGACGGATGCGCGCGAGCTCACGCGCGCTCCGGGCCCCGCGCATCGGGTCGTTCGCCAGCGCGGAGACGGGACGCGGGTCCTTCTCGGACGAGAGGTCGAAGAGCGCGGGCTCGCCCGTGCGGGTGAAGACCACGTCCAGCGCACCGTTCGAGTGCGCGCCCGCCCAGCTCACCTTGACGTCGTAGCCGAGCACTCCGCCCAGCGCGTAGAGGTCCTCCGGCTCCACGCCGCGCGAACCGGGCCAGTCGCGGAGCACCTCGCGCAGCGCGGCCACATGGGGCGGGCGACCCGAGCCGGACAGCAGGTCGACCAGCCGGGTGTCATCGAGGATGCGCGCGTTCGGCAGGCCGCGCACCGCGAGCATCGTCGGCTGGGCCTCCAGCTTCTGGCGCAGCGACTCCAGCGACAGCTGGCTCCCGTCCGTCCAATCGGGGCGCGGGAGCGAGGTGGCCTCGCCGACGTGGAGGATGACCTCGTAGCGGAAGCGGCTCAGCTCGTTGTCGTAGCGGCCATGCTTGGGCAGGACCTCCACGCGGGAGATGCCGGGCAGGCGCGTGGTCAACGACGTGAAGAACGTGGGCGAGAGGACCAGCTCCTCCTCGGCCATCACGTCGCGCTGCACGCGGTACTGGAGCTGCGCGGTGGACAGGTTCGGAGGCGCGCGGTGCAGCCGCACCGAGGCGCGGAAGGCCTCCAGCACCTCCAGGTTGCGCACGTCGCCCAGGAAGATGCGGCCCCCGGGCTTGAGCACCGCCACCGCGCCCTTGAGCACCTGGAGCAGGTAGTCCCCGCTCGGGAAGTACTGGATGACGGAGTTCAGGATGACGGTGTCGAACGAGCGAGGCTCGATGCCCGACAGGTCGTCCGCCGTGCGGTGCAGCAGGTGGACCGAGCGCAGCGACTCCCCGAGCCGCTCCTTCTGACGCTCGATGCGGTCCAGCGCGGGGCGCGCGAAGTCCACGCCCCAGTACGCCTCGCAGCGGGGGGCCAGCCGGTACAGGAGCAGCCCCGTTCCGCAGCCCAGCTCGAGCACGCGTCGGGGACGCAGGGACAGGATCTGTCGGACGGTGGTGTCCACCCACTCGCGCATCTGCGGCGCCGGGAGCGGGCCTCCGGTGTAGCTGTCGTTCCAGCCGGAGATGTCGAAGGTGGCATCCTCGCTGCGCTCACCTTGCGTGTACGTCTCGTCGTAGACGGCCTTCCACTGCGCCGTCTGCTCCACGCTCGCCGAGGTGTCCAGGTCGCCCAGGACGACGTACGCGGCCAGCCGCTTGTCCCCAGGCGAGTCCTCGCGGGCCATCACCACCGCCTCGCGGACCGAGGGGTGGGTGCTCAGCGCGGACTCGATCTCCCCCAGCTCGATGCGGAAGCCGCGGATCTTCACCTGGTTGTCGATGCGGCCCAGGTACTCGAGGTCCCCGTTGGCCAGGCGCCGCGCCAGGTCGCCCGCGCGGTACAGCTTGCGCCCACGCACGGCGCCGAAGCGGTCCTCCACGAAGCGGGCGGCGGTGAGCTCGGGGCGCCGCAGGTAGCCGCGCGCCACGCCCGCGCCC
Organism: Myxococcus sp. XM-1-1-1; assembly: GCF_020037095.1. Taxonomy (NCBI): domain Bacteria; kingdom Pseudomonadati; phylum Myxococcota; class Myxococcia; order Myxococcales; family Myxococcaceae; genus Myxococcus; species Myxococcus sp. XM-1-1-1. Next base: position 10,201 of record NZ_JAIQDH010000012.1, read on the forward strand.
CCCACGTGAATCTCGCCTGGGACACCCACGGGCACCGGCTGTCCGGAGGAATCCAGCAGGTAGATTTGGAGGTCCGGAATCGGGCAGCCGATGACGCTGGACCACGGGCGGTCCACGTCCGCCATCCGGACGGGACGGTAGGTGACGTGCACCGTGGTCTCGGTGATGCCGTACATGTTGACGAGCATCGGCTGCTCATCGCCGTGCCGCTCGAACCAGGGACGCAGCGCGGCCATGTCCAGCGCTTCACCGCCGAAGATGACGTAGCGCAGGGACAGCGTCGCGACCGGTCCTCGCGCCGCGGCCTGCTGCTCGGCGTGGATGAGCTGACGGAACGCGGTGGGCGTCTGGTTGAGGACGGTGACCTGCTCGTCGGCGAGCAGTCGGTGGAACGCCTCGGGCGAGCGGCTCACCCAGTACGGCACCACCACCAGTCGGCCGCCGTACAGGAGCGCGCCCCAGAGCTCCCACACGGAGAAGTCGAACGCGTACGAGTGGAACAGCGTCCACACGTCCTCGGGCCCGAAGTGGAACCACGCATCCGTGGCGGTGAAGAGGCGCACGACGTTGTCGTGGCGCACCATCACGCCCTTGGGACGACCCGTGGAGCCGGAGGTGTAGATGACGTAGGCCAGGTCGCTCGGCGCATTGCAGCGCGGCGGACGCGGGGCGGAGCCCGAGACGTCCGCGTCCGTGTCCATGCGAATCACGGCCGCGCTGCCCTGCGCGGGGATGCGGTCCTCCAGCGACGACTGCGTGATGAGGACCGGGGCCTGCGCGTCCTCCAGCATGAACGCGAGGTTCTCGCGGGGGTAGGACGGGTCCAGCGGGAGGTAGGCACCGCCGGCCTTGAGGATGCCGAGCAGGGCCACCACCAGCTCCAGCCCGCGCTCCAGGCACACGCCCACCAGGACATCCGGGCCCACGCCGTGGCGCAGCAGCACCTGGGCCAGACGGTTCGCGCGTCCGTCCAGCTCACGGTACGTGAGGCGCGTGGACTCGAAGGTGACGGCGATGGCGTCGGGTGAGCGGTCCACCTGCGCCTCGAAGCGCTCCACCAGCGTGCCGTCGCTCGGCGCGTCGGCGCGGGGGTTCCACGCGTGGAGGACGTGCTGACGCTCGGCCTCCGTCATCAGGGGCAGCTCGGCGATGCGCTGCTCGGGGGCCTCGGTCATCGCGCCGACCACGACCTCGAGGTGGCCCAGCAGACGGTCGATGGTCTCCGCGTCGAAGAGGTCCGCCGCGTACTTGCAGCCGATGAGCAGGCCCTCGGGACGGTGGACGGCCTCGAAGGTGAGGTCCAGCTCGGTGGTGCGGTTGTCCAGCAGCGACACGTCCAGCGTGAGCCCCTGGCCCACGGACAGGTCACGGGGGATGTCGTAGTCGTCGAGGACGAAGGCCACGTTGTACAGCTCGCGCCGCTGTGAGCCGGGCTGCACGGCCGCGAGCACGTGGTCGAACGGGCAATGCGAGTGCGCGAGCGCGCCCAGGGTGCTCTGCTTCACGGCGGAGAGCAGCCCCTTCACGGTGGCCTCGGCCGGCAGGCGGACGCGCAGGGGGATGAAGTTGGTGCAGTCGCCCATCAGCGCGCGGATGCCCGGGACCTCGCGGCCGGAGACCGCGGAGCCGAGCACGAAGTCGGACTGTCCGCTCCAGCGGTGGAGCACGGTGGACAGCGCGGTGACCACGCTCATGAACGGGGTGACGCCTTCACGGCGGCCCAGCGCGTGGAGCTTCGTCATCAGCGCGGCGGGCAGCAGCCGTGAGCGGCGGGCACCGTGGAACGACAGGCGCTGGGGGCGAGGACGGTCCGTGGGAAGCGCGAGCAGGGACGGCGCCTCCGCGAGCGCCTGCTTCCACCACGTCAGCTCCTTGCGCAGGGCCTTGGGGGTGAGGTGCTCGTGCTGCCACACCGCGAAGTCCGCGTACTGGAGCGTGGGCGTGGGCAGCGGGGACGGGTGCCCCTGGGTGAACGCGACGAGCAGGGTCGCGAGCTCCCGGGCCATCAAGCCGATGGACCAGCCATCCGCGACCAGGTGGTGCACGGAGACCACGAGGGCGTGGTCCTCGGCAGCGAAGCGGACCAGGGTGAAGCGGAGCAACGGACCCGTCGCGGGGTCCATGGGGCGCTGACCATCGCGCACGGCCACCGCGTCGATCACGGAGGCCCGGTCCGCGACATCGTCCGCATCCGCGATGACCCTTTCGAGGGTGACGGAAGCAGGGGCGTGGACGTGCTGGGTGAGCGCGCCGTCCTTCGCCATGAGCGTGGTCCTCAGGACATCATGGCGGCGGACCAGCTCGTTCAGCGCGCGCTCCAGGGCCTGCGTGTCGAGCGGACCGCGCAGCGAGAAGGCGAGGGGGATGTGGTAGGCGGTCGACGCCGGATCGAGCTGCTGGATGAACCACAGGCGCTGCTGCGCGAAGGACGCGGGGTGGTCTCCCGTGCCGGGTCCGCCCCGGGCCACGGGCCCCGGACGCGAATCCGTGCCGCCCTGGCCGGCCTTGAGGACCTCCGAGATGAGGCCCTGGAGGCTCACGTCCTGGAGCAGCGTGGCCGCGGAGACCCGTACGCCCAGGCGCTTCTCGATGCGGGACTGCAGGTCCGCCGCACCGAGCGAATCCATGCCCAATCGCGTCAGCGGCGCATCCGCGTCGAGTGCCGACGATGCCCCACCCAGCACGGCGGAGATCTCCTCGCGCAGCGCACGCTCCAGCTCCGCTGCTGACACCGAGGACGACGCGGCGACCGCACCTGCCCGCGCCAGCGAAGAGCCCGCGTCCGTGCGGCTGACAGAACCCGATTCATTGAGGGAGGGTCCGCCGTGCGAAGGCACGGTCGAGGCGCTCGCATCCGCTCTCCCCGTGGCGCCCGACGCTGCGATGGTGGACGAAGCGGCGCCTCCGGCAGAGGGCACACCGGACGCGGACGACGCGGCGTCTCCAGTCGAGGGCACACCGGACGCGGAAGGCACGTCGTCGCGCGTCGGCGCAGAGGGCGCATCGCGTGCCGGAGTCGACGGAGCCCCCAGGTCCGAGCGCCACAACACAGTCAGCTCGCCCGAGGCGAGCCCCGCGCGGCACGCGTAACGCTGGATCTTCCCGCTCGACGTCTTCGGAACGGCGCCCGGCGGAAGCAGCGCCACGGTCCTCGGCTGGACCTCCAGCTCCCGCGCAATCGCCTGGCGAACGGCATCCGCCACGGCCGTCAGCGCCTCGGCGTCCTTCGACTCGGCCAGCTCGCGCGCCACCTCGGCCACCACCGCGAGCGCCTCGCCCTCCGACGTCTCCACCCCGAACGCCGCCACGCCCCCGGGCCGCACGCGTCGATGCGCGCGCTCGATGACCGCCTCCACGTCCTGCGGGTACAGGTTGCGCCCCCTCAGGATGATGAGGTCCTTGCGGCGCCCCGTGACGACGAGCTGCTCGTCCTCGAGCAGCAACCCCAGGTCCCCCGTCCGCAGGAACGCGGGCCCATCCTCGGCACCCACGGGCCGCGCCTGGAACGTCTCCCGGGACTGCTCCGGCTTGCGCCAGTACCCCTGCGCGACACTCCCACCGGACACCCAGATCTCACCCACCTCGCCCCGAGCGCGCGGCACCCGCGTCTCCGGGTCCACGATGAGCAGGCGCTGCTCGGCCAGCGTCGCGCCGCAGCTCACGTGCGCACGCACCCCCGCCGCATCCGGGGCCACCCGCACAGCGCTCCCACGCGACAGCGCCGCATCCTCCAGATGATGCACGCGCGGCACGCGGCCCTTCTCCTCACCGGTGACGATGAGCGTGCCTTCCGCCAGGCCGTAGCAGGGATAGAACGCCTCGCGACGGAAGCCCGCGGGCGCGAACACCTCCGCGAAGCGCTCCAGCGTGGCGGCGCGAATCGGCTCCGCGCCACAGAAGGCCACCTCCCACGCGCTCAGGTCGAGCGCCTTCACCTCATCCGGCGTCGCCCGTCGCGCGCACAACTCGAACGCGAAGTTCGGTCCGCCGCTCACCGTCCCGCGGAACCGGGACACCGCCTCCAGCCACCGCATGGGGCGCTGGAGGAACGACATCGGTGACATCAGCGTCACGGTGAAGCCGCCGTACAGCGGCTGGAGGATGCCGCCGATCAACCCCATGTCGTGGTACGGCGGCAGCCAGATGACGCCCACGCTGTCGCGGCGCACCTGGAACGCCCCGGAGATGAGCCCCAGGTTGTGCAGCAGGTTCGCGTGGGACAACATCACGCCCTTGGGCGTACCCGTGGAGCCGGACGTGTACTGGAGGAACGCCAGCGCGTCGGGGCCCACGTCGGGCTCCTTCCACGTGTCCTCCGGGCCCTCGGGCAGGTCGTCGGTGGACAACCACTGGAGCGCCCGGAAGTCCGGCGCCTGCTCGAACACGAAGTCCGCGAGCCCCAGGATGCCCGAGGTCGTGAGCACCACCGTGGCCTGCGCGTCGTCGATGATGGCGCGCAGGCGGGGGAGGGTGCGCTCCAGGCGCGTCGGGTCCGGGGGATAGGCGGGCACCGCCACCGCCCCCGCGTACAGACACCCGAAGAAACCCGCGAGGTAGTCGAGCCCTGGCGGATAGAGCAGCAGCACGCGCTGCCCCACCGCGCCACGGGACTGCAACACCGCGGCAATCCGCCGCGCCTGGCGATCCAGCTCGTACGCCGTCAGCGCGGCTTCGTCGCCGTCCGACTCTCCCAGGAACGTGTAGAGCGGCTGGCGCGACGACTCTCCAACTGCGCGCACACGGAGAGCGTCATTCAGGATTCGATAAGGAGCGTGCATGGGGTGTGGGGCTCGTCGGGGCTGTTTTCGGCCGGCGGCTTAATAACAGGCGAGCCCGACAATCGCGGCCCACAACGACTACCCACATGCAGCTTCATTAGCGGTGTGAAAGTGGAGCACGGGCTGATCCACTCTCAGCATGAAATCGCGCTTCAGGCGCGACCGAACAAGCCCTTCAGCCACTTCATGAAGCCACGCTGCCGCGGCGGGCTGACGAGCGCAGGTACCGCTGGAGCGGCGGTTTGCTGCGCGGCTGTCGGACGCGCCGCAGGCGTGCGATTCACCGCAGGCGTGGATGCCGGGGGCTTCATCGGCACCGGATTGACGACGCGCGCACCGGACGTGCTCGTGGTGCGCGCGGAGGGTGCGGTGGGTTGAGGCGGTACATTCGCCGCCGCACTCTCCGTGTCGAGCTGTGCGAGCCGGGCCTTCACCGCCTCCGGTGTGTCCTTCGTGGAGAACGTGCTCGTGACCTCGCGCCCACTCGAGGACTCGCGCGCGGTCACCTTGAGGAGCGACTCGTTGTTGACCTCGAAGGTCACCGTCACCTGCACCGCGCCGCGAGGCAGCTTGGGCAGGCCGGCGAGCTTGAGCGTGCCCAGGTACTCATTGTCGGACGCTCGTTCAGAGTCGCCCTGGAACACGGTGAGCTCCAGCTCCGTCTGGCCGTCACGGTGCGTGGACAGCGTGTAGCTCTTGGTGGAGGGCAGCGACGTGTTGCGCTCCAGCACGGGCTTGAAGCGCCCGCCGGGCAGCCCCACGCCGATGGCCATGGGCAGCACGTCGATGAGCACCACGCCCTCGAGCTGTCCCAGGCTGTGCGCCAGGAGCGCCGCGCCCAGCGCCACGGCCTCGTCCGGGTGGACGCCCTTGCTCGGAGCCTTGCCGAAGAAGCGGGTGATCTTCTCGTGCACCAGCGGGAAGCGGCTCTGGCCTCCCACGAGGATGACCTCGTCGATGTCCTTGGGCCCCAGGTTCTTCGCCTTGAGCACCTCGTCGCAGACCTTCACCGTCCGGTCGACGAGCCCCTCCGTCAGCTCCACCAGCTTCTGCCGGGTGAGCGTGACGTCCAGGTCGTAGGGCTTGTCGTCGATCATCGTGACGAAGGCCACATGCACCCGCATCTCCGAACGCTCGGACAGCGCGCACTTGGCCCGCTCCGCCGCGTCGTTGATGCGCTGGAGCGCCACGCGGTCTCCCTGGAACGTGCGGCCCGTCTTCTTCTGGAACTCCTCCAGCAGGTACGTGACGATGGCGTTGTCGAAGTCGATGCCGCCCAGGAACGTGTCGCCGCCGGTGGAGATGACCTCGTAGACGTTGTCGGCCAGCTCCAGCACGGACGCGTCGAAGGTGCCGCCGCCCAGGTCGTAGACCAGCACGCGCTGGTTGAGCTTGCGCCCGTACCCGTACGCGAGCGCCGCCGCGGTGGGCTCGTTCAGGATGCGCTCGACGTAGAGGCCCGCGAGCTTGCCGGCCTCCCGCACCGCGTGGCGCTGGTTGTCGTTGTAGTACGCGGGCACCGTGACGACGGCGCGCGAGACGGGCTGGCCCAACTGGTTCTGCGCCACCTCGCGCACCTCGCGCAGGATGAGCGCGGAGATCTGCTGCAGCGAGTAGACCTTGTCGGACAGCTTCACGCCCGCATCGCCGTTGGCGCCGGCGGTGATCTCGTAGTGGAACTTGTCCTTGATGTTCTCGACGATGGCCGAGTCGTACGCGCGGCCCACCAGCCGCTTGGCGCCGTACACCGTCTGTCGAGGGTTGGTGAGCATCTGCCCCTTCGCGGGGTGGCCCACCACCAGCTTGCCGCGCGTGTTGACGGCGATGATGGAGGGCACCGTGTTGTGCCCCTCACGACTGTTGAGCACGCCCGGCTTGCCGTTGCGCACATACGCGGCGCAGGAGTTCGTCGTCCCCAGGTCGATGCCGATGACCACGCCCGCGCGCTTGGGCTCCTGCGTGCTCAGGTCCAGCGCCTCGTCCGACATCATCGTCACGGGCGCGGCGGCCACCGGAGCGCTGGCGGCCTGCTGCTGGGTCACCACCTGCGGGTTGGCCTTCTCCGCCGGAGGTGGGACGGTGTAGTCCGGGGCCCCGACACCCGAGGGGACGGGGGGGACGTCCGACTGGGCGTGGGGCAGGGCGGCGACCGCGGAGTCGAGGAAGCGGCGCGTTTGCGGGTCCAACGACAGGAAGCGCAGGCCCATGCCGGCCACGCCCTGGCCTCCCTGTCCGGTGACGAAGTGGACCACGGCCTGGGCGTGGATCAACCGCTCGCCGCTGGCCAACCGCAGGTCCAGGGTGACGGCCGTGCCGGGCGGCTTCACCGCGCGGGCGCGCAGATAGATGCCACCGCGCGTGACGTTGCCGCCGTACTTCGCCAGGAACTCCTCTGGCGTCGCGAATGGCAGCTTCACGACCAACCCGACCGCCGCCTGATTCGATTCCGTCAAAGCCCGGTTCCTGAGACGTGAGTGGAAAGTCCGGTCGGATTATCGCTTGAAGTGCGAGTGAACGGGCGTCAAAAAGTCCGCCCTTCCAGGTTGCGTGGCGGCAACGTACCTCGTATGGAACCGCACCCGCAGGGCGCTGGTGCCTCGCGGGCCCCATGCCCCGGGAGCGCCGCCCATGTTGAACCCCGAGATCCGGCTCGCACTCACCTTCGATGATGTCCTCCTGGTGCCCGCCGAAAGTTCGGTTGTCCCCAAGGACACCGACCTGACGACCCGCCTCACCCGCAACCTCCGGCTGAACATCCCGCTGTTGTCGGCGGCGATGGACACCGTGACGGAGGCCCGGACCGCCATCGCGATGGCGCAGGAGGGCGGCATCGGGGTCATCCACAAGAACATGACGCCCGAGCAGCAGGCGCTCGAGGTGCTCAAGGTCAAGAAGTTCGAGAGCGGCATGGTGGTGGACCCCGTCACCATCGACCCAGAGGCCCCGCTGGGCCGCGCCCTGGAGCTGATGCGCCAGCACGGCGTGTCCGGCATCCCCGTGGTGAAGGGCAAGCGCCTGGTGGGCATCGTCACCAGCCGCGACGTGCGCTTCGAGACCAACCTCACCCAGAAGGTCGAGGCCATGATGACGCGCAAGCTCGTCACCGGCCGCGAGGGCATCAGCCAGGGTGACGCTCAGAAGCTCCTGCACGAGCACCGCATCGAGAAGCTGCTCGTCGTCAACGACGACTTCGAGCTGCGCGGCCTCATCACCATCAAGGACATCGAGAAGCGCCGCACGCACCCCAACGCGGCCAAGGACGCCAAGGGCCGGCTGCTCTGCGCCGCCGCCGTGGGCGTGTCCCCGGACCGCGAGGCGCGCATCGACGCGCTGGTGAAGGCGGGCGTGGACGTCATCGTGGTGGACACCGCGCACGGGCACTCCAAGGGCGTGGTGGATGGCGTGCGCGACACGCGCAAGAACTTCAAGGGCTTCGAGCTCATCGCCGGCAACGTCGCGACGGCCGAGGCCACGCGCGCGCTCATCCAGGCGGGCGTGGACGCGGTGAAGGTGGGCATCGGCCCCGGCTCCATCTGCACCACGCGCGTGGTGGCCGGCGTGGGCGTGCCGCAGGTGACGGCGGTGGATGACTGCTGCCGCGAGGCGGACAAGCACGACATCCCCATCATCTCCGATGGCGGCATCAAGTACTCGGGCGACATCGTGAAGGCGCTGGCGGCCGGAGCGAGCACGGTGATGATCGGCTCGCTCTTCGCGGGCACCGAGGAGGCCCCGGGCGACGTCATCCTGTACCAGGGCCGCAGCTACAAGAGCTACCGCGGCATGGGCAGCCTGGGCGCGATGAAGCAGGGCGCCAAGGACCGCTACTTCCAGTCGGACGTGGACGCGGTGAAGCTGGTCCCCGAGGGCATCGAGGGCCGCGTGCCGTACAAGGGCACGCTCGCCATGAACGTGCACCAGATGCTGGGCGGCATCCGCAGCGGCATGGGCTACGTGGGCTGCGGCACCATCGAGGAGCTGCGCAAGAACGCCACCTTCGTGCGGATCACCTCGGCCGGGCTCAAGGAGAGCCACGTGCACGACGTCATCATCACCGAGGAAGCGCCCAACTACCGCGTGGAGTAGGCCTCCCCGCGGGGAAACGAAAAGAGGGCCCGCGCCAGGAGGCACGGACCCTCGAAGGGAGCCAGCCCCTCAGGGGCCGGCTCGGACGGCCTGGCTACTTGCGGCCCTTGCGGCCACCGCCGCTGGGCTCCTCGGCGGGCGACGCGGCGGAGATCTTCTTCTCCGCGTTGGCCACCCGGCCCAGCAGCGAGTCCTTGTCATCCGGCTCCAGCGCCTCGATGGCCTGGCGCAGGGTGCCGAAGTCCAGGCGGGCGATGGTGACGGCGTTGCCGCCCTTGATCTCCTGCACGGTGGGCACCTCGACCAGCTCCCGCACGTAGGTCTCGAACTCGATGCGGATGTCGGCCGTCTGCTGGATGCAGTTGTCCTTGGCGTTGACGAACTGCTGGCTGCCCTCGCGGTAGCTCAGGTCCGGGTTGCGGTTCATCGCCTCCTCGAAGGTGGCGGTGCGCTTGCGCAGCGAGCCGTACAGCTCGATGTAGTCCACCAGCCGGTCCGTCTCGGGCCGGTTGACGTTGCGGGCCTTGACCAGCGCGTCGTTGGTGTCGTCACAGGTGAGCTTCTGGAGCTCGGCGACCCCTGGCGTGTCCTTCACCGCCATGTTCTGGGTCTCGCGGTCGAGCCGCTCGTCAGAGGAGATTTCCTTCACGCATCCAGTGGCGGAGAGGAACAAGAGGGTCGCAGCAGTGGAAGCGGACAGGCGGCGGAGCATCCGGACCTCGAACACTTGAGGGGACTTGGGCGTTGCTTTCCGGAAGTTTGTAGCGATAAGGGCCCCCAGCCGTCAACGACGCCCCCTTGGAGAAACTCCGGTGGACCTGCACGCCGAGAAGATCCTGATCCTCGATTTCGGGAGTCAGTACACCCAGCTCATCGCCCGCCGGGTCCGTGAGCTGGGCGTTTATTGTGAAATCCACCGCCCGGACCTGCCGGCCGAGGACATCCGCCGCTTCGCCCCCCGGGGCATCATCCTCTCGGGAGGCCCGGCGTCCGTGGAGGCGCCCGGCTCCCCCCGGTGCGACCCGTTCGTCTTCGAGGCGGGCGTGCCCGTGCTCGGCATCTGCTACGGCCTGCAGCTCACGGCCAAGCTGCTGGGCGGCCGCGTGGACCGGGGCGCCCACCGCGAGTTCGGCAACGCGGAGGTGGAGGTGCTGGCCCCCCGCGGCCCCTTCTCGGAGTTCCGTCCGGGAGACCGCGTCCAGGTGTGGATGAGCCACGGAGACCGGGTGGAGGAGCTGCCCCCGGGCTTCGAGGCGATCGGTCGCAGCGGCAACTCGCCCTTCGCGGCGGCGGCCCACCAGAGCAAGCCCTTCTACGGCCTCCAGTTCCACCCCGAGGTGGTGCACACCCCGCAGGGCAAGGCCATGCTGCGCGCCTTCCTCTTCAACGACTGCAAGGTGTCCGGCTCGTGGACGATGAAGGGCTTCATCGACGAGGCGGTGGCCACCATCCGCAAGCAGGTGGGTGAGCACGGCCGGGTCATCTGCGCCCTGTCGGGTGGCGTGGACAGCTCCGTGGCGGCGCTGCTCCTGCACCGCGCCATCGGCCCCCGGCTGCAGTGCATCTTCGTGGACAACGGGGTGCTCCGGCAGGGCGAGCGGGCCCAGGTGGAGGCGCTCTTCGTGGACCGCTTCCACGTCCCGCTGAAGACGGTGGACGCGCGGGCCCGGTTCCTGGACGCGCTGGCCGGGGTGACGGACCCGGAGAAGAAGCGGAAGATCATCGGCCGCGAGTTCATCGCCGTGTTCGAGGAGGCCTCGCGCGACATCCAGGACGCGGAGTTCCTGGCCCAGGGCACGCTGTACCCGGACGTCATCGAGTCCGTCTCGTACAAGGGCCCGTCCGTCACCATCAAGAGCCACCACAACGTGGGCGGCCTGCCGGAGACGATGAAGCTCAAGCTGGTGGAGCCGCTGCGCGAGCTGTTCAAGGACGAGGTCCGCGCGCTGGGTCGCGAGCTGGGGCTGCCCGAGGAGATGGTGTCCCGTCAGCCGTTCCCCGGTCCGGGCCTGGCCATCCGCGTGCTGGGCGAAGTGACGGAGGCCCGCCTGGAGCTGGTGCGCCGCGCGGACGCCATCGTCCAGGAGGAGATTCGCGCCGCGGGGCTCTACAAGGAGGTGTGGCAGGCCTTCGCCGTGCTGCTGCCGGTGCAGAGCGTGGGCGTCATGGGCGACGAGCGCACCTACGAGTCCACCTGCGTGCTGCGCGCCGTCACCAGCGTGGACGGCATGACGGCGGACTGGGCGCGGCTGCCGTACCCGGTCATCGAGCGCATCTCCACGCGCATCACCAACGAGGTGCGCGGCATCAACCGCGTCGCCTACGACGTGTCCTCCAAGCCCCCCGCCACCATCGAGTGGGAGTGAGCGGGGCAGGGCGGGGCGCGCGACCGGCGGGCCCCGATACCCGCTGAAGAAAACGAGAGAGGCTGCCTGGCGTGGATGCCCAGGCAGCCTCTTCTTGCTTCAGGGGCCGGGTCTTCGTCTGAAGACCCGGTCCGCTGGAGGGTGCATCACCCCGCCGGCTTGGTGGGGACGGTGGGCACCTGGGTGCTGCCCGGGCGCAGCTCCTCGAGGACGCGGGTGGCGCCGTAGATCTTCTTCAGCGACTCGATGATGGCGTCGCTGTGCACTGCCACCGTGCGGTTGACGCTCTCATCGAAGCCGTACTCACCGCCCAGCGACTGGATGTTGCCGTCGAACACCAGGCCGATGATCTCCGCGTCCTTGTTGATGACGGGGGAGCCGGAGTTGCCGCCGATGATGTCGTTGGTGGTGACGAAGTTCATCGCCGTGGCGCCATCGAGGTTCTTCTGGTTCTTCAGCCAGGACGGCGGCAGCGCGAAGGGCTCCTCGCCCGTGGCATGCTCGAAGGTGCCCGCCATCTGGGTGATGGGCTCCACCTTCTTGCCGTCCTCCATGTAGCCCTTCACCGAGCCGTACGACAGGCGCAGCGTGAAGGTGGCGTCCGGGTACTGGTTGGTGCCGTAGACCTCGAACTTCGCCTTGGCCACCAGCTCCGCGTTCTTCTTGATGACGGCGTCGACGTTCTCCTCGTAGTTCTTGCGGACCGCGCGGCCATCCGCGTCGAGCGCCAGCGCCAGCTGGATCATCGGATCCTTGGAGGCCGCGATGGCCGCCTTGCCGCCGTCGAACAGGCTCTTGCGGGCGGACACGTCACACACCTTGGAGCCCTTGACGTCCTTGAGGACGCACAGCTTGGAGCCCTTCACCAGGCGGGCCGCCAGCTTGTCGGGGGACTCGTTGCCCAGGACCTTCTTGACGAACGGGTGGTTGGAGCCCAGCTCCTCGCGCATCTTCGTCAGGCCGAAGCTCAGGCGGAGGATCTCCAGCTCCGGGTAGATGGGAGCGGGGCTCAACAGCTGAGCCTGGAGCGCGGGCAGGTTGGCCTGGTTGAACTCGCGCAGGCGCTGACCGTTCTCCTTGGGGAGCTCCTCGGAGGCGCGCACCAGCGTCTTGGCGATGCTGTACAGGCTGGAGGAGAGGCCCGCGCCCTGCTCGACGAAGGACAGGTCCTTGCGGATGTTGACCATCTGCGCCTGGGCCTTGGCGATCTCATCCCACGCGGCGCCGTACTTCTTCTTCATCTCCGGGTTGGCTTCGACCTTCTTGCGCAGGTCCTGCTCGGCGGCGACCTTCTGGCCGAAGAACTTCTTGTCCTGCAGCGCCTCCAGGCGGCCCTTGGTCGCCTTCAGGCCGTTCTCCACGCCGAACAGCAGGTTGTTGGAGATGCGCTTCTGCTCGGGGCCGCGCTTCTGGAACTCGGACACCATGCCGCGCAGCTCGGACATCATGAACAGCATCTTCGGCATGGCCACGTCGCGCTGGTACTCCAGCTCCGCGATGGTCAGCCCGCGCGAGGTGCGGCCGGGGTGGCCGGACACGAAGGTGATGTCACCCTCCTTGGCGCTCTTCTCGGACCACTTGAAGTAGTTGTCCGTCTTGGCCGGCTTGCCGTCCTGGTAGACGCGCAGGAACGTCACGTCCAGGTCCCACCGGGGGAACTCGAAGTTGTCCGGGTCGCCGCCGAAGAAGGCGATGGCGTGCTCGGGCGCCATGACCAGGCGCACGTCCTGGAAGCGGCGGTACTTGTACAGGTTGTACTTGCCGCCCTGGTACAGGGTGACGGCGTCACAGCGCACCTTGGCGTCGCCCGCGGAGCACGCCTGCTCCAGCTCGGACATCTTCGCCTTCAGGGTGTCGGCGTACTGCTTGCCGGACAGGCCCTGGGTCGCCTTGTTCAGCGTCTCGGTGATGTCGGTGATCTGCTCGAGCTGGTTGATCTCCATCGCCGGGCACTGCGTCTCCTCGGCTTCGGTCTTCGCGTAGAAGCCGTTGGCGATGTAGTCCTTCTTCGCGCCGGAGAGCTGCTCGATACAGCCGCGGGCACAGTGGTGATTGGTCATCACCAGGCCGTTGGGGGACACGAAGCTGGCCGAACAGCCGCCCGCGAGCCGCGCGGACGACAGCCGGGCCTTGTCGAGCCACTGCTGGGTGGGCTCGAAGCCGTACTTCTCCTTCACCTTCGCGGACGGGAAGTTGTTGTACGTCCACATGCCTTCGTCGGCCAGGGCCGGAGCGGCGCCGACGAGGGTGGCAATCAGGAACAACCGTTTCATGGACAGGTCCTTTCCAGGGCCGGGGGTGTCGCGGTTCTGCGGTAACCCATTGCGTGGGTCAACCGGGAAAAAAGCCGGGAAGAATTCCCAACCACCCTGAACATCCGAGCGGCCGGAGGATTCCTCGCGCTGGGGCCATACGTGGGGGCTTGGGCTGTGATTTCCAGGGTGTTCGCGCCCGTTCCTGGGATGAGGTCGATCCCCGGGCCGCCCGTCGCGGTGCGTCGAGGGCGGCCTCGGGGCGACTCAGGTCCGCATGGCGACGAGCGGGTCCACGCGGGTGGCCCGTCGCGCGGGGAGCCAGCAGGCCAGCAGGGCGACGAGCGCGAAGAGGGTGGCCACGGCGATGAAGGTCAGCGGATCTGTCGCCGTGACGCCGTAGAGCTGGCTTTCGAGCATGCGGGTCAGCGCCAGGGCGCCCACGAGCCCCAGGGCGATGCCTACGCCCGCGAGCCTCGCGCCCTGGCCCAGGACCAGCCTCAGGACATCGCTCGGCCGGGCGCCCAGGGCCATGCGGATGCCCAGCTCACGGGTGCGCTGGGAGACGAGCAGCGAGATGACGCCGTAGAGCCCGTAGGTGGAGAGCACCAGGGCCAGCGCCGCGAAGCCTCCGAGCAGGCCGAGCACGAGCCGGCGGAAGCCGAGCGATTCGGTGATGACCTGGTCCATGGTGAGGGCGCGGAAGACGGGCAGTCCCGAGTCGACGCGGCGCACGGCCTCGCGGACAGAAGGCAGGAGGGTTTCGGGGGGCACCGACGTCCGGGCGACGAGGACCAGGCTGTCATCGCCCCAGGGGCGTCCGTATGGGACGTGGAGCTCCGCGAGCGGCGTCTTGTCGAGCCCGGCCTGCCGAACGTCGCCGACCACGCCGATGATGGTGTGCGGCCCGGTACCCAGGCGGAGCTGGCGCCCCAGGGCCTGGCCGTCCGGGAAGTGCCGGCGCGCGAGCGTCTCGTTGATGATGACGGTGGCGGGCTGGCCGGGGGCGGCGTCGGAGGCGGTGAAGTCCCGGCCCTGGCGCAGCGGGATTCCGACGGTGGCGAAGAACCCGGGGCTGGTGGAGCGTCGCTCGGCGCGGGGCTCGGTGCCGGGCTCCGGCGGGGGCTCGCCCTCGATGACGTAGCGGGCGTTGTTCCAGGCGCGCTGGATGGGCAGGAGCGAGGTCATCGCCGCGGCGCTCACGCCCGGGAGGGCTCGGACCTCCTCGAGGATGGGCTCCAGGAGCGTCTGCGGGACGCGGGCGTCCAGACCTTGCTCGTTGAAGAACCGGCTGTCGGGGATGGCGATGTGCAGCGTGAGGAGCTGCTCGGAGGCCAGGCCGGGCGAGGTCCCCAGGAGCTGGAGGAAGCCTCGGCCCAGCAGGCCCGCGCCGACGAGCAGGACCAGACAGAGGGCCAGCTCCAGAACGACCAGCGAGGAGCGGAGCCGACGGCCCGATGACGGCACGGAGCCCCGGAGGTCGAGCCGGGACAGTTGGAGCGCGGGAAGCAGTCCGAAGACCAGGCCGCTGGTGATGGAGATGGCCGCGAGGAACAGGAACGACGTCCCATCGAGGGCGATGGCCGCCCGGTGAGGCATCGACTCGGGGGCCACGGCGAGCAGGCCGTCCAGGCCCCAGCGCGCGAGCAATCCGCCGAGCGCGCCGCCCATGAGCGCAAGCAGGAGGCTCTCGACGAGGAGTTGCTGGATGACGCGGGCGCGGCTGGCCCCGAGGGCCACGCGAACGGCGAGCTCCTGATGCCGGGCGCCGGCTCGCGCGAGCAGGATGTTCGCGACGTTGGCGCAGGCGATGAGGAGGACCAGGGCCACGGCGCCGAGCAGGAGCTTCAAGGGGCCGCTCCAGAGGCGGGTCCGGGCCTCGGAGAGCGATTCGACGCGGGAGGTGCGCTCCTTGAGGGCGTCCGGGCTCGCGGCGGCGATGGCGGCGGTGACGGCCGCGAGTTCCTGGTGGGCGGACTCGACGGTGAAGCCCGGGGCCAGCCGGGCGCGGACCGAGAGCAGCGTGGAGAAGCGGCCACGGGCATCGGCGGGAGCGACCAACGGGAGCCAGACGTCCGTCTTCGGGTCGAAGGACTCGGGGACGACGCCAATCACGGTGTGAGGAATGTCATCGAGGAGCACCGTGCGGCCGAGGACGGCGGGATTGGCGCCGAACCGGCGACGCCACAGGGCCTCGTTGAGGACGGCGACGGGCTCATGGCCGGGCTGGTCGTCGCCGGGGACGAAGGTGCGGCCGAGCAACGGGGGCACGCCGTGGACGGCGAAGTAGCCGGAGGTGCCACGGGTGGCCTCGAGGCGCTCGGAGTCGCCATCGGCGCGGAGGATGGAGCCGCCAACGGTGAAGGCCGTGATGTGCTCGAAGGCCTTGGCCTGGTCGCGCCAGTCCCAGAACGTGAGCCAGGACACCGGGCCGCCGCTGCCGTGGGCACGGAACTCGACGAGCGAGACGATTCGCTCGGGTTCGGCGTACGGCAGCGGGCGGAGGAGGACGCCGTGGACGGCACTGAAGATGACGGCGTTCGCGCCGATGCCCAGGGCGAGGCAGAGGATGGCTGCCGCGGCGAAGCCGGGCGCGCGACGGAACGTGCGGAACGCGAAGCGTGCATCCGCGAGCAGGCTGTCGAGGACTCTCATGGGGCCGTTCGGGGTGAAGCTGGTGGGGGTGGGCGGAGGCCCGCATCTTGGCGGATGGAACGGCCGGAACGGCGCCCGGAAAGCCCGGGGGGCAGCGGGGCGGAACCCGACGAAATCGACCCCTGGTTCCCCAGGGGCTTAGTTTACATAACGTATGTTATCGGACGTCATGACAGAGGGAGACCAGGGTGGGCGGCGGGCTCTCCTGGGCCATCCCCGGGCCTCCTGGCGTCCCTCCCGTAGCCCCTGAGTTGGGGCCCCACCGGAGCCTCTGCCCGTACCTCCGACACTTGAGCCGACATGCCGTCCCAGACCTTCCGCACACTGTTCGTCGTCCCTCGTTTCCGGACCGAGCGCCTGCCCGGCTGGGCGCTGGTCGCGACTCCTCGCTTCTCGCGGCCACGCTGGACGCGTACCGTGCCCGCCATGCGTTTGCTTCGACGAACCGCGCTGGCCTCCGCGTTCTGCTGCGGCCTGCTCGCCCTGACTGGCTGCCCGGACAAGACGGCCCCCGGAGCCCCCGATGCGAGCGTCGCCGCCGTGCCCGAGGCCCCCAAGACCCCGCCTCCGACCACGTTCGCGCTGCGCTACCAGCCCCTTGCCGATGCCGGCACGAGCGACCTCGCGGAGATCTCCCTCGAACCCGGCGACAAGCCCCTCATCCAGCCCACGTCCAGCCTCGAGCTCACGGCCTCGCACGGCCTGCGCAACTACCGGGTCCGCCTGTTCGACGAGGCCGAGCGCGCCATGGTCTCCGACGACGTCGCCGAGGAATCCGACGACAAGCTCGTCTACCGCATCGTCCTGCCCCAGCCGCTGAAGACCGGCTTCTCGTACACGCTGGTCGTCGACGCCCAGACTGGAACGGCCTTCACGGACACCCTGGGCCGCGAGGTCGATGAGCTCCGGACCACGTTCCAGATCGCCGGCGAAAAGGAGAAGCCGGCGCCGGCTCCAGCGCCCTCGAAGAAGAAGCGCCGCTGAGCAGAGGCCTCAGGAATATTCCTGAGGCCCGGCGGAACATTCTTCGCGCCCCAAGAACATTCTTCCGGGGCCCAGGCGTCGCCCCAGAACATTCACGCCCGAGGCCCGGCCCTGGAACAGCTCGGTTCCAGGATGTAGCGCCCTCCCAGGCCCGCTACCGCTCCGCCACGGGAGGCAGCTCCAGCGCGGTCTGAAGCTCCTTCAGCTTCGCCTGGATGACCCGGATGTTCTGCGGGCCCATGCGCAGCAGGTGCTTCTGCGCCTTGCTCAAGCCCTCCAGCTCGGGCGACGCGTAGACATAGAGCCCGGCCTGAGGCTGGACCTCCAGCGCGCCCTCCGGAACCGGAACCGAGAGCAGATGCTCGATGGCCCGGTTGAGCGTCGAGTCGAACGACTGGCCCGGCGGCGCAATCTCTCCGTGGGCCTGGTCGATGAGCGGCTTCAAGTCCTTGAACAGGCTCCGAGCCACCTGCGCATCGAACGTCCCGAACACACGCGCGACCAGGTCGTACCGGGCATGGCTGCGCGGGTCGATGGTCACCTTCTTGTCCTTGCCCTCGACGACCTGGAACCCACCGGCCGGCGCCAGGAACCCCAGCACCATCCGAGGACTCGTGCCGTCGGCGACGTTGTTCACGGCCGCCGTCACCCGGCGCACCAGGTCCTTCTCCTGGAGCCAGCGCTGGAGCTCGGCTTCCTCCGACATCCGACTCGCCAGCTCACGGACCCGGCCGTCACTCTCCGGAAGCGACGCCGTGGGCGCCGCGGGAGCGACTCCAGCATCCACGGGCTTCGGCGCCTCCGCCACCACGGGCACGGGCACCGGCTCCTTGCGGAACGCGCCCATCGCCACGGCCACGCCCACTCCCACGGCCACCAGGGGACCTCCGATCAGCGCGGCCTTCTTCCCAGCCGAGCCGGGCTTGGGCGTCTCCGAGCTCTGCATCGGGTCCGTCGGTTCGCTCATGTGCGCATCCCTCCAGGGTGAGTCACACCCTACAAACGACTCCCCGGCGCATTCCACGGCCCCGGCCACGCGCCGACGCCCGGTTGTTCACCGGAAGAGACTCCAGAAGGGTGACGACACGAAACCACCCTGCCCGCTCCGGCTCAGGGAAGCTGCTCCTCGGCGCGGACCCGGGCAAGCGTCTGCAGATCCCGCTCCGTGGGTCCCAGCTCCAGGATGATGCGGCTCACGTCGTACAGGACATCCCCGCGCTCGAACACGGGCAGCCGGGGCACGTCCTGGTTCAAGTCATCCGCGCCGCGGTTGTACGCCACGTCCATCAGCGTGCGGAGCTGGAACGAGTCATACAGGTTGTACTCGACCAGGAACCGCAGGGCCTCCACGTCGCCGCGCCGCGTGTACGCACGCCACAGCAGCACCGCGTCGTAGCCGTTCACACCCTTCATGTGCGGCGGACGCTCGGCGCCAATCTGGCCCTCGATGTCCTTCAGCCCGCCGCCCATCCCCAACCGCCGCGTGACGAAGCGCAGATCGATGTGCGCCTCCGGCACCGGGAAGCGCGCCGGCCCGAAGTAGTTCTTCAACACCGGCACGTCGAAGGTGGAGCCGTTGAACGTCACCCACAGCCGGCGGGCCGCCATCGCCTCCGGCAGCGCATCCATGTTCCGCCCCTGGATGAACACGTGCAGCCCGGTCGAGTCGAACAGGCTCACCACCGTGGGCGCCTGTGCCTCCCGGCCATCCGTCTCGATGTCGAAGTAGACGGCGTCGTGCTGGAACTCGGGATACAGCCGCCAGTGCTCCCGCGGAGGAACCAGCTCCGCGAGCCGCCGCAGGTCCCGGCGCTCCAGCGCCTCACGGGCCTGGGCAATCCGCTCGCGCGCGATGTCGTCCGTCTTCCGGGTGATGGCCACACCCTGTCCGGCCGCCGGAAAGTCATCCCAGCTCTTGATGCCCCGCGCCCACAAGTCCTTCTCACGCCAGGGCCCCACGCCGGGGATGTGCTGGAACGTCCGCTGAAGCATCAATCGAGCGCGCCCAGCCTTCCCGCCACCAGCTCGTCCAGCAGCGGGATGTCCGCCTCGCAGAACGGCAGGGCCTGCATCTCCACCGGCGTGTGGAACGCCAGCGCATGCGCCCCCAGCGGCTTCGGCTCGCCCGACACCACCCGCGCCGCGTAGAGCACCAGCTCCACCGTCAGGTCCGGGTACGGGTGCTTGCCCTCCCACAGCCGCCGGCCCACGGAGAGCTCCACATCCAGCTCCTCGCGACACTCGCGGGCGAGGGCCACCTCGTCCGTCTCCCCGGCCTCCACCTTGCCGCCGGGGAACTCCCACAGGAGCGCGCGGCTCCCACCGGGGAGCCGCTGCTGCACCAGGAAGCGCTGGGTGTCGACGGGACCGGGAATCAGCGCCGCCACCACGCGGACCGTCCGGGTCGTCACCGCCGTCACCCCTTCAATCCGTTGAAGTCCAACGCGTAGAGCCAGCCGTTGTTGGAGAGCACGAACAGCTTCGAGCCCGCCACGAAGGGCGTCGCCGAGACGCCGTCCCCAGGGTTCCACGACACGCGCGCCTGACCCGTCTTCGGGTCCAGGAACAGCAGCGAGCGCTGGATGGGGACGATGAGCATTCCCTTGGCGAACACTGGAGCCTGCGCGGCCCTTTCACCCAGGGGGTGCGTCCACAGGAGCCGCCCGTCCTCCGCCAGGTAGGCGTCCACACGGCCATCGCCCACCGCGAAGAGCATCTTCCCCTTCGACAGCAGCGCCGTCATGCCGCCCACGGAACTGGTCCAGACCAGGTCACCGGACTCCGCCTCGAGCGCGTAGATGCCGCTCTTGTACGAGGCCACGTAGAGCTGACCGTGCTCGTCCATCACCGGCGTCGAGTCCACATCCAGGAACTCGTTGCCGCTGCCGGACAGGGACTTCTCCCAGTTGGCGCTGCCGTCCCGCATGGTCAGCGAGACGACGTAGCCGTCGGAGAAGCCCACGTAGACATTGCCCTCGCGCACCAGCGGCGTGGACGCGCCGCGCACCGAGAAGCCCGACGGAGGATCCCTGCGGTACTGCCAGGCCCACACGCCATCCGCGGCCTTCACCGCGAACAGGGTGTCGCTCTCCGAGGCCACCAGCACCAAGCCCTCGGCCACGACGGGCACCGTCGCCAGCGACTCGCCGGCCGCGTACCTCCACTTCTCCTCGCCCGTGGCCGCGTCCAGCGCGTACAGCGTGCCGTCGCCCCCGGGGATGAAGGCGACGCCGTCGCTCACCCGGGCGCCCGCCGCGAAGCGCGTGCTGGTCTTCTTGGACCACTTCACCTGGCCGTCCGGCCCGATGCCGCGGATGAACCCGTCCCGCGTCAGCGCGATGACCGTCCTGCTCAGCCCGTCATACGCCGGCGTCGCGACCTCGCGCGGGGCGTACTCCATGAGGGTGGGCGTCACCAACGGCGCCCACCAGGCCACGGAGAAGTAATCCAGCGGCGGGGCCTGCTCCGTCCGAGGCAGCTCCGGATTGCCGTAGCGCGGCAGGCTGCTGCACCCGCCCAGGAGACCGAGCGCCACAGCGCTCCCCAGCCAATGCTTCCAGCTCACGCGCTGCTTCCTCATCGTCCGTGCTACCCCGCGTCCGTACCAGTGGCGGCGGGCTGCGCCGGCACCGGAATCTTCACGCCCTGCGAGGCCAGCACCGCCAGCCGCTCGCTCGACAGCCGCGCCGCGGTGGTGTTCGGGTGGTCCGTCGACACCTTCGACAGGACGCTGGCCGCCTCGTCCTTCTTGTCCTGCGCGATGAGCATGCGGCCCTTGTGGTAGTCGCCCATGCCCGCCAGGAACTCCCCACCGCCCGCGGCGCCCATCTGCTCGAAGGCCTTCAGGGCCTCGTCGAACTTCTTCTCCGCCTCGAAGGCGTAGCCCTGACCCTCGAACGCGCCCGCGCGGAGCGGATCATTCTGGGCGGCGCCCTTGAGGAACTCGCCGAAGGAGGCCTGCGCGTCCGCGAAGTTGCCCAGGCGGAACTGCGCCTCGCCCAGCGACAGCGCGGCCGTGGTGGCCGAGCGGGTGCCGCCGTGCTCCTTGCGGAAGTCCGACAGGGCCTTCACCAGCGCCTCGTCGCGCTCCTTGACGCTCTTGAAGGGCGTCTCGGTGTCGCCGGGCTGCGCGGGCTGCACGCCGTCGATGGGACGGTCCAGCACGGAGAGCGCCTGGCCCAGGGCCTGGGACGCCTTCTCCTCGCCGCGCTTGGACAGCTCGCTGGCGATGGCCGCGCCCACGCCGCCGAGGATGATGACGGCGACGACGATGCCGATGAGCTTCTGCCGCTGGGCCAGCCAGTCACGCGCGTCGTTGCCCACCTTCTGGAAGGTGTCCGGCTGACGAAGCTCCTGCTGGCGAATCTTCTCGGTCTTGGTTCCAGCCACGTCGGTCAACCTCTCTCTGCGCTTCGATGCTCTACCCTGTCGGAGAGCGGGAGGGCGGCGCACTGTACGGAGCGCGCGCCGCGAGTGTCAACGCACGGACGCTTCAGTGTTTGCCCTGGAGGTGGGGCTTCTTTCGCGCCTCTCGCTTGGCCTTGCCGGGGCGCTCCTTGAAGAAGAGCCGGATGGGCACGCGCAGGTCGAACGTCTTGCGGAGCTGATTGGTGATGTAGCGCTTGTACATGTCCGGAACGCCCTCCGGGTAGTTGCACGTGAGCGCGAACGTCGGGGGCGCCGCCGCCACCTGGGTGATGTAGTACAGCCGCAGGGGCTTGCCCCGGGCGATGGGCGCCGGGTGGTTGTCCACCATGTGCTCCAACAGGCGATTGAGCTGGGGCGTGGGCGCCCGGAACCGGAACTGCTCGGCCAGTTCCACCGCCACGTCCACCACCTTCTCCACCTTCGAGCCCGTCAGCGCGGACGTGAAGAGGATGGGCGCGTAGCCCACGAACTTCAGCGCGTGCTTGAGCGACTCGCGGTAGGCCTCCTGGCGACGCTGGTCCTGGTCCACCAGGTCCCACTTGTTCACCACGATGACCAGCGCGCGGCCCCGCTCCTCGGCCAGGCCCGCCAGCTTCGCGTCCTGGTCCACCGCGGGCTCCGTGGCGTCCATCAACAGCACCGCCACGTCGCTGCGCTCCATCACCTTCAGCGCCGCGATGACCGAGTACTTCTCCACCTGGTGGGCAATCGTCTTCTTGCGCCGGATGCCCGCGGTGTCCGTGAGGAGCAGCTTCTTGCCCTTGTACTCGAGCGGCGAGTCGATGGGATCTCTCGTCGTGCCCGGCACGTCGCTGGCCACCACCCGCTTCTCCTTCAGGATGGCGTTGACCAGGGTGCTCTTGCCCACGTTGGGCCGGCCGATGATGGCCACGCGGATGATGCCGTCGTCCGGGGGCGCGGTGTCGTCCTCGCCCTCCTCCTTGGGCGGCAGCTTCTCCACCACCTCGTCGAACAGGCCGTTGATGCCCAGGGCGTGCTCGGCGGACAGCGCGTGCACCTCGCCCAGGCCCAGCTTGTAGAAGTCCGCGGCCAGGGCCTGCATCGTGCCCGTGGTGTTGTCCAGCTTGTTGGCCGCGACGATGACGGGCTTGCCGCTCTTGCGCAGGTAGCCGGCCACCGCCTCGTCCGCGGGCGTGACGCCGTCGCGCCCGTCCACGACGAAGACGATGACGTCACACTCCTCCACGGCCAGCTGCGCCTGCTCGCGCACCTGCTGCAGCAGGGAGTCCTTCTCGCCCGGGACGAAGCCGCCCGTGTCGATGAAGGTGAACGAGCGGCCTCCCCACACCGCGTCCGCGTAGTGACGGTCTCTCGTCACGCCCGGCTGGTCCTCGACCAGCGCGAGGCGCCTGCCGATGAGACGGTTGAACAGCGTGCTCTTGCCCACGTTGGGGCGTCCGACAATGGCGACCAGGGGCTTCATCTCAGTCGTATCCCAGCTTCTTGAGGCCTTCGGGGCGCTCGCTCCAGCGCGGCTCCACCCGGACGCGCAGGTCCAGGTAGACATGCGCTCCCAGCAGCCGCTGCACGGACTTGCGCGCGTCGGTGCCAATCGTCTTCAACATCTGTCCCTGCTTGCCGATGATGATGGCCTTCTGGCTGTCGCGCTCCACGTAGATGGACGCGGCGATGCGGATGAGTCCGCCCAGCTGGCCCGGCGGCGTGCCCGGACGGGGCTCGCGCTCGGATTCATCGAAGATGTCCACCAGCACCGCCGTGGAGTACGGAATCTCCTGACGGCAGTGACGCAGCACCTGCTCGCGGATGTACTCCGCCACCAGCGTGCGCTCCTGCTGGTCGGTGAGCATGTCCTCGTCGAAGATGCGCTCGCCTTCCGGCAGGTGGCCCAGCACCGCGTGGAACAGCCGCTCCACGCCGTCCTTCTCGCGGGCGGAGATGGGCACCACCTCCGCGAACGGGAACTCCTGCCGGTACAGATCAATCAGCGGCAAGAGCGCCGCCTTGGGCAGCGAGTCGATCTTGTTGATGACCAGGAAGGTGGGCTTGCCCAGCTTCTGCAGCCGCTCGAGGATGGTGCGGTTGCCCGGGCTCACCTCGAGCTTCTCGCCGGCGGGCGGCTCGATGAGGAAGAGGACCAGGTCCACCTCCTCCGCGGCCTGCAGCGCCGTCTCCACCATGTAGCGGTTGAGCTCCCCCTTGGCCTGGTGGATGCCGGGGGTGTCGATGAAGGCGACCTGCCCCTCGGGGCGCGTCACCACGCCGAGGATGCGGTTGCGGGTCGTCTGCGGCTTGCCGGAGACGATGGCGATCTTCTCACCGGTGAGCGCGTTGAGCAGGGTGCTCTTGCCCACGTTGGGGCGTCCGATGAGCGCGGCGAAGCCGCTGCGGTGGTTCTTGGGAGAGGCCATTGCTTCGAAGGTGGTCTGGGAGTCCCGCGATGCCGGGAGCCCCTGAGGGGAGACTTCCAAATGAACGCCCTATAACAGACCCGCGTCCCTGGCTTCTGCCGGGGAGCGGCGGGCAGGCGGGCGGCCTACGGCTGGGACGTCGGGCGGCTCACCGTCCGCGGTGCGTCCTCCATGTAAAACGTCACGACACTCCTCCCATCTACCAGAGGCCCGCCGAAGTCGCAGGCCCGTCTTTCACGTCTCACCACGGCCGGGTCGACTCGGGCTGCTGCGACCCCTTCCGCTTCGGCGTCGCCCCGGGCCGGGTCGGCGCATCCGCCGGGGCCTGCGTCGCGGCGAGGCTCGGGGGCGCCTTGTCGCTCAGCTCCACCTTGGTGAGCACCACCGCCTCGCGGGGCCGGTCGCGGTTGTCCCGGGGCAGGCCGCCGATGCGCTCCACCACGTCATAGCCCTTCACCACCTCGCCGAAGATGGTGTGCCGGTTCGTCAGGTGGTCCGGCGTGCTGGTGGTGATGAAGAACTGGCTGCCGTTGGTGCCCGGCCCCCGGTTGGCCATGGCCAACAGGCCCACCTTGTCGAAGGTGCGGCCGGACTGGAACTCGTCCTCGAAGCGGAAGCCCGGGTCACCCGAGCCCGTCCCCGTGGGGTCTCCGCCCTGAATCATGAAGCCCGGGATGACGCGGTGGAACACCGTGCCGTCGTAGAGGGGCTTCCTGGACATCTCCCCGGACTTGGGGTCCCGCCACTCCTTCTCCCCGGCCGCGAGGCCCACGAAGTTCGCCACCGTCTTGGGGGCGTCCTTGGAGAAGAGCCGCACGGTGATGTCCCCCGCGCTCGTCTTGAGGGTGGCGTAGACGTCCTTGCCGGCCGCCACCTTCTTCGTCCACTTGCCCGACGCCGCCGGCGCCGCGGCCAGGGCGGCCCCTGCCCACAGGCAGGCCACCAGCGCGAGCGACAGACGGAAGGGGGCGGAGGGACGCATGGGCGCGGCACCTTATTCCCCACCCCTCTCCCCTCCAAGGGGTTTCACGTCGGGTTGTCGTCCGGTGGCACTTCCGGGGTCGCCGGCGCGGGGGCCACGGTGCCCTCCTCGGAGGTGGGGGCCAGCCCCTCGGGGCCGGGGGGCGGGCTGGCGGCGGCCTCGCGCTTGAGGCGCTCCAGGGTGACCTGGGCCGCGCACTGCTCCGCCTCCTTCTTGCTTCGCCCGGTGGCCCGAGCGAAGGGCGCCTCACCGAGCGACACCTCCACCTCGAACACCTTCGAGTGCTCCGGCCCCGCCTCGGACACCACGCGGTAGCGCGGCGACACCTTCAGCTTCTCGTGGGCCATCTCCTGCAGGAGCGTCTTGTAGTCCAGCCGCCCCTGGCCGCTGGAGACCTCATCCAGGAGCTCCGCGAAGCACTTGTCCACCAGCTGCGCGGCGGTCTCCAGGCCCGCACACAGGTAGATGGCACCGAAGACGGCCTCGAGCGCGTCCGCCAGCACGGAGTTCTTCTCGCGCCCGCCCGACAGCGTCTCGCCCCGGCCCAGCAGCAGCAGATCACCCAGCGGCACGCTCCGGGCCACGCGGGCCAGGCCGTCCTCGTTGACGATGCGGGCGCGCAGCTTGGTGAGGTCGCCCTCGGGCATCGTCGGGAAGCGATCCATCAGCCGGTGACTCACGGCCAGGTTCACCACCGAGTCCCCCAGGAACTCCAACCGCTGGTTGTCCTTGAGGTCCTTGTCCCGCGTCTCGTTGACGTAGGTCTTGTGGGTGAGCGCCTCGAGCGCGACCTCCCTGCGCGAGAACACGAACCCCAGCCGCTTCTCCAGGGCCTCCACCCGCTCCGACGGACTGAGCTTCTCCACGGACGTCTCTCACTCCTGCGGCGCGTCGGGGCCCACCAGCCTCACGGCCTCCGGACGCACCTTCAACAACGACGCCACCATCCGGACGATGCCGGGGAACTCATCCAGCTCGAACCGCCCCGCCCACACCTTGCCCTGGGCTCCCGCCAACAGGCCCCGGAAGGTGCGCCCCGCGACCCTCGCGGCGGCGAAGCGGTACGGCCGGCCCTCCACCTGCAACTGCGCCAGCAACTCCAGGCTGCTCCTGGGCGGCACCAACGACTCCGCGCCGAACTTCTCCACGATGTCCGAGAAGCGCACCAGCCCCGTGGGCGTCGGCTGGGGACGGCTCGCCGGCTCCCCCAGGAGGGCCGCCAGATAGCCCGTCAGCGCCGCCCGCTCCCGGAACTCCGACAGCTCCAGCGTGTGGCCCGCACCGCCGGCCACGTCCACCTTGTCGCGCTGCACCCGCGCGATGCGGAAGTTGCCCAGCCGGTCCGCCGCGAGCAGGACCGACAGGTCCCCCTCCACCACGTCCGTGGTCAACTCCAGCGTGTCCGCGTCCACCCTGGGCGACAGCCCCAGGACCTGGAGCTCCGCGGAGCGGCGCTGCACGTGGAAGATGTGCTCGTTGAAGGCGTCCGACAGCAGCGCCTCGATGTCCGCCACGTCGCTCAGCGCGCCGATGAGGATGGGCGCCAGTCCCACCACCGCCGCCGGGGAGATGGGGATGAGCCGGTCCCCCATCACCTGGAAGGTCACCTCGGCGATGAACGCCTTGGTCACGGGATTGACGAGCGGCGACGACTCCAGGTCCAGCACCGCCTCGGTGCCGGCCACGTCCTCACGGACTTGAAGCCCGAGTCCCTCCAGCCGTGCGGTGTCCATCAAGCCCCTTTGAAGGTCTCTCTCGCGATGATGGTGCGTTGGATCTCGCTGGTTCCTTCGCCAATTTCACACAGTTTGGCGTCGCGGAGGTAGCGTTCAACCGGGAATTCACGGGTGTAGCCATAGCCCCCGTGGATCTGCACGGCCTTGGCGGCCGAGCGGGTGGCGACCTCGGAGGCGAAGAGCTTCGCCATGGAGGCCTCCTTGGAGTACGGCTGGCCCGCATCGGCGAGCCTCGCGGCCCGGTGGACGAGCAGCCGCGCGGCGTCCGTCTCCGTCTTCATGTCCGCCATCATCCAGCGCAGGGCCTGGAAGTCCGCGATGGGCTGACCGAAGGCGGTGCGGTCCTTGGCGTAGCGCGCGGACTCCTCCAGCGCGCCCCGGGCCAGCCCCACCGCCAGCGCGCCGATGGTGATGCGGCCCTTGTCGAGGATCTTCATCGTGTCGATGAAGCCGTGGTCCACCTCGCCCACGCGGTGCGAGTCGGGGACCTCCACGTTCTCCAGCACCAGCTCCGCCGTGTCCGAGGAGCGCATGCCCAGCTTGCCGTGGATGGCGCGCTGGCTGAACCCGGGCATCCCCTTCTCCAGCAGGAACGCGGTGATGCCCTTCTGGCGCTTGTCGGGGGACGTCACCGCGAGCACCACGAAGACGTCGCCCACGGTGCCCTGGGTGATGAACATCTTGGTGCCGTTGAGCACCCAGCCGTCGCCCTTGCGCACCGCCGTGGTCTTCATGCCCGACGCGTCCGAGCCCGAGCCCGGCTCCGTCAGGCCCCAGGCGCCCAGGAACTCGGCGGAGGCCAGCTTCGGCAGGTACTTCTCGTGCTGGGCCGGGGTGCCGAAGACCCGCAGGTGGCTGGTGCCCAGGCCGTTGTGGCTGGCCACGGTGAGGGCGAGCGAGCCGTCATAGCGGGCGATCTCCTCCACGGCCACCGCCACGGCGAGCGAGTCCATGTCCGCCCCGCCGTACTGCTCCGAGACCAGGATGCCCATGACGCCGAGCTGTCCCAGCTCCCGCACCACGTCCATGGGGAACTTCTCCTCGCGATCCCACTGGGCGGCGTACGGCTTCACGCGGGCCTCGCAGAAGTCGCGAAGCGAGGACTGGAGGGCGCGGTGACTCTCGGGAAGTTCGAAGTCCATGTCGGGCGGATCTATCGCAAAGGGTCCCCGCGCGGCGACCTTCTCGCACCGCCTGGAGGCCCGGGGAGCGCCCGGCGACATACCAGAAAGCCCCGAGCCTGGCTGCCCCCTCTCCAAGGGGGTGGGCCTGGGAGTGCGTCCAAACGGCGACGCGACGAACGACCCCCAGGGCGCGGGGGGTGGCGACACGGGCTCCCCTGCCTACCTTCAAGGCTCATAGGGGTCACGCCGCGCCCGCGACGCGGCCCCGACCACACTGGCCCTGGAGGGATGCATGTTCGCGAAGAAGAAGGCGAAGTGGACGGCGAAGGGTTTGGCCAAGAGTGAGCTGTACCGCAAGTGGGTGGCCCACAAGCTCCTCGACGAGCTTCCCCGCGTGGCCAAGGACCGCTGGGATGACTTCGAGCCGGATGATGCGCTGCGCCACATCGGCCTGACGACGTACAAGCCGGCGCGCTCCGGCCTGGGCGGCCTGGGGCTGTTCGTCATCGGCGCGGTGGCCGGCGGCGTGGCGGCGCTGCTGCTCACGCCCAAGACGGGGGATGACCTGCGCACCACCGTCAAGGACAAGGCCATGGGCTACATGAACAAGCAGAACATCGGCCTGGCGCCCGAGAAGAGCGCCAGCGCCTGAGCCGGTGGCCGCGGGCCCCTCGCGAGCGGGGGGCCGACGGCGGCCGGGCACTTCACGGGGCGGGGTCCGCGAGCTGCTCGCGGGCCGCCGCCCTTCGTGCGTCGCGGCTCAGCGGCCCTTGTAGACGGGGGCGCGCTTCTCCGCGAAGGCGCGCAGGCCCTCGAGGCGATCCTCCGTCTTGAGGACCTCCTCGTACTTGCGCAGCTCCAGCGCGAGCGCGTCGTCCAGCTCCAGGCCCGTGCCCTCGTCGATGGCGTGCTTGGCGGTGGCCACGGCGATGGGCGCGTTGTCGACGACGGACTCGGCCAGGGCGTGCGCCACCTCCAGGAGATGTCCCTCGGGCGCGAGCCGGTTGACCAGGCCGATGGCGAACGCCTCCGCCGCGTTGAGCCGGCGCGCGGTGAGGATGAGGTCCTTGGCCCGACCCGGTCCCACGAGGCGAGACAGGCGCTGCGTGCCGCCACCGCCGGGGATGATGCCGAGCTTCACCTCGGTGAGGCCCAGCTCGGCCGCGGGGGCCGCCACGCGCAAGTCACACGCGAGCGCCAGCTCGGTGCCTCCGCCAAAGGCCGCGCCGTTGATGGCGGCGATGAAGACGCAGTCGCTCTTTTCGATCGCGCGGAAGGTCCGGCGCAGGCCGTCGAGGAACGCGCGCACCTCCGCCTCCTGCATGCCCGCACGCTCCTTGAGGTCCGCGCCCGCGCAGAACGCCTTGTCGCCCGCGCCGGTGATGACCACCGCGCGGACCTGATGACCCGATGACACACGCTCGACGAGCGCGCCCAGTTCCTGGAGCATCGCGCGGCTGATGGCATTGCGGCGGCCCTCGCCGTCGATGGTCCAGATCTCGATGGCACCGCGTGCGTCGACCTTGAATTCCGGCATATCCGCTCCCCTTCCAGGGCCCGCCCGGCGGGCTGCCCTGGGACGCGGCAGAGTGCGGTGGGAAGGCGGGTCTGGCAAGGCGGAAACGGTTAGCATCCCCGCATGCCTTCGCCACGCAACCTGCTCCGACAGCTCGCCCCGTGGGCGCATCATCTGCCCTCGGCACTCGCCCTGGTGGCCCTGGCCCTCGGTCCCCTGGAGGCCCTGGCCCGAGGCGGTGGCGGCGAGCACTACACCCGAGGCAACTCCGACAGCCGCGATCGCGGCGGCGACGGCCTGCCCATCTGGCTGCTGTTCGAGGCGTTCCGCCTGGTGTTCCGCTACCCCAAGGTGATGATTCCGCTGCTGGTCATCGGCGGCGTCATGTACTGGCTCTACAAGCGCAACCTCCACCCGGACGCGACGACACGCAAGGCGCTGGACCAGTACGAGGCGCAGCAGCGCACCCAGGTCAGCTCCAGCGACGTGGCAGGCTGGGTCAACGCGCTGAAGCTCAAGGACCCCGCCTTCGAGCCCGGCCCCATGCTGGACCGCACGCGCCGGCTGTTCCTCGACTTGCAGCAGGCCTGGTTCCAGCGCGACATGACGCCGGTGCGGCCCTTCCTGTCGGACGCGACGTGGCAGCGCTTCGGCGTGCAGTTGAAGCTGCTCGACGCCCAGGGCGTCCGCGACGCCATCACCGACATCGAGGTGCTGGACCTCCAGCTCATCGGCCTGGAGCAGAGCGAGTGGTTCGACAGCGTCCAGATCCGCGTCCACGCGCGGATGCGGGACACGGACGTGTCGGCGAGCGACTCTGACGCGCAGGCCCTCCAGTCCGCGCGCAAGGCGCCGTTGGAGGCGTTCACGGAGGTGTGGACCTTCGTGCGCAAGCCGGGCGCGCAGACGCGCATCGGCGCGGACCTGTTCCAGGGCAAGTGCCCCAACTGCGGCGCGCCCTTCCAGGGTGGCGCGGCGAACAGCTGCGAGTTCTGCGGCGCGGTGGTCAACTCCGGCAACTACGACTGGACGCTGGCGGAGATCACCCAGGGCGTGGAGCACTCGCGCTACCACCGCAACGTGGATGGGCTGATGCAGGCGCGCCAGGACGACCCGGCGCTCAACCTGGAGATGCTCGAGGACCGCGCGTCCCTGCTGTTCTGGAAGTGGATCGACGCCCAGAGCCGGGGTGACACGACGGGGCTGTCGAAGGTCGCCACGCCGGAGGCACTCGAGTCACTGGGCTCGGAGCTGGAGGGCCTGCGTCAGCAGGGACGGCGGCGCGTGTTCCTGGAGTGCGCGGTGGGCTCCGTCGACGTGCGCGCGTTGGAGATCGACCCTCGCGGGTACGACAAGGCGCAGGTGGAGATTCGCTGGAGCGCGCGCATGGGCATCGGCCCCGTCAACGAGCGGCCGCCCCAACTGCCCACCCTTCCCCAGCGCTTCGTCTTCACGCTGGTGCGCAAGCACGGAGCGAAGACGAACACCGCGAACGGTATGTCCACGGACCGCTGCCCGCAGTGCAACGCACCGCTGACGAACAGCGCGGCCACGACGTGTGAGTTCTGCGGCACGCAGCTGGCGAACGGTGAGCGGGACTGGGTGCTCGCGTCCGCGCTGCCGTTCGAGTCGTGGAACGCGCGCGAGGACGCGGGTTTCCGTGAGAGGCCGCGGCGCGCGTCGGTGCCTCGACCGCCGAGCGTCACCCGTGCCGCGTCGGCCCCCGCCTCGGGCTCGGACACGGTGATGGACCTCCAGGAGCGGCAGCGGCTCATCTACATGATGGCCGCGATCGCCTCCGCGGACGGCACCGTCACCGCGGCCGAGCGGCGCCTCCTGAAGCTGTGCGCGGAGCGGTGGAACGTGGAGTGGTCACAGGTGGAGATGGCGCTCAACGCGGGGCCACAGCTCTTCGACCGGCTGGTGGCGCGCGGCAGCCCCGAGGCCGAGGTCTTCCTGCGCAACATCGTCGAGATGGCCCTGGTGGACGGGCGCATCGACCGCAAGGAGCGCCGGATGCTGGAGTCCGCCGCCGCCCACCTGGGCCTCCAGGAGAAGCTCGCTTCGATGATCGACGGCCGCTGACGCAACGCGGCGGCTCCTTGCCTGCCCTGGGAGGAGCCCCACCGGGCCTCGGGATGACTGGCGACCCCCACGCGCACAACCATTACATGGAGTGAAGTGCCTGCCCGCGCCGCTCCGGTGAACGCTGGTCACCACCAACGTCACATCAGGCCCTGCGGCGAGCTCATCAGAGGGGGCCGGGGCGGCCGAGCAGGCGCTTGTCGGCATGCCGACCCAGACCGGCATCAATGATTACTGGGAGTGAAGTCACCAGCGCCGCGCCCTACCTGCGACGAGCGCCTCAGGTCTGAGCGCGGCGGGACGCCTTCTTCTCCCGCTCACCCAGCGCGGCCTGGAGGAACTTCCCGGCCAGCTTCCGGCCGATCAGCTCCTGGGCAATCTCCCCGGCCTCCACCAGACGGTCCAGGTTGATGCCGGTCTCCACGCCCATGCCGTGGAACATGAAGACGGCGTCCTCGGTCGCCAGGTTGCCCGCGGCGCCCGGCGCATAGGGGCAGCCGCCCAGCCCGCCGATGCTCGCGTCGAAGGTCGTCACGCCCGCGGACAAGCCGACGAGCGAGTTGGCCAGCGCCGTGCCCCGCGTGTCGTGCAGGTGCAGCGCCAGCTTCTCGACGGGGATGTGCTTGAGCAGCGCGTCGAGGATCTCCTCGGTCTGCCTCGGCGTGCCCACGCCAATCGTGTCGCCCAGGCTGAGCTGGTAGATGCCCGCGTCCACCAGATGCCGGCAGATGTCCACCACGCGCTCCACCGGGACATGGCCCTCGTAGGGGCAGCCCCACACGGTGGAGAGGTAGCCGCGCACGCGCATGCCGGCCTGGAGCGCCGCCGTGGTGACCTCGCGCGCGCCGGCCATGGCCTCCGCGATGCTCTTGTTGATGTTCTTCTTGGAGTGGGCCTCGGACGCGGAGATGAACACCGCGGCCTCCTCCAGCCCGGCCTCCTTCGCGCGCTCCAGCCCCTTGAGGTTGGGCACCAGCGCGGAGAACACCACGCCCTCGCGGCGCCCCACCAAGCGCAGCAGCTCCTCGGCGTCCGCCAGTTGGGGAATCCACTTGGGCGAGACGAACGACGTCACCTCGATGCGCTTCTCGCCCGCTTCCACCAGGGCATTGATGAGCCGCGCCTTGTCCCGCGTGGGCAGCGTGCGCAGCTCGTTCTGCAGGCCGTCGCGAGGACCGACCTCGTACACGTCCACCCGCTTCGGCAGCTGGCCCAGCAGGTTCCCGCGCGCTCGTGAATGTGAGGTCTCAGGCATCTCGCAGCACCGCTCCAACAATCAGGTCGGCCGACCGTCGCGTCAGCGGCTCGCCATCGAGTCCGCCATGCACCCAGGAGATCGAAAACCCGGTGCTTTCCAACAGCGCGGTCAGTTCCGCAAGGGGATAGTAACGAATGGAGTAGGACGCAGACAGGACACGGCCATCCCGCAGGGTGAGGGTCCGCCGTCCCTCGTCGCGCCCCGTCGCCGCGTCGAAGTGGCTCTCCTCCTCCAACACGGCCCCGTCCGGAAGTGTCCGCTGGAACGCGGCCCCCGGTGACGCGGCCAGTCGCTCGTGCGGCACCGTGTGGAACACCAGGAGCCCTCCCCGCCTCAACGCCCTCGCCACCTCCCGGAGGATGCGCACGTGCTCCTCGTCCGTGAAGGCGAACAAGGTGGAGTACCACGCGTACGCTCCGGACAGGGAACCCTCCCGGAAGGGCAAGGCCCGGAGGTCGCCTCGCACCACGGGGAACCCCGGACGTCGCATGGCCAGCGACAACGCATCCCGCTCCAGCCCGATGACGCGCCCCGCCAGGGGGCCCGAGGCCTGCAGTCGCGAGGCATGGCGCCCATGGCCGCAGCCCAGGTCCGCCACGGGCTCCGGGCCGGGCACGTCGGCGAACGCGCGCGCCAGATAGTCCGCCTCCCTCGCCGTCACGCTCTCGGACAGGAAGGGCAACGTGCTGCGCAGGTACAGCTCGCCGAAGAAGTCCACGCGCGCACGTCAGCGGCCGGGAAGAACGACGCCGCCCTCCTCTGCCGGGGGATGTAGCAACCCCGTCCCGCCGTCGCAACGCGGGGGCGCCGGCCTTCAGCGCCCGGGCCCGAGCTTCGCGCGCAGCCGGCGCACGGCCTCGTCCAGCACCGCGTCCGTCTTGCAGAACGCGAAGCGGGCGAGCCCATGGCCCAGGTGGCGGTGCTCGGGGCCGTAGAAGACGCTCGGGGGGATGGCCGCCACGCCGACCTCCGACACCAGGTGCCGGCAGAAGGCCACGTCGTCCGCGAAGCCCAGGCCGGAGATGTCCGTGAGGATGAAGTAGCTCCCCTCCGGGACATGGGCCTTCAGGCCCGCGTCGCGAAGACCCGACAACAGCCGCTCCCGCCGCGCGGCGTAGGCCGCCGACAGTCCGTCGAAGTACGCGTCCGGCAGCCGGAGCGCCGCCGCCATGGCCGCCTGGAAGGGGGACGCGGTGGCGAAGGTCACGAACTGATGCGCGCGCTGGATGGCGTCGCGCAGTGGGGGCGGCGCGATGACCCAGCCCACCTTCCAGCCCGTGAGGCTGAACGTCTTGCCTCCGCTGCTCACCGTCACCGTGCGGTCCGCCAACGAGGGCACGGTGGCCGGGCGCACGTGGCGCGCGGGGGCGAAGGTGATGTGCTCGTAGACCTCGTCGGACAGCACCTTCACGTCATGCTCGGCGCACAGCGCGCCGATGCGCTCCAGCTCCTCGCGCGTGAAGACCTTCCCCGTCGGATTGTGAGGCGTGTTGAGGATGAGCAGCCGCGTGCGTGGACTGAAGGCCGCGCGCAGCTCGTCCCAGTCGAACCACCACTGCGCATGCGCCGCGTCCGGCGGCCTCAGGGGAACCCAGCGCGCCGTGGCGCCGACGAAGGTGATGTTGGCGTCGTACGAGTCGTAGAACGGCTCGAACGCGATGACCTCGTCCCCCGGGTCCACCAGGCCGAGGAGGACGTCGAGGATGGCCTCCGTGGCCCCGCTCGTCACCGTCACCATGGTGTCCGGGTCCACCGCCTGGCCGTGGAAGCGGGCCGAGTGCTCGGCGATGGCCACGCGCAGGTCCCGCGCGCCGGTGCTCATGGCGTACTGGTTGACGCCGTCGTGGATGGCGCGCCGCGCGGCCTCCTTCACGACCTCCGGCCCGTCGAAGTCGGGGAACCCCTGCCCCAGGTTCACCGCGCCGTGCTTCTGGGCCAGGGCACTGAACTCGGAGAAGACGGTGGTGCCGAACCGCGACACGCGCTGCGACGACACGGACCTGGACATGGAGCGCTCCCGACACGGCCGGCCTCGAGGGGCCGGAGCCGTGCTCAGGGGCGCAGGATAGCGTCCACCGGGACGGAACGCGCGGCCCTCTCGCTCTCGCGATGCCGCGC
This sequence comes from Myxococcus sp. XM-1-1-1, assembly GCF_020037095.1. Taxonomy (NCBI): domain Bacteria; kingdom Pseudomonadati; phylum Myxococcota; class Myxococcia; order Myxococcales; family Myxococcaceae; genus Myxococcus; species Myxococcus sp. XM-1-1-1. Next base: position 44,959 of record NZ_JAIQDH010000012.1, read on the forward strand.
CGCCCGCGTCAGCGCCGTGGCCATGCCCACCACCACCATCACCAGGGGCACCGCGCACAACAAGTCGGTGGCGTAGTGGAAGCGCCCGGCGAGCGTCGCGAAGATGAGCCCCAGGCCCGGCAGCAACATCACCCAGAACACCTTCCGGGAGAACCGCCACGCATAGAAGAGCACCAGCAGCGTGGTGCCCGTGTGCCCCGAGGGGAAGCAGTCCCGCGCGAAGACGGGCCTGCGCATCAGCGAGTCCAGCCACGGCGTCAGCGTGCCCTGCAGCGGCGCATCGAACGCGTCGACGAAGAAGTAGCGCGGCCCCACGGCCGGCACCAACGAGTACGCCGAGTAGTTCAGGATGAACAGCAGCCCCAGCCCCAACAGGTACTCGTCGAACTCCGGCGAGGCGCCGCGCGCGCGCCGGTACAGGCCGATGCCCAGCACCAGCGGCCACACGAAGTGGCCGTAGTAGCAGATGAGCAGCACGTCGTTGAGCCAGCCGGGGATGACGTTCGCCAGCACCACGGAGGCCTGGAACCCGAAGATGCGCTGGTCCGCGGCCACCAGCTGCGCGTCCCGCAGGAACGGGTTGAGCGTGTCCACCACGGGGGTGAGCCAGCCGTGCGTGAGCACCGCCACGGGCAGCAACCAGAAGTCCGCCAGGACGGTCAGCCACCGCTGCGTCGGGAAGCGCGACTCGAGCGTGCGCAGCACCAGCGGGCCCGCCGCCATCGAGGCGAACAGCCAGACATGGTGGAGCGACCCCATCGTCCACCGCCCGGGGCCGAGCAGCACCAGCGCCGCGAGCGAACAGGCGATGACGATGATGAGGTCCACGGGCCCGAGTCGGACCTGCGCCTCGCGGGAACCCTTCAACGGGACGGAGCCACGCAGCCCCTGGGCATTCAAGAGACTCACGCCGATTTCCGCTCCCCCGACGCCCCCACCTCGGAGGTGGCCGCGTCGAGATCGAGACTCCGGACGACCGCGCCCTCTTGGGTGACGAGCAGGCCCTTGCGCCCCTTCCAGCGCTCCAGGAGGGCAAGCAGCGCGGGGAAGAACACTGTGGTCCCCAGAAAGGTGCACACGACCCCGAGGAGCGCAATCTGTCCGATGCTGCGCAGGCCCTGGTGGTTGGCGACGAGCAGCGCACCGTACCCGGCCGCGTTCGACAGCGTGGCGACCACGGCCGCCAGCCCCGTGTGCCGCACCACCTTGCCGAGCGAGCCGGGGCCCTCCTCCTCGTACCGGTGATACAGGTGCACGGAGTTGTCCACCGCGATGGCGAGCAGGTTGGGCAGCACCACCGCGTTGATGAAGTTGAGCTGCACGTCGAAGAGGTACATGCCGCCCGCCAGGCACGTCATGCCCAGGAACAGCGGCCCCGTCACCAGCAGCGTCCGCTTCACGCTGCGCAGGCTCACCAGGATGACCAGGAACACCGCCGCCGCGGCCGCCCAGAGAATGAGCGGGCCGTCCGCGCTCACCAGCGCGAAGATGCGCGAGGCGATGCGGTTGCTGTCCAGCACCGCCATCTCCACGCCCGCCGCCTTCGCACCCTCCACCACCTGGTCGATCTGCGCCGCCCAGCGCGTGAGGTCCTTGGTGTCGTAGTTCGACACGGAGGGGAACAGCAGCAGGAAGGTGCCCTGCCCGTCCGTGGCCTCGAACCGGCGGCGCACCTCCACGGGCAGCGAGTCCAGCCCATACGGCTTCGCCTCCACCATCCCCTGGAACTCCTTGAGGCGCGGGTCCTCGTACGCCGCCTCGGGCAGGCCGTGCAGCAGCGTGCGGATGCCGCCAATCTCCGCGCCCCGGCGCTCCACGTCTCCGGGCACCAGGTCGTTCAAGGAGGTCGTGCGCAGGAACACCGAGTCGGCGCCGTTCTTCTGCTTCACCTCGGCGATGATCCGTTCGACCTTCGCCGCCTGCCCCAGGTCGTCCACCAGGAAGATGGCGGGGTTGAGCGGCTGGCCCAGTTGCTCGGTGACGTGGTCATCCAGCCGCGACGCCGGGGAGTCCCCCTTCAGCTTGCGCATGTCCGTCTCGAAGCCCAGCCGGGGCGCGATGGAGACGGAGAACGCGGCGAAGCCCACCACGGACAGCGCGAGCACGACGAGGACGGACGTGGGCCACCGGCGCCACTCCCGCTCGGGCTTCGGCGGCGCCACCACGGGGGCGGCGACCTCGGAGGCGGGCGCCGTGTCCACGCGGGCCGGGCGCAGCCGCTCCGCGATGGCCAGCAGCGAGGGCCCCAGTGCATAGGCCGCCAGCACCGCGAGCAGCACGCCCAGCCCCGCCAGGAAGCCGAACTGGTTGAAGGCGTGGAACTGCGCCAGCATCAGCACGAAGAACGCCGCCGCGTTCGTCACCGCGGACGTCATCGCCCCGCTGAAGGTGCCGCCCACGGCGGTGGCCAGCGCGTCGCGCGCGGAGCGGGTGCGCCGCTCCTCCCAGTAGCGCATGCACAGGTGCACGCCGTACTCGATGCCCAGGCCGATGAGGATGGCGACCAGGAAGCCCGTCACCACGTTGAGGTGGCCGATGGCGAGCCACGCGATGCCGAACGTCATCAACAGGCCGACGACGACGGGCAGGCCCACCACCGCCAGCGCCGCGATGCGCCGGGTGGCCAGCAGGATGAGGCCGATGGCGATGAGCGCGGACAGCGTGCCGGCGCGCGACAAATCACCGCGCATCACCGCGTCCTCTTCGATGCGGTTCTGGAAGTTGCCCGTCGCCTCCAGCTTCACCGCCGGGTAGCGCTCCGAGGCCAGCGTGCGCCCCGTGCCCAGCGCCAGCTCCACGAAGCGACGCGCGAAGTCCAGGTCCCCCGCGGTGCCCATGGGCTTGAGCATCAGGTAGACCTCGGTGCCGTCCGCGTTCGCCAGGGACTCGTGCACCGGCGCGTTGGGCGAGTGCTTCCGGGCAATCTCCTCGAACGTGGGCGGCGGAGGCGTGGCCCCCAGGTCGATATAGAAGGGATTGGCCTGCTGCCGCTCGTAGCGCACCCGCGCCGAGAGGTCCGCGCGCAGCTCCGCCAGCGTCTCCGCGGGCAGGAGCCACAGCGCGTGGCGCTTGAAGAACTCCACGTCGTAGCTGTGCTCGACGTAGCGCACCTCGGGGAGCGCCTCGAGCCGTCCCTTCAGCTCGCGCGCGTAAGCCTTCAGCCGCTCGGGTGTGTCTCCCTTCGCGACGATGACCAGGTACCCGTCCCCACCCGCCTTCTGTGACACGCGTGTCAGGTCCTGGACTTCGCGGGCACCCTGCGGGAGCAGCTCGACGAATGAACCACGGAACTCCAACCGCGACGCCAGTGCCATACCGCCGGCGGCCAGCAATGCGGAGATCAGCAGCACGTACCAGGGCCGGGAGACCGCCGTCTGGATGAACCCCTTGAACCACCGTTGCCGCAGAGACCTGGCCACCGTCCACTCCTCGATTTTCGCCGGGCTTAGCAAATTCCCGGCCAGTCGTAGCCCCCTCAAACAATGGGCGACCGGAAAGCCTTCCGTCCCTGGGTCGGCTGCTTGCGCACGAAGGCGGGCGGGCGACCTCGCTTCCCATTATCCACTGGAAGACGGTCTGCGTCGGCGGGGTGCCACCAATGCAACGGTGCTGTCAAGCCGAGGGGACTTTTGGCCCCTCTCGCAAGGGTCCCAAGCAACGGTCCGCGCCTTGACACTGCCCCTCGGCCTCTTTATTCACGGCCCCGCGTCCCCCGAGGGAGGTCGTCGGGCGCATGGTTGCCCCCGGCTCGGGAACGAGCCCTGCATGGTGAGTGGCGACCGCAGTGCCGCACTCCGCCTCTCCTGAAGAGGCCCAAACCCTCCCCCGACGCAGGCCTACAGAAAGAGCACCATGAGCGACGTCTTCGACAAGTGCAGCAATTGGAAGGACTACCGCATCGCGAAGGCCACCGGCCTCTACCCCTATTTCCGCGTCATCGAGGCGTCGCACGGCGCCACCGAGGTGGAGATCGAGGGCAAGCGGGTGATCATGGTCGGTTCCAACAACTATCTGGGCCTGTCCGCGGACCCGCGCGTCAAGGAAGCCGCCATCAAGGCGACGGAGAAGTTCGGCACCACGTGCTCGGGCTCGCGTCTGCTCAACGGCACGCTGGCGCTGCACGAGGAGCTCGAGGGACGGCTGGCCAAGTTCCTCAACCGCGAGGCCGCGGTGGTCATCTCCACCGGCTTCCAGACGAACCTGGCGCTGTCCTCCATCCTGGGCCGCCACGACATCGTCTTCAGTGATCGCCAGAACCACGCGTCGCTGGTGGACGGCATCCGGCTGTCGTTCTCCACGGAGCGCAAGTTCCGCCACAACGACATGGACCACCTGGAGCAGCTGTTGTCCCAGGCCGATCCCAACGCCGGGAAGATCATCATCACCGACGGCGTCTTCTCCATGGAGGGAGACGTCTGCAACCTGCCGCGCATCGTGGAGCTGGCGAAGCAGTACAACGCCCGGGTGATGACGGATGACGCCCACGCCATGGGCGTGCTGGGTGAGAAGGGCCGGGGCACCTCCGAGTACTTCGGCCTGGAGAAGGAGACGGACCTCGTGATGGGGACGTTCTCCAAGAGCTTCGCGTCGCTGGGCGGCGTGCTGGCCGGCCCCTTCGACGTCATCAACTACATCAAGCACAAGTCGCGCTCGGTCATCTTCTCCGCGTCCATGACGCCGGCGTCCATCGCCTCGGCGCTCAAGTCGCTGGAGATCATCGAGGCGGAGCCCCAGCGCCGCGCGCGCCTGCTGGACATCGCGGAGAAGATGCACAACGGCTTCCGCGCCATGGGCTTCGACACCGGCGTGTCCGTGACGCCCGTCGTCCCCGTGCACATCGGCGACCAGACGAAGTGTTTCCGCTTCTGGCGCGCGCTGCACGAGGCGGGCGTCTTCGCCAACCCGGTGATTCCGCCGGCGGTGGAGGCGGGCCACGCGCTCATCCGCACCTCGTTCATGGCCACGCACACGGACGCGCAGTTGGACCGCGTGCTGGACACCTTCGAGACCATCGGCCGCAAGCTGAACGTGATTCCGCAGACGCGCCCCACGGTGTACGAGCCGGTGCAGATCGCCCGCCCGGGCACGTCCGTGCGCTCCAACAAGGCGAGCGAGAAGTGGGCGGCGGGCTCCGCGGGCCTCCTGGCGGACAAGGGCGGCATCACCCTGGACCAGCTGTCGCGCATGTCGTCGCGCGAGGTGGCCGGGAAGATCTTCGACGCGGTGGAGCAGCTCACCTGGCGCGCGGCGAACCTGCAGCCGGAGGACCTGCGCCAGCTGCGCGCCGCGCCCATGAAGCTGTGGGAGAAGCGCGGCGAGCTGCCCGGCTTCCTGTTGGAGAAGGGCGCGCACTTCTTCCTGAAGAACGGCACCGACGGCAACTCCGCCGAGAGGACCTGATTCCACCATGGCCCTGCCCGCCGAGCCGCCCGCAGTCCAGCCCGCCCTTCCGCCCCTCCCCTCGGACGTCCTGGTGACGCCCGTGCGGGACGCCGCGGCGCGGATGACGTTCATCCGCTTCCCGTTCTCGCTCTACACGGGGGACCCGAACTGGGTCCCTCCGCTGGAGATGGAGCGCAAGGACTTCCTGGACCCGAAGAAGAACCCCTTCTTCGAGTACGGCGAGGTGGAGCTGTTCCTCGCGTGGCGAGGCCAGGACGTGGTGGGCCGCATCGCCGCCATCCGCAACCCCCGGCACCAGGAGATCCACGGCACGAAGGAGGGCTTCTTCGGCCTCTTCGAGTGCGTGAACGACGCGGGCATCGCGCGGCTGCTCCTGGACGCCGCGGCATCGTGGCTGAAGGAGCGCGGGCTGGACAGCATGATCGGTCCGGCCAACTTCTCGTCCAACCAGGACTGGGGCCTGCTCATCGAGGGATACGAGTCACCCCCGGCCATCATGATGCCGTACAACCCGCCCTACTTCGCCACGCTGCTGGAGGCGTGCGGGCTGGTGAAGGCGAAGGACCTGTTCGCCTTCGATCTGTCCTCGTCCGCGGAGCCGCCGGAGAAGGTGGTGCGCATCGCGGAGAAGATGCGGCAGCGCGAGGGCATCACCGTGCGCGCGGTGAACCTCAAGGACTTCCCCGCCGAGGTCGAGCGCATCCGGGAGATCTACAACTCCGCCTGGGAGAAGAACTGGGGCTTCGTGCCCTTCACCGACAAGGAGTTCGACCACCTGGCCAAGGAGATGAAGACCATCGTCCGGCCGGAGCTGGTGCTCATCGCCGAGGTGAAGGGGGAGCCGGTGGCCTTCTCCATGACGCTGCCGGACGCCAACGTGGCCCTCAAGGCCGCCAACGGGCGCCTGACCACCTTCGGGCTGCCCATCGGCCTGACGAAGATGCTGCTGGCCTCGCGCCGCATCCACCGGCTGCGCCTCATCACCCTCGGCATCAAGGAGGGCTACCGGCGCCGGGGCCTGGACGCCATCCTGTACCTGGACACGCTGCGCACCGCGCACCGTCTGGGCTACTCGGGCGGGGAGATCTCCTGGACGCTCGAGGACAACCACCTCGTCAACCGCGCCATCGAGTCGATGGGCGGCAAGCGCTCGAAGACGTACCGCCTCTACCAGCGTTCGCTGTAACCCCAGGGAGTCCTCGCCGTGCGTTTCCTGCTCACCGGTGGCACCGGCTTCATCGGCCAGCGGCTCGCGAGCCGCATCGTCGAGCGAGGCGACTCGCTCACCGTGCTCGTGCGTCCCAGCTCGCGTCGCGACGCGCTGGCGGCGCTCGGCGCCCGGTTCGCCGTGGGGGATCTGACCACGGGAGAGGGCCTCACCGAGGCCGTGCGCGACGTGGACTGCGTGCTGCACCTGGCCGGCGTCACCAAGGCCCGGGAGCTTGCGGGCTACTTCGAGGGCAACGCCAACGGCACCCGCCGCCTCGCCGAGGCCATGGCCGCCCTGCCCCACCCGCCCCGGCTCGTCTACTGCTCGTCGCTCGCCGCGGCGGGCCCGTCCACCCCCGAGCGCCCTCGCCGCGAGGAGGACCCGCCGGCCCCCGTCTCCACCTACGGCCGCAGCAAGCTGGGGGGCGAGGAGGCCGTGCGCGAGCTGGCGGACAAGGTGCCGTCCGTCATCGTCCGTCCGCCCATGGTCTACGGGCCGGGCGACGTGGAGTTCATCCCCTCCGTCATCCCCATGGCGAAGAGCGGCTTCGCGCTGAAGAGCGGCTTCGGCCCCAAGCGCTACTCGCTCATCCACGTGGATGACCTGAACACCGCGCTGCTCGCGGCCGCCGAGCGCGGCCCGACGCTCGACAAGGCCGACGCGGCGCGCGGTGTGTACACCGTGTCCGACGGTCGCGAGTACACCTGGGAGGACGTCTGCGCCGCGGTGGCCCGGGCCCTGGGCCGCAGGCCCCCCACCGTGCTGCCGGTGCCCGACACCGTCGGCTATTTCCTGGGCCTGGGCTCCGAGGCCATGGCCCGCCTGCGCGGCACCGTGCCCATCCTCAACCGCGACAAGGTTCGGGAGATGAAGTGCGCCGCGTGGACGTGCACCACCGAGCGCGCCACCCAGGAGCTGGGCTTCGCACCCACCATCCCCCTGGACCAGGGACTCGTCGGGACGCTCGCGTCCTACGGCCACGCCTGAGCCCTGGAACGACGAAGGCCGAGGCTCTCTTTCGAGGAGCCCCGGCCCGAAGTCAGCGCGAGCTGTGTTCAGCTCACTTCGCGGGCGCCGCGGAGCCGCCGGTGCCCTTGGCGGACTGGGCCGCGTTCTCCTTCTCCAGCTGAGCCCGCTTGGTCTTCAGCGTGGAGAGCAGGCCGTCGAACCCCTTGGTGCTCAGCAGCTTCTGGAACTGGCCCTTGTACGTGTCCACGAGGGACACCTCATCGGTGACGACGTCGTAGATGCGCCAGTCGTTCTTCACCTTGTAGAGGCGATAGTCGACGGGGATCTGGTCCTTCTTGAGGGTGAGCGTCGTGTCGACGGTGGCCTCGGAGTCCTTGATGGTCTCCTTGCCGTACTTCACGTCCGCCTGGGCCTGGCCGATGGCCTTCTGGGCGTAGGAGGCGCGAAGCAGGCCCGTCATCGTCTCGGAGAAGTCCTTGCGCTGGGCGGGCGTGAGCGAGTCCCAGGTCTTGTCACCCAGGGCGCGCCTGGCCAGCTCCTGGAAGTCGACGAACTTCTCGACGACGCTGGCGAGCGACTCGACGGTGGCGCCGGGAGCATTGGCCGCCTTCTGGACATCCGCGTTCCCGGACTTGACGACGGTGAGGGGCGTGGGCGCCGCGGCCAGCAGGGTTGCGGCGAGCAGGGAAGCAATCATGGTTTTCGGCTCCGTGCAGAAGGTCGATACAGCGGACAGGCGCGTGGCCCCGATTATTCACGCAGGGCCGGGGGCGTCCCGGTGACACGAGAGAGGGCCGCCATTCCCAACCGGACGTCGAACCAGCTCTTCGCCCGGTCGCCTGTAACCTGCGCATAGGCGGTGAAGGCGTCCACCAGGTCTCTCGTCTCCCCGGTGCCCAGGTCGAAGGCGGCGAAGGCGGAGGTCACCCAGCGACGGGCGCTCTTCTCCGCGTCCGTGAAGGCCTTGGCCTTGGCCCACGCGGCCACCAGCTCGCCGTGGACCTTGGTCACCTCCAGGCGGATGGCGGCGTGGATCTGCTTCTCCTGGGCGCGCAGCTTGTCGAGCTCCGCGCGCGCCTGGTCCAGCTGCGCGTCCTTGATGGGGATGTCGAACGTCCCCCGCATCACCAGGCCGACGCCCGCGGTCCGGTCGTTGTAGGGGTCATACGCGAAGGGGCTGCGCTGCCGCGTCGCGCTGGTCGTGAAGCGCAAATCGTAGAAGCCCGCGAGGCCGAAGTCCGGGAAGTAGCTCCGCTCGCGAATCAACACTTCGGACTCGCGCGCGACGATGCCGGCGGCGACCGCGGCGAGCTCGGGGCGGTACTGCTCGGCCAGCTCCAGCGCGCGCTCCAGCGACGGGGGCTGCACCTCGTCCTCGAGCGGCAGGTCCTCCTCGACGACGGCGACCTCCTCGCCCGGCGGCGCGTTGGCGAGCAGGCCGATGGCCGTCATCGCGAGCGCGCGCCCCTGGATGACGTCCGCCTTGCGCGCCTCCACCACCTGCCGGAAGAAGCGGACCTTGTACGTGTCCACCTGGGCCACCTGCGGCGACTCCTCCTTCAGGAGCGCGGCGATCTTCTCGGCGGCGTCCTCCAGGCGCTTGGACACCTCCTCCATCTGCTGGAGGCCGGCGCGCGCCAGCTGATAGCTGTAGTACGCCTGCGCGGCCTGGAAGCCGACCTCGTCCCGCACACGCTCACGCAGCGCCGCGCCGAGGATGGGCCCTTGGGCCCCGGCCTTCTCCAGCGCGGACAGCTTGCCGAAGGTGTAGATGGGCAACACCGCGTTGCCGTTGGAGAACACCGTCACGCCCACCTTGCCGAAGTCGAGGTCTCCCTCGAGCGACGCCTTGGTGGTGGGCGGGCCGCCGAGGCCATCGTTGCGCGCCTCGGGGATGGGGCCGCCCATGCCCACGGTGATTTCGAACTTGGGGAACCAGGCCCACCGCGCCTGCTTGTAGAGCGCCTCGAACTTGCGCAGCTCCGCGGAGGCCTCCTCCACCCGCAAATCAGACGTGCGCGCGCGCTCCACCAGCTGAGCCAGCGTCAACGGACCGGCCTTCCGCGGGGCCTGTGTGTCGGGCACGTTGGCGACGCCCTGCTTCACCTGCTGGGCCTCTCGCGCGGGCTCCTTCATCGGAGCCGGAGACACCGTCCGTCCGCCGGAGGGCGTCGATGCCGAGTCCACCGACTCGGGAGCAATTGTCGGAGGCCCCGGAGGAAGCGTGCCGCCACCGGCGCCCGTCGTCGGCGCGGGCGTCTGCGGCCCCGAGACACCAGGCGCCGCGGAGCCAGTCCCCGGAGTCGGTGTCGCCGTGCCCGTGCCCGAGGTCGTCGGAGTCCCAGACGCGCCACCCGTGGTGCCCGTGCCGGAGGTGCCGGACGTCGTGCCCGTCCCCGTCGTCCCTGGCGTCGAACCGCCACCCTGCCCCGCTGAGCCCGGTGTGAACTGCGCGGCCGACATCCCGGCCGCGAGCACCAGCGCCACTGTCACGCCTCGATCCAGGTGTCTGCGCATCACTCGGCCTCGTGCGGGCCCCATATCCGAGAACCCGGCGACGGCGCAGCATCTTCGTTCGCCGACGCCCAGTCATTGACCAACTTCGTTCGCTGTCGAGAGTCGCCCGTCACCACGCGCCCCTGTCCCGCACCACGCCGTCGCACGAACAGATGCGTGATGACGCGAAACGCAGCGGCGATTTCTCGAGGACTCCGAAGCAGCGAGCCGACGCGAGCCACCTGGCCCGGTGACATCCGAGGTGGCTCGGGAACGAGGGGCCCGCGGATCCGCGTCGTGCCACGAGACTCCATCGCGCGCGGACCGTCGCTCTGCCCGGCGACACTCACCGGAAAAGAAAAAGGCCCGCCGGGTTTCCCAGGCGGGCCTTCCTACTTCAGAGTGGAGCTAACCGGGATCGAACCGGTGACCTCTTGAATGCCATTCAAGCGCTCTCCCAGCTGAGCTATAGCCCCGTCTTTTGCTGCCGACCGCCTTGGGGAGCGGCCCGACGTCGAAAGTGGGTGCCTTCTACCGCCTCTTGTTCCCAGGGCCAAGAACTGTTTGCGGCTTCGGTGCGTTTTTTCCAACCTTCAACCGCTCAGCGACTTCTTCCCCTTCCCGGAGGATGTCCGTCAGCTCGCGCGCGTGCGCCTCGGCCGCCTGCTCGGCGGCCTCGATGGCCTTGAGCGCGGACGCGAAGCCGGCCGGCAGCTCCAGCCTGCCCTTCTGGATCTGCCGGTAGACGACCTCGCCGAGCTCCTTGAAGGCGCGCTCCTTCTGGTCCTTCAGCACCGTGGCCTTGGCGTTCGCCCGGGCCAGGTCCGAGTTGCGCTCCACCGCCTCGCGCAGCTGCGCCAGTCGGGCCTGCGCCGCCTGGAAGGCCTCGTTGATCTGCTTCACCACCTCGGACTGCTTCGGGTCGGCCGGCACGTCGGTGACACCCCTTGAAGGACCTACGCTGGCGTAGCGTGTGGCCTCGTGGACTGTCAACCCTGCCCGGTCCGCCGGAGCCGCGCCGCGAAGAAGCCGCCCCCGGGCACGCGAGGAGGCAGCGCCTTGAGGTACGGCCCCTGGGCGGCGAGCGCCGCCCGTTCCGCTCCGAGCACGTCCGCCACCGGCTCCAGCGTGAACTCCGGGTGCTTCGCGAGGAAGCCCTCGACGACGGCCTCGTCCTCGTCCGGCAGCACCGAGCACGTGGCGTAGACCACCAGCGCCCCGTGCTTCGCCTGACGACTCACCTCGTCGAGCAGCTCCGACTGGGTCGTCTGGTACTTGGCGATCTCCGCCGCGTTCAGCTTCCACTTCTGATCCGGCTCGCGCGCCAGCGAGCCCGTCCCGCTGCACGGCGCGTCGATCAGCAGCACGTCCGCCTCCGACAGCGGCAGCGGATGGGGGAAGGCCACCTGTCTCAAGGAGAAGTGGCGCACGCGCTCCCGGGCCTCGGCCAGCCGGCGACGGGAGCGATCTCCCGCGAGCACCTTCCCCGTGGGACCGACGAAGTCCGCCAGCGCCAGCGTCTTGCCGCCCGCGCCCGCGCAGACATCCGCCACGGTGAGCCCCTGCAGCGAGCCGCCCACCGGACGACACACCTCTGAGATCAGCTGGCTGCCCACGTCCTGGACCTGGAGCCGCCCGGTCTTCATCACCCGCGTCTCGAAGATGCGGTGGCTCGCGTCCACCACCCGCACCGCGTCCGGCGCCGCGAGCACCGCCTCCGCGGCGACGCCCTCCTCCTGGAGCGCGGCCAGCACCGCGTCGCGAGTCCCCGGCGGCCGCACCCGGAAGTGCAGCCCGGGCTCCTCGTCGAGTGAGGACAACAGCCCCTCCAGCACCGACTCCGGATAGGCCTGCGCCAGCTTCTGCACCAGCCAGTTGGGGAACGAGTAGCGCACCGCCAGCCGCTCCGCGTGGGTGTCCGGCAGCGGCGCCTCCGGCAGCGGAGACTCCACCACCTTCTGGAGCACCTCGTCCTTGAGGGTGCGCGGCCTCACCGGCCCGGGGAGCCGGACCTCCGGGCCGATGCGCGTCCAGCCCTCACCACAGAAGATGCGCCGCCACAGCGCGTAGCGCACCAGCGCCTGGTCCTCCGTGAGCACCAGCTTCCCCGGAGGATGCCCCAACAGCTTCGCCGCCAGGTCCAGCAGGCGCTGATGCCGGGACAGCTCGCGCACCACGAGCGCGGCGAACCGGCGCTCCTGGCCTCCGAGCCCGTCCGCGTCGCGCAGCGCATTGGCCAGCGCGGCCTTCAAGGGTTCGCCGCGCAACACCGCGATGTGCGCCTCGAGCGCCGCCGTCGCGCCCCGCCTCGAAGGACGACCGAGCCGCGCCGCCTCCAGCGGATGTGTGGGCCAGACAGTGTCCACGGATGCCAACCTGCCCTTTCAACCGTCCACGCCGAGCGTGATGACCAGGCACCCGGTGGCCGTACGCACCTCGGGAGAGTCCTCCGCGCCCACGAAGAACGACGCCGGGGCCACGAAGCGCGTCCCCTCGACGTCCAGCTCACCCTCGAGCAGCAGCGCCGCCTCGCGTCCCCGCGGCCGCGCCGCCCAGGCCCACTGGCCGCCCGCCACCAGCCGCACCCAGATGGCGCCGCCCGCCCCACCCCCTGGCGACGCCAGGTGCACACCGGGCGAGCACTCCACCCAATCTCCCTCCGAGGGAACCGTCGTCCCCCGAGACGCGGCCTCCACGCCCCGGTGCACGGCGAGGAAGCGCTCCACCAGCCCGAGGATGTCCTCGATCTGGAAGGGCTTCACCAGGATGCCGTCGGGGACATGGGGACGCAGCGCCCGCGCCACCTCATCCGGGGACGCCGCGCTGACCATGGCCACCGCCTGGCGCCCCTTCCGGGCCGCCTCCAGCACGGCCCGCCCGCCCGCCTCGCTGCCGCCGATGCGCAGGTCCGTGAGGACCAGCTCGAAGCGCTCCTGGGAGAGGACCTCCAGCGCCTGGGCCACGTCGCCCACCGAGCGGACCTCCGCCAGGTCGGCGATCAACTCGCCCATCCCTTCCCGGAGGCTCGCGTCGTCCTCGACCAGCAGAACCTTCATCGCGGGGTATCTCCGACGCCCCTGACGGGAGCTCGTCCTCCACACTCCCGGGCAGGGGGGCCGCCCAGCGGATGCTGGCAGCCCGCCCCTCGTGGGAAGTGGCCCTCCCCGGACTCGAACCGGGACGCGGGGTCAGCCGCAGCGGATTTTGAGTCCGCCTCGTCTACCAATTTCGACAGAGGGCCGTTTGTTGGTGAAGCGGCCAGACGTATACCGCGATGGCCGCGCGGATGCATCCGAAGATTGCGGTGCTGCACGTACATCGCTATGAGGGCCCCCGCATGTACAACCTTCTTATCTCGCTGGCAGTGGGAATCGTGGTCGCGCTGCTGGTGAAGCTCGCCAACTTCTCCATCTGGGCCGGGCTCGTCCCGGGCCTCATCGCGGCCGTCATCACCTTCTTCTTCCTGGGCCGCCGGGTCGCCGGGCAGATCCAGGCGCTCATGACGACGGTGCAGTCGGACCTCCAGTCCCAGCCCACGAGCAAGAAGGACGCCGAGGGCCGGGTGGAGCGCGCGGTGAAGACGCTGGAGAAGGGCCTCGTCTACGACAGGTGGCAGTTCATGGTGGGGCCGGAGATTCACGCGCAGATTGGAATGTTGAAGTACATGGTGAAGGACCTGGACGGCGCGCTGGTCCACTTCAAGCAGGGCAGCTCGCGCAACTACATGGCCAAGGCCATGGAGGGCGCCCTGTACTTCCAGCGCAATGACACCCCGGCCATGAAGGCCGCCTTCGAGGCCGCCGCCAAGAGCGGGAAGAAGGAGGCCATCGTCTGGGCGGTGTACGCCTGGTGCCTCCTGCAGAAGAAGGAGAAGGACGAGGCCCTCAAGGTGCTCGGTCGCGGGGTGGAGGAGAACCCCAAGGACGAGAAGCTCAAGGCCAGCCTCGGCCAGCTCCAGAACGACAAACGACTGAAGATGAAGCCGTACGAGCCCATGTGGTGGCAGTTCGGCCTGGAGACCCCGCCGATGATGCCCCCCATGGGCGGTGGCGGTGGCCGGCGCATGCAGTTCGTTACCCGACGTTGATCCGCCGCGACGGGCCGGAGTGGAGGGCGCCCCGCCCTCCTCCGCCCGGGAATTCCTACCGGTTCCCCACGACGCACGCTGGAACGACTTCCGCCTGGCTCCTGCTGGCGGCGCCGCGCGCGAGTGCAACCCCCTGAAATGACGTCCGCTCGGATGCCCTCCTCGAGGGCATGCAGCTTGCTCCACGCCCACGCGCGTCGGTGGGGGTGACTCCCCGTCGGGCAAGGGCGATGGGCTTGGCGGCCGGAGGTCTCGGGTGAAGGTTGCGGGAGGCGGTGGGTGCTCGCAGGACCGGGAGGCGGCGGATGCGCCTGGGGCGCAGGGGCGGCGGGAGCACCTGGTGGGGCGTGGCATCCGAGACCTCTGGACCGCCAATCATCAGGAGCGCAACGAAGCGGAGAGGTTCATGCAACGGCGAGGGCGCACCTCGGAGCGGTCCCTCCTCCTGGTCATCGAGGACGACGCGAGCGTGCTGGAGAGCCTGTCGGATCTGCTCGCCTCGCGTTTCGACGTGCTGGGGGCGGCGGACGCGGGCGTGGGGTTGGAGCTGGCGAGGGAACACCGGCCGGACCTGGTGCTGCTGGACAGGTTCCTGCCCAGCGGGGATGGGCTGGCGGTGCTGGAGGCGCTGCAGGAGGACTCCCGGACGGAGTCCACGCCGGTCATCTTCCTGACCGGGGACGCGGACGAGGCCACCCTGGAGCGCTGCCTGGAGATGGGCGCGGTGGACTTCATCCACAAGCCGGCGAGCGCGAGGGAGCTCATGGCACGGATCGACCGGGCGCTGCGGCAGAGTGAACAGCAGCGGCGGCTGCAGATCCTCGCCCAGACGGATGCCCTCACGGGGCTGGCGAACTTCCGGGCGCTCACCGTGCGGCTGGAGGAGGAGCTGCGGCGCGCCCAGCGCTACGGCTACCCGCTGAGCGTGGTGATCATCGACCTGGACCACTTGAAGGCCATCAACGACGGCATGGGCCACGACGTGGGCAACCGGGCCATCCTCGCGCTGGCCAACCAGCTCAAGGGCAACCTGCGCGAGTCGGACTTCGCGGCGCGCTTCGGCGGCGACGAGTTCGTGGCGCTCCTGCCCCACCAGACGGCGCTGGAGGCGGCGGTGTTCGCCGAGCGCATCCGCTCCGGCCTGCGCTCCGTGGGCGTGCAGAAGAGCGACGGCCGCCCCGCCTCCTTCGGGTTGAGCGTGAGCGTGGGCATCGCGGACCACACATTGGAGACACCCCGGGGCGACACGGAAGGGCTGATGAAGGCCGCCGACGCGGCCCTCTATGAGGCCAAGCGCGAGGGGCGCGACCGGGTGGTGGTGTTCGGCCGTCCGGCCATGGCGCCTTCCGTGCAACGGCACTGAGCGCGGGCACGACGCAGCAGGCGACGGCGGGAAGCAAGAGGGCGCGGATGATTCTGGGCAACAGGCTGACGAGCGGTTCGAGGGTGGCGGTCGTCGGAGGCGGTATCGCGGGTGCGGGGCTGGCGGCCTCGCTGCTCTTCAATGGCAGGGCGCGGGGGCTGACGCTCGATGTGCGCGTCTACTCGGGTGGCCTGTCGGAGCGCACCGCGCCGCCCGCCGTGCTGACGCCGGAGTGTCGCTCGCGGCTGGCCGCGCTGGGCTGTCGCATCCCCACCGAGTGGCGCGCCCACGAGCTGCGCGGCGTGGAGATCATCTCCGAGGGGCGGCGCGAGCTGCTCCCCTCCTCTCCCGGTGGCCTGTGGGTGGTGGACGGCTGGCCCCAGGGGCAAGGCGGGCTGGCCCAGGTGCGGGACGTGCTGGCCACGGCGGCCAGCGCCCAGGGCGCGCGCTTCCTCGAGCGGCACGTGGACCGGGTGGAGCGGCAGCCCGCGGCCCCCGATGCGCCGGCGTCCGTGCGAGGCGCGGGCCCCCTGGTGGTCCGCGCCCAGGGAGGCGGCGAGCGCTTCCACGCGGTGGCCCTGGCGGGGGGTGCGGGGCCCCTCATGGGCGACCACTTCTTCCCGGGCTTCCGGCCCGCGCCGACGATGCCCGCGGTGCAGGCTCGGCTGCGTCATGCGTCGTCGCGGCTGGAGATCGCGCCGGTGGCGCGGCTCTGGGTCGCGCCGCTTCCCACGGTGGATGGCTTGTTCCTCCTGCCGGGCGCGGACTCCGTCTACGCGCTGGCCTTCGGGCCCGCGGTGACGCCGGCCGACCTGTGCCAGGCGCTGATGATGGCCTCGCGGGATGGGCTGCTGGAGGAGGGCTTCGAGCTGGCGGCGCTGGAGACCACGCGGCTGCCCTTCGGGCCCGGGCGCACGCTGGTGGCTCCGGGGCAGATTGCCGTGGGTCCGGCGGCCTTCGGACATCCGCTGCAGGTGGGGCTGTCGGAGACGCTGGCGTCGTGCAGCCGGGCGGCGGTGGCGCTCCTGGATGGGGGATTGGACGCGGGGGCCCTGGAGCGCCGGTATGTGCGCGAGGGCCTGTGCGAGCTGATGGAGGACGCGTCGGCCGGCGCCCGGGCGGTGGGCTGGTTGCGGCGCGCCGGCAAGCGGGCGCCCTCCGCCTTCGTCGCGGCGAAGGGGCGGCGCACGTCCGTGGGCGTCCATGGCGGTGGTGTGCTCGGGTTGAACGCTCCCACGCCGCTGGCCCTGCTGGGGGCCGTGCGCTGGGCGGGCCTGCGCGAGACGATGAGCAACTGGCTGCGGATGTCGCTGGAGCCGGTGCCCCTGGCCATCCCGGAGCTGGAGCCGGACCTGTACTACGTGGTGGATGACGACGCCGATGCCCGCGAGGCGCTCACGGCGCTCCTGGAGAGCACGGGGGCCAAGGTCGTCGCCTTCGCGGACGAGCTCGCGCTGTTCTGCGCGGTGGCGCGCAGACCTCCGACGGCCATCGTCCTCGACGTCGTGCTGCACTGGGTGGATGGGCTGCGGCTGTGCGAGGGCTTGAAGCAGCATCCCCTCACGCGCAACACGCGGGTGGTGGTGATGAGCGGGCTGAACCGGCCCCACGTGCGTCAGCGCGCGCTCGACGCGGGGGCGGAGGCCTTCCTGCCCAAGCCCGTGGACCCGGAGCTGCTGATGCGCATCCTCACGGGCCGACTGACTTCGTCCGGCGGCACGAACGAGCGGGTCGCGCCCCCGCCCCCGAGCGAGACGGGCGCATCGGACCGCTACGCCGCCTATTAGTCACACGAGGCGTCTGCGCGAAGAACAAGGGCACGGTGGCCAGACGGTCACCGTGCCCTTTCAATCTGGAATCAGCGGCCTGGGGTCAGGGCGACACGGAGACGCTCCGCATCGCGCGACGCAGCTCCAGGGAACCCGCCATGAGGGCGATGCCGCGCATGAGGATGGAGATGCCCACCAGGGTGCCCACCAGCCACACCGCGGAGATGGGCCACTGGGCCATGACGATGACGCCCAGCGCGATGGAGATGGCGCCGTAGGCGAAGTCCCAGCCCCACTTCGGATAGCGGTCCATCAGCGACGTCACCACGTGGAAGAGGCCGCTCGCGAAGAAGTAGCCCGCGAGCAGGAGCGTCAATGCGCCCAGGCCCGCCGCGGGGTTCATGAGGACGAAGATGCCGACCACGGTGGAGAGCACGCCGTTGAGCAGGTAGAGCCAGAACGGGCCTCCGGACTTCCGCACGCGGAAGGAGGAGACGATCTCCGCGATGCCCGTCCCCGCGAGCAGCGCGCCGAAGAGGATGACGGAGACCATGCTCGTGATGAACGAGGAGCCCAACGCCACCAGGCCCAGGATCGCCATCAGCACGCCGAGGACGAAGAGAGGTCCCCAGGCCGCCGAGGTGGCTCTTCCTCCTTCGGTCGAGATGGGGTCACGTCTGAACTGTGTATCCATGTCGCTCCGCTCCCGCGTCGAGAAAGGATTCAGCGGCGAACATGGGTGCCTCACGTCGCGGGGACAACGTCGCGCCTTCCCGGTCCCTCCCCTCCTCGCCCCTCCCTCGGGGGCAGGCCTCACCCACGGGGGGCGAGGCACCAAGGCCTCACCCGGGGGATTGCGGTGAGTGCTCGCGGAGCGCGGCGTACGGAGGCTGGACGAAGACGGCGCCCGCCTCCTTGCGGAACCAGGTGAGCTGACGCTTGGCGTACCGGCGTGTCTCCTGCGCCGTGTCCTGGATGGCCTCCGAGAGGCTCATGCGTCCGTCCACCACCGCGCGCGCCTGCACGTAGCCCACGCTGCGCATGGGGGCCGCGTCCGCGAACCCCCGCTCCATCAACGCGCGTGTCTCGTCCACGAGGCCCGCGGCGAACATGGCCTCGGTGCGCGCGTTGATGCGCGCGTACAGGTCCTCGCGAGCCGGCTCCAGGACGAAGAGGCGGAAGGGATAGCGGTCCGGGAGGAACGCATGGGCCTTGCGGAACTCCGAGGCGGGCACGCCCGTCTGCGCGTGGATCTCCAGCGCCCTGACGACACGCACCAGGTCCTGGACCGGCAGCTTCGCGGCCGTCTCGGGATCCACGGCGGCCAGTCGACGGTGGACGGCCTCACGTCCCTGCTCGGCCGCGACCGCCTCCATCTCGGCGCGCAGCGCGGGGAGCGCGCCTGGAGCCTCCACCACGCCGTGCAGCAGGATGCGCAGGTAGAGCCCCGTCCCGCCCACGACGATGACAGGCCGACCGCGGCCGGCGATGTCCGCGATGGCCGCGTCCGCGCGACGCTGGTACTCGGCGGCCGAGAACGTCTCCAGCGGGTCCACCACGGACAGCAGGTGGTGCGGCACCGCCGCGAGTTCCTCCACGGACGGCTTCGCGGTACCGATGTCGAAGTGCCGATACACCTGCTGCGAGTCCGCGCTGACGATCTCTCCGCCCAGGCGACGCGCCAGCTCGATGCCCAGCGCCGTCTTCCCGGAGGCCGTCGGCCCCGCGACCACCGTCAACACCGGCCCCTTACCCATGTCGCGACGCTCCCAACGCAGCCCTCACCACCGTGACGGCGGACTCATCCCGAGAGAACACCAACCGCGCCGACTCCACCTCGGACAACAGTCGACCCGCGGACGCCAGCATCGCGGCCCTGCCCGCTGGGGACGCCTCGGGCAACAGTACATTGTGCACCAGCATCCGCCCCGTCTCTCCCCCACCCTGACGCTCCCAGCGCGAGCTCGAATCCCACGCCAGCGTCCCCACCGCCCCCAGTCGCGCCTCGCGAGGGAAGCCCACGTTCCACGGCGTCCCCGAGGCCCGCCACAGACCCGGTGCCTCCGGCCATATCGCGACCAGCTCGTCCGAGAGCAGTGACTCCCCCGCCCCCATCCACAGTCCGCCCAGCGTGCTCTTGCCAGCGCCCGAGTGCCCCGTGAACAGCGCCGCGGCCCCGTCATGCACGAGCGCCACGCCGTGCACCAACATCCCACCGCGCCGCGCCAGCTCCGCCGCCAGCATCACGCGAAGGACCACCTCCACCGGGAAGCGCCCCGCGCCGACCACCGCGCCCCGCGCACCCCCCGCCTCGATGCGCGCCGAGTAGTCCTCCCCTTCGAGGACGAGCGCGCCATCCTCCGCGCGCCAGGGACGGGGAAGCGCTCGCGTCGCCGGCTCCGCGCGCGGCACCTCGGGCGGACGCACCTCCAACCGGGAGACGCGAGCACCCGCCGGAGGCGCGTCGACGATGAAGCCCGCGAGCGAGCGCCGGAGCAGCTCCTGGACACGGGCTTCCGGCGCATGAAGCCCCACCGTCCAGCCCGCCAGCGTGAGCCAGGGGCCGGACGTCTCCTGCGAATCATCGAGGCGGCCCGAGCGACGGGGACCGGACGGGCCGGCTCCCGACGAGCTCAGGGCGTGCACTCCGACTCGCCAGGGATGTTGCACTGGGACATCGCCGCGAGCGCGACGAAGGGCTGCTCCCACAGGATGGCCGGCGCCTCGTAGCGAGGCGTGACAACGGACGACGGAGACGTCTCCACCGCCGGGGACTGCGGGGCCGAGGGGGTCGAGGGAGGGTTCACGGGAACGGTACCGGGAAGGCGCAGATGCGGCCGTCCTGAGAGCCGACGTGCAGTCGGGAGACAGTGGTGTCGATGGTCGGCGTGCCGATGAGCTGCGTACCACCGATGGCGACCTGGCCGGAGTCCACGCCGCCGATCATCTCGAGCTGGTGCACGCGGCCATCGGAGCTGCCCGCGTAGATGCGGACCACGCCGGCCTGGTTGAGGGTGAACGTACCGGACGGGTTCGCGATGGGCGTGGTCCACACACGCGAGGGCGCCGTCGCGCCGGGCGCCGAGTAGTCCCAGAACTCCACGGCGCCGCTGGCCAGGCTCGCCACGAAGCCGCCGCCGAGCGGGCGCACGAAGCTGGTGAACGCGGGCGTGCTCGGCGAGGGCCGGGTCCCCACGTTCACGTTCCACACGGCCTGCATCGTGTTGCCGTCGACGGCGTGCACCACGCCGTCGCTGTTCGTCGCGAAGATCTGATTCGCCACGCCGTTGCGCACCAGGCTGTGCTCCAGATCCCCCAGTGACAGGCGCCCCACCTCGGCGCCGTTGAGCGTGTTGAGCACACGGAACGTGGCCGCGGACCCGTTCGCCTTCGCGCCGATGAACAGGCGGTTGGTGGTGTAGTCGACCACCATGCCGCCGCTCACCATGCCCAGGTCCCCGGGCTGGTAAGTGAAGACGGGCGCACCCGTGCGCGCATTGAGCGCCACCACGCGGTTCTGCGCGGCGTTCGCCAGCCGCGTCGCGAAGAACACCAGGTCCGTGTTCGGACGCGCGGCCTTGTACGCCGCGTTCGCGTAGTCGTGGAGCTGCGTCACCGGGAACGACTGGATGGTGCCGATGGGCGCGCCGTTGTTGTTCCAGCGCCACAGCACCGTGCCCGTGGTCGCGTTGAGCGCATACGCCACGCCACTCTGGTCCGCCGTGAGGATGTACTGGCCCGGCAGGCCATTGAGCGGCACCACCGGGAAGCGGCTGCCGATGAGCCCCGACAGCGGCAGCGGACGCCAGCGCTCCGCGCCATCCGCGGAGGGGTGGGTGACGTTCGTCAGGTTGGCGACCACCGAGTCATTGAAGGAGCTGAAGATGCCCACGCCCAGCTCGGTGATGGGCTGCAGCCGCGCGTCCAGGCCCACCGAGTAGCACCACAGCGGCGCCGAGCCCACGCGCGCCCGAGGCGTGGCCATCAGCGCCACCGAGGCCGTGGGACGATTGCCCGCCGAGTACAACCCCACGTCATCCGTGTTGTAGACGCGGTAGTAGTACGTCGTGCCGTTGACGACGCCCGTGTCCTCGAAGGATGTCGCCGAGCTGAACGACTCCGACAGGACGACGGTGGCGTTGCCCAGCGTCGCACCGGCCGCGTACGTCTGGCCCGCGACGGGCGCCGCGTTCGGCGCGGCACCGGCGGAGCGGAGGATGAGCACCCCGTTGTGCACCGAGGGGTTGTCCCACGTCACCGTCACGCTGGCATCGCGAGCCACCGCGGTGAGGCGCTCGACCTCCGGCGCCAGGCCCGTGGCGAGCACCAGCGGCGTCTCGATGCGGGCAGCAGCATCCGACGCGTAGGCCAGAGGGAGGTGCACGCGGTGTCGGAACACGGTGGGCGCGTTGACGTTGGCCACGGAGGCGTACGTCACCGTGAAGGTGCGCTCCTGGTTGGGCATGATGCGCACCGCGTTGGTGTTCGCCAGCCACGTGTAGCTCGCCGTCGCCGTGTCGTAATAGGACATCCATCCGGTGGGCGCGGGCGGGTTGCCGGTGATGCCGAAGAAGTTCACCGGCGGCCGGAGCAGCTTGACCTCATCGAGCGGCACCGTGCCGCGGTTCTGCACCGTGTACGTCACCGTCTGATTGCCCTGCCCCGGCACCAGCACCGACGGGCTGACCTTCACCCGGTGCGCGACGACGCGGCCCTCGGCCGAGCGCACCACCGGCGTCGAGACGGTGGCGCCATTCAGCGTCGCGTCCGCCTGGACATCGAACGCATAGGTCGAGAGTTCCGCGCCGGTGACGGTGTAACTCCAGATGAAGTGCGCGGACGCTCCCGGCGCCAGCCGCGCCACGCTGGCCGGGCTGGGCCCCGACGCCAGCGCCACCTGCGCCGAGCCGACCAGCACGGGCGCCCGAGGCGTCACGTTCAGATACGAGCTGGTGGGGGACGTGTTGGTGACGCTCAGGCGCACCTTGACCGTCTCGCCCGTGAAGGCCTGGGTGTTGTCCACGTCTCCGGCGGCGGCCAGCGGCGCCACGTTCACCATGGGGGTGTCCGCGACGTTCGACGTGACGGAGGCCGAGCCGTTGCGTCCCCGCACGCTGGCCACCATGGTTCCCCCCGTCTGCGTCGTGGCCCGGGCGGAGAGGATGCCCGCGCCACGCTGGGGGATGGTCACCGCGAAGTTGGCGGGCTGCACCTCGACGACCTGGAACGTCACGCCACCGGCGCCCGTGCTCGGACCCTCGGCCGTGATGTTGGTCTGGTTCGCGGTGGAGGAGCGGTTCTCGATGACCAGCCGCGCGGTGATGTCGTCCCCCACGCCCACGGCGCGCGGGGAGATGTCCACGCGCGTCGCCAGGCTCACGCGCTGCCACTCGGCCTCGTCCTGCGTGCGATTGGTGCCGAACGACAGGTTGCCGCAGGCCTCGTGCGCGGAGAGCTGTGTCGTGAACTGCTGGCCGACGGCGTTCGTCGCGCTGATGTTCGGGATCATCCGCAGCGTGAACGTCGCGGACTCGTCGAACATCAGCCCGGCATCCGCGCCCGCGCAGTTCACCGGGAGGTTGTAGCGGACGCTGCGCGTCGCCACGTTGTGGGTGGCGACCCATCCGGCGGGCGCGGGGCTCTCCAACAGCGTGTAGCCCGTGGGCAGCACGAAGTTGACCTGGTTGATGGGACGGAACTGCGGCGAGTTGGCGCGCGTGTTGTTGCGCACCCGGACGCGCAGCTCGGACACCTCGTCCATCACCACGGTGGCCACCGTCTCCCCGGGTCCAGGGAGCGTGGTGAAGACGGCGGCGCGCGTGGTGCTCTGCGCCAGCGCGGCCGAGGGCAGCACGAGCGCGGCGACGAGCGCGGCGAGGCGGGCGTTGACGGACTTCAGGGGGGCGGGGCTCACGTCACGGCTCCAGGGTGAAGGCGGCCGTGGTCAGCGGCGCCCCGTCGAAGAGGAAGCGCACCTGCCAGGTGCCGCTCATG
Source organism: Myxococcus sp. XM-1-1-1 (assembly GCF_020037095.1). Taxonomy (NCBI): domain Bacteria; kingdom Pseudomonadati; phylum Myxococcota; class Myxococcia; order Myxococcales; family Myxococcaceae; genus Myxococcus; species Myxococcus sp. XM-1-1-1. The sequence goes on from NZ_JAIQDH010000012.1 coordinate 68,250, forward strand.
GCGGAGGTGGCCACCGTCGTCCCGGCCACGGGCAGCGAGAAGCGCAAGGTCCGCGTCATGTCCGGCTTCGCCACCACCACGCTCGTCCGCCGCTCATACGGGTGGCCGGCGGGCGACACGAACTCCACCTCCACCGTGCCCTTGCCGCGCACGCCCGTGAGCGTCAGGTCCACGTCCACCTGGGACACGTCGGACAGGCCTCGCGAGCCGGACTCCACCACCTCGGCGTGCCCCGTCAGGGGCGCGGGCATCGGCTCGCCGACGACGGGAACATCCGCCGCGGGAGGCCGGGCCGCCACGTCCTCCTCGCCCAACACGTCCGTCGGGGACACCGGCGGCACCTCCCGGGAAGGCGCGTCCGTCCACTCCGACACCTTGGGCGCCACGCCGCCCTCCGTACAGGCCGCCAGCAGCAGCGCCGCCGCCGAGAAGCCCGCAATGCGCGCTCGCATCACCGCACCTCCTGAAGCTCTTCGATGAGGCCCAAGCGGGCCAGTTCCGTCAGAAATCGCAACGTGTCCGCGAGCACCGCGCCCACGTCCATGGAGAACTCACGGGCCACCACCTCGGCCACCGAGCGCGCCGAGCGCGTCCCGTCGCTGAGCTCCCAGATTCGCACCGCCGTCGCGTTGAGGCCCCGCAGCGTGCGGCCCTCCGCGTCCAGCAGCAGGAAGTCCGCGCCGAAGCGCTGCCCCTCCGCTCCCGAGCGACGCCGGGGATGACTGTCCCCTCCGAAGTCGCCGCTCATGAGCGCCGCCCCAGCCACCGCGCCACCCGCCCGCGCACCAACGCGCGCAGCCGTCCCAGGCGCGACGGCCCACCATCCCACGCAGAGCCCAGCTCCACGCCCCTCCTGCGCACGCGCGCCACGCACCCGAGGATCCGCGACGCGGCGATGGGAGGGTCCTCTCCGGCCGCGTTGTCCCCGCGCAGCGACAGCACGCCCTCGCGCACCGCGCACACCCGATGGAGCACCAGCGCATCGTCGAACCGCGCCAGCACGACCTCACCAGGGCGGGGCTCGCGAGACAGCGGCTCGACACCCGCCACGTCTCCATCCCGCAACGACGGCCACATGCTGTCTCCCCGAACGGGAATCCAGCGCAAGGCCTGGGACGGAGCGGAGCTGGGGGACTCACTCGACATTGACGGCGGAAGTCTACCGCACCGGCCAAGGTCACGCGACTGAGTCGCCCGGAGTTCTCCCTGGATTTCCCGGAGGTTACAGACCACCTCCGGGATTCGTGGAAATGTCAGGGATTCAACACAATCCCTGACTGAGACATCAGGTCGCGTTGCCGCGCTGCGCAACCTCGGTCGCCGCCGAATGCTCACGCACCGCGGCGGCGAGGCCGCTCAGGCTCACGGGGATCAGCGAACCATCCGCCATCCGCTTGAGCTTCGCCTCTCCCGAGGTGCGCTCCTGCTCACCGAGCACCAGCGTGAAGCGGGCCCCGCTCTTGTCGGAGCGCTTCATCTGGCTCTTGAGGCTGCCACCCCGGGTGTCGAAGTCGACGCGCAGGCCCTCGCGCCGCAGCTTGCTGGCCAGGGTGAAGGCCGTGTCCTGCGAGCCCGGATCCGCCACCGCGATGAACAGGTCCGGCGACGCACCGAACTTCCGGGTGCCCTCTTTCAAGAGCAGCACCAGCCGGTCCAGACCACACGCGAAGCCCACGGCGGGCACGTCCGGCCCACCCAGGCTCTTCACCAGCTTGTCGTAGCGACCACCGCCGCCCACCGTGCTCGCGGTGCCGAGCGCCGGGTGCGAGGCGATGAACTCGAAGACGGTGCGCGTGTAGTAGTCCAGGCCGCGCACCATGCGCGGGTTGACGACGTACTTGATGTCCAGCGCCGTCAGCTTGCGCTGCACGTCGTCGAAGTGCGCCTTGCACGGCTCGCACAGGAACTCGAGCACGTTGGGCCCCTTGCCGGCGACCTCCTGGCACTTGGGGTTCTTGCAGTCGAGCACGCGCAGCGGGTTCGTCTCCATGCGGCGGTGACAGTCGCCGCACAGCTCGTCGATGTGCGCCTTGAGGTACTCCACCAGCTTCGCGTGGTACGCGGGCCGACAGGCCTCGTCGCCGAGCGAGTTGAGGTTGAGCGCGATGTCCTGGAGCCCCAGCGCCTGGAGGAACTGGGCCACCATGTCCATCACCTCGACGTCCTGGGCCGGCTCCTTCGAGCCGTAGGCCTCCGCGCCGACTTGATAGAACTGCCGGTAGCGGCCCGTCTTCATCCGCTCGTACCGGAACATCGGCCCCGTGTAGAACCAGCGCGTCAGCGGCTCCTGGTTCAGGATGGAGTGCTCGATGTACGCGCGCGCCGCGGGCGCCGTGCCCTCGGGACGCAAGGACAGGCTGCGGCCACCCTTGTCGTCGAAGGTGTACATCTCCTTGCCGACGATGTCCGTCTCCTCGCCCACGCTGCGCACGAAGAGCGCGGTGTCCTCCACCATGGGCGTGCGGATCTCCCCGTAGCCGAAGCGCCCGAACAGCTCCCGGGCCAGCCCCTCCACGTGCTGCCAGATTTCAATCTCCCCTGGCAGGAGATCATTCATGCCCTTGACGGCGGCGAGCGTCTGGCTCACGGCACCACTCCGATGCGCTGCCCCAGCCGCAGCACCGCGTCCTCCTGCAGCACCGGGTCCCACTTCACGCGGCCCGGCTCGAACAGCAGGATGACGGTGGAGCCCATCTCGAAGCGGCCCAGCTCGCCGCCCTTCTCCACCTTGTAGCCCTCTTGATACCGGTGCACCTTGCCCGGCTGGCCCGTGTGCGTGGTGACGTCGTCGTACGCCGCCTTGATGCGCGACACGCAGGTGGCGCCCACCTTCACCACGGCGCACTTGCCCGCGGCCGTCTCCAGGTACGTCACCAGCCGCTCGTTGACGCAGAACAGGGACTGCTTGTTGAGCACCGACGCCGGGTTCACCGGCCAGAACTCACCGGGGATGTACGCGTAGCCGGTGATGGTGCCCGCCAGCGGCGAGTGGATGCGGTGATAGTCCCTGGGCGACAGGTAGATGGTCGTCCAGGCGCCACCGTGGAACGGCTTCGCCGCCTCCGCGTCCCCCAAGAGCTCGTCCACCGTGTACTCGATGCCCTTGGCCTGCAGGCACCGCCCCAGGTCGGAGTAGCCCACCTGCGACACACGCCCGTCCACCGGCGATACCACGGACTTCGCGTCCGCGTCGATGGGACGCAGGCCCGTCTTCAGGCCGCGCGTGAAGAACTGGGCGAACGTCGGGTAGTGCTCGATGGGGTGCTCGGCCTCCGCCATGTCCACGTTGTAGGAGCGGGCGAACGCGCGCATGGCCGCCTGGTGCACGGGCGCGGGCAGCGGGGCTCGAGTGGCCATGCCCACCACCGTCGACAGGGCCGACTTGGGCAACAGGCGCATCAACTTCATGAAGGTCTGGTCGTTCATGGGGCGTCTTTGATTAACGGCCGGCGTCCGTCGCCGCGGGGGGCACGGTCCCGGCATCCAGCGTCCGCGTCACCGTCGTCACGGAGCTCTTGGGCAACAACATCAGGACCCGGCCTTGTTCGGTCAGCAGCACCGTGCCCACGTGGCCCGGGTACTCCAGGCGGCAGGCCGTGCTGTCGGTCATCTCCCACGCGTCCCGGATGCCCCGCCCCTCCACGTCGATGGGCGTGCCGCGCTTGAAGCAGCCGCGGAAGCCGGCCACCAGCTCGCTCGCCGGAGAACCGACCTGGGGACCGTTGACGGGGCCCGCGTCCGGAGGCCCCGCGTCCACGGGCTCGGCGCGAGGAGGCGGCGGCGGGGGCGCGAGCGTGGTGGAGGGCGCGCCGGGCGGAATCTCGCGGGCGCTGGCCACGGCCTTCTGGCGCGCGGCGAGCTCCGACTGCATGCGGGTGCGCTCGCGCTGGATGCGCTGGAGCAGCTCCTGCGCGGAAGGGGCATCCAGGCTGTCCTGCGGCACGCGCTGGAGCTGCGCCTCGATGGGGCCCATCTTCGGGTCCAGATAGGCCTCATCCAGCTTCTGCGCGTACAGCTCGCGGAACTGGCGCGTGGCCTGCTGGTACTCCGGCGACGACGGTTGCGGCTCGCGGCGGCAGGCCGACAGCAGCAGCAACAGGGAGGACAGCAGGGCCGCGAAGGGCCGGAGGGACACTCGGAGGACCTGGGGGCGCACGGACCCGGTTTATTTCATGTCCCCCGGCCCGTGCACAGTTTTCCGAAGGCGGCGCGTCAAACCCCGAGGAACAGTCGCTTGCCGAAGTTGAGCGCCAGGTCCGCGTCGAAGATCTTCTGCGCCGCCGTCTCGATGTCGTACTCCACCCGCAGGTACTCCACCGTGCGAGCGTCCGTGTCGCAGATGACGAAGCAGGCCCGGTTGTCGTAGTCGCGCGGCTGGCCCACGCTGCCCACGGAGATGATGTACTTGTAGCCCCGGCGGATGCCGAACTTCTGGGCCACCACGTCGTTCACCTCGCCATTGCCGATGGCGAACGCGCGGCACAGGTGGCTGTGCCCGATGAACGTCACCTCGGGCAGCTCCTCCACGTACGGCGTCAGCTCCCGCGCCTGCTCGAGCGCGAAGATGTACTCGTACGCCTTCGGGTCGATGGGCGAGCCGTGGCAGAAGCCCACCTCGCCGATGCGGTACGTGTACGGCAGGCTGCGCAGCCACGCCATGTTCTCGTCCGTGAGGACGTTGGCGGACCAGTCCAGCGCGTGCCGGGCGGCGTCGTAGTAGTACGAGTAGTCCATCCGCCCCGCCACCGCGGCGTCGTGGTTGCCCAAGAGCGTCACCTCCGCCACCGAGCGCACCAGCTCACAGCAGGGATTCGGCGACGCGCCGTACCCGACGATGTCACCCAGGGAGACGATGCGGTCCACCTTCTGCTGCTCGCAGACCCGCAGCACCTCGGTGAGCGCCTCGATGTTGGAGTGGATGTCGGAGATGACGGCGATGCGCATGGATGCCTCGGCTGGTGGGAGCCCGGCGCTCAGCCGGCCCAGACCGCCTTCACGGGGTTCTTCTGCTGCTGAGAGATAATCCGCCGGAGCCGCCCCAGGGTTTCCGCGTCCAGCGACTCGAACCGCAACCCCATCCCCGGCGGATAGGCCCGGTCCTCCTCCTCCCGCAGCCATACCACCGTGGCCGCGGTCTGCACCTCGGGATCATCCCCCGGGGTCAGCCGGAGCACCGCCTTCGCCCCTCGCTTCAGCGGCGTGCTCGTCCGCAGGAACAGGCCGCCCTCGCTCAGGTTGGTGATGCGCGCGTACAGGGTGACATTGTCGGTCTCGCACCAACAGCGAAGCAAGGTCGGCACCCGCGCGGACTTTCGGTTATCGCTCAACCCTCTTCCTTCCCCGAGCACCCAAAAGGAGGAAAGCCTAGGGACGGCCTGAATCCACCGTCAAGTTCATGGGTGGGGCCGGACCCCACCCTGCCCGCCCGGCACTCAGCGCTCCAGCGGCCCCAGGTCCTCGAAGTGGGTCAGCTTCTTGAATTCCGCGAAGCGGGCGTGGATCTCCGGGCGCGTCACCTCGCGCAGGCGCTCCAGGCTGAACTTCTCCACGGTGAAGGAGGCCATGACGCTGCCCATGACCATGGCGCGGCGCAGGACGGCCGAGTCCACCCCGGACGCCGCGGTGGCCACGGTGCCCATGAAGCCACCCGCGAAGGTGTCTCCGGCGCCCGTGGGGTCGAAGACCTCGGCCAGGGGGAAGGCCGGGCAGGCGAAGATGTGGTCCTTCTCGAAGAGGAGCGCGCCGTACTCACCGCGCTTGACCACCACGCGCTGGGGCCCCATGCCGAGGATGGCGCGGGCGGCCTTCACCACGTTGTGCTCGCCGGCCAGCTGCCGCGCCTCCGCGTCGTTCACGAAGAGCAGGTTGACCCGCTGGAGCGTCTTGAGCAGCGCGTCGCGGCTGCCCTGGATCCAGAAGTTCATGGTGTCCGCGGCCACCAGCTTGGGGTTGCGGACCTGGTCCACCACGCGCGCCTGGAGCTCCGGGTGGATGTTGCCCAGGAAGACGTAGGGCGTGTCGCGGTAGGACGCGGGCAGGTCCGGCGAGAACGCCTGGAAGACGTTGAGCTGGGTGTCGAGCGTCTTCGCCTCGTTCAGCTCGTAGCCGTAGCGGCCCTTCCAGCGGAACGTGCGGCCGGACTCGCGGGTGAGGCCCTCCAGGTCGATGCCCCGGCCCTTCAGGAAGCTGACATGGGCCTCGGGGAAGTCCTCCCCCACCACGGCGACGACGCGCACGGGGGAGAAGAACGACGCCGACGTGGAGAAGAACGTGGCGGACCCGCCGAGGACGTCCTCCTTCTGTCCGAAGGGGGTTTCCACCGAGTCCAATGCGACGGAGCCGACGACGAGCAGGGACATGCGAGCTTCCTGGAAATGGCCGAGAAAGCACGGCTTCCTACCAGGACCCCGTGCCCGTGCCGGGTACGCGGTTTCACGGCCGGCGTCAAGCTCGCCGCGCTCCGGCGACGCTCAGGGCGAGGGGATGCCGGTGGCCGTGATGATGGCCTTGAGGTCGTCGTCGGTGAAGAACAGGCCGCCGCCCACGAAGAAGTCGCGGCCGGCGATGAGCCGCTGGGTGACGACGTCGCGCTGCTGCGCGTTGAGCATGTCGTCCATGCCCGCGACGACGAACAGGTGGTCGAAGGCCTGGGCCCGCAGCGTGGCGCGCAGCCGGGGGTAGCGCAGCTCGTCCGCGGCGAAGTTGAACGCGTCCATCTTCAGGGTCAGCGCGTCGTCGAACAGGTGCAGGTCCGCGCCCACGCCGCCGGTGGACTCGATGAGGCCCACGCGCAGGGTGGTGAAGTACCAGCGCTTGGCGAACTGCGCGCTGATCTTCAGGCTCTCCTTGGTCACCTTCTGCGTCTGGATGACCGGGTCGCCTTCCGACGGCGGGTTGGTCTGCACCACCTGGGTGGTGACGGTGCCGCGCGGGTCGTCGACGATCTCCAGCAGGTAGTACTTGTCCGGCCGGGGGATGAGGCGCAGGGACAGCATGTTCTTCGAGCGGCCCTGCGCGGCCAGGTAGGTGCTCTGGATGCCCACCTCCGTCTGCAGTTCCGTGAGGCGGGAGACCAGGCTGGACACGTCGCGCACCGTCTCGCGCACCTCGCGGCCCACGCTCTCGTCGGTGAGCAGCATGCCGGCGGTGCTCTCGCCGTCCTTCACCTTGCGGGTGATCTCCTCCAGGTTGCCCAGGGAGTTGTCCAGCTTGGTGAGCGTCTGCTTGAGGCTGGCGACGCTCTCCTTGAAGTCCCCTTCCCCGCTGCCGACGATGTTCTTGACGCTGGCGAGCACCTCGCGCACGTCGCGGGTGATGAACTCGATGTTGTCGACGATGCGGCCCACGTCGGCCTGGTTGCTCTGGGTGATGGTCCGCACGTCGGACGACACGCCCTCGAAGTTGGCCAGGATGACGTCCAGGCGGTCCGCGTTGCGGCGCACGGTGGCGTCCACCGAGTCCGACAGCCGCACCAGGTTCTCGACGATGCGCTGGAGCGAGCCCGCCCCGCGCTCGCCGCCGAGCACCTCTCGCAGCGCGCCCGTCACCTGCTGGATGTCGGAGGTGATCTGCGACAGCGACTCGAAGATGGCCTCCATGCCCTGGCTGTCGATGACGCGGCGGATCTGCCCGTTCGTCTCCAGCTTGGGGGCGTTCTCCGTGCCCGGGTTCAGGTCCAGCAGGTAGTCGCCCAGGAGCGACTCCGAGCGCTTGGTGAGGACCGCGTCCTCGCGCAGGTCCACGTCGTTGCGGATCTTCAGGAACACCCGCGCCCGCGTGCCCTCCAGGACGATGTCGTCGATCTCTCCCACCCGGATGCCGGCGATCTGCACCCGCCCGCGCACCGCCAGGCCGGACGCATCCCGGAAGTAGGCCCAGACACGCGTGGAGTCACTGTCGCTCAGGCCGCCCTCGCGCGCGAACAGCACGAAGCCGACGAAAAAGGCCCCCGCGGCGATGACCAGCAGGCCAACACGGAAAGGCGTAACGAGCTTCTTCACCTGATGTGACTCCGAGGGCTACCGGCCGGGCGCGACTCTAACGTTTTGCATCCGGAGTGCCACATTTTCCTGAAACCGGACCCGGCGGGCGCAGACCCTGTCAATTCTTCCCGAACCACGTCTCCAGGAACACCTTCACCGCGGGGTGCTGGGACATGCGCAGCTGCTCCGGGGTGCCGTTCTCCACGATGACGCCCTTGGACAGGAAGGCGATCTGGTCCGCCACGTTGAAGGCCGAGGAGATGTCGTGGCTGATGACCACGCTGGTGACCCCCAGCCCCTTTTGAGCCGCGAGGATCATCTCGTCCACGGAGTCCGTGGTGATGGGGTCCAGGCCGGTGGTCGGCTCGTCGTAGAGGACGATCTTCGGGTCCAGCACCACCGCCCGCGCCAGGCCCACGCGCTTGCGCATGCCGCCCGACAGGTCCGAGGGGAACTTCGACTCCACCTCCCGCTTCAGGTCCATCAGGTCCAGCTTGGCGCGGACCTTGGCGTACAGCTCGTCCTCCGACAGCTTCGTGTGCTCGCGCAGCGGGAAGGCCACGTTCTCGAACACCGTCATCGAGTCGAACAGGGCCGCGGCCTGGAACACCATGCCGAACTTGTTGCGCACCCGCTGCAGGTCCTCGACGCCCATGGGGACGATGTCCTCCCCATCGATGTTGACCTGGCCGCTGTCCGGGCGGAGCAGGCCGATCATGTGCTTCATCAGCACCGTCTTCCCGGAGCCGGAGCCCCCGAGGATGACGCACGTGCTGCCCTGGGGCACGGAGAGGTTGATGCCGGTGAGCACCTTGTTCTCACCGAACGTCTTCTGCAGGTCCACGATTTGAATCATCGGCTTCGTGGACGCGCCGGCTTCGGGACGCGGAGGAGGACCGGAGGCAGCCATCAGTGCATCACGATGCCCACGAGGAAATCGAGGATGAAGATGGACAGCGCGCTGGCCACCATCGCCTCCGTCGTCGCCTGACCGACGCCCTTGGCGCCGCCCGAGGCGTTGAAGCCCTTGTAGCAGCAGATGAGCGCCACGGAGAGGCCGAAGACCGCGCCCTTGATGACGCCCTCGTAGACGTCCGCCGGCTCCAGCCAAGCCTGGGTGCGCGTGAGGAACGTGCCCGGGGAGATGCCCAGCCCGCCCACCGCGACGAAGTAGGCGCCGGACATGCCCGTGGTGTTGAACAGCATGGTCAGCATGGGGACCATGAACAGGCCCGCCAGCACCCGGGGGACCAGCAGGTACTGCACCGGGTTGACGGCCATGGTCTCCAGGGCGTCCACCTGCTCGGTGACGCGCATGGTACCCAGCTCCGTGCACATGGCCGAGCCCGCCCGCATGGTGACCATCAGCGCGGAGAACACCGCCGCCAGCTCCCGCGTCAGCGTCAGCGCCACCGTGGGGCCCACCAGGCTCTCCGCGTCGAACATGCGGAAGGCCTCGGAGGTCTGCAGGGCGAACACCATGCCCGTGAAGAGGCCGGTCAGCCCGACGATGAAGATGGAGCCCACCCCCACGAAGTCCAGCTGGGCGAACAGGTTGTGGAGCCGGTAGGGAGGTCGGACGCTCCACCGGGCCACGTCGAAGGCCAGCGTCACCACGCCACCAATGGAGCTGACGACGTCGATGAGGCCCTTGCCGAAGCTGCTCACCGTCTGGGTGAGCATCCCGGGCTCGCGAGCCGGCTTGCTGGGGGTCTGCGTGGTCATGCGTTCAGGCGCCTACTCTTACGTGGTGCGAAGGGGGGCACAAGCGAAGTGTTCCCGTGCGAGCGGACGACGAAGGGACTACCTCACTTCGAAGCGTTGCGTTTATGTTCCGCGCCCCTTTCCTTCATGCCCGGCTCCCCGTCACAGGCGCGCCGGGCCGAGAACTCAGACGAACATGGCAACTCAAAAGGTCGGCGGCGAGGTGGACGCGTACTGTACCCGCTGCAAGCTCACCCTCGCGCACACCATCCTGGCGATGGTGGGGACGAAGATTGCTCGGGTGCGCTGCAACACGTGCAACGGGGACCACGCCTACCGCGGGGCTCCTGGCACCACGGACCGCCCCACCTCCACCAGCAGCAGCACCCCGCGCGCGAGCCGGGCGTCGTCCAGCGGCACCACCAAGGCGGAGAAGATCATCATCTCCTTCGAGGAGCAGCTGGCGGGCAAGGACGTGGCCAACGCGCCCCGCTACAGCCCGAAGGACACCTACGCGGTGGATCAGGTCCTCCAGCACCCGACGTTCGGCGTGGGCTTCGTGACGGCCGTGCGGGGCGACAAGTTCGACATCACCTTCCGCACCGACACCAAGACGCTGGTGCACGGTCGGGGCGGCGCTCCCACCGAGAAGCCCGCCTTCAGCCCGCCCGTCCGGCAGGCCACCGGCCCCGCGGACAAGCCGCAGGCCGCCGCGCTGGACACCCCCGCCGAGGACGCCCCCGTCAGCGAGGGTTGACCGGAAAGAGCCTGGAGGGCGAAGTTCGGCGGAATCGCTCGTGCGCACCCGCTTACCGCCCTTCCTGGCTTTTCTAGTCTTCGCCGTGGCCGCGTCGTCGGCCATGGCGGTCCCGGTTTCGGGAGGGCCCGGGTTGGAGGTGCTCGCCTCCCCCACCCGGGTCGTCCTCGGGAGGGACAAGACGGTGTCCCTCAAGGTCCGCGTGCCTCCGGAGACGGGGGGGCTGCGGGTGGCCGCCTCCTCCGGACACTTCGCCGAGGAGCGCCTGGCGCACGGCGCGGTGCGGACGTTCCAGTGGACGCCGCCGCCCGTCCGGCATCCGCTGGTGGCGGTGTTCCTGTTCTGGGTGGAGGCCGCCGACGGCCCGCCCGAGGTCACCGTGCTGCGGCTCGCCCTGCTGGGGCAGACGACGCTCGACGTGGCGACCTCGCCCGGGGCCTCCGTCACGGTGCTCGTGGGTGAGACGCACTTCGGCCCGGTCCAGGCGGATGGGAAGGGCAAGGCGCGTGTCCCTCTCGAGGTGCCTCCGGGGGTCGCTTCGGCGCGGGTGCTCGCCACGCGCGGGGAGCTGCGCACGGATGCCTCCGCGCCGTTGGATGTCCCGAGGGTGAGTCCCCATGTCGCGGCCCTCACGCCCGCACCGCTGCCTGCCCGGGGCGGGTGGTTGCTCGTGGCGGGCGAGGGGCCGCTGGATGTGGCGCGGTTGAAATTGCACGTCGATGGGGGACGGGCCGAGCCCATCGAGGTCGGTGACATCGCCCGCTTCCGGGTGACGCCGGAGGAGGACGCGGCCTCGGTGACGGCCGTCGTCCAGGCCGACGGCGCTGGAGACGACGTGCGCGCGCACGCGGAGGTCTTCCGGGTCGTCGTCGTGACGAAGCCTCCCGCGGCCAAACCGCCCCCTGCCCTCGTGGGCGATGCACCGTGGCGCCCGGCGGTCCAGGTGCTCGCGGGGGGCGTGTTCGCGCGGGGCGACAACTCGGGTCCCTTCGGTGCGCTGGGGGTGGCGTTCACCACGCCCTGGTGGGAGCGACGATTGGCGGGGGAGCTGGAGGTGGGCGTGCGGGCCGCGTCCTTCCGGGGAACGGTGGGCGCGCTCGGCGCGGTGCGCTCGCAGGTGTTCGCGGTGCCGGTGCTCGTGTCGGCGCGCGTCGAGTTGTTGCGCGGCGCGGCGCTGTCCCTGTACGGCCGAGCAGGAGGAGGAGTGGCGCCTTTCCGTCACCGACTCCAGACCGACTTCCCGGCGGAGGTGAAAGAGAGCAAGCTTTCCGGCATGGGGTTGCTGGCCATCCAGGGCGCGTACCGATTCGGGCGCTGGAGCGCGTTGGGAGAGCTGCGCGGTGCGTGGGCTCCGGCGAGCACGCCGTGGTTGGACGCCCAGCTCGGCGGTGTTTCGGTGCTGCTGGGGATGAGGTTCGAGCCATGACCCGCGCGCTCGTGCTCCTGGCGATGGTGGTGTTGTCCGCCTGTGGCTCGAGCACATCGCTCCCCGCGCCACGCATCGTCTCCGTCCGGCCCGCCTCGGACACCGTCGGACGCACCGACCCCATCCTCCTGGAGATCGATGCGGCGTTCCCCGTCCGCCTGGACTACGCCGAGGGAGAGGCGCAGCTCCAAGGCCGCACGCGGGTGTGGATCGGAGATCAGGAGGCCAGGGTGATCGCGCTGAACGCGCAGAGCCTCTTCGCGGTGGACCTCCCCGCGAACCTCGGCGCCGCGGCCTATGACGTGCGCGTGGCGCTGGACGATGGGCGTGAGACCACGAGCCCCCAGGGATTCACGCTCTGGAATCAGGACGCGGGAACGCCGGACGCGGGGCCCGATGGCATCCCCGACGGAGGCGTCTACGTCGCGGATGGAGGCCCGGAGCCCGACGCGGGGCAGGATCCGACCCGACCGATGGGCGAGGGAGACATCACCGGCTACGCGTTCGAGCCCATCTCGGACCAGGACATCGGCCAGCCCTTCACCATCACGGTCCGCGCCGTGGGCCCGCGCGCCGCGGACTTCACGGACAAGGTCGACCTGTCCATCAGCAAGAACAACGGCAACGTGAACCCCACCTCACTGGACAAGTTCGTCGGGGGCATCTGCGTGCAGAACATCGCCATCGACGCGCAGGGCGCCAACGTGGTGCTGACCGTGACGGACCGCTTCGGCGTGCAGGCGTCGTCCAACGCCTTCAAGGTGAAGTAGCCCGTTCGGCTCGACAGGGCGCGGGCCGAAGCAGCATGCGTGCGCCATGTCGCCAGCAGCGGCGCAGGCACCTCACACGGCTTCACCGGCGCAGGCGCGCGCATCCTCCGGCAGTGACGCCCACCTCGGCGCCACCCGCTCAACCCAGCGTGCGCCGGAGCAGGTCACGCGCGCGCACCATGTCCTCCGGCAGCGGCGCATCCACTCCGCGAGCCTCCACGCCTGGCAGCGCGGGCCACTCGACCCGCGCGGCATGCAGGGGCGTGCGCTCGAGGACCACGCCGTCGCCCTGCCCTCCCAGGTCCTTCTCCGTCAACGCCGTGTCGCGGCCGTACTGGTGGTCCATCAGCAGCGGATGTCCCAGCGACAGCAGGTGCACGCGAATCTGGTGCGTGCGGCCCGTGAGCGGCTCGGCCTCCACGAGCGTGGCCTTGTCGAAGCTCTCCACCGGACGCACCCGCGTGCGTGACGGCTTCGCCTCCGCCTCGCCCGGCCTCGCCACCCGCATGCGGCCCTTTCGCGCGGCGATGAGCGGCGCGTCGACGAGCGACGGCGCGTCGATGCGGCCCTCCACCAGCGCGAGGTAGCGCTTGCGCACCTTGCCGGACTCGAACGCGATGGACAGCGCGCGGTGCACGGCCGCGTCGAGCGCGAACACGAGCGCCCCCGACGTGTCCCGATCCAACCGGTGCACCACGAAGATCTTCCGCCCGCGCTGCGACTCCAAGGCATCGCGCAGCGAGGGCCCGCCGTCCCGCCCGGGGATGACGGGCACCCCGGGCGGCTTGTCCACCACCAGCACCCCTCCCCCTTCGAAGAGGATGCGAGGCTCGGTCACTCGTACTCCGACGCCGGCACGACGGTGATGGGCCCCAGGCCCTTCAGCTGCTTCTTCACCGCGGCCGCGTTGCCCAGCACGACAATCGTGGGCGGCTCCGCGAAGCAGTACTTCTTCGCCACCGCCGCCACCTGCCGGGGCGTCACCGCCTTGAGCCTGTCGCGGAAGCGCAACACCCAGTCATCCCCCAACCCGTTCAACCGGATGTCGGAGATGGCGCTCGCGATGGACTCGTTCGTCTCCGTGCGCAGCGGATACAGCCCGCCCATGTACGCCTGCGCGTCGCGCAGCTCGGTCGGCTTGAGGCCGGAGTCGCGCACCTTGGCGATCTCCCCGAGCGATACGTCGATGATCTCCCGCGTCGACTCCGTCTTGGTGAAGGTGGACAGCGCGAAGATGCCGGCCGCGTGCATCGCGTCGAACCAGCAGCCGATGCCGTACGTGAGCCCCCGGTTGACGCGGACCTCGTTCATCAGGCGCGACGTGAAGCCGCCGCCCAGCGCGGTGTTCATCACCGCCGCCGGGAAGTAGTCCTCGTGCCCCGTGCGATAGCCCGGGCCGCCCATGCGCACCTGCGACTGCGTCTGGTCCGGCTTGTCCACCACGATGACCCGCCCCGCCTTGGCCACCTTCTCCAGCGGAGGAATGACGGGCGCCTTGTCCGGCCCGCCCGTCCAACCGGCGAAGGCCTCCTCGGCCGCCGCGGCCACCCGGCCCGGGTCCACCGAGCCGACCACGACCAGCATGGCGACCTTGGGCCCCAGTCGCTCCTGGTAAAAGCGCACCACGTCGTCCCGGGTGAAGGTGCTCACCGTCTTCACCGAGCCGCTCACGTTGTGCCCGTAGGGGTGCTTGCCCCAGAGCGCACGCACCAGGGCGCGGTCGGCGATGACGGACGGCTCGTCCAAATCATTCGCGAACTGGGCCAGCGCGCGCTCGCGCGCATCGGCGACCTCGGACTCCGGGAACGTGGGCTCCATCACCAGTTGGCCCATGACGCCCAGCATCTGCGCGAAGTGCTCGGCCGGGGTGGTGATGGCGACGGACAGCGTGTCCTCGCCCACGCCCACGCCCAGGCTGGCGCCGACGAACTCCACGGCCTCGTCGATGGCCTGCGCGTTCAGCCTCCGCGTGCCCCGGCGCAGCAGCTGGCCCGCGAAGTCCGCGATGCCGTGCTTGCCTTCGGGGTCCGTGGAGCTGCCGGCGCGAATCACCAGCCGCATGGACACCAGCGGCAGCGGTCCACGCTCGGCGGCGATGACCTTCAGGCCGCTGGACGTGGTGCTCTCGTGCAGCGTGGGGAACACCAGCTCCCGGCTCGTCGTGGCGACGGCGGACGCGGTCTTCCGGGAGGAGGACTTCTTCTTCGCCGCCCGGGCCGGGGCCTTCTTCACGGCGCGGCGGGGGGCGGCGGACTTCTTCGAGGTTCGGCTCTTGCGAGAGGCCATGGAGTCTTTCTGGAGTCGGTCCGGGCTCACGCCTCGGAGGGCGCGGGCAGCAGCGTCACGACGGAGCGGCGCTCGGGGATGAGGTACTTCCTGACAGCGGCCTGCACCTGCTCGCGGGTGATGGACGCGTAGGCGGACGGCAGCGTGAGCACATGGCGCCAGTCACCCAGCAGCGCCTCGTAGTTGCCCATGGCGTGGGCGCGGCCGTTGTTCGTGCCCAGCTCGCGCAGGTGGTCCGAGCGCAGGTTGTTGAGGGCCTTCTGCAGCTCGCGCTCGGTGATTCCGTCGCGCGCCAGCTTCTCCAGCTCCGCGTACAGCGCGGCCTCCGCCTTCTGCGGATCGGAGTCCGGCATCAGCTCCAGGAAGAAGAGGATGGTGCCCGGGTCGATGCGCCAGGACCAGTCCAGGCCCACGCCCACCACCACCTTCTGCTCGTACAAGAGCGAGCGCGTCAGCCGGCTCCCCTCGCCCTTGGTGAGCACGTACTGCGCCACGTCCAGCGCCAGCGTGTCCTCGTCCCGGGCCGGGGGGCCCTTGTAGCCGATGACGACGGCGGGCGACTGCGCGGGGTGGCGCACCGTGGAGCGGCGCTCGCCGCGCTGCTCGGGCTCCGCGTTGATGACGGGCTGGGGCGCGGGGCCCCGGGGGATGTCGCCGTAGTAGCGGCGCACCAGCGCCAGCGTCTTCTTCGGGTCGATGTCCCCTGCGATGTAGAGGATGGCGTTGTTGGGCGCGTAGTAGGTGCGGAAGTAGTTCTGGCAGTCCTCGCGAGTGATCGCCTCGATGTCCGCCATCCAGCCGATGACGGGCCAGCGGTACGCGTGGGCCTTGTAGACGAGCGAGCCGAGCTCCTCGTCCATCATCCCGCCGATGTCGTTGTCCATGCGGACGCGGCGCTCCTCCTTCACCACCTCGCGCTCGCTGGTGAGCATCTCCTGGGAGATGCGCAGGGAGCGCATCCGGTCCGACTCCAGGTCCAGCACCGTCTCCAGCGCGTCCGACGAGAAGTCGTCGTAGTACACCGTCATGTCGTGGGACGTGTACGCGTTGGAGCTGCCGCCGTTGGACTCGAGCGTCTTGTCGAACATCTTGGGGCCGTACTTCTTGGCCCCGTTGAACATCATGTGCTCGAACAGGTGGCTGATGCCGGTGATGCCGGGGCGCTCGTTGCGGCTGCCCACGTTGAAGAAGGTGTAGAGGCTGACGACGGGGGCCAGGTGGTTGGCCAGCAGGCGCACCTGGAGGCCATTGGGCAGCGTGGCCTCATGCACGTCGAACAGCGACTGGAGGGAGGGGTCCGCGGCGCGGGCGGGAGCCGACGTCTTCGAGGGGGCCTTGCGCATAGACCCCCACCGTATACAGGGCGCGGCTACAGGTCCACGACCCCTTCACGCAGGGCCATCACCACCGCCTCCACGTGGGAGTTGACCCCCATCTTCCGGTAGATATGAGACAGGTGCGTGCGCACCGTGCGCCGCTCCAGCGTCATCACCTGCCCCACCTCCGCGTTGGACAGGCCCTTGGCCACGTAGCGCAGCACCTCGAACTCGGTGGGCGTCAGCTTCCAGGGGTTGTCCGCCTTCTTCTCCGGCGTGGCGGGCTTGCCCTGGATGGACTGGAAGTAGTTCCAGAAGCGCCGGGCGATGATGGGCTCCAGCACGGTGCCGCCGCCCATGACCTCGTGGATGCCGGAGCGGATCTTCTCCGGGCCCACGCGCTTGACCAGGTAGCCGGACGCACCCGCCTGGATGGCCTCGTAGACCTTCTGCTCGTCGTCGAAGGACGTGAGGATGAGGATCTCCACCTCGGGCGCCTGACGCTTCACCTTCTGCGTCACCTGGATGCCGTTGATGCCCGGCAGCTCCAGGTCCAACAGGACCAGCTGTGGCCGGACGCGGACGATGTCCTCGACGGCGGCCTCCCCTTCCTGGCTGCTGCCCACCACCTCCAGCTCGTCGAAGGTGCTCAGCACCTTGAGCAGGTTCTTGAGCAGCTGCGGCTGGTCCTCGACGACGAAGATGCGGGTGCGGTCCATGGAGTCAGTCACCGTCGGGGAGCGGGGCGGAAGTCGACCACGATCGAGGAGGTCAACTTCCCTCGTCGGATCTGAACGGACAGGGGCATGCGCTCGCCGGTGGTGCGCGCGACCAGCTCCAGCTCGTGCGCGCCGACGCGCATGGGATAGCGCTTGAGGGGCGTGGTCCTGCTGATGAGCTTTCCGTCCAGATACACCTTGGCCGGCTCGTTGGTCGTGAGCGTCAGGTAGCCGCGCTGCGAGGCCGGAATCGCCTTCGCGGGGACGACCTCCTCCTCGGGCTCCTCCGCGCGCGGCTCCGGCTCCCGCTCCACCACCGCGGCCTTCGGCGCAGGCGCGGGCCGGGGGATGGGGATGGCGGGCGACGGGCCCGTGCCGAGGGGCTCGACCTCCTCCTCGGCGGGCGCCTCGGAATCACCCAGCCGCCACGCGGCGACCAGGAACGTCGCGAACCCCACCAGTGCCAGCACGCCGGCGATGGCGAGCCAGCGGCCCCGACGCGCCTCCGTCGCGAGGATGAGCCGCGCGCGGGTGCTCGGGCGGGCGGGCGCCGCGGAGCTCACGGGGATGTCCTGGGAGGTCGACGCCGGCACCGCCATGTCGGCGCGATGGCCCGGGCGAACCACCGCGGGCATGGGGTCCGGCAGCGTCTGCGGGCCCTTCTCCACGGGCGGCGGCGGACGCTTCGCACGGGCCGCGGCGCGACGGCCGGCGACGGAGAACTCCTCGTCATCATCCGACAGCGGAGACGGCGCGGAGAAGTCCTCCACCACGCGCATGCGAGCGTTGCGCGCCGGCGGACGCGCACCGGGGGCCGCCATTCCCGTCCCCTGCTGTCCCTGCTGACGCCGCGGCTTGGGCGGCGCGGCGCCCGGAGGCGCATCCCAGTCCTGCTCGACCGCCGCCGTGTGCGTCCCCTCCGTCCAGTCCTCTCCGTGAGCGGGGGCCTGGGGCGCGGGGGCGTCCTTCACGCGGGTCTGCGTGGAGGCGATGTCCTGCTCGTACTCCTCGGGCCGGTACTCGTCGAAGCCGGGAACGGACTCCTGGGTCTCCGCGCCGGCCTCCGCCTCCGTGAGCGCCCGACTGTAGGGAGCGCGCTGGACGATGGAGGCCTCGGGCTCCTCGGCGCCCAGGTCGTCCATCTCCGCGCCGGAGATGGGCTCCAGTTGGAACGGCTCCTTGAACGGCGGGGCCGTGCTGGCGACGCTGACCTCGTTGGGGAACAGCTCGTTGACGAAGCGGCGCACGTCCTCGATGCCCGGCATGCCGCCGCTGGCCGAGAGGAAGTTGCGGAGCGCGTTGGAGAACTCGCCGCACGAGCGGAAGCGCCGCCCGGCGTTGGGCTCCAGCGCGCGGAGGATGAGCGGATCCAACCGGCTGTTGATGCGCCGGTCCAACCGGCTGGGCGGAGGCAGCGACTCGCTGCGCCGCGTGGAGACGCCGCCGCTGCCCGGCACCACCGGCTCGCGCTGGGTGAGCAGCTCGTAGGCGATGGCGCCCAGCGAATACACGTCCGCCACCTCGGTGGCGGCCTCCCCTCGCGTCACCTCGGGCGCGCGGTAGGTGCCTCGACCGCGGCCCGCGAAGGACTTGCGCAGTTGGGGCACCGCGAGCAGCGCGCGCATGGCGCCGAAGTCACAGACGGCGGGCGTGCCGTTGCGCCCCAGCACCACGTTGCCGGGCGTGAGCGCGCCGTGGACGACGCCCGCCTCGTGCGCCTTCTGCACCGCGTCCAGGAGCTGGATGACGATGTAGAGCGCCACCGTGTACGGGAGGACGACCTCCTTGGTGTGCAGCCGCTGGAGCGCGGTGCCCAGGAGGTAGCCGTCCATGTCCTCGCGCACCACGGCGAGCCGCTGGCGCACGACGCCCATGTCCACCACGTGGAGGATGCCCGGGTGGCGCACGGGCTGGAGCAGGCGCGTCGTCTCCGCCAGGTCCAGCGCGTAGGCGGGGTCCGACGTCTTGGGGTGGAAGAGCTTGACCACCACTTCGCCCGAGGGAGCCTGGACGGCCTCGTAGAGCTCCGCGAGCTCTCCGGACTCGATGCGTCCCGTCAGACGGTAGGTGGCGCTCATCGCTTCTTTCGTGCCGGGCGGCGCCGACTCACGGCGGAAAAGACGAAGCCACACCAGACGCACGACTCGCCGCGTCGGCCCGGGGGCAGCTCCAGGGTACAACCCGGACAGCGGGGACGCGCGCGCCGGGACGCGGGCGCCGAGGGCTCGGTCGCACGCCGGGGCGACGCACGGGGCGCGGGCGGGGCGGACGCGGCGCGCAGGCGGGCCTCCAGCCGACGCACCCGGTCCTCGAGCGCGGCGACCCGGTGGGCCAGGCGCGCATGGAGGTCCTCGGGCGCTTTCGAGGGCTGACGTCGGGCGGGCGAACGCATCGCGGTCCGTCAGCGTGCCATGGCCCAGCGGTGCCCTCAAGGACCGAGCCGTGGGCCCGTACGCGTGTTATGTGTCGACGTCCCGTGGCTCCAACCCTGTCACCCTTCCGTCCGATCCCGGGCGGGCCCTCGCCGGACCCGCTTCACGGGAGCTTTCGTTCTCCACTCAACCGCGCGCGCGCCGAGGCCGCCGAGCGCCATGCCCAGCAGCTGCTCGAAGATGAGACGCTGACGCGGCTGCTCACCACCCGGCGCGAGCCGAGGGACTCGGTTCCGAGGGCGCGGGAGGTGTTCGTCAACCGCAACCTGCGCATGTCCGGCGTCGAGCTGATCGGCTTCGACATGGACTACACGCTGGCCATCTACCACATGCGCCGGCTCGAGCAGTTGTCGTTCGACATGACGCTCGCCAAGCTCATCTGCGAGTACCACTACCCCGCCGTCGTGGGGCACCTGCTCTACGACCATCACTTCGTGATGCGTGGGCTGGCGGTGGACCGGGTGAACGGCAACATCCTGAAGATGGACCGCTTCGGCCACGTGGGCCGCGCGTACCACGGGCTGCGGCCGCTCAAGTCGGAGGTCTCGCGGGAGCTGTACCGCAACAAGCGCGTGCGGCTGCGCAACCCGCAGTTCGCGTGGAACGACACGCTCTTCGCGCTGCCGGAGACGTGCCTGTTCGCGGGCATCATCGAGCTGCTGGAGTCGCTGGGCCAGAAGGTGGACTACGGCAAGCTCTACGACGACATCCGCGAGGCCATCGACGCGGTGCACCGGGACAACTCGCTCAAGCGCGAGGTGCGCAAGGACCTGGGGCGCTACGTGTTCCTGGACCCGGAGCTGGGGCCCGCGTTGCACAAGCTGCGCTCGGGTGGGAAGCGGCTGTTCCTGCTGACGAACTCCGCGTGGGACTACACGGACGCGCTGATGAAGTACCTGCTGGACGGGCAGCTGCCGGAGTACCCGAGCTGGCGCAACTACTTCGACGTGGTGGTGACGGCGGCGGGCAAGCCGGGCTTCTTCACCGACGGCCGGCCGTTCCTCGAGCTGGATCCGTCCACCGAAGAGGGGCGCGTCATCGGCGAGGCCACGACCTTGGACCGCGGCAAGGTGTACTCGGGCGGCAACCTGGCGCGCTTCGAGGAGCTGACCGGTTACCGTGGGGAGAACATCCTCTACGTGGGCGACCACATCTACGGCGACATCCTCAAGTCGAAGAAGTCGTCGCTGTGGCGCACGTGCATGATCGTCCAGGAGATCGAGGACGAGATCACGTACACGGCCACGCGCCAGGAGGAGATCGGCACGCTCACGCAGATGGAGATCCTCCGCGAGCGCCTGGACGACGAGGTCAACCACCACAAGACGCTCTTGAACCTGCTGGAGCGTCGGTTGGACCGCGAGCCGCTGACGCCGGAGGAGCGCGAGGCGACGGAGGAGCAGCGCCGTCAGCTCAAGTCGGAGCTGGACAAGATGCGCCGCGCGCTGAAGGAGGCGACGGACATCGCGGACACGCTGGAGGAGGACGTCGAGGAGGGCTTCAACCCGTACTGGGGCCTGCTGTTCAAGGAGGGCAACGAGAACAGCCGCTTCGGCTACCAGGTGGAGCAGTACGCGTGTCTGTACACCAGCCGCGTGTCGAACTTCCTGCACCACTCGCCCATGCAGTACTACCGCTCCCCAAGAGACCAGATGCCCCACGAGCAGGCCGGAGCGCTCTCCGCGCGCCTGTCGCCCATGGGCGGCGAAGGACCTCCGAAGGGCGCGGGGAAGGACTGACGCTCACGGTGCCTGGGGCAGCGCGGCCACCCTGCCCCAGGTGACGTCCGAGAAGCGCGAGGTCGGCTCCGGAGCAATCCCCAGCTTGCGCAGGTCATCCGAGTAGCGCGCGCCCTTCACCACCACCCAGCGGCGCGCCACGCGTCGGGCCTCCTGCAGCGCCTCCGCCGTCAGCGGCGCGTGCTCAGCGAAGAGCCGCAGCACCTCGAACGCGGCCTGCGCCTTCTTCGGCTTGCCGAACATCGGGTCGAAGAACACCACGTCGAACGACGCGGAAGCCAACCCCTTCAGATACGCGTGCGCGTCCGCGTGGTGTACCTCGATGGCGCACGAGTCCGGCCCGAGCTCGAAGTGCCGCAGGCCCTCCGACGCCACCGCGCACAACGGGAGGCTCTTCTCCACGCCCACCACGCGCCCGGCGGGCCCCACCGCCAGCGAGGCCACCAGCGCGTCCTGCGCCAGGCCCAGCGTGCAGTCCAGCACCGCGTCTCCGGCGCGCAGCTCCGCCACCCGGACGAAGGTGTCCGGCTCCCCCGCCGCCAGCCGCAGCCGCCTCAAGTGCGCCATGCCCGCATGGAACCCGAAGGAACCGCCTGGCGCCCACAGCGTCACGCCGTCATCCCCCACCACCAGCAGGGCCTCGGCCTTGATGCCCAGCCACGGGGCGATGCCCTCCTTCGGCTTGCGCGACATCCACGGCAGCCCCCAACGCGCGGCCACCGCCCGGGCCTCCTCTCGCTGGGCCTCGTCCGCCTTGCTGCTCGTCGTCACCGCCAAGGGCACCGGTTGCATGAACGCCGCGCATCCTGCCCCAGGCCCACCTCAACGCAACGCATCAGGACGCAAGTCCGTCCTCTCACGAATGTCGGGATTTAGACCCTAGTAGCTAAAATTTCCGAACATCATAGGAATTCTTGTCTGCCCGGCCTAAACCTCTACTTCCTTCGGATGGTGGAGAAAGCCGAGGCCACCATGCGGAGGTTCCCCCTGGAGAACGCGCATGCGTAACAGAGCAACAGGAATGGCCGTGGCATTGCTGTTGGCGGGCCTCGCGGCGAGCACCGCGAGCGCCGCCACCTATGGCGCTCAGCCGTCTGGCTCGTCCGCCATCTTCTTCATCGACACCACGTCGTGGGCCGACATCCACTACAAGGTGAACAACGGTGGGCAGCTCAACATCCGGATGGCCGTGACGAACGGCCGCAACCAGTACACGGTGAGCGGGCTGAACACCGGCGACGTCGTCGACTATTCGTTCACGTACTGGGACGTGGCGTGCAACTGCGCCTACGACACCGCCTGGGCGCGCTACACGCACTCTGGCACGCAGACGCCGGACGCGGGCTCCGGGACACCGGACGCGGGCCCCGGACCTCAAGACGCCGGCCCTGCCCCCGACGTGGGCAACATCGTGCCGCTCTTCAACAGCGGCACCGCGCAGGAGCCCGCCACCACGCAGAACACGACGTCCGCGCTCATCACCCGCGTGGGAGATCGCGTCCGTGACAGGCACGCGCGCGAGTCCCAGTACCAGGCGTACGACCACTACCTGGCGCGCTACTTCGAGAACCGCACCTTCTGGCTCGAGATCATCGACGAGGTGGCCAAGGGCGGCAGTCAGATCAAGGTGAACCTGCACACCGTCTACCCCCACGACGGCACCAACTTCCGCGCCTTCTTCCGCGGCCTCAACACCGTGGCGGAGTACTTCCACAACGGCACCTTCGAGCGGGTGAACGACTACCTCTACACCGCCAGCGTCAACTTCAACGCCAAGGAGGGCCGCGCCATCCGCGTGGGCGACCGGATGGAGATCGAAGCCGGCGTCTTCCTTCGACAACCGGTGGAAGGCCGCTTCAACTACTACGGCCGCGCCCTGCTCTACATCGTCGGCACCGCCGGCATCGTCCCCTTCGAGGGCCAGGGCGCCATCCTCGACTCGTTCCCCCTGCCGGAGACGGCCTGGCTCGGCGGCCGCACCACGCTGAACTACCCCTACTCCAACGAGCCGAGGAACCGGTTCCTCCAGATGGCGCTGAACATCGCGCCCGTGAACGCGCAGCCCTTCGTCGAGGGCCGGCGCCTGCACCACACGGACTTCAGCGACGGCAGCCACTCGGAGCCGGGCAACCCGCTCTTCACCGCGCACGCGAACAAGCTGGGGCCGAACTACATCTCCCGCTCCTGCATCGCGTGCCACACCCAGAACGGCCGGGGCCTGCCGCCCGCGGTCAACACCACGCTGGGCAACTACGTGGTGAAGGTGGGGCGCGTCAGCGGCACCACGGTGACGGCGGACCCGTTCCTCGGCTTCCGCCTCCAGCCGCGCAGCACCAGCGGCACGCCCGAGGCGGACGTGCGCATCGCCAGCTGGACGACGAGCACCGGCACCTTCGCGGACGGCACGCCGTACGAGCTGCGCAAGCCCAACTACAGCTTCCTCAACGTCATCCCGACGAACCACTCGGCCCGCATCACCCCGCAGCTGGTGGGCCTGGGCCTGCTGGAGGCCATCCCGGAG
The DNA here is from genome assembly GCF_020037095.1 of Myxococcus sp. XM-1-1-1. Taxonomy (NCBI): domain Bacteria; kingdom Pseudomonadati; phylum Myxococcota; class Myxococcia; order Myxococcales; family Myxococcaceae; genus Myxococcus; species Myxococcus sp. XM-1-1-1. The sequence goes on from NZ_JAIQDH010000012.1 coordinate 91,902, forward strand.
ACGTCCGTGGCCGCGCTCGCGGACCCGAACGACAGCAACGGCGATGGCATCTCCGGCCGCATGCAGGCCGTCGTCGACCCGGAGACGGGCCAGACGCGGCTGGGGCGCTTCGGCTGGAAGGCGGGCATCGCGCGGCTCAAGCACCAGGTGGCCGAGGCCCTCAACCGGGACATCGGCGTCACCAGCGCCGTGTTCCCCTCCCTGGACTGCGGCTCCTCGCAGCAGGGGTGCTCGGGCACAAGCCAGGAGCTGAACGCCACGGACCTGGACAAGATGGTCCGCTACGTGGCGCTGCTCGGCGTGCCCGCGCGGCGCGACCTGCGCGACACCCAGGCCCAGCGCGGCGAGACGCTCTTCCAGAACGCCGGCTGCGCGAAGTGCCACGCCACCAGCTTCACCACCAGCGCCTTCCACCCGAACGCGGAGCTGCGCGGCCAGACGATCCGCCCGTACACGGACCTGCTCCTGCACGACATGGGCACGGGGCTCGCGGACAACCTGCCCGAGGGCATCGCCAGCGGCGCCGAGTGGCGCACCCCTCCGCTCTGGGGCATCGGCCTCACGGCGGGCGTCAGCGGCGGCGAGGCGTACCTGCACGACGGCCGCGCCCGCTCGCTCACCGAGGCCATCCTCTGGCACGGCGGTGAGGGTCAGGCCGCTCGCAACGCGTTCGCCGGCATGAACGCCGCGGACCGCGCCGCCCTGCTGCGCTTCCTCCAGACGCTGTAACCGAAGCCTCATCCCGGGCTCGGGGAGTCCGCCACACGCGGGCTCCCCGGGCTCGGAGGACTCAAGCCTCGTTGACGGCCTGCAGCTTCCGGCCACCCTGCATGATGGCCACGGTGACCGACTGGTTCCGGCCGTTGCGCTTGGAGTGGTAGAGGCACTGGTCGGCCAGGTCGATGAGCTGCTGCTTCTCCATCCCGTTGTCCGGGAAGGTGGCGATGCCCAGCGACATGGTGATGCGCAGCGGGCCCATCTCGGTCTGGAAGACCTCCGCCTTCACCGCCTCGCGGATGCGCTCGGAGATGGTGTACGCGCCCTTGGCGTCCGTCTCCGGCATGATGATGACGAACTCCTCGCCGCCGTAGCGGGCGACGATGTCCGTGTCGCGCGCCATGGACTTGATGATGCGCGCCACGCCCTTGAGCACCTGGTCTCCCGTCGGGTGGCCGTAGGTGTCGTTGACGCTCTTGAAGTGGTCCACGTCCGTGAGGATGACGGAGCACTTGCGCTGGTAGCGCCGCGCCTGTGCGAGGATTTCGTCCGCCTTCGTCTGGAAGGTGCGGTGGTTGAACAGGCCGGTGAGGCCGTCCGTGGTCGCCATCCGCTCCATCTGCTCGTAGAGCTGCGCGCGCAGCACCGCCTGCGCGGCCTGGATGGCGATGACCTCGATCATCCGCAGCACGTCCTGCTCGAAGTTCGCCTTCTTGCGCGAGCCCGCCACCAGCGTGCCCAGGATGCGGTCACCCGCCACCAACGGGAAGATCTTCAGCGCGCCCAGGCCGCGAATCTGCGTCTCGTCGTCGAAGATGACCTGGCGGTCCATCGCCTTCAGGTCACGCCCCGGCAGCGGCGCGCCGTAGCGCACCACGTTGGCGACCAGGCCGTTGTTGTCCTGGAACGAGCGCCCCTCCAGCGCCTTGCCCTGCGCCGTGACGCCCGTCATCCGCGCCACGCGGTGCATGCGCTTGCCTTCCACTTCCGACACCAGCGTCACCGCGCAGAAGTCCAGGCCCGCCAGCTGCCGGGTGCTCTCCAGCACCGCGACGAAGACCTGCTCGGGGCTGCCCGCGCGGTTGAGCTCCTCGATGGCGCGGAAGAACCGGTCCTTCTCGTCGCGCGTCTTGCGGATGTAGCTCATCACCCGCTCGACCTCGATGGAGCGCAGCACCTCGCCGGCGATGGTGGACAAGAGCTTCTCGTCCTGGTCGCTGAACGGCTCGTTGCCCAGCCGGTCCGCCACGAGCACGCCGCGCACCAGTCCGCCGCCCTCGATGATGGGCACCGCCAACAGCGCCTGCACGCCCGGGCCACCGCCGTCGTAGTACGAGACGCCCTTCAGGCCCTGGGGCGAGTTCATCCGCACCGGCGCGCGGCGCTTGAGCACGCCGCCGATGATGCCCTCCCCTGCCCCGAAGCGATCCCGCTGCACCCGGTCCGAGCCGGAGCGGCAGTCATAGAGCTTCAGGCTCCGGTCATCCGACGTGAGCAGGAACGCCGCGCAGGTGTGCGTGCGCAGCCCCGTCTCGGCGATCTCCAGCGCGGCGTGCACCGCGCCTTCAATCTCCTTCACCGAGGCGACGAGCCACTTCTCGTCGGAGCTCATGCCGCTGAAGCTGTCCTGCGTGCCGGAGCTCACCAGGCGGAAGGTGCGCGCGCGCTCCTCCACCTCGCGGATACGCTTCTGCACCGCGTCGCTCTCCGCCCGGCGCGCCACCGCGATGCGCGAGGCGAGCACCAGGTGGTACAGGCCCGCGAAGAGCACGAGGAACGCCGAGTGCGTCGCGAAGCTGGCCGGGTTCGGCCACGGGCCGCCCAGCGTCACCAGCCCGTCGAACACCAGCGCCACGCCCAAGAGCGTCAGCCCCGCGTTGCGCGGCAGGAAGGCGACCAGGAACGCCATCAACAGATAGACGATGGGGAACAGCTCGCCGCCGCCGATGGCCACGACGATGAACGCCGCGGCGATCAACCCGCCGCCCAGCTCCAGGTCGTCGCGCAGGTCGATGACCGCGCCCACCGAGCCGCGCATGGCCCGGCGCCACGCCGCCACGGCGATGCCCACCAACAGGAACAGCACCAGCCCGGCCTCGGTCCACTCCAGGGTGTGCAGCCCCCGGAAGCCCCCGCGCGCCAGGTGCACGAAGGTGGACAGGCCCGCCGCGGCGGGGATGAGCCGCACGACGTGACGCAGCAACTTCCCGGGCGACGGAAACGTGCTCAGCGACGTCATGGGGACTCCAGGTGGAAGACGAGTTCGCCCGGCTTCACGTAGCCAAGCTCTTCACGGACGGCCCGCTCCAGCGCCGCGGGGTCCTTGCGCAGGGCGGCGATCTCCTGACGCAGCGCCTCGTTCTGCGCGTCCAGGGCGGCGTTGCGCTGCTGCAGCGCGCTCACGTCCTGACGCAGGGAGAGGTAGCGCCGGAAGCCCTTGGCGTCCGCCACCGACAGCAGGCTCAAGGCCCCCGCCACACCCACCGCCACACCCAGGAGCTTTCCGCGTGCCGTCATGAACGCCACGGACGGTACCAGCGAGCCTTGCCCCCGCAAGTAATCCGCTCCAGCCCTGTAGCAGTCGACGCGGCCTCACGCGCGCGCGACGCAAGCCGCGCGACTCGGAGCCGTCAGTCCTGCTTCAGGAGCTTCTCGATCGCCTTCGCCACGTCCGCGTGCCCCTCCACGCCCTGCCACCCGGCCACCGCGCGGCCACGCCTGTCGAGCAGCACCGTGGTGGGCAGCCCCTTGATGGGGCCGAAGGGACTGCGGCCGTCGATGATGCGCTCGGAGGCGAGCAGCACCGGGTACGGCGACGCGTAGTGGTCCGCGAAGGGCTGGAGCACGCGGGCGCCCTCCAGGTCCATGCCCACGGCCACCACCTGGAAGCCCTGGGCGCCGTACTCGCGCTGGAGCGCCTCCAGCGTCGGCATCTCCGCCAGGCACGGGAAGCACCACGTGGCGAAGAAGGAGACCAGGACGACCTTGCCGGACAGCTTGCCCACGTCGTGCCGCGTGGGCCCCACCGACGGCAGGGCCAGCGCGTGCAGGAAGGCCGGCCCCGCGTCCACCGGCCGCGACCCGGCGCAGCCCGCCGACGCGACGGTCAGCAGGACGGCACAGGCCGCGACCCGGAGGACGGCCCGCATGTCACGCTTCCGAGGGTGGGCCGCCACCGCGCTGGCAGTCACGACACAAGCCGTACAGCTCCATCTTGTGCGACGTCACCGTGAAGCCGTGCTTGCGGGCCACCGCGTCCTGGAGCGTCTCGATGCGGTCGTTCTCGAACTCGACGATGGTGCCGCAGCGGGTGCAGATGAGGTGGTCATGATGGTCCCTCCCCGCCGCCGCCTCGTAGCGCGTCTGGCCGTCACCGAAGTTGCGAGCGTGGGCCAGGCCGCACTCGTTGAGCAGCTTCATGGTCCGATACACGGTGGCCACGGAGACCTTCGCGTCCTGTGAGCGAACCTTGTTCCACAGCTCCTCCACCGACAGGTGGCCGCCGACGGCGAAGAAGGTGTCGATGATGAGGCTGCGCTGCCGCGTGCTCTTGAGGCCGTGTTGGGCCATGTAGCGGGCGAGCACCTCGTCCTTGTCCTTGATTTCTTCGTGGCCCTGCATGGAAATCCCTCGGTAGGAGGCCGGCCTTGCGGCGCCCCTCCTCATCCTTGTTGTAACCGCGCCGAGCGAATCGCGCGCTTCCCGCCCCGCCCCAGGCTCCGGTCATCCTCGAAGTAAAGCGTCAGCGACGACTGTTGGTCTCCGGACGTGGGGCATCTGATACCTCCAGCCCACCCCGCCGGCAACGTCCGGCAGCCGGTGCCAGCAAGCCCTCCCCCCTCCGCTCGCCCCCCATCGCGACTTGCAACCGCCACAGGCTGTTTAGAATGGAGTCGGACTGGCTCATTGACACCTGTCTGGCCGCGAAGATAGAGGCATCCGCCCTCGTAAACGAGCATTTTTCCGCACCTTTCCATGACCAGCCCCTGGCAGAGAAGACGACAGCCCGACGACGTTCCCACCCCCGTGGCGGTTGCCGTCTCGGATTTCTGCCGGCGCGCGAAGTCGCCGGCCCCCGCCCCGGAGGTCCGGGAAGCACTCGCCTTGTTGGCCGAGGACGACGACTTCCGGGTCCGAGCCCTCGCCGACGGTGAGCCGGAGACCTCCCCCCTCGGCCCCTTCGCCGTGGTGGACATCCTCCAGGGCACCGCCCCCGCCGTCGCCGCGCAGCGTCAGTCCTGCGGCTTCTACGACGTGGCGCGGGAGCTGGCCTACGTGCGCGAGCAGAAGACGCCCAAGCCCGCGCCCGCCGCCAGCCCGGCCATCCCCTCCTTCGCCACCCCGGCCCCCCAGCCCTCGGGCGACGGCGCCAGCAAGGCGGCGAAGAAGGGCGCCAAGGCCGAGGAGCCCTCCATCCTCGAGCGCATCGCCCCCAAGAAGCGCGTCGCCGTGGACGAGGAGACGACCTCGCCCATGGATCAGGACGAGGGGCACAGCTTCCTGCGCCGCGACCTGCCCCGCCCCCGCGGCCGGTTCACCCGCGTGGAGGCGCCTCGCACCCCGTTCGTGGAGCTGACGCGCCAGAGCGGCAAGGACGTCCTGGAGGCCTCGCTGGAGGGCTCCGAGCACCGCTTCGCCCTGCTGCGAAACCTCTCGCACCGCTTCAATGGCTCGCGTGGAGACCTGTCCCTGGTGGATCTGGAGACGGTGCTGCGCGATCACGGCCTGCTGGAGGCGCTGCAGGAGAAGGAGCGACTCCAGCTCCTGGACGCCTACACGCAGCAGCGTGGCGCCACGGGCCGGGTGGGCTGGGCGCTGGGCGTGAGCCCGCCGGAGCTGCAGCGGCTGGTGTCCGCGGTGGGGCTGACCGAGGAGGTCGAGGCCCTGCGCGAGCGCTTCCGCCGCGAGGCGCTGGCCACGTCCCATCTGACGCACCGGCTGGATCTGCTGGGGCGCGAGAAGTACCTCGCGGACCTGGGCATCCAGCGCAAGTTCAACGACTCGCTCCGCAAGGAGCTGGAGCGGCTGCTGAAGGACGAGGTCCCCACCGCCTCGGACCTGCACGGCCTGGCCGAGGCCGTGGGCCGCAAGTATGGCTCGCCCGGTGAGCTGGTCTTCCGCGCCATCGAGCGCCTGGGGCTGGCGGAGGGGCTGCGCAAGCAGCTGCACTCCGGTGGCCCTTCCTCAACACCCTGAAGAGGCAAACCACCCATGCCCATCTACGAGTACGCCTGCCAGAGCTGTGGAAAGATCATCGACGTGCTGCAGAAGATCTCCGACCCGACGCCCGCGGCCTGCACGGCCTGCGGCGCGGAAGGCTCGCTGACCAAGGTGGTCAGCCGCTCCAGCTTCGTCCTCAAGGGCGGAGGCTGGTACTCGGACCTGTACAGCTCCACGAAGAAGGACGGCGACTCGTCGTCCTCCTCCAGCTCGTCGTCCAGCAGCTCGTCCTCGTCGAGCAGCGCGTCGTCCAGCAGCAGCTCGTCGTCGAGCAGCACGCCCGCCGCGTCGAGCCCCGCCGCCTCCACGCCGGCGGCGGCCTCCAGCGACAAGAAGTAGTCGCCCGGGCGGGAGGGGCTGAAAATTCGCGCGGGGTCCGGGAGCGACGCACACTCGCTCCCCGTGCCCTTCCCTCCCTCCAAGCGTCCTCCCCGTCGCTGCGCCCTGTGTGGCCATCCGGAGCTCACGGATACGCGCGGGCTCGGCCGCTTCCTGCTCGTTCCGGACCCGCATGGCCGAGGCCCCGTGTGTCCGTCGCAGCGCGGCTGCCGTGGCGGCAAGCGGGACAGCGCGGCCGAGTCCACGCTGACGCAGGCCTCGCGCTGAGCTAAACCGGGACCTCCCGCGCGCCCTGTCGCGGAAGGTGCCCCGATGCTCGCTCGACGCCCCCACTCCCTCCTGACTGTCCTCGTGCTGACCGCGCTCGCGGCCGGCTGCGGCAACTACACCCGCATGGCGCCGGACGCCCGCACGTCCCTCCAGCGGACCCTCACCGGCCCCGACGCGGAGCAGTACCTGCGCCTGTCCGGCAACGTCACGCCCTTCTTCGGCGACGGCTCCAAGCGCCTGCTGACGCCCTACGCGCCCGAGGACGTGCGCCTCCTGGACGACAGCAGCGGCAAGCCCATCTCCCCCGGCGCGGTGGAGCGCACCCTGCCGGTGGGCACGAAGCTGCGCATCACCAAGGTGGAGTTCCCCACCGCGTGGGTGGTGGCCGAGCGCGTCCTCTACACCCCGCGCACCTGGCCCTGGGTGTACCTGGCCGAGGACGGCGCGAAGCCCGACGCCCCGCCCCTCATCCTCGTGCTGCCGCCCAACCTGGATCAGCCCAACGACTTCCGCGCGGAGCTGGAGAAGTACCTCTCCCCGCAGAACCCCAAGGCCCTGATGGAGGCGTTCGCCGCCCCCGTGCGCGACGCCATCCGGGAGAAGCGCCTGGTCGCCAACATGTCGGCGGACGCGGTGCGCATGGCCTGGGGCCCGCCGGAGCTGGTGCGCCGCTCGCTGGAGGGCGCCGCCAAGAACGAGGAGTGGACGTACCCGGGCGGGCGCCGCAAGGCCTTCCTGTCGGACGGCCGGCTCGCTCGCGCCGAGGAGGCCGGGGCCTCCGTTCTGCCTTGAGACGAGGCCGGGGCCTGCGTGCCGCCCTGAGCCGCCGAGGCCCTACCGGCGACCGCCGCCACCACCGCGGCGGCGCTTGCCACCCCCACCGCCGCCCTGCTTGCGGGCCGCCTGGGCCTCCCCCGGGCGCGTCAGCCGGGGCAGCTCGCCGGCCATCACCGGCCAGAACTCGCCCTTGAGCAGCTCGGCGATGAGCTGGGCCTGCGACGTCACCGGGTTCTTGAAGAACGTGGCGCCCCGGCCCACCTCGTCCAGCGAGCCCCGCGCGTCGCTGCCACCGGTGCACGGCAGCTTGAGCGCCTCGGCGGCCTCCACGGCCAGATCATTGGACGTCTGCTTCACCCGGGCGTTGTAGCCCTCCACCGCGCACAGCACGTTGAGCGAGCGGACGTAATCCATGGCCGGGTTCGGCGAATCCCTGTCGAAGGGCCGGGCGGCGACGATGGCCGCACCCAGGGCCTTCACCTTGGGCAGACACTCCGCGGCGCTCCAGGGCTTCTCGCGGTTGCTGCCCCACATCTGCACGGGCTCCGGGGCCAGCTCCGGCTTCGGGAAGAAGCACAGGTATTGGCCTCGGTCCGTGACCAGCTCCAGCCCGACGAAGACCTTCACCTTCGCCTTCGCACCAATCTCGAACAGCTCGTCGCAGCCGTCCTGGGTGTTCGTCTCGGTGAAGGCCACCCCGTCCAGGCCGAACATCGCGGCCCGTTCCAGCACGGCGCGAGGGTCCAGCTCGCACCCCTTGGACAGGTGGGAATGGGCGTGCAGGTCGATGAGCATGGGCGCCGCTCCCTAACAGGCTCCCCCGGGGCTGTCGAGCCCGTGCTGCCCGCCCCGCCCCTCTCAGGCGAAGGCGTAGGACTGGAAGGTCCCCTGCTTGGCCTGCGTGTTCTTCTCCTCGTAGGTGCGGATGAGGTAGCCCATCAGCATCAGCGAGGACGTGTTCTCCAGCACCCGGGACGGGTCCTTCGAGATGAGATTGGCGCTGTAGTTGAGGAAGAACTGCGCCAGCTCCTCCCCCGCCTCCTTGACGATGAGCGCGTTCAGCGCGGTGGGCTCCATCGTCCGGATGGTGTTGATGAAATCAACCGCCAGATCCTTCTTGGTCTTCACGTCCACGGGCCTGCCCCCTTCCCCAACACGCCGCCACTCGTGGCCCCTGCCGCGAGCGCCCCCAACCGGGTGCGACCAGGACAATCTAGGCATGTCCCCCGCGCTGCAAACCCCCGCCACGAGGCCACCCCCACACCCCCCGCCAGGAAGCCGGGTTTTTGACACCTCTGAACACCCCGTGCGATAAAGCCCCCTTGTCCTGTGTCGGGACCGCACAAGGAGTGGCAGGCGATGTTCACGGGCGTGAAGGTCTTCTCCGCCACCAAGGCGAAGGAGCGCGAGGAGCTGGGTGAGAACGTCACCCGTTGGATGAAGAGCAACTCCGATCTGGAGATCGTGGATCGCGTGGTGTGCCAGTCGTCCGATAACGAATTCCACTGCTACACCCTCGTGCTCTTCTACCGGCACGGGAAGCAGCAGCAGCCGTCGCAGCCGTAGTCTCAGGCAGTCCCCGCGGCCCTTGCCGGGTCCGCGGTCCGGAAGGGGGCGGCCCCCCTCCTCCCTCATCCCGAGCGGCCTATTCGGCGCGAGGCACGTACACGGCGACGCTGCGCGCGGGGACGACCAGCTGGGTCTCCGTGCCGGCGAGCTGGAGCGTCCTTCCGCTGAAGACGTCCACGTACGTCGCGGCGCTGGCCGCCAGGCTCCCCAGGGGCTCCACCACCAGCGGGCGCTCCACGTCGCTCCGGTTGATGGCCACCACCGCGCCCTGCCCGTCCGGCAGCGAGCGCTGGTACACGTACAGGTCCTTCTCCACGCGCAGGGTGTTCCGCGAGCCCGTCTGCAGCGCCGGTGACGCCCGCCGCGCCTGACCCAGCTTGCGCACGTGCTCGAGCAGGTCCGCCTCCAGCTCGGTGAGCGTGGAATCGAAGCGCATCAGCCGGCGGTTGTCCGGGTCTCCCGCGCCGGGCAGTCCCACCTCGTCGCCGTAGTAGATGAGCGGCACGCCGGGCTGGGTGAGCACGAAGGTGAAGCCGTACTTCGCCTTCTCGAACGCGGCCGCGTCCGTCACCGTGGCCGCCGGGCGCGCGCTGCTCCAGGGGTCTCCGCCCTCCCCGTCCAGCTGCTTCGCGGCCTGGGACATGAAGCGGGCCACGTCGTGGTTGCCCAGGAAGGGCGAGTTGAGCGTGCCGGGCGCGTAGTAGACCTCGTTCTCGCGCACGGCCTGGTCCACGCGCTCCAGGCTCTGGCCGTCCGCGAAGGCCTCGCGCACCGGCCAGTACAGCGGGAAGTCGAACTGGCCATCCAGCTCGCGGGGGCTGATGTAGCGGGCGATCTGCGAGCGGCCATCCGCGCCCACGAAGGTCTCACCCACCAGGTAGAACTCGGTGCCCGTCATCGCGGTGAGGTCGCGCAGGCGCCCGCGCAGGGTGCGGCCCGCCACCTGGTCCATGTGCTTCACCGCGTCCATGCGGAAGCCGTCGAAGTCCGCCTCCTCCAGCCACCACAGCGTGTCCGCGATGAACTGGTCCACCATGTTCGACGAGCGCCAGTTGAAGTCGGGCAGGTAGTCGGTGAACTTGCACGTCAGCCGCTTCTCCTCCCAATCGCAGTCCTGGCTGCCGCACACGCAGCTGGCGGAGGTGTTGAACCAGTCGTCATCGCGGTGGGTGACCCAGTACGGGTGCTCCTGGTGGACGTGGTTGAGCACCAGGTCGGCGATGACGCGGATGCCCTTCTTGTGGGCCGCGGCGGTGAGCGCGCGCAGCTCCTCGAGCGAGCCGAAGCGGTGCTGCGTGGTGCGCGGCCGGGTGGGCCAGTAGCCGTGGTAGCCCGAGTAGTACTTGCCGCCCGTGCCGATGAAGCGGCCCTCGGGGTTCTGGTCCACCGGCGAGATCCACAGCACCTTGACGCCCAGCGAGTCGAAGTAGCCGTCCTCCAGCTTGCGGGTGATGCCGGCGAAGTCGCCGCCCTGGTAGTTGGCGATGGGGTCCACGTCCGCCACCGGCCCGTCATTGTCCGGGCGGGCGTTGAGGAAGCGGTCCGTGAACGCGAAGTACATCAGCCCGGACTCCCACCGGAACTTCTGGGGCTCCACCCAGAACGGCAGGTAGAGCGGCTCGGCCGAGCGGCCCGCCTTGTCCGTGGCCACCACCTTCACGTGGTGCTTGCCCTGCCCCAGCGCCTCCTCGCGCAGGGTGATGCGGCCCGTCTTCGCGTCGAACGCGTCGGGGCGCGGCTGGCCATCCAGCGTCACCACCACCTTGCCCGTGTCGGGGCCGGCCTCGTCGGTGCCGTCGACGTACGCGACCTCCACGTCCAGCACGCCCTCGGGCGTCGCGGTGAAGCGGCGCAGCTCCAGCATGGGCTGCCGGCAGTCGGGCACCGTCAGGCGCGAGTACTCCTCCGCGCGCACCCAGCGGGAGTACGGGTTCTGCGGATCCATCACCTGCTGCTGGCCGATGACGAAGCGGTAGCCGTAGTCGCGCGGCTCCAGCCCCTCCAGGCGCGCGGTGTAGACCCCGTCACCCCGGTCCGCCATGCGCAGCGCGGAGGAGGAGAAGCCATTCCATTCCCCCGCGACCGACACCGCGCCCACGAGCGACTGCTGCGGCGCGTACGTCAGCACCACCTCGCAGGTCCGGACGGGGATGGAGTCTTCGGAGTCACCACAAGCCGCGGAGAGGAGCAACACCGGAAGCGCGAGCGAACGGACCATGCGGGAGTGCGTCATGCGAGCGCCTTTCTACGGGAGGCCCGCTCGGTTTTCCAAGCCCCCACCCGGCGCCTTTTTGACTCGCCGCATCACGCCCCGGGATTGACCGGCACCGGACACCCGGCCGTCTCGGGCCTTCCTATTGCTGGGAGGCGCCCGTCACGCCCTCGTACTCCTGCAGCGCGCGCAGCACCTTGCTCGCCTGGGGGTGGCTGCTGGGCGCCAGGTCCAGGAAGAGGCGGTAGTGCTTCGCCCCCTCCTCCTTGCGCCCGAGCCGGGCCTCCACCGAGCCCAGCAGCAGGTGGCACTCGTAGTTCCCAGACTCCACGGAGATGCACTCGCGGGCCTTCGCCCTGGCCGGCTCGTACTGCTTCGACCTGAGCAGCTCACGCACCTCGGTCAGCAGCTTCTGGCCCGGGGTCTCGGCCTCGGGCGTCTCGTCGATGACCAGCGAAGCCGCCGGCCGGGGCCCGGAGGGAGCCTTCGCGGTCCCCTGGCGCTGGGGCGGCGGAGGAGGCTCCGTCGCGCGGGCCGAGTCGGCGAAGTCCTGGTCCAGCGCGCCCTTGGCGGACGTGATTCGGACCTCCACCTGGCCCTGGTTGTCCGAGGGGTCATCGTCCACGAAGCCGCAGTGGAGCCCGTGGACGCCGGTGAGCGGGACGTCCGCGCCCTGGGACAGGAGGAAGCGCCTGGCGCGGGCCGGAGGCGTCCCGGGGCCGTCGCGCTCCAGGGAGACCTGCTGGACACAGGCCACCGTCACCACCGGCCCCTGCTCCGGGCCGCGGGTGAAGGCGCCCGTGCCCACCGACGACAGCGACAGCGTGTAGCTGTCCGAGGGGTCCATCCCGTCGAGCAGGAAGCTGCGGCCCACGTCGGTGACCATCCACTCCGGGTGGATGAGCAGCTTGCGCTCCTGATGGGTGCGGGTGTTCACCACGGAGACGATGCGCTCGGGAAGGTCGTCCTGGGGCGTGGGCCCGCCCACCGTGAAGACCATCACCGACGCGGCGCCCGCCGGCGGCGTGTCGCGACCGACCATGCCCACCGCCGCGTCCGCCGCGACGTTCTTGCCCGTCAGCAGGTAGAAGAGGCTCGGCAGGGGCTTGGCCCGGTCCGCCGCGGTCAGCGACGTCGACTCCGTGACGCGGTAGGTGTGCGCCGGATCCATCGCGCCCAGCGCCGCGCGCCCGGAGGACACCGCGAACAGGTGCCGGGCCGCGTCCAGCCGGAACGAGGCGACGGGCATCCGGGCGGAGTCCACGCCCTCCTTCCTGGGCGTCACCACCGCCTGCTGCGCCGGCTTCACGACGGGCGGCCCCGGCGCCACGCGCGGCGCGTCCGCGTCCTTGAGCTGCGGGCCGGGCAGCGGGGGCCTCGCCGGCCCCGCGCTCGCGGGCTTTTCCGGCGGCATCCAGTCCGCCTTGAGCCGGTCGAAGGACGACCACAGGAGCGCCAGCAGGATGAGCAGCCCCGTGCCCACCACGACGTGGTGCGTGGAGATGCGGAAGCCGTTCTCGAAGAAGCCGCCCCGGTCCGGCGAGTTGCCGTCCGTGTCGTCCTCGTCCTCCGCCAGGCTCTGACCGCCGTCGGGCAGCTCGCTCGGGTGGCTCTCCTGCGTCGCGGGCTCGGTGCGCAACTCCGGGGCCGACAGCTCCGTGGGCCGGGGCAGCAGGTTGGTGGTGGCGCGCCAGACGGACAGCTCCTCCACGAACGAGGCGGGGACCTTGGTGTCCTTGCCCAGCTCCGTCATGTCGGGACGGAACAGCTCGCGCAGCAGGTAGGCGGCGGACATCGCGGAGAAGCGTGGCGCGGCCTTGAAGAGGAACCCCGCGAGCGCGTCGCCGAAGGCATGCGCGGACTCGAAGCGGTCCTCCTTCCGCACCGCGAGCGCCTTGTGGAGGATGGCGTCCAGGCGCACCGGCACGTCCGGCCGCACGTCCCGCGCGCGAGGCATCGGCTGGCGCGTGTGCAGCTTGTGCAGCACCGCGTACTCGGGCCCCTCCAGGGGCAGCCGGCCGCACACCATCTCGAACAACACCACCGCCGTGGCCCACACGTCCGTGCGCGCGTCCACCTCCTCGCCCCGGGCCTGCTCGGGGGAGAAGAACAGGTACTTGCCCTTCACCACGCCGGGCGCGGTGTCGAAGCTGCGCAGCGAGCGCGCCTTGGCGATGCCGAAGTCGACGATCTTGACCTGGCCCTCGTAGCTGATGAGCACGTTGTCCGGGGAGATGTCCCGGTGCACGATGTGCAGCAGCTCACCCTTGTCGTCCGTGCGCGTGTGCGCGTAGTGCAGCCCCCGGCACATCTCCAGGGCGATGTACGTGGCGATGGGCACCGGAAGGCTGGCGAACTGCGAGCGCAGCGCGCGCTTCATCACCTTGTTGAGCGGCTGCCCGTCCACGAACTCCATGGCCAGGAAGTACTCGCCATCCACCTGCCCGAAGTCGAAGACCTGGGCGATGGCGCCGTGCGACAGCGAGGCGGAGATGCGCGCCTCGCTGATGAACATGGAGACGAACGCCTCGTCGTTGGCGTACTCCGGCAACACCTTCTTGATGAGGACGGGCTTGGTGACCCCCGCGGCCCCCAACAGCTGGGCCCTCCAGGTCTCCGCCATCCCCCCGCGGCCGATTCGCGACTGGAGCTCGTACCGGCCAAACTGTTCGTGCTGCGCATTCGCCATTGCGGCGTAGGGTATCCCGGGGCATCCCGTTCAAAAAGGGTCGTCAGGGAATACCCGCGACCTCTCATCTCCCGAGGGGCGGGGGCGTTTTCCCTGAATTTGTCTGGCCATACGTCTGGAGGATGCCATTCACCGAGCGCGCCTCGGGGTGGTGGGGGTGCCGCTTGACGAAGGTCCGGTAGCGCTCGAGGGCGCCCTCGGTCCTCCCGAGCAAGAGCTGCATGGCGCCGGAGAGGACGAGGCAGTCGGGCTGCTCGGGAGCCATGCGCAGACAGTCCTCGGCGAGCAGGAAGGCGTCGTGGTGCTGACCGGAGCGCGCCAGCCGTTGCGCCTGGAGGGCCAGTCGCTCGGCCTCCTCGTGATTCGGGGTGGAGGGCCGGCGCGCCTTCTCCCATGGGGTGACGTGGACCTCGGCCTCGCCCTCGTTGTCGAAGCTGGCGTCGTCGATGAAGGCGCAGCGCATGCCCTGGATGCCGCGGACGCGGGCCTCTCGCCACTCGGAGATGAGGACCTGCAGGGGCTGCTCGGCATGGGCGCCCGGTTCGCGGGGGCCCGGGGCGGACTCGTGGGGAGACCATTCGAGGCAGGCCACCTGGGCGGCCGGGCCGTGCGCGCGGCCTCGGAGGAACACGCCCTCCCCTCGGGGCACGAGTGAGAGGGCATAGGTCTGCCGGACGTCGAGCCCCTTGATGAGGAAGCCCTTGCGAGCGGAGAGGCGCATGGGCTCGGGGTGGAAGGTGAAGCGCTGTTGGTCCTCGGTGTTGACCTTGCGGAGGTAGACGGACTGGGGCGAGAGGTCCTCTCGCGTGGGCTCGCCGAGGGTGAACAGCGAGATGGCGCGGACGCCCTGGAGGGTGATGGGGTGGCGGGACACGATGCCCTCGCGGACCTCGGGACGGACCGCGTCTCCGGAGAGCAGGAAGAAGACGAGGGGCTCCCTGCGCGGCGTGGGCTCCTGGATGAGCGGGTCGGCCATCCACTTCGCCTGCGTCATCCCCCAGAAGCTGTAGCTGGCCGAGGCATCGAGGCGGGAGAAGGCGACCAGGTCGAGCGGCACGCGCAGGACGTGGCGCTTCGAGTCGAGCACGAAGGCCGTCTCCTTCGGGTACTCGCCCACGGACTCGGGCTCGTCGGTGGGCTCGGTGCCGTCGGCTCCTGGCGAACCGTGGGGCGAGACGGCCACGAGCGGCCGTGGGTCCGGGGACGCGGCGGTCGGGTCACCGGGGGCAGGCTGGGGTCGCGCCTGCGGACGGAGGGGGTTCGCCCCACCGGGTTCCGTCGGAGCGGGGATGGGCTGGGTCGGGGAGATCTCCCCGGGCTCGGACCGCCTCGATACGAGGAAGGGGATGGCCACCGCGGAGAGCAGCAGCAGGGCGGCGCCCGCGGCGATGACGGTTCGACGATGACGCCTCGGGATGGAGATGGAGGCGAGCCGGACCGTGGGCGCGCTCCCGGCGGGAACCGAGTTCAGCACCACGGTGGGCGCGTTCGCGGCGCGCGCCGAGGCCTCCTGATTCGACATGGGCGCCATCCCCGCGGGCAGCGTGCGACGCGGAGGCGGCGACGCGGGGAAAGGCGGGGTCGGCACGGCGTCCGAGCGAAGCACCTCCGTGGGCGCGCTCGCCGCACGTGTGGAGGCTTCCGGGATGGCCCTGGGAGCTGAATCCAGGGTGTGGGTACGACGTGGCGCCCCCGGCGTCGCGGAGGTGGCCCCTGGGTGCGGTGACTCCACGGAGGCGCTCGCCGCACGCGCGGATGACTCCGGGACGACCGCGGGAATCGAGCCGAGGGTGCGAGTACGACGTGGCGACGAAGTGGAGGTCGCCACGGTTCCTGGCGCGGGAGCTGAGTGCCCCTCCGCGGGCGAGCTCGCCGCACGAGTCGACGCGTCCTGGGCGACCAGGGGAACCGGACCCGAGGTCTGGGTGCGACGTGGGGGCGGAGAGGCCGCCGCCGAGGTGGATGGGGCCGATCCGGGGTACCCCTCCGGATAGCTGGTCGCCGCGCGCGCCGACGGCACCTCCTGGAGGACCATGGGCATCGAGCCCGAGGTCTGCGTGCGACGTGGAAGCGGAGGAGCCGCCCCCGAGGTTGTTTGGGCGGATCCGGGGTACCCCTCCGGATGGCTGTTCGCCGCGCGCGCCGACGACACCTCCTGGAGGTCGCTGGGCATCGAGCCCGAGGTCTGGGTGCGGTGTGGTGACGACGAGGAAGGCCCCTGGACCGAGGGGAACCGCACGGTGGGCGTGCTCACGGCCGACGAGGCGTCGTGAACCGCCGCGGGGAGCGAGCCCGCAGTCTGCGTACGGCGAGGTGACGAAACCGAGCCCCCCGACGAGCTCGAGGCGGAGACCGAGAACGCGGGCATCGTGTTCTCCGCCGCGTCATCGCTCGCCACGGAGAACAAGGTCGAGGTCTGCGTGCGACGCGGTGGCGTCGTCGACGAAGGTCCCGATGCGATCAACGCCGAGAGCGAGAACTCCGGCCTCGTGAACTCGGAAGCCTCGGGGACCACCGAGGGCAGCGAGCCTTCCGTGCGGGCGCGTCGGGGCGGCGACGATGAAGGTCCCGACGGGTTCGAAGCGGAGAGCGAGAACTCCGGCACCGTGGAGTCGGGAGCCTCGGGGACCACCGCGGCCAGCGAGCCCTCCGTGCGGGTGCGTCGAGGAGGCGGCGACACGGATGGCCCCGACGGAGCGGAAGCGGAGAATGCGAACGCGGGCACCGTGAGCTCAGGTGCCGCGGGCAACGAGCCCTCGGTGCGGGTACGACGTGCTGGAGACGCCGAGAACGACCGCGCCTCGGAGGTGCTGGCCGAGGACGCAGGCAGCTCCCCAGACGTCTGGGTTCGACGCGGTGATGAGGGGCCCGGAGTCGTCGGACTCGGGGCTCCACCGTTCGACGCCTCCACCGAGGACACCGCGCCGCCAGGCATGGCCCGGGGGCCGGAAGTCACCGCGGACCGAGGCGGCGTGGACCGGGTCGCTGACCCCGACGTCGAGGCGCGCGGCGGCGTTGCTGGCGAGGCGCCCCCGCCGGTCGAGCGCTCCCCTGCCCCGCCATCCCCTCTCACTGCCTTCGCGGGTCCAGGCGTCGTGGGCCGCGTGGACGCCAGCGGAGGACCGGATGGCGCGGGGCGAACCCCGGCCCCCACTCCGGGCGTCGTGGGTCGAGCATCCTCGGGCGTCACGTCCGGCAGCGGGGCTCGGGGACCGGAGCCTGGTGACTCCTGCTCGCGCCACGTCGACAGCTCCTCGACGAAGGCGGGAGGGACCTGGAGCTCACGGCCGTCCTTCTGCAAGTCCTCCCGGAACAGCTCACGAACCAGGTAGGCCAGGTTCATCGTCGAGAACCGGGGCGCGAACGAATAGAGGAACGCGGCCAGCGTGTCGCCGAAGGCATTGGCGGACTCGAAGCGCCGCGCCACGTCCACCGACAGCGCCTTGAGGATCAGCTCATTCAGCTCGGGCGGCAGCTCCTGGCGCAATTGGATGGGCGGCGGGAAGTCGCCCTGGGCCATGCGGGTGAGGACCACCGGCTCGGGGCCCACCACGGGAGGCTGTCCGCAGAGCATCTCGTACAGCACCAGTCCCGTGGCCCAGATATCCGTGCGAGCATCCACGTCGCGCCCCCGGGCCTGCTCGGGGGAGAAGTACAGGTACTTGCCGCGCACGACGCCGGGCTCCGTGTGGAAGCCGCGCAGCATGCGGGCCTTGGCGATGCCGAAGTCGACAATCTTGACCTGGCCCTCGTAGCTGATGAGGACATTGTCCGGAGAGATGTCGCGGTGGACGATGCCCAGCGGCACGCCCCTCTCGTTCGTGCGCGTGTGCGCGTAGTTCAATCCCCGACACATCTCCAGGGCGACATAGACGGCCAGGGGGATGGGTAGACGCGGCAGGCCCATCCGCGCGCCCCGCTTCAGGACGCGATGGAGCGGCTGTCCATCCACCAGCTCCATGGCCAGGAAGTACTGGCCATCCATCATCCCGAAGTCGAAGACCTGCGCGACGTTGCCGTGGGACAGCGAGGCCGAGATACGCGCCTCGCTGATGAACATGGAGACGAAGGCGTCGTCGTCGGCGAACTCGGGCAGGACCTTCTTGATGAGGACGGGCTTGGTGACTCCGGCGGCGCCGAGCAGCCGCGCGCGCCACGTCTCCGCCATGCCGCCACGGCCGATGAGGAACTGGAGCTCGTAGCGTCCGAACTGCTCATGTGGATCATGCGCCATGAGTGCCCCCCCGGGCCTTGCGCGGAAGATACGACAGGTCACGAACGAACGCTCACCGCGGTGGATCCACCCCTTCCAGACCTGACAACAAGCCCTTCACGACCTCCGTCTGTGCATGCCGGGGATGCAGCTCCAGGAACCGTCTGTAGAGGCGCGCCGCCTCGTCCGGGCGCCCCTCCAGCGTCGACGCGGTCCCGGACATGAGCAGACATTCCGCGTGCTGGGGGGCCAAGGACAGACACTTCTCCCCGAGCGAGCGCGCGCCCCCGGCGTCACCGGCCTGCAGCCGTTGCCGCATCTGCAGGACCAGCGTCCCCACGTCCGCGCTCCGCGCCTTCTTCGGCGGCGGACGCTGGGAGGGCTCCGGCTCCTCGATGCGCAGCCGCAGCGCGCCCGAGTTGCCGTCCACGCTGTCGTCGATGAATGCACACCGCAGCCCGAGCACGCCTCGAACGCGACGCTCGGTACCGACGGAGAGGAGGAACTGGAGCAGGGCCCCTTCCCGCTCGGGCCTGGGGGCGTTGCGTGGCGCCGCATCGGCGTCGGGCACCCACTGCGCGCAGAGGACGGCGCGCGCGGGTCCTGCCTTGGGTCCGTGGAGGAACGCGTCGCGCTCGGTCGGCTCCAGCTTGAGGGAGTACAGGACCGCCGGGTCCAGACCGGTGAGCGTGAGCGCTCGCTTCATGAGGAGGCCTTCCGCGTCCGGGCGGAAGGTCGTGGTCTGGAACTCTTCGCGGCCACGGCCCGCGAGTCGGATGGTGCGTCCGGGGATGGCGCGAAGCCCCGGCGGTCCCAGCCTGAACAGCGAGGCGAAGCGGGCCCCCGAGAAGCGCGTCGGGGCGAGCGTCACCTGACCGAGACGGACGGCCTCGGGGAGTGTGTCCGCGTCCCCGGACAACAGATGGAAGACCGGGGTCGGCCCGTCGACGTCGGGGGTGAGGACCTCGGGCTCGTCCTGGGCGGGGACCGTCGCGTCGCCGAGCGCATAGGTCCGCGAGGGGTCGAGCGACTCGAAGGTCCGGAACGTCCGCGGAACGATGAGGACATCGCGGTCCGCCTCGAGCATCAGCTCCCTCACGGGATACGCGATGACGGCGGGAGGGCGCAGCTCGCCGGTCACGGGCCGCGTGTCGTCCCCCGCTACCGGAGTGCCGGTGGAGTCCGAGGGGATGGCGCGGGCGATCAGGAGTCCGGTGAGCACCGTGCCGATCCCCCCGAGGGACACGAGTCCGGCCACACGCCATCTGCGGGAGAGCCACAGGCGCGACATGAGCCCGAACGCGCCGAGCAGCTGCGTGGGCGGCTCGCCGGACAGGCGCGCGGCATCGAGCACCGTGCGGTCCAGGTCCGGACTCCTGGCCAGGGGCATGGTGCCGGGGTGTGGAGCGGCGGGGAGCTCCAGGGTCTCCCGGGGGTGCGGCTTCGAGGGGGGCCTGGAGCGGGCCTCGGAGGTGCGCCAGGACGCGAACTCCTCCTCGAAGGAGCGAGGGACGTTGAGGGTGCGTCCCTCCTTCTGGAGGTCCTCGCGGAAGAGCAGCCGGAGTGCGTGCGCCAGGTCCTGGGACGAGAACGAGCGGTTCTGGGAGTAGAGGAACTCCGCGAGCCCTTCGGCGAAGACATGCGCGGAGTGGAAGCGCGCGGACAGGTCCACCGAGAGGGCGGACATGATGAGCGCGTCCAGCTCGGCGGGGAGGCTGGGGCGAAGGTGTCGGGGTGGAGGGAACTCGCCGTAGGCCAGCCGCAGCATCACCGAGGCCTGGGTGCCGGTGACGGGAGGTTGTCCGCAGAGCATCTCGTAGAGCACGAGCCCCGTGGACCAGACGTCACTCTGGGCATCGACCTCCAGGCCCTTGGCCTGCTCGGGGGAGAAGTAGAGGTACTTGCCGCGCACGACGCCGGGCTGGGTCTCGAAGTCGCGCGCCATGCGGGCCTTGGCGATGCCGAAGTCGACGATCTTGACCTGGCCCTCGTAGCTGATGAGGACGTTGTCCGGAGAGATGTCGCGGTGGACGATGCCCAGCGGGGCGCCCTTCTCGTCGGTGCGCGTGTGCGCGTAGTGCAGGCCCCGACACATCTCCAGGGCGATGTACGCGGCGAGCGGAGGCGGCAGTCGCGGCAGGCCGAGCCTGGCGGCGCGCTTCAGGACGCGATGGAGGGGCTGGCCGTCGACCAGCTCCATGGCGAGGAAGTACTGGCCTTCGACGCGCCCGAACTCGAAGACCTGGGCGATGTTGCCGTGGGACAGCGTGGAGGAGATGCGCGCTTCACTGATGAACCGGGAGATGAAGTCCGAGTGGTTGGCGAACTCGGGCAGCACCATCTTGATGAGGACCGGCTTGGTGACGCCCGCGGCACCGACGAGCTTCGCGCGCCACGTCTCCGCCATCCCGCCCCGGCCCAGGAGGGACTGGAGCTCGTATCGGCCGAAGCGTTGGTTCCGTTCGGTGGACATGGGCGCGTGCCGTGGCGGTAGAATGGGTCAATAGCGGCTTGAGTCGTAGGCCTTGAGCAGACTCGTCACTCCGCTGCGGCTCGGATGGTTTTTCGGAGCAAGCTCAAGGAAACGCCTGTAGCTCTTTGCCCCCTCATCGATCTTGTTGAGCCGGGCGTATGTGATTCCCAGGACCAGGTGGCAATCAGGATCTTCGGGAAACATCGCATGGCATTCCTGCGCGATCTCCAGAGCCGCCGGGTATTTCTGTCGCTTGAGCAACTCCCGGGTCTTCTGAACCAAGTCGCGCGCCACGCTCTCAGGGGTGCTCGGGTTCGAAGATGTGGCGGAACCAGCTCCCGCTGGTGGATTCGCAGGGGCATCCTTGTCGTAGATGACCTTGTATCCGGGAGGAGCTTCCTTGGGTTGCGCGACCTTCGCCTCCGCGCTCTTCCTCGAGTACTCCTCCACCAGGGTCCGCGCGGTCTTCGCGAAATCATGCTCGGGGTGACGCTCGACGAACCGCTGATACCGAGCAGCGGCCTCCTCGAACCTCCCGTCTCGCGCATGGCTGGCCCCAGCAATCAACAGACACTGAGGATGGTCCGGTACGTTCTTGAGACATTGATCCGCGAAGTCCGCGGCGCTCCGATAGGCCCCGTCATCCCGAGCGCGTTGAGCCTTCTTCCGAGCCTCCTCGGCGAGCTCCGCGGCCGACATCCGGCGCGCGCCCTGTTCTTCGTCGAGCCGCCCCGGAATCGGGTACGCGGGATTCACCTGCGGGCGGGAGGACTGCGGCAGGGGGAGCTCCCGACTCCTCCCGAAGAGCCAATAGACGCCCCCCCACAGCGCGCCCACGACCGCCGCGGCGACCATCAGCATCCCCCATTTCGTCCCGCGTGCGAGGCTCCCCGTCGCGTGCGTCGGAACCTCGGGCGCATCATCCACGACCGGAGGCGGCGCCTCGCTCACCGCGGGCAACAGCTTCCGCGTCGCCCGCTGAAGCCGGGGCTTCAAGTCCGTCTCGACCTTGGACAGCACCTGCGAGACCACCGGCTTCGACCCACGTGAGGGCTGCGGCGGCACCTCCGCCGGCGTCTCCGCTTGCTGCCGCCACAGCGTCAGCTCATCGATGAACGACGGAGGCACGGACAACTCCCGCCCCTCCTGTGCCATGTCCCCACGGAACAGCACCCGCGCCAGGTACGCCAGGTTCATCGCCGAGAAGCGCGGTGAATACGAGTACAGGAACCCCGCCAGCGCATCCGCGAACGCATTCGCCGACTCGTACCGCGCCGACAAATCCACCGACAGCGCCTTCATGACGATGTCGTCCAGCTCCTCCGGGATGCCCGCGTACACCTCCCGAGGCGAAGGAAACTCCCCGTTCGCCATCTTCATCATCACCGCCGCCTGCGAGCCCGACACCGGCGGCTGCCCGCACAACATCTCGTACAGCACCAGCCCCGTCGCCCACACATCCGTCCGCGCATCCACCTCCCGCCCTCGCGCCTGCTCCGGCGAGAAGAACAGGTACTTCCCCTTCACCACCCCCGGCTCCGTCTGGAAGTTGCGCGCCATCCGCGCCTTCGCGATGCCGAAGTCGACGATCTTCACCTGCCCCTCGTAGCTGACCAGCACGTTGTCCGGAGAGATGTCCCGGTGCACGATGCCCAGCGGCACACCCTTGTCATCCGTCCGCGTGTGCGCGTAGTGCAGCCCCCGGCAGATCTCCAACGTGATGTACGTCGCGATCGGAATGGGCAACCGCGGCAGGCCCGTCTTCACCGCCCGCTTCATGATGCGGTGCAGCGGCGGCCCGTCCACCAGCTCCATCGCCAGGTAGTACTGCCCATCCACCCGCCCGAAGTCGAAGACCTGCGCGATGTTCCCGTGGGACAGCGTGGCGGAGATTCTCGCCTCGTTGACGAACATCGACACGAACGCGTCGTCCGCCACGAACTCCGGGAGCACCTTCTTGATGAGGACGGACTTCGTCACGCCAGCGTCGCCCATCCACCGGGCACGCCACGTCTCCGCCATTCCCCCCCGACCGAGCCAGGACACCAACTCGTATCGGCCGAACCTGTCGCCGGGCTGCAAGGCCATATCAAGAACAGACCCTACCCCACTTTCCTGGGACCCCGAACTTCCCAGGTCTTCCCCGTGCTATGTTCCGGACCGTGGCAAGTATGGGAGACGAGGATGGGGATGACGCGCTGGTCCGGACCGATACCCTGCCGGCACTCCGGAGCGCGCGCGTCCGGGTGAAGCTGGCGGTGCTGTCCGGGCCGGATGCCGGACGGGTGTATCCGCTGGCGCCAGGGCGCTACCGGGTGGGCTCCGAGGCGTCGGCGGACATCGTCCTGCCGGATCGCGCCGTCTCCAGGCAGCACCTGCTGCTGGAGGTCCGGGACAATCTCGTGCGCGCCACGGATCCGGGCTCGCGCAATGGCTCCTTCTGCGAGGGCATGCGCTTCTCGGAATTGGAGGTTCGTCCAGGGGCCACGCTGACCCTTGGTACGACGGAGCTGCGGCTCGTCGCCGAAGGCGAGAAGTCCAAGGCTCCGCCCCTCTCCACCCGGACGAGCTTCGGGGGCCTGGTGGGCACCAGCCGCCGCATGCGGGAGGTCTTCACCCTCCTGGAGCGGATGACCCAGCAGGGCGAGTCCGACGTCCTCATCCAGGGCGAGACGGGCACCGGCAAGGAGCTGTGCGCGGAGGCCATCCACACGCACGGCTCGCGCGGCAAGGGCCCCTTCGTCATCGCGGACCTCGCGGGCATCCCTCCCCAGCTCCTGGAGAGCGAGCTGTTCGGCCACGTGAAGGGCGCCTTCACCGGGGCCCAGGCGGATCGCGCGGGCGCCTTCGAGCGCGCCCACGGCGGCACCCTCTTCCTCGACGAGGTGGGCGAGCTCCCGCTCGAGGTCCAACCGCGCCTCCTGCGCGTGCTGGAGCGCCGGCAGGTCAAGCGCGTGGGCGCCAACGACTACCGCACCTTCGACGTGCGCGTCGTCGCCGCCACGCACCAGGACCTCGAGGGCGCGGTGAAGCAGGGCCGCTTCCGGGGCGACTTGTTCCACCGCCTCGCGGTGCTGCGCGTCGTGCTGCCGCCCCTGCGCGAGCGCCCCGAGGACATCCCCCTGCTCATCGACACCGTCCTCTCGCGCCTGGGCAAGCCTCCCAGCGCCCTCTCCGAGGTCACGCGCGCCCTGCTGACGCAGTACCCGTGGCCGGGCAACGTGCGCGAGCTGCGCAACGTGGTGGACCGCGTGGTCAGCATGGGCGAGGAGGCGCTCCCGGAGATGCCCGACCTGCCCGAGGCGCCCCCTCGCGCGCCCTCCTCCCA
This sequence comes from Myxococcus sp. XM-1-1-1, assembly GCF_020037095.1. NCBI lineage: Bacteria > Pseudomonadati > Myxococcota > Myxococcia > Myxococcales > Myxococcaceae > Myxococcus > Myxococcus sp. XM-1-1-1. Next base: position 115,709 of record NZ_JAIQDH010000012.1, read on the forward strand.
GGACGAGGAGGACGACGAGTCCACGCTGTCGCTGGCGCTCGACCTGCCCTTCAAGGAAGCCAAGGAGCGCCTCATCGAGGGCTTCGAGCGCGACTACCTGCGCAACCTCGTCGAGCGCTGCGAGGGCAACGTGTCCCGCGCGGCGCGTGAAGCGGGCATCGACCGCGTGTACCTGCGCAAGCTCCTGCGCAAGCACGGACTGGACTCGGGCGGGCCCTGAGTCGGACGGCGACACACGCTACCGGACACGCCCACCTCCACGCGGGGTGAGGATGCGGACAGGTCCACCGCCTTTCTCGTGGCCGATGCGTCCGGTGGCGAGTCATTTCCGTCGAAACGGCCTCCACCCCGAGGCCCCTTCGCTGGAGAAAAGCCCTCATGTCGTTCATCGACTCGCTTCGCGCGAGCCTCGTCTCGAGGTTCGCCATGGTGTTGCTGTTGCCACTGCTCGGCTGTGGTGGTGGCGATGATGGAAAGGTCTCCATCCTGCTGACGGACGCGCCGGGTGACGGCATCGAGACGGCGGTGGTCACCATCTCGAGCATCTACCTGCAGGGCGGAGACTCCGAGGGCGGCCGCGTCGTCCTGCGCGACGAGCCCGTGACGGTGAGCCTGCTGGAGCTGGCCAACTCCACCTCGGAGCTCGTGTCCGAGGCCGTGGTGCCCAACGGCGACTACGACCAGCTGCGCTTCGTCATCACCGGCGGCTACCTGGAGGTGCGCAACGAGGACGGCACCACGTCCATCTTCGCCACCTCGGATGACTACGCGGGCCTGCCCGAGGGCGCCGAGGTGTCCGGTCGGCTGCACATGCCCAGCTACGGCTCCTCCGGCCTGAAGGTGAAGTTCACGGAGAAGCTCACCATCGAGGGTGAGCAGAAGATCCTCCTGGTCGACTTCGACGTGGCGCAGAGCTTCGGCAAGGAGGCCGGCAACTCCGGCCGCTGGGTGATGAGCCCCGTCATCAAGTCCGCGGAGCTGACCGCCTCCGCGAGCATCGACGTGGAGGTGACGCTCGGCGCCGGTGTCGTCCTGCCGACACTCGAGGGCCAGGTCCTCACGCTCGCGAACCTCAACGCGGTGCTCATCAACGCCGAGGGCAGCCGCGAGACACTGCCGCTGACGGACGCCAACGCGGACGGCACCTTCGAGGCCACCTTCCGGTTCCTCATCCCCGGCACCTTCCAGGTGCAGGTGGAGGCCCCGGTGGGCGTGAGCCTGGGCACCACGCCGGCCCAGCCGGTGTCCGTGCGGCTCGAGTCCGGACGCGACAGCACCCAGGCCTTCGTCATCACGAGCGCCCAGCTCCCGTAGCCCGCTTCCCCACTCCGCCTCACAGCGCGCGATGTGCGTGCGCCACGGCGAGAGGAAAAATCCACGCAGCTCGTGGCCGACCCCGAGCGCGAGGGGTCTCCTGGATGAGAGGCCGTTTTTTCCCGCGGAACTCTCGGAATCAGGTGGGGTTGGCGCGGGGCCAGCTCCCCAGACGAGGCGTCGGGACAGTCCCCGGCGCCTCGTTTTTTCTTGCGGGCCTGGGCCTCGCGACGGCGACGGCTCAGTAGACGACGAGCGCCTGCGGGGCGTGGTAGCTGACGATGGTCAGCACCGGGATGCGCGGCGCCTCGGCGTCATCGTCGTTGCCGCCCGACGTCAACCGCACCCCGTCGAAGCGCGCCAGGAAGACGTACTCGCGACGCGCCTCGAGGAAGGGGTCCGCGCCGGAGAGCCGCCCCAGCGCCTCCCGGCCCGTCTCGTCCGAGACATTGTCGAAGTGCTTGCGCGTGGTGGACGCGGTGCCGCGCTCGCGGGTGCTGAGGTTCCCACCCAGCCGCCCCGGCCCCGTGAGCTGCGTCTGCCCACCCAGGTCACCGTTCGTCGTCGTGGTGGTGTCGAACGTCTCCCCGTAGCCCACCGGGGCATCCGACTCCACCGAGGCCAGCGTGTGCTCCACCAGCCACACCGTGGGCTTCTCCCCTTCCGAGCGCTGGTCCGCCACGCGCGCGCGCAGCAGCACGTAGCGGCCCTTGTACGTGTCCGGCCGCTCCACCGCGGAGGCGAGGGAGAAGATGGGGATCTTGCGCTCCTGCAGGTACTGGAGCTCACCGGGCACGCTGCCCCCGCGCTGCGCCACCACGCGCGCGATGAGGTTCGCGGCCTCGGGACGCACCTTCAGGTCCTCCGCCCACGCGCCGCCGAGCAGCGCTCGAAGCTGGGTGAAGGGCGTCAGCTCGATGCAGGCCTTGAGGGCGGCCCAGCCCTCGTCGCGGGACTCGGCCTGGACCCGACGCGCGGCGGCCTCGCACAGGGCCGGATTCGGATAGCGCGCGACGAAGCCCTTGGGGTCCGCGGAGGCGCTGGGCGGCGGGGCCTCGCGGGCCTTCTCGACGACGGGCGCGTCCTCGCGGGGCGGCGACTCCGTCCAGGTGACATGGGAGTGCGACGCGCCGCAGCCGGCGGCGAGCGAGCCCAACAGGGCCCAGGTGGGGACAGTCCAGGGATGGTGGCGCATGGCGCAGACTCCTAGAGCGAAGCCGAACCGGAACGAGACGACCCCGCACGCTCGCGCGCGGTGGGCGCCGTGGACGTCGAGGGCAACACGACGGAGCACACGTCCTCGCAGCGCTCGCTCAGGCACGCGAGCGTCGCGGGGCTGGTCTGCTGCTGGGCGACGTCCGCGTAGCAGCGGTCGCCGGCGGCGGGACAGCCTCGGCGCGCGGCGCACTCACAGCAGGGCGCGGCCACGGTGGCCATCAACTGCGCCTCCTGGAGGACCGTGGACAGGCCGCGGTAGCACGTGCGCGCCGTCGCCGCGAAGCGGCCCTTCGAGTCCACGATGGACACGTTGCCCCCCAGCCCGCATTTGTCCACGGCGGCGAGATAGCGCTTCTCGCACATCGCCACGAGCGTCGCGTCGGAGACGCCCTCGCGCGCATTGCCCACCGTCTCCGTGCACAGCGCGCGGGAGATGTCCTTGAGCAGCTTGCGGTTGGCGGCGTCCTGCTCGGGGCTCGGTGTGCCTGGCGTGGCCTCGGACTCGAAGACACACTCCTTGCCCTCGCGAAGCGTGTCGACGGTACAGGCCCACGCCGTCGGGGAATCATCCGAGACGGGCGGCGCCGAGAGTGCTTCCGGTGCCAGCGCCGGAGTCGCGGCGGGAGGAGCCGAACCCAACAAGAACAGGGAGACGATGAGCGCCTTCATGGACACGGCAGGTTAGCCGCCTCGCGGCGCGCCACACAAACCAGGCCCGGTGTCACTGTTCACCCCACACCTGGGCCTCCAGGACGATTCGCCGTGCACTTCCCCACGGCGCGCGCTCCCGGCGTCATGGACGTGGAAGGTCGCCGCGGTCCGAGATGAAGAGGTAGCCGAAGACCACGACGCTGATGACCACGCAGGTCAGCGCGACGACGAGCATCAAGGACAGGCGTCGGCCCACCAGGACGCTCACATAGATTTCGCCGGCCACGAGGAGCAGCAGCATGGCGAGGATGGACAGGGAGCGTCGCCAGGCCTGTCGCGACGTCGGAGGCCACCCTCGCGAGGAGCGCCCCGACGGGCGAGGACCACGTGGGCTGGACGGTTCGGCTGGCATGACGCGGGCCCCCTCGTCTCGACTCGACCAGGTGTCTCGCGCCCCAACCCCTGGGCACGAGACCCGCCCCCTCCGGCGGCGCGGCGTCAGCCAGGGGAACCTGTCTGGAACGTGGAGCACCGCGCGGGGATGCGCAACGGGCCCGCACGTTGCCGGGCGCGAGCCCCGGGCCCACCGCGCGGCCTGCCTCGCGTCATCGAGGCGCTCCCCTGCCCCCATGTCGACGCCCGCGGGACACACGCGCGCACCAGCGCTTGCACCCTCACGGGGCTCGCTGGAATGGTGGGCCGATGCACGCCCCGCCGGTCGAATGGACCCCGTACGAAGCAGGAGCCTCGCTCGGCTGGGCGGGCTCGCAGGGGGGCACCATCGCTCGGGATGAGGAGCTCGCGGGGCAGTTGCGACTCACGTACGAGCGCGATGACAGCCGCTCGTTCCATGCCGTCACCTGCGCCGTGTCGGGCTGGTTGCTCCACCATCGCTTCTTCGACAACGCGGAGGCGGCGAGCGAGGCCTATGACGCGATGAAGCCGGCGCTCGAGGAGCTGCGCACCCGGCTGCGCGAGGGCGGGCCCGGCTCCCCCGAGGAGGCGCGACGAGGAGGCCCCCTGCTCGCGGCCTTCCTCGCGCGCTTCCCCTGAAACCGGTCGGGTCGCGACATTTCCGCCGAGGCGACGTTCAGGAGAACGACCGTCCCCGCCGGAGCCCCCCTCATGTCGCCCAAGAAGAAGTTGTCCCCCCTGGACGCCAGGCTGCTCGCAGCCATCGAAGCCTCGAACGCCAAGGACGTCGCGAAGCAGCTCGCGGCGGGCGCCAACCCGAACACCGTCGACGCCAAGGGCTACCCCGCCCTGCACTCCGCGGCCAGCGAGGGCAGCCTGGAGCTGGTCCGACTGCTGCTCGACGCCGGCGCGGACGTCCACGCCCAGGACTCGGATGGGGCCATCGCGCTCTCGTTCGCCACGGCGCAGTCGGGTGACGAGGGGGTGGCGCTGGTGAGGCTGCTCATCGACAAGGGCTCCAACGTCAACCAGCGCTGGAACGACGAAGCGGGCTCCACGGTGCTCACGGACCTGTTCGGCGAGGACAACGAGGCGCCGTCGGAGGACATCCTCGCGGTGCTCCTGAAGGCGGGGGTGGACGTCAACGCTCCCAACGGGCAGGAGGAGACGCCCTTGATGCTGGCCGCGACGTTCAAGGACCAGCCGAAGCTGACGGAGCTGCTGCTGGAGCACGGCGCCTCGGTGGAGACCGTCAACGACCGCGGGTGGACGGCCCTGATGTGGGCCATCCGCGCCGGGAACGAGGGTGCCGTCGAGCGGCTCATCGCGAAGGGCGCCAACGTCAATCACCTCGCGACGGATGACGAGGGCGACACCGCGCTCACCCTCACCGTCAACGAGGACGAGCTGTTCAGCACTCCGTCGCCGCGAATCGTGAGCGCGCTGCTGCGCGCGGGGGCCAATCCGAACCAGCCCAATGCCCGAGGCTGGACGCCGCTGCACCTGGCGGCCTGCATCGAGGACGTGGAGCCGCTGGAGGCGCTGCTCGCGGCGCGCGCGGACCCGCACCTCGCCAACACCGTGGGCTACTACCCCATCGACTTGGCGACGCGCCGTGGCCACACGAAGGTCATCGAGCGGCTGCTCGCGGCCGGAAGCCCCACGCGGGAACAGGCCGCGCGCAAGCGCATGGACGGCATCTGGAAGCAGATTGGCGACTGGGCCGACAAGCACCACCCGGACCATGCCTCGCGGCTGACGGTCAACCGCCCCGCCACGCCCGAGCGGATCGCCGCGCTGGAGAAGCAGGTCGGCAAGGCGCTGCCCTCGGACTTCCGCGCGTTCCTCCAGAAGTTCGGCGGCGGAACCCCGACGTCCCGAGGTCTGTCCATCTCCGAGTACGACGTGTTGACCACGGAGCAGATCCAGGAGCTGTGGAAGGGCCTGCGGGAGCACGTCGACAATGGCGTCTTCAAGAAGGCCCGGCCCCACGAGCTGTCCAAGGACCAGCGGTTCGTGAAGTGGACGTGGTGGCACCCGGGCTGGGTGCCCTTCGCCTCGGACAGTGGCGGCAACCTGTACTGCGTGGACCTGGAGCCCGAGGAGCACGGCAGCGTCGGGCAGGTGATTCGCTGGGAGATCCACGGCGGTCCGCTTGGCCCGTTCGCCGACTCGATGGAGGACTTCTTCGAGGAGTATCTGCGGAAGCTGGAGAGCGGACGCTACGACGCCAGCGAGCTCGAATGAGCTCGCGGCCCCGGCGTCACCCGCGAGACACCGGGGCATCATCGGCGAGCACCTCGCCGGAGAAGCACACCTCGAGCCCGCCGTACTCCGACGGGCTCAGGGTCAGGGTCCAGCCGTGGGCCTGGGCCACGTCGTGGGCGATGTGCAGCCCGAGCCCCTGCCCCTCCGGCGCGCGCGTGCGGGCCGCGTTGCCACGCGCACCCCGGGCGAGCAGCCGCGCGCGCTCGTCCTCGGGGATGCCGGGCCCGTCGTCGAGGACGCGCAGGTGGAAGCGACCTTCGCGGGTGCTCTCCAGCACCACCGCCACGTGGCCGTCCTCGCGGCCGTGGCGCACGCCATTGCCCACGACGTTGCTCACGGCCTGCTCGATGAGCGTCACGTCGCCGAGCACTCGCACGGGCACGGCGGGAACGCCGCTCTCCAGGGAGATGCGCTGCTGCCGGGCGATGGGCTGGTGACGACCGAGGACCCGGCCCACCACGTCATTGAGGTCCACGGGTACGCGCTGGACGTGGGGCGCGCCGGCCTCCAGCCGCGTCGCCGCGGCGAGGTTGTGGACGAGGGAGGTCAGATAGTGGGCCTCGCTCATCGCGGAGGCCACCTCTGTCGCGGACACGGGCTCGCCGCGCGACGCGCGCTGCTGCATCGCGGACAGGTTGCCCTGCAACACCGTGAGCGGCGTCATCACGTCATGCGTGGTGTTGGCCAGGAAGTCACGCAGGCCCTGCTCACGCGCCTCCTGGTGCGCCATCCGCGCTTGGATCTCCGCGCGAGCCTCCTGGAAGGCGCGCGCCAGGTCGGCGATCTCATCCTGTCCGCGCACGGCCACCGGCTGCGCGTAGCCGCTGCGGGCCGAGGCGCGCACGTCCTCGGTGAGCATGCGGATCCTGCGGACCACCGGGCCCAGCGCGAGCACCACCGAGGCCACGACGGTGGAGACCAGCAGGCTCCAGTCCTTGAGCGGCGGCAGGGAGAGCATCGAGGGAGGCGGCGGCTCCTCCCGGCGCGCGAGGATGAATGCACACGGTCCCCCTTCCCACGGCATGCGCAGCAGCACTTCGAGCATGCGCCGTCCGTCCTGCTCGAAGCGGCGCACCACCGTCCCGTCACTCGCCGCGACCCGCATGTCCTCCGACAACACGGGGGCCCTCGGATTGCGTGAGACGAACTGGGCGTCGTAGGGGAAGTGCTCGACTCGCGCGGGTGCACGCCCGCCATCACCGTCCGCCGGAGGTGGAGGACGCCCGTTGTCGAAGAGAGACGGACCGAGGCCATTCGCCGTGGCAGCACCGGAGCGCCCGCGGCCGGCTGGAGCATCCGCGAAGGCGGGAGGCCCCGCCCCATCGCCGCCACGAGCCCCGCCCTGACGCGGCGGGCGCAGCTCCGCGTCTTCATCCTGCGCGCGCGGTGAGGGTGGTCGGAAAGCCTCATCACCGGGCCCGCCCTGTCGCGGCGGGCGCCCCTCCGCGCCTTCATCCTGCGCGCGCGGTGAGGGTGGTCGGACAGCCTCGGCACCAAGCCCGCCCTGTCGCGGCGGGCGCCGCTCCGCCCCCTCATCAAGCGGACGCGGTGGTGGCGGCCGCCCATCCTCCCCACGCCGAGGCGGCGGCGCTCCTCGCTCCGAGGGACGCGGGCGCCACGTCTCCGGCGACGCCTCGCAGCGCGAGCGCTCCACCTGCACGCGCGCCAGCGTAGCGGCCTCGAGCACCTCCTCCTGCGAGCGCTCCCGCAGGGACTTCTGGAAGTACGCCATCGCCACCACGACCGGCAGCGCCGCCGCCATCGCCGTGAGCGCCAGGCGCAAGCGCAGCTTCACGAACCCTCTCCCTCGACCAGCCGGTACCCCACGCCCCACACCGTCTCCACGCACTGCGCCGGCGCCAGCTTCCTGCGCAGCCGCGACACGTGCACGTCCAGCGTCCGCTCCGTCCCCTCGCGCTCCGGATCCAACACGTGCTCCACCAGCCACTGCCGCGTCACCGCCTCACGAGGCCTGCGCGCCAGCGCCGCCAGCACGTCGAACTCCACCCGCGTCAACTCCACGACGCGCCCCTCCACGCGCACCTCGCGCCCCAGGAAGTCCACGCGCAGCGGCCCCAGCTCCAGCACCGACTCCGGCTTCTGCAACACCGGCCGGCGCAGCCGCGCGCGCACCCGCTCGATGAGCTCCTCCGGCCAGAACGGCTTCGTCAGGTAGTCATCCGCGCCCAGCTTCAGCGCCCGCACCTTGTCCAGCGTGTCGTTGCGCGCGCTCAGGATGAGCACCGGCACCTCCGAGAACCCCCGGAGCGCCTTGAGCATGTCCAGCCCGTACGTCCCCGGCAGCATCAGGTCCAGCACCACCAACCCCACGTCGGGGAGCTCGCCGGGCAGCAGCATCCGCCCCTCCGTCCACCACTCCGCCTCGAACCCAGCGCCCTTCAGGTGCTCGACGATCTGCGCGCCCAGCCGGGCGTCGTCCTCCACCAGCAGGATTCGCTCCCCCATCTCCCGCTCGCCTCCTCTCCCTCCCGGTCACCACGGTGCCGTCACGAATGGATGAATGAAGGCCGACAGTACCCGGAGGTTCTTAAGACTCCCTTAACGTGAGGCCTCAGCCGCCCCGCCCGAGCACGTCGGCGAGCTTCTCCAGCGCCAGCCGCGCCCGCGTCTTCACCGTGCCCAACGGATGCCCGGTGCGCTCGGCGATCTCTCGCTGCGACAGCCCCTCGAAGTAGGCCAGCTCCACCACCTCCCGCTGCTCGGGAGGCAGGGTCCGGATCGCCGCGCGCACCCTCACCCGGTCCTGCCCCATTCCCAACGCGTCGTCCGGGGCCAGCGGCGTGGCGCTCGTCGGAGGCGGATGGTGCACCACGCCCTCCGCCACGCGCGCCGCGGTGCCCAGCGAGCGCAGCCGATCGATGGCGCGCGTGCGAGCGATGGTCGTCACCCACGTCTCCAGCCCCCCGCGCTCCGGGTCGAAGTCGCGCGCGCGCCGCCACACCTCCAGGAACGCCTCCTGGAGCACCTCCTCCGCGTCCGCGCGGGAGGGCAGCAGGCGAAGACACGCCGCGAACGCCCGGGAGGCGCAGCGCGCATACACGTCCCGCATGGCGGAGGCGCTGCCCAGGGCCACCTGCTGGAGCAGGGCCCTGTCGGCCGCCGGGTCGCTCGCCCGCTGAGCAGTGGGTGAAGGAAGCGCCATGCCTTTCCCGGATACCGCAACCCGAGGTGCGGATCCCAGCTTCAAGTATGGGCAGCCGGGCACTCAGCCCCTTCGAGTCCACCGGGTGGGCGTCCTCGCCCCCCATCCCTAACGTTCACGAGCCAACGCGGCCGACGCGCCAGTCGTCCTTCATCAACGCACCCCGCGACACGCCGCCCGGCTTCACCCAACCTCAGACCTATAAGGGCCGCGAGCCGATATGAAAGAGCGAATCGGGAGCGTGTTCATCGAGGGAGTCCAGCCGCAGCTCGACGGAGGCCGTCACGCCGTCAAGCGCATCGCCGGGGACAGCCTCACCGTCCGCGCCGACATCTTCAAGGAGGGCCATGACGTCCTCGTCGCCGTCGTCCGCTGGCGCCAGGTCTCCCCTCAACAGGAGCAGACCGACTGGGGCGAGGTCCCCATGCGCCCCCTCGGCAACGACGCCTGGGAGGCCGAGTTCCCCCTGGCTCGCAATGGCCGCTACGAGTACACGATTGAAGCCTGGCCAGATCTCTTCCGGACGTGGACCTCCGAGCTGAAGCGCAAGGTGGACGCGGGCCGGGACGTGAAGAGCGAGCTCTTGGAGGGGGCCGCGCTGCTGGAGGGCGCCGCCGCGCGCGCGAAGCCGGTGGACGCGGACGACGCGCGGGTGCTCACCGAGGCCGCCGTGCGCCTGCGCCAGCCCGCGAGCCCGGACCTCATCGCGGTGGCGCTCGCGCCGGAGCTGGCCACGGTGGCGTCGACCTACCCGGACCGGACGCTGGCCAGGCGCCACGAGCCGATGCTCCAGGTCTTCGCGGACCGGGAGAAGGCGCGCTTCGGGGCCTGGTACGAGTTCTTCCCGCGCTCGGCGAAGCGCGACGGCCGCACGCACGCGACGTTCCAGGACGCGGAAGGCTGGCTGCCGTACATCCAGAAGCTGGGCTTCGACGTGGTGTACCTGCCGCCCATCCACCCCATCGGCCGCACCGCGCGCAAGGGGAAGAACAACAGCCTCAAGGCGGGCCCGGATGACGTGGGCAGCCCGTGGGCCATCGGCGCCGCGGAGGGCGGCCACAAGGCGGTGCACCCCAGCCTGGGCACGCTCGCGGACTTCCGTCACTTCCTGCAGGCCGCGCAGTCTCACGGCATCGAGGTGGCGCTGGACCTGGCCTACCAGTGCTCACCGGACCACCCGTACGTGAAGGAGCATCCGGAGTGGTTCCAGCGCCGCCCGGACGGCACCATCAAGACGGCGGAGAACCCGCCCAAGCGCTACGAGGACATCGTCAACTTCGACTGGATGGGCCCCGCGCGCGAGTCGCTCTGGGTGGAGCTGGAGTCCGTCGTCCTCCACTGGGTGCAGCAGGGCGTGCGGACCTTCCGCGTGGACAACCCCCACACCAAGCCCATCCAGTTCTGGGAGTGGCTCATCCGCCGCGTGCAGGACCGCCACCCCGACGTGCTCTTCCTGTCGGAGGCCTTCACCCGCCCCAAGGTGATGAAGGCCCTGGGCAAGGTGGGCTTCACCCAGTCGTACACGTACTTCACCTGGCGCAACTTCAAGGGCGAGCTTCAGGACTACCTGGAGGAGATCACCCGCCCGCCCGTGTCCGACTTCTTCCGCGGCAACCTGTGGCCCAACACGCCGGACATCCTGCCGGAGCTTCTGCAGAACGCGGGGCCCGGTGCGTTCCGCCTGCGCGCGGCGCTTGCCGCCACGCTCTCCTCGGTCTACGGGATGTATTGCGGCTTCGAGCTGTGCGAAGGCCGCCCGCTGCCCGGCAAGGAGGAGTATCTGGACTCGGAGAAGTACCAGCTCGTCGCGTGGGACCTGGACCGGCCCGGCAACATCCGGGACTGGATAACGAAGCTCAACTCGGCGCGGCGCACCCAGCCCGCGCTGCACACGTACGACACGCTGCGCTTCTTCGACTCCGACAACGAGCGGGTCCTCTTCTACGGCAAGCGCACGAAGGACGGCACCAGCACGGTGCTGTGCGCGGTGAGCCTGGACCCGTACGCCGCCCAGGAGGCGCTGCTGCGGCTCCCCCTGGACTGGCTGGGCGCGAAGCCCGACGAGACGTATCAGGTGCACGAACTGATGACGGACCAGCGCTCGTTGTGGCAGGGCTCCGACGTCCAGGTGCGCCTGACACCCGAGCAGCCCGCGGCCGTCTGGGCCGTGTACCGCTTCCGTCGCACCGAGCACGCGTTCGACTACTACGAGTGACACCCTGAGAGGCGTATGGAACTGGATCCCCTCTGGTACAAGAAGGCCCTCATCTACGAGCTGCATCTAAGAGCGTTCCACGACTCCAACGGCGACGGCCACGGGGACATCCCGGGCCTCATCGAGAAGCTGCCCTACCTCCAGGACCTGGGGGTCGACTGTCTGTGGATCCTCCCGCACTACCCCTCCCCCCTGCGCGATGACGGCTACGACATCGCGGACTTCTACGGCGTGCATCCGGACTACGGCACGCTCGCGGACTTCCAGCGCATGGTGGACGAGGCGCACAAGCGCGGCATCCGCATCATCACCGAGCTGGTCGTCAACCACACCAGCGACCAGCACCCCTGGTTCCAGGAGGCCCGGAGCGATCCGAAGAGCCCCAAGCGCGACTGGTACGTCTGGAGCGACACCGAGGACAAGTACAAGGGCGCGCGCATCATCTTCACCGACACGGAGCGCTCCAACTGGACGTGGGACCCGGTGGCCAAGCAGTACTTCTGGCACCGCTTCTTCAGCCACCAGCCGGACCTGAACTACGACAACCCCCAGGTGCAGGAAGCCATGCTGGACATCATGCGCTTCTGGCTGAACATGGGCGTGGACGGCTTCCGGTGCGACGCGGTGCCCTACCTCTTCGAGCGCGAGGGCACCAACTGCGAGAACCTCCCGGAGACGCACGCCTTCCTCAAGCGCCTGCGCAAGACGATTGATTCGGAGTACCCGGGGAAGATGCTGCTCGCGGAGGCCAACCAGTGGCCCGCCGACGTGCGCGTCTATTTCGGCGAGGGCGACGAGTTCAACATGGGCTTCCACTTCCCGGTGATGCCGCGCCTGTTCATGGGCGTGCGCCGGGAGGACCGCACCCCCATCGTCGAAATCATGCAGCAGACGCCGGACATCCCGGAGTCGTGTCAGTGGGCCATCTTCCTGCGCAACCACGACGAGCTGACGCTGGAGATGGTGACGGACGAGGACCGGGACTACATGTACCGGGAGTACGCCACCGACCCGCGCATGCGCATCAACCTGGGCATCCGCCGCAGGCTCGCGCCGCTGATGGACAACGGCCGCCGGCGCATCGAGCTGATGCACAGCCTGCTGTTCACCCTGCCCGGCACGCCGGTGATGTACTACGGCGACGAGATCGGCATGGGGGACAACATCTACCTGGGCGACCGCAACGGCGTGCGCACGCCCATGCAGTGGACGGGAGACCGCAACGCGGGCTTCAGCCGGGCGGACTACGCCCGCCTCTACGCGCCCGTCATCGCGGACCCCGTCTACGGCTATCAGTCCATCAACGTCGAATCGCAGGAGCGCGTGAAGTCCAGCCTCCTGCATTGGGTGAAGCGGATGATTCGCATCCGCCAGCGCTACCCGGTGTTCTCGCTGGGGAAGCTGCGGTTCATCTCCCTGGAGAACCGCAAGGTGCTGGCGTTCGTGCGGGAATGGGAGGGCCAGACGGTGCTCGTGGTGTGCAACCTGTCGCGCTTCTCGCAGCCAGCGGTGCTGGACCTGCGCGAGTGGCAGGGCATGGTGCCCGTGGAGTTGATTGGCGACACACCGTTCCCGCGTATCAGTGACCTGCCCTATCAGCTGTCGATGGGGCCCTTCATGTTCCTGTGGTTTCGGCTGGACCAGCCGGTGCCCGGAGGGAGCCGAGCATGACGACCTTGGACCTGACGAAACTGCCCGAACACCTCAAGAGCCAGCGCTGGTTCTCCGGCAAGGCGTGGCCCATCAAGCAGGTCAGCGTGGTGGACCACGCCAACCTGGACGCCACCCCGTGCAACCTGTCGCTCGCCGTGGTGGAGGTCGTCTACGAGCTGGGGCAGCCGGAGCGCTATCTGCTGCCGGTGAAGCCCTCGACGGACGGCATCAAGGACGCGCTCGAGGACGACGGGTGCCTGCGCGCGCTGTTCGACCTCATCCGCGACGGCGCGCAGATTCCCTCCGCCTCCGGCCGCGTGGTGGGCGAGTGGATTGGCGGCCCCGAGGGCCTGCTGGGCCTGCCCTCCCCCCTCCCCGTGCGGCGGCTGCTCGTGGAGCAGAGCAACACGTCGGTGGTGCTCGGTGAGAAGGTCATCGTGAAGGTCATCCGCAAGCTCGAGGCGGGCGTGAATCCCGAGTACGAGGTGGGGCGCTTCCTCGCCACGCGCACCTCGTTCCGCGCCACGCCCGTGCTCCTGGGCGCGCTGCGGCTGGAGGGCGCCGCCGGGGCCACGCTCGCGCTGGTGCACCGGTTCGTGCCCGACTCGGTGGACGGCTGGAAGTACACGCTGGAGCGGATGCGCCAGTCGCGGCCGGTGGGCGACCGGTTCCTGAGCGAGATGGAGGAGCTGGGGGCGCGGCTGGGAGACCTGCACCAGGCCTTCGGCTCGGCGCCGCTGGACGACACGGCGTTCGCGCCGGAGCCGCTGCTCCAGGAGGACCTGCAGCGCTGGAGCGCGTCCATCGTGGGCGAGCTGGGCGTGACGCTGGCGGAGGCCGGTCGGCTGCATGCGGACCTGGAGAAGCGGCGGGAGCGGCTCATCGAGTACGCGAAGCGGCTCGCGCAGGTGACGCCGTCCGGGCAGAAGATCCGCATCCATGGAGATCTGCACCTGGGTCAGGTGCTGCGGGCCAATGACCAGTGGCTCATCTTCGACTTCGAGGGGGAGCCGGCGCGCAGCTTCACGTCCAGGCGGGAGAAGTACAGCCCGTTGCGCGACGTGGCGGGGATGATCCGCTCGTTCGACTACGCGGAGGCCACGGTGGCGCTCGAGGGCGGGACGCCTCGGGGACGGGTGGGCCCCAGCCGCGATGCCTTCCTGTCGGGCTATCGCAAGGCGACCCAGGGAGCGGCCTTCCTGCCCTCGGACGACGCGGCATTCGACACGATGCTGCGCGCGTTCGAGCTGGAGAAGCTCCTGTACGAAGTGAGGTATGAGATGGCGAACCGGCCCGACTGGGTGCGCATCCCCGTCGAGGCCCTCATGCGGATGGAGGAAGGCCAGTGAGGAAGCCCGCGGACAAGGCGCAGGTCGACGCGGAGTTGCAGCGCGTGGTGGAGCTGCGGCACCCGGAGCCCCACTCCGTGCTCGGCATCCATCCGGACGGTGACGGCGTGGTGATTCGCGCCTTCCGTCCGGAGGCCGTGGCCATCCACGTGCTCCCGGAGTTCGGCGGGCGCGTGCCGATGAGCCACCGGCTGGGTGGCGTCTTCGAGGCGCGCGTGAACGGCCGCGACAAGACCTTCGGCTACCTGTTGGAGGTGGAGTACCCCGGCAAGCGTGTCTTCACGCTGAGAGACCCCTACAGCTTCCTGCCCACGCTCGGGGAGATGGACCTGTACTACGCGGGCGAGGGGCGCCACGAGCGGCTCTGGGAGCGGATGGGCGCGCACCTGAGCCACCACAACGGCACGCGGGGCGTGGCCTTCGCGGTGTGGGCGCCCACGGCGGCGGGCGTGTCCGTGGTGGGCGACTTCAACAGCTGGGACGGGCGGCTGCACGCCATGCGGCGCATGGGGGCCTCCGGCATCTGGGAGCTGTTCGTCCCCGAGGTGGGCGAAGGCGCGCGCTACAAGTTCGAGATCCGTCCGGGCCAGGGTGGGCCCCGGGTGTTGAAGTCGGACCCGTTCGCGTTCCGCACGGAGGTGCCCCCGGCGACGGCGTCGGTGGTGCACGACCTGGGGCGGTACGCCTGGGGGGACACGCCGTGGTTGGAGACGCGCGCGAAGCACGAGGACGTCGCGCACCAGCCGTGGAGCGTCTACGAGGTGCACCTGGGGAGCTGGCGCCGCGTGGTCGAGGATGGCGACCGGCCGATGACGTACCGGGAGCTGGCGCCCGCGCTGGCGGAGTACGTGAAGTACATGGGCTTCACCCACGTGGAGCTGTTGCCCGTGTCGGAGCATCCGTACGGCGGCTCGTGGGGGTATCAGGTCAGCGGCTACTACGCGCCCACGGCGCGCTTCGGACATCCGGATGACTTCAGGTTCCTGGTGGACCACCTGCACCAGGAGGGCATCGGCGTCATCGTGGACTGGGTGCCGGGGCACTTCCCCCGGGACGCGCATGCGCTGGGCGAGTTCGACGGCACCGCGCTGTACGAGCACGCGGACCCTCGCAAGGGGGCGCAGCCGGATTGGGGGACGCTGGTCTTCAACTTCGGCCGCAACGAGGTGCGCAACTTCCTCATCGCGAACGCGCTGTTCTGGATCGAGGAGTACCACATCGACGGACTGCGCGTGGACGCGGTGGCGTCGATGCTCTACCTCGACTACAGCCGCAAGCAGGGCGAGTGGATCCCCAACCGTTGGGGTGGCCGGGAGAACGAGGAGGCCATCCAGTTCCTGCGCGAGCTCAACGACACCGTGCGCCGCAAGCACCCGGGCGTGGTGGTCATCGCCGAGGAGTCCACGGCATGGCCCAAGGTCTCCGCGCCGACGAGCGAGGGCGGCCTGGGCTTCCACTTCAAGTGGAACATGGGGTGGATGCACGACACGCTGTCGTACTTCTCGAAGGACCCCATCTACCGGCAGTACCACCACAACCAGCTGACGTTCGGGCTGCTGTATGCGTTCAGCGAGCACTTCATGTTGCCGCTGAGCCATGACGAGGTGGTGCACGGCAAGGGCAGCCTGTACGGGCGCATGCCGGGAGACCCTTGGCAGAAGCGGGCGAACCTGCGCGCGCTGTTCGCGTGGATGTGGGCGCACCCCGGCAAGAAGCTGCTCTTCATGGGCGGAGAGTTCGGCCAGCCGGCGGAGTGGAACCACGACAAGAGCCTGGACTGGCACCTGACGCAGGACCCGGGGCACGGCGGCATCATGCGTCTGGTGGCGACGCTGAACCGCGTGTACCGGGAGCTGCCGGCGCTGCACGACGCGGACAGCGAGCCGGTGGGGTTCCAGTGGCTGCAGCCGGACTCGGCGGCGTCGAACGTGCTGGCGTTCGTGAGGCGATCACGGCAGCCAGGGCGTCATGTGGTGTGCGTGGCGAATCTGTCGCCCGCGGTGCGTGAGAACTACCGCGTGGGCTTCCCGCTGCACACGAGCTACGCGGAGATCGTCAACTCCGACGCGGGCGAGTTCGGCGGCTCCAACGTGGGGAACCTGGGACAGCTCCACACGGAGCCCACGCCCTGGGATGGGCAGCCGGCGTCCGCGCTGATCACCCTGCCCCCGTTGTCCGTGCTGTGGTTCACGCCGGGCTGAGACTTCCGCGGGCGGCGTGAAGTCCGCGCCGCCCATGAGATGTCTGTGTACTCAATGAATCAATCACAGATATCTATATTTGTGTTTGTGATTGATTTGTCGCGGCCGGAAAACCACTGAACATCGGACCATGTAGGTATTGCCCTCTCTCCGGGCGGCCTGGGGCCCTCGAAAACCACTAAACATCAGAGCATGTAGGCATTGCCCTTGAAATGGCGTGATTTTCAGGCCACGCCAGGGCACTGATAAAGCGTGCATGTAGGCCTGGCGATCAGGATCGCAGGTGATCGCGATCGCAGCCGCACGAGAGCCAGGGACAGGGGTGGAAGACCCACCTGCACTGAGACTCAGTGGGTCGGGATCTTGAGTGATTTCAGGCGGATGTCATTCAACACATGAGAATTGCTGAACAAATCGAGCAGCCCCTGTTACCGCAAGAGCCTGCATGTTTGTTCATGTAGGTACGGCAATTCTGATCCGCGAGTGATCGTGCTCCATCCGCCTTCGCGATCCTCGAACTTCGAGTTGAAAACGAACCTACCAAACGTAAGTTACCAAGGGTACGCAGCGGTCCACAGGTGGCCGCCGTCTGGAGCTTCCGCCATGCATGCCCTCATCGTCGTCGCGCATCCTGAAGAGAAGTCGCTCACCCACGGCATCGCCGCCCGGATAGGGGCTGGGGTGGTGGGTGCGGGGCATACGTTCGAGCTCGCGGACCTGTCGGCGGAGGGGTTCGATCCGCGGTTCAGCGAGGCGGACCTGGCGGTGCATCGCAGACAGGAGACGCCGCCGCGAGATGTCCTGGTCGAGCAGGCGCGGATCGATCGCTCGGACACGTTGGTGTTGGTCTATCCGGTGTATTGGTGGTCGATGCCGGCGTTGTTGAAGGGGTGGATCGACCGGGTGTTCTCGAACGGGTGGGCGTTCGACTTCGGGTTGGAGACGGGGTTGGAGAAGAAGCTGCGACACCTGAAGGTGCACCTGGTCGCCATCGCCGGCGCGGACCTGCGGACCTATGCGCGGCACGGGTACTTCGGGGCGATGAAGACGCAGATCGACCACGGCATCTTCGACTACTGCGGAGCGAAGGTCGTCACCTCGGAGCTGCTGGTCGACTCGGAGACCCAGGACCCCAAGGTCCACCTGAAGACCGCGCATGCACTGGGGACGAAGCTCTTCGGCGCCACGGAGCAGGCACGCGGCGCGGATGCCGCCTGAATGAGCGTGGGTCGACAGCGCCCTTCGACCCAGCAACAAGTCCAGTGGGAGACAATTTCATGACTAGCTAGTATTTCACGATCCCTGGCGACGACGCACGCTCTCGAATGGGGAGCCTTCGCCAAGAGGACTTTGGATGCTGCCACGATGGTCGATCCCCCTACTCCTCGTGCTGTTGTCTGCATGCAGCGGCACCACGAGGTCCGTTCGACTCCAGACGGGCCGTGATGCCCCCATCCTCCTGACGCCACGCGGCGCCGGGGCCGCGCCGGTTGAAGTGGATGAGGACGACTTCGTTGACGCCATGAAGAGGCTGTCGCGCGGCGTGCGGCTGCCAAGTCATCCCCAGGAAGCAGCTCGGCGATTGTTCGAGATGGATGCGCGCAGCGGCACGTACCTGTACGAGCCACGTGGGCACCGCGTCATCCCGCTGGGACCAAGCGAGCATCTGGAGAGCGAACAACCCGCCCCAGAAGTCGCGCTGACACGCGCCTACCTGCGCTGGTGCGAACGTACGAACAAACCCAGCGATTGCCTGAGCATCCTGACAGAGAACCCCACCGTCACTGGAGATGGTCGTTACGCCCTTGCCCTGGCGCAGGCCCAGGGGGCCGTGTGGGACGAGATGATGGACGCCTTCGAGGACATGGCCGATCCCCAGGCCGTGATGTCGGCGGTCCTTTGGACATGGACCACGTACTGCATCCTGCTCACGGTTCCCGAGCCCTTCTCGAAGGGTGTGGCCGCGGTGATGACTGCCTCGCTCATTGCCTACGTAGGGCTCGACACGTTCTGGAGTCTCATCGTCGGTTTCAAGCAATTGATGGCGGAGGCGGAGCGAGCGACCACGTTCGACGAACTCCGCGAGGCGGGAATGCGATACGGCCAGGTCATGGGCCGCAACGCGGCGCGCGCGTTCGCCATGCTGGCCATGGCGGCCATCGGAAACACGGCGGCGGGTCTGGGCTCGAAGGTGTCAGGGCTCCCAGCCGCCGCGCAGGCAGCGGTGCAGGCCGAAGCACAGGTGGGAATCCGGCTCGCTGCGGTCGCTGAAGTCAGCGCGGTGGCGGTGAGCGCCGAAACCGTCACCATCGCCCTCGCCCCCGGCGCCGTGGCCATGGCGGTGAGTGGCACTAGCGGAGGCACGGCCACCAAGGTCCAGCCGGCGGGCTACAGGGCCTGGGGGTCGTACAGTGGCTTCAAGAAGGCCATGGGCCCGGCGGGAAAAGACAAGGAGTGGCACCACATCGTCGAGCAGACCCCAGGAAACGTGAATCGCTTCGGGCCCCAGGCGCTTCACAACACCGAGAACGTCATCCCGATGGACAAGCTCCTGCACACGGACGTCAGCGCGTTCTTCTCTTCGATTCGACGCGATATTACGGGCTCGCCATTGACCGTACGGCAATGGTTGAGCACACAGTCGTACGGGGCCCAGCGTGATTTTGGACTGCTGGCCATCGAGAACGTGGCGAAGGGGCTCTGGTGATGGACCTGGAAAAGCTCGTCGAGGAATTCGCGCTGAACGTGGCGGCGCAGAACGAAGCCATCTTCCGGGGGGACGCCAAGACGGGGAACAAGCACGCCAGGAAGTACGGTGCTGCCGTCGATACGTTGCTGTCTCACGGAGATAAAGGGCGCGATGCGCTTCTCGTCCTGCTCAAGCACGAACGAATGGATGTGCGAGTGATGGCTGCTGCCCATTTGCTCCGCTATCGAACGGCCGAGGCCAAAGCGGTCTTGGAAGAGGCCGCCAAGGGAAAGGGGCTTGTCCCCTTCGGAGCGCAGCAGGCCTTGAAGCGATGGGAAGAAGGAACCTGGGCGCTCGACCCGGGGTAGCCACCTACCGTCATGAACGGTGAGGCGAGGGCCCTGTAGCCCCCGCCCCCATGCCCCGAGGTGCGATGCCTCCGACGGCTCTCGTTCAGACTCACGCCGATTCACGAAGCGACATCAGCAGCACCCGATCCCAACTCGGCTCCACGCTCGAAGCCGCCGCGAGCAGCGCGAGCGCGATGCCCGCCGTTCCCTCCAACAGCCCAGGGCGATCCACCCACGAGGGCACACCCCGCGCATCCTGCCCCCAGAAGGCAAAGCCCCCGACTCCCCTCCCCGGCTGCCCGAAGCGCAGCGCATGCTCCAGCCACCGCCGCGCCGTGCTCGCGAAGAGCTCCTCCCCCGTGGCCTGATGAAACCGGTTGTAGATGTGGAGAAGCCCCGCCGCGCCATGGCACAACGGCGCATCCTTCACCCCGGAGTCCTCCAGCGGGCGCCTCGCGGCCTCACGCGCCATGTCCAGCGCCTCGGCCGCCCAGCCAGGCTCCCCCACGGCACGCGCCGCCGTGAACAGCACCAGCGACACGCCCGGATCTCCGTAGCACCACGCGGCGCGAGTGGGTTGCGGCGTCTTGCCAGCAACAACCCCGTGCGGAAATCGTCGCCCCACGAGTGGCAGTCGCTGCGCCATCACCCAGGACCACACACCGTCCAACAATCCCCGGGCCTCTGACTCCGCCACCCCAGCCCTCACGGCCCCCGCCAACACCGCGATGACGCCCGGCACACCATGCGCCACGCCCAGGTCGTGCCCCCCCTCGGGCGACTCGCGCCGCCAGGTCTCTCCCAGTCGAGCGACCACACCCTCCAGGCAACGCCGTGCATCCGCCCGGGGCAAACGTTCCAACGCATACACCCCCAACCCCACCAACCCCGAGAGCAGCTCCACGGGCCCCGTCCAGGGAGCCACGGCCAGCCGCTGGGCCAGCGCCGCGTCCACCTCCTCCAACGCGTCACCGCCCTCCCCCAGGTGCTCCAACGCCCACGCCACCCCGCTCACACCTGAGTGCAGCGACATCCCCATGGGACGTGACGCCACCGCCTCCATCGCGTCATCCAGCAGCCCCCGCGCCAACCCCGCGTGATGCGCGGACGCATCCACCTTGTCCATCCAGGCGAACAGCAGCGCCAGACCCGAGTCCCCAGACGCCAGCGATGCATCCGGAACACGCTGCGGGAGGGACTCCTCGATCGCCCGAGCCAACCCCTGAACGACCTGGAGCACCTCTTCCTGAAGCGCCCCTGCCACCAGGGACCGCCACTTCGCGGAGCAGTCCATGTCTCCGTTCATGTTTCATGTCTCAAGACGTCACGCGCCACAAAACCCATCACAGACAGGCGCGCCGAGTCTGAAACACCCCAGACCTGATACATTCTCGACCCAGCTCGCGCGACAGGGCGCCCAGCCAACCACGGGCTGACCGGGCACCCCAGGCCTTCGACTCCCGCGTCACGGTGTGCACCGCGACACGGAAAGACGACTACGGATCGACCTGACCGGCCACCTCGGGAGAGGTCTCGATCACACCGCACTTGCCCGAGGGGAAGTTGGTGTAGGGGTTGGTGGTGCCGGTGCCACCGACAACGCCATCCAGCATCTGGAGCGCACCCTCGTCCATGGAGCGCAGCGTCTCGCGGTGAAGGGTGAGCTTGCGCTTCGCGACGACCGTCTTCTTCGGCTCGTTCACAAGAACTCCTGATCAGTGAGGGGGATGACGACACGGGTTTCACGTCACGAAACATGACGCGGTGCAGAATCCGTCACGACAACCTTCCGTGGCGGACAGCTTGACTCCTAACTCAAACAATCAAGTCAAGAAAAGGTGGGTCATAAAGAAATGGGCGGATTGACGGATGACGCGCACATCCATTATCCGGAGACTCGCGACACAGTCCGTCACCTTGAGACATCCTTGACCGCCGCCGATGCTCGCTCCCCCTCCGTGCGGAGGGCTCCCTTCCGACACGACGGCTTCCTGGCCATCCGCACGCCCCTGCTTCCGCTGGACGTGCTGGTGGAGTGGGCGCGCGGACTCGAGGCGCCGGGAGCCCGACCCGAGGACCTCGAAGCGGCGCTGGCACGGGATCGCGTGCTGCTGCGCCAACGCCTGCGCGCGCACGTGGAGGATCCGCTGGTGCGCGAGGCGCTGTTCATCGCCTCGCCCTCGTTGATGGACAGCCTGTCGACATGGCTGGAGTCACCCGGGTCCGAAGCGGGCCAGAAGGTGGAGCACACCCTGGTGCGCTACCTGGCGCGCATGGCCGGTCGCGCCACCCCGTTCGGCCTGTTCGCGGGCCACGCCGTGGGCGACCTGGGTGAGACCGCGTCGCTGCGCATCCAGGGGCGCACCGGTGTGCGCCGTCACACGCGGCTGGACATGGACTACGTGAGCGCCCTGGTGTCTCACGTATCGCGGGAGCCGGAGGTTCGACGCGCGCTCCGCTACGTCCCCAACTCCAGCCTGTATCGTGCCGGTGGCCAGCTCCGCTACATGGAGTCCCGGCTGAACGGCCGCGAGCGCTCGTATCACCTGGTCGCGGTGGAGCCCGAACCCCACCTGGAGACCACCTTGGAGAAGGCCCGCGGCGGCGCGCCACTCGCGACGTTGGCCCACGCGCTGGTCTCGACCGAGGGTGTCTCCGAGGAGGAGGCCCTCGAGTATCTGGAGAGCCTGGTGCAGGCGCAGCTGCTGGTGAGCACGTGGGCGCCCGTCGTCACCGGCCCCGAGCCCCTGCCCTCGCTGCTGGAGTCCGCGAGGGACCTCCCCGCGCTGTCGACCGTGTGCGAGCGACTCACGCAGGTCACCACCACGCTGACCGACCTGGACTCGAGGCCTCCGGGCCTGCCGCCGGAGACCTACCGCGAAGTCGCCAGGACGCTCGAGGCATTGCCGGTCCCCGTGGAGCTGTCGCGCCTGTTCCAGGTGGACATGTTCCGCCCCGCGCACGAGGTGCGTCTGCCGCGTCGCGTGTTGGACGAGGTGGTGCGAGGCGTGACGCTGCTCCAGCGCATCTCTCCCGCGGCGGGAGAAGGAACCGCCCTGGGCCGTTTCCGCCAGCGCCTGCTGGAACGCTACGAGGGACGTCCAGTGCCGCTGCTGGAGGCCCTGGATGAAGAGAGCGGCGTCGGCTTCATGACGTCACGAGGTCCGGGCGCGGGCACCGGCCCGCTGCTCGCGGGCTTCTTCTTCCCCGGCAAGGGTGGACAGGAGGGCCCCCGGTGGGAGCCGCGCTGGACACACCTGCTCCACCGGCTGGAGTCCGTACGCCGCTCGGGTGCGGTGGAGCTGGTGCTGGACGAGTCGGACCTCCAGGCCCTGGAAGCCCGCCGCCCCGCGCGGCTGCCGGAGTCCTTCGGCGTGGTGGGCACGGTGCTGGCGGATTCACCGGAGGCCGTGGAGGCGGGGCGCTTCCGCTTCCTGCTGGAGAACGTGCATGGCCCCTCGGGAGCGCTCTACCTGGGGCGCTTCTGCCATGGGGACAGGGAGCTGGAAGCCGCGGTGCGGCGCTACCTGCAGGCCGAGGAGGCCCTGCGACCCGACGCCCTGTTCGCGGAGGTGGTGCACATGCCCGAGGGCCGCGTGGGCAACATCCTCTGCCGCCCCGCGCTGCGAGAGCACGACCTGGTCTTCCTCGGCCGCTCCGGTCTGCCGGAGTCGTCGCAGCTCCCGATGACGGACCTGTGGGTGTCGGTGGAGGGCCACCGCATCGTGCTGCGCTCGGGCCGAGAGGGCCGCGAGGTCGTGCCGCGCTTGACGAACGCGCACAACTTCGGTGCTCGCGGCCTGGGGGCCTACCGCTTCCTGGGCGCGCTGCAATCCCAGGACGTCGACGCGCTCCGATTCGAGTGGGGGCCCTTGTCGGATGCGCCCTTCCTTCCGCGAGTGGCGCACGGACGACTGGTGCTGTCGCCCGCCACGTGGCGCGTGCGCGGCGACACGCTGAAGGCCTGGGGCGCGGCGCGAGGCGTGGCGCGCTTCGAGGCCGTGCAGCGCCATCGCGACGAGGCGCGCCTGCCGCGCTGGGTCTGCTTGAGTGACGCGGACAACCAGCTCCCCGTGGACCTGGACAACGTGCTGAGCGTCGAGTCCCTGGTGCAGGTGGTGAAGGCCCGCCCGTACGCGACGCTGGAAGAGCTGCTGCCCGGCCCCGGAGACGTGTGCATCGAGGGCGAGACCGGACGCTATTCACACGAGGTGGTCATCCCCTTCCTCCGTCACGCGGCGGAGCCCCCTCGGCCCGCCACGAGGAGCACCGTCGAGTCGTCCGGGGTGCGCACCTTCCCGCCCGGCTCGGAGTGGCTGTACGTGAAGCTGTACGGCGGCACCGGCACGCTGGACCGACTGCTGCGCACCACGTTGGGCGAGGCGATCCGCGCGGCGGTGGCCAGCGGCGCGTCGGACCGGTGGTTCTTCATCCGCTATCACGACCCCGAGCCCCACGTGCGGCTGCGCTTCCACGGCGCACCGCGGCGACTGGACACCGAGGTGTGGCCCCTGCTGCGCGACGCCTGTGCGCGGGCGCTCGCCTCGGGTGAAGCGTGGCGGCTGCAAATCGACACCTATGAGCGCGAGGTGGAGCGCTACGGAGGCCCGGCCGGAATGGAGGCTTGCGAGGCGGCATTCCAGGCGGACAGCGAGGCGGTCCTCGCCATGCTGGAGGCATACCCCGGCGACGCGGGCGCGGAGACGCGGTGGCGTCTGGGCGTGAAGGGCCTGGATGCGCTGCTCGAGGACCTGGGGATGGACCTCGACGCGAAGCTGGAGGTGATGCAGCGACTTCGCCGGAGCTTCGGCGCCGAGTTCAAGGTGGAGCGACACTTCGAGGCGCAGCTGAGCACCCGGTTCCGCAAGGAGGCTCGCGCGTTGGAGGCGCTGCTCCAGACGCCCCACGATACGGAGGGCCCCTGGCGGCCAGGGCTGCGCGCCCTCCAGCGCCGGAGCGAAGCGATGCGTCCCGTGGTCGAGCACCTGCGACACGCCCAATCGGAAGGCCGGCTCTCCGGGAAGGTGGAGGCGCTGGCGGAGAGCCTCCTGCACATGCACGTCAACCGGCTGTTGCCCGCGGACCAGCGCGCGCAGGAGCTCATCCTTTATGACTTCCTGACGCGCCTGTATCGTTCGCGCCGGGCACGGACGATGAAGACATGAGCGACGTACAGCCGCCCCCGCAGAAGCTCTTCCGACAAGAGGCGCTGGAGCATCACGCCCGGCCCGAGGCCCGAGGCGCGCTCCTGCGCATCACGCCAGGGTGGACCCACGCCGTCTGGTGGCTGGTGGTCGCGCTCGTCGTGGTGGGCGGCGTGGGCCTCGCGTTGGTGGACATCAACGACTACGCGCGGGGTCCGGTGCTGGTACGCATCAAGGGCATGGAGGAGGTCACCTCCACCGCCGGTGGCCGCGTCAGTCGGGTCCTGGTGCGCCGGGGCGAACAAGTGCGCGCGGGCCAGCCCCTGGTGGAGCTGTACGCGGGGGGCGAGACGGCGGACCGGGAGCGGATGAAGGAGGAGTTCCGCTCGCGTCTCGCCATGTGGCTGCTGGAGCCACTCAATGTCGACTCCAGGCAGGCCCTGACCACGCTCCGGGCCCAGCTCGAGCTGACCGAGGCCCGGATGGGTGAGCGCGTGCTGAAGGCCCCTTGTGATGGACAGGTGGGCGAGGTGCGCGTGCGCGAGCAGCAGTTCCTCACCGCGGGCGAGATCGTCGTGTCGCTGGTGCGCGGCGGCGCGGAGGCCTGGGCCGTGGCCCTGGTGCCCGGACAGTACCGTCCCATGCTGCGCCCCGGACAGCCGCTGCGCATGGAGCTCACCGGCTTTCCGTACGCGTGGCAGTCGCTCCAGGTCGCCTCCGTCAGCGACGAACTGGTGGGCCCCGCCGAGGTGCGCCGCTACCTGGGGCCCGGCGTCGGGGACGCCATCACCGTGGACGACGGCCCCGTGGTGCTGGTGGAGGCCCGGCTGCCCCGGGAGACCTTCGAGTCGGATGGCGAGACCTACGCGTACCACCCCGGCATGGCCGGAGAAGCCTGGGTGAAGGTGCGCGCGCGCAATGGTTGGCTGACGCTGCTGCCGGTGCTGGAGCTGCTCGGGAAGCAACGTGACTGAGCCCACCCCACCCCCCTCGTTCCTCGAGCGCTTCCCCGCGCTGCAGCGGCTGGGCGCGCGCTTCAGCCGGCGCCGCATCCCCGTCGTCACGCAGATGGCGTCCACGGACTGCGGCGCGGCGTGCCTCGCCATGGTGCTGGGCTACTGGGGCCGCCACGTGAAGCTGGATGAGGTGCACGCGGCCGCGGGCCTCTCCATCCGGGGCATCTCCGCCCGCGCCATCCTGGAGGCCGGCCGGCGCTTCGACCTGGTGGGCCGCGCGGCCCAGGTCGACATGGACCAGCTCGACCTGCTGGAGCCGGGCGCGGTGCTGCACTGGGAGTTCCGTCACTTCATCGTCTTCGAGCGCCTGACGCGCGCGGGCGTGGAGGTGGTGGACCCGGCCTTCGGTCGGCGCCGTGTTCCGCTGGAGCAGTTCCGCAAGTCCTTCACCGGCGTGGCGCTGCTCTTCGAGCCCTCGGAGACCTTCGAGACGGCGGCGCCGCGTCGAGGACCCAATCGATACCTGCACCTGCTGCTGGAGGAGCGCCCCGCGTTGCTGCGCGTGGCGGTGATGTCGCTGCTGCTCCAGCTGTTCGCCCTGGCGCTGCCGTCGCTGACGGGCGCGGTGGTGGACCGGGTGGTGCCGGCCGGAGACGTGCCGCTGCTCGCCACGCTGGGCGCGGGGATGGCCGCGCTGGTGGGCTTCCAGTTCCTCTCGTCGCTCGTGCGCGCGCACCTGCTCCTGCAACTGCGCACGCACCTGGATGCGCGGCTGACGCTGGGCTTCCTGGACCACCTGGTGCACCTGCCGTTCTCGTTCTTCCAGCTGCGCTCTGCGGGCGACCTGATGAACCGCCTGAACAGCAACACCACGGTGCGCGAGCTGCTCACCGCGGGCACGCTGTCCGGGCTGTTGGATGGCAGCCTGGTGCTGCTCTACCTGGGGCTCCTGTTCGCCGGCAGCGCGAAGATGGGCGCGCTGGTGACGGTGCTCGCCCTGTTGCAAGGCGCGGTGTTCCTCTTCTCCAGCCGACGTCAGCGCGAGCTGATGGCGCAGAACCTGGAGGTGAGCGCGTCGGCGCAGAACTACGAGGTGGAGCTGTTCACGGGCGTGCAGACGCTGAAGGCGATGGGGCTGGAGGACCGCGCGGTGCAGCACTGGTCCAACCTCTACGTGGACGTGCTCAATGTGTCGCTGGAGCGCGGCCGGGTGTCGGCGCTCACGGACTCGCTGACCGCGACGCTGCGGATGGCGTCGCCGCTGATGGTGATGGGGTTGGGGGCGCTGCTGGTGATGGAGGGGCAGCTCACGCTCGGACAGATGCTGGCGCTCAACGCCCTGGCGGCGGGCTTCCTGCTGCCCGTCTCGAACCTGGTGACGACGGCGTTCCAGCTCCAGCTCGTGGGCAGCTATCTGGCACGCGTGGACGACGTGCTGGAGTCACCCGCCGAGCAGCTCCCGGGAGAGCGTCGCCGCAGCCACGAGGTGGCGGGGCGCATCCAGGTGGAGGGCGTGTCGTTCCGCTACGGGCCGCACTCGCCGCTGGTGGTGCGGGACGTGTCGGTCACCATCGAGCCGGGACAGTTCGTGGCCATCGTCGGCGCGTCGGGCGCGGGCAAGTCCAGCCTCGCGCACCTGCTGCTGGGGTTGTACCTGCCCAGCTCGGGCACCATCCGCTACGACGGCGTGCCCCTCCAGGACCTGGACCTCAAGGAGCTGCGGCGGCAGATGGGAGTGGTGCTGCAGAACCCCTCGCTGTTCCGAGGCGACGTGCGTCGCAACATCGCCTATTCGGACCCGCAGCTGCCAATGGAGACCGTGCAGGAGGCGGCGCGCCGCGCGCAGGTGCATGCCGACATCGTGGCCATGCCCATGGGCTACGAGACGGTACTGAGCGAGATGGGCTCCTCGCTGTCCGGAGGCCAGCGGCAGCGACTGGCGCTGGCGCGCGCGCTGGCGGCCAACCCCTCCATCCTCCTGCTGGACGAGGCGACGAATGCCCTGGATGCCCGGACGGAGCGGGCGGTACAGGACGCGCTGGCCGAGCTGCGCTGCACGCGGGTGGTCATCGCCCATCGGCTGAGCACCGTGCGCGAGGCGGACCTCATCCTGGTGATGAAGAACGGCCAGCTGGTGGAACAGGGAACGCATGCCGCGCTGATGGAGAAGCGCGGAGATTACTTCGAGCTGGTGTCCTCGCAGGACCGTCCCCACCAGGCCGCGGGGTAGCCGCATGCGCTTCGCGCCGGACGTCATCCTGGACCTCACGCCGCTGCCGGACAGGGTGGGCGCAGTGCCGTTCACCGAGCTGTTGGACGGGCTGCTGCGTGAGGGCTTCGACCCCGAGGGCTCGCGGCGGGTGCTGGAAGCGGCGCAAGCGAGACTGGGGCCGGGGCTGCTGCGTCCCCAGGGCGTGGACGACGGTGGCTTCCTGGTGGAGTCATCGGTGCTCTTCCCCGAGCAGGGTGCATGGTGGTGGGTGCTCCAGCAGGGCGAGGAGCGCTGGCGCACGCGGCTGGCCGTGGAGGACGTGCCGGCGGTGGCCGGGTTCCTGCGCGCCACGGCGCTCGCCTCGACCTTGGAGGAGGTGCGCGAGGCGTGGCCCTTCGATGAGGCGGGCTGGCGTGACTCGCTCTTCGCCGCGGGGCCGCACCCCGCGCCCTGGGTGGAGCCCTCCGGTCCGGGCATCTATCGACGCGAGCACGCCAGTGTGCTCATCCGCTCGCGGACGACGTCGGTGCTGGTGGACCCGATTCCGCTCCAGCGGCGGATGAATCACATCGGACTGGCACCGGGAAACCTGGCCCACGGGCCCCCCGACGCGTTGGCCATCACCCATGGGCATGTGGACCACTGGCACGTGCCGTCGATGCTGTCGCACCTGACGGACGCGAGCGTGCCGGTGCTGGTGCCGCGCGTGCCTCGCCCCAACCTGCTGACGATGCAGGACTTCGCCCAGGTGCTGGGCACGTGTGGCCAGCGCGCCCTGGCGCCCCAGTGGGGTGAGACGGTGCACGTGGGGGACATCCGCGTGGACGTGCTGCCCTTCTACGGCGAGCAGCCGTCGCCGGACGGTCCGCCGCTCGCCGAGGGGTTGCGGAGCTGGGGCAACTGCTACCGCTTCACCACCGAGGACTTCAGCTGCCTGTTGCTGGTGGACAGCGGGACGGACCCGGAGGGACGGATGGAGGCGGTGGTCGAGCGCTCGCGCCGGGAGCTGGGGCCGGTCGACGCGGTGCTCTCGTGCCAGCGTGAGTTCCTCTCGCCTTTCTTCGGAGGACTGAGTCACTACTGGGCCGCGCTGCCCTGGACGAGGCTGCGCGAGCTGTACGCGGACCACCTGGCCGGACGGCTGCGCAGTGCCACGGCCGGGCCCGCGGGAGTGGCCGAGGTGTGCGCCGCCGCCGGAGCACGTTGGTTCCTGCCCTACGCGAACGGCTTCGAGGGCGTGGGCCGCGCCATCCAGGACGTCGGCTGGGGACTGGGCGAGCCGTCCGAGGCCGCCTGCGGCGCGGCGGTGCGCGACCACCTGAAGGCCTTGGGCGTCTTCACGAAGGTGTTGGACTGGAGCCCCGGGGACGTGGCGCGCTTCGAGCGCGGCGAGCTGCGGTTGGACGCCGCGCGCTGACGCCCTGGCTCAAGGCGTGGTCACGACACGGCCTCGCGCACGGGGGCCGGGCTGGAGGTACACCTCCGCGACCAGTCCACTGGCCAGCTGGCTGCGCAGCGCCTCGGACACCTGGAGCAAGGCCTCGGCCTTCTGATGGCGCGAGGAGAGGTCCACCTCGGGCGACAACCGGTCAACGACGGCGGTCAGCTCCAGATTCACCGCGGGCAGGCGCACCCGCACGGTGTCACCGGGACGCACGCTTGGAGCCAGCTGCTCCGGGATGGCGAAGCGCAATCGCATCTGTTCGCTCACCAGCCTGAGCACGGGCATGCCCATGCTCACGCGCATGCCCGGTGTGAGGTACTGCTCGGTGACCGTCCCGGTGAAGGGGGCCTTCAACCGGGCCACGTTCACGTCGCGCTCGGCCTGCGCCGCGCGGGCCGTGGTCGAGGCCAGCTGGGCCTGCGCCAGTTGGAGGTCCGCCTCCGCCAGCGCCACGTCGTTCTGCGCCGTCTCCTCGGCCTGAGCGGCGGAGAAGTCCCGGATGCGCTGCTCGCGCGCGAGTCGTTGCTTGGCCTGGGCAACGACCAGCACGGCCCGGTGCACGACGGCCTCCGACGCGCGCATGTTGGCCTGACGCGTGCCCAGCTCCAGCCGGAGGGGCTCCGCGTCCAGCGCGGCGACGACCTCGCCCGCTTGCACGCGCTGCCCCAGGTGGGCCTTGACCTCGCTCAGCTGGCCTTCCACCGCGAACACCAGGTCCAGCACCTGACTGGCCACCACGACGCCCAGCAGCGGACGCGGCGCGGAGAGCACCTGCTCCTTGGGGCCCGGCTCCGATGTCTGCGCCAGGGCACTCGCGCAGGACAGCCACAACAGTCCCGCCAGCGCCCTTCCCTGTCCGAACCTCATCGAATGCCTGGAGCCCATGCCGTTCGCCCAGTGTAGTCCATGCGGCGGGCTTGGGCAGTGGGGCAGGCGTGACGCCTCAGCTCTTGGCCTGATACAGCGCGATGATGTCGTGGATCTGGTCCGTGACGTGCCGCAGCCCGTCCGCGGCCGCGTGCGTGGTCTCCAGGCGGGCCATCGAGGTCCGCATCAGCTCCGTCTGGTCCGACACCGCGTTGAAGATCTGCGCGACGCCCGCGGACTGCTGACTCACCACCGCGGAGATCTGCCGGACCGAGTCCGCGTTGTTCTTCACCAGCGCGGACAACGTCTTCAGCTGCTCGCCGGAGTCACGGATGCTCTCGATGCCTCGACTCATGCGCTCGCCGCCCTGTCGGGTGATCTCCACCACGCCCTGGATGCGCGTGCGCGTCTCCCCGAGCACCACCCTCACCTGCTGCGTCGCCGCCACCGACTGCCCGGCCAGCCCGCGAATCTCCCGCGCCACCACCGAGAACCCCCGCCCGGCTTCGCCCGAGCGGGCCGCCTCGATGGCCGCGTTGATGGCCAGCACATTCGACTGGTCCGCCAGGTCCTGCACCGAGCGGGTGATGCCCGCGATGCGGTCCGTGTGCGCCCCCAGCGACCGGACGCGCTCGGTGAGGTCCTCGGTCTGCTCGCGCAGCGCGGCCAGCCCCTCCACGCTCTTGCCGATGGCGGCCTCCACCGCCTCGCCCATGTCCCCGGCCTCCGCCGTGGTCTCCATCATCCGCGTCGCCTGCTGCGAGGCCACCAGCGACGTCTGGCGGATCTCCTCCGCCGTCACCCGCGTCTCCTCAAGCGCCCCCGCCTGTCGGGCCAGCTCCCGGCGCTGCTCCGCCGTCGCCTGCGTCAGGGTCCGCATGGAGTCCCGCAGCGCATCCGCCGACTCCATCAGCGGCCGCACCACCCGCTCCTCCACCGCGCGCCGCGACAACTCCAGCAGCGCCTCCCGCCGCGCCGCGTCCCGCATCTCCCGCTGCCCCTGCACACAGGACGCGATGAGGAAGAGGTCCTCGAACACCACCCACGCCGTGTGCTCCAGCCAGCGCCAGGACTCCAGCGCGTGGATCCCGAAGAGCGACTCCGGCCAGAACGCTCCGCGCAGGAAGTGGTCCGCCGCCACCACTCCGCTGAACGTCAGCAGCACCCGCCAGTCGCGGTAGATGGCCAGCAGCGCCAGGGAGCCGAAGATGTGGAAGTGGGTCTCGATGCGGCCGCCCATCAGGTGGATGAGCAAGCCGGACATCAACGCCTGTCCCACCGCGATGACATGACGCGTGGAGGCCCGCCCCGACCGCGTCAGCGCCAGGGTGACGGGCAGTGCGCCGAAGAGCAGGCCCAGCCAGACGGCGGCCTCGACATGGAAGTGGACCGAGCTCTCGAGCCCCGCCCAGGCCCTGGGGGAGATGGTCAGCGCCGCGACGATACTGCCCAGCCACTGCAAGACCATCAACGCCGCGAACGTCCGGTCCGTGCGGCGGCTCAATGCCAGACTTTGTTTCGCGTGGAGCTGTTGAGACAGCGTGGCGAGCTCCGCCTCGGAAACCTGGATCCTCATCGTGGCGAAGCCCCCGTGACCTGTGAAGGTGTTCTCAACGCACAGCCGAAGACCGGCGACTCGGAGCGCTCGGCCTCTCCCGATGACACCAACGCGCGCAGGGCCAGTCCCCCAGGACTGTCCCCCTCATGTCCGCGCGCGGAGGTGATGCCACCGCTGAAGCGCTCCGTGCCATCCGGCGCGTAGAGCACCACGTGGCCGGAGGTCACCGCGCCCAGCTCCCGCGCCACCTGCCCGTCCACGTCCGCCAGCACCTCCACGCCCGGCAAGGCCCGCGAGCGCTCCCACAGCTCCGACTGGACGAAGCCCTCGGGCGCCTCGCGGGGCGCCCAGATGTAGACCCGCGTCACCAGCCGCGCCCCCGCGAAGTGCACCAGCTTCCCCAGCTCCGTCAGCGTCGCGCGCGAGCACGCGCACTGCGGGTGGAGGAAGACGAGCAGCGCCCAGTCGCCTGGGCCACGCGCGAGCCCCAGCGACTCCGGCAGCCTCGCGGGCGGCAGGGAACGCTCACCCGCGGCGTTCGCGTAGCGCCACAGCAGGCCCATTCCCGCGATACAGGCCACGAGCCACGCGCCCACCAGACATGCCAGGACACCCGGCCGCCCCACACGATGTCTCAACCCGACCTGGGTGGAGTCCCGGGCTGATACAGCCACGGCGGGGGGTGGGTCATCCTGGACGGCCATTCTTGGCCATGCTGGAGAAATCCCGTGGATGTGGCAACCGTATTTCAGAGGAAGCAGGCATTGAGCCGCAAGGCCTGCGCATTCTCATTAATACATGTAAATCTGTATCAACCCGCCAGTGTCGTCGCCCGCCGCGACGCCTCGCTCGGCCATCGCGGGACACCGACACCCGCGCACATCCAGGGCCGCCCTACTTCACGCGTGGTATGGGGACGCAGCCGCGTCTGGACGAAACGCACGCCTCGGAGCCGCCCTGGGTTCGCCTTCGGGTCCCCGTACTGGCCACGCGCTTGCAGCCATTCACTGCCTGTGTCGCCAGGCACTGCGCGGCGGGGGCGCACGCGACCCGTCATCTCCCCTGGGATCAGGACCGTGAACCCATGCGAAATGAACCGTCCATCTCGGACATGATTCAGCAGAACGCCATCAGTCATCGACTGATGAACCAAAGCCGCTACGGAGGCGGCAGGATATGTTTTGCCTTCTCGTGTCGCTGGGCCCGGGAAATCATGGCATCGGCCGTCTGGATGAACTGGTCGCTCAAGCAGACCCCGGATCAACGCATCACAGCCATCCTCCTCGACCTCGCCGAGATTACAAAACAACACAAGCTGTACGGCGAGCAGCTGGACCGGGACCAGGCCACCGTCGACGAGTTGAAGTTGACGCGGCTCTTCGCGCAACAGAGCCGCCGCATCGATGACGAGGAGGTCCCCCCCGACCAGGACCCCACCACCCTCGAAATCAGGAGGCTCACCCGAGGCCAGGAGTACGGCAATGGCGCCTATCTGACCTCCACGGAGTCAGGGCTCGCCCTCGCCTTCGGCCTCCATCTCGCCGGGCTGGGCCACTGGGCCCTGGCTCCCGGCAACATGGACAGCCTCCAGACCTCGTTCGACGCCCTCATGGCGCTGGTTCCCAAGCAGTCCACCTGCCTGCTCTTCTTCAACAAGCAGGGGACCTCCAGGGCGCACGCCATCGGCGTCTACCGCTCCCATGGGATGACCTGGCAGGACTGGTACGTCTTCGACCCGAACTTCGGCGAGTTCAAGTTCAACGCCTACAGGTACGCCCGGTTCGCGCTGATGGCCATCGCCACCTCGCTGGGAATGGACTCCGTCCGCCTGATGGGGGTGACCTTGAGCACCGGGCGCGCCATCGAGGTCTGAGCCCCCGCGCTCACGCGCGCATGAACAGGAAGTACAGCAGCAGGCTCAGCGCCACCGAGACGAGGATGCTGCCCGCGCAGCCCAGCTTGTTGGAGAAGAAGAGGAACATGGCCGTGGAGGCAACCTAGGCATCGCCGCGCGCATCCGCACGGCGCCCCCGAAGGTTGCCTCCACCGCGAGCCCGTTAGGCCCCGCGCTTGAGCCGCTCCACGTACTCGGCCGGCAGGCCCGCCGCCTGGGCGCCTCGCACCAGGGCCTCCACGAAGCGAGGGCTCACCGAGCCGTCCTGCGACGCGCGCCGGGGATTGGTGACGAACGCGGTGGCCTCCACCTCCTGCCCGTCCACGCGCACCTTCACCGCGCGCTCCACGCACATCCCCGTCACGAAGCCTTCCTTGTGCTGGACGATGGGCCAGTCCTGCCCGCGAATCTCGAACAGCCGCCCGAAGATGCGGCCCCCCGGTGCATCCGCCAGCCCCGCCACCCGTCCACCCCACCAGCGCGACGGGAAGTCGTAGACCAGGTCCACGTCCACCGCCTCCGCCAGCCGCCCCTCCGGCAGATCGAAGAAGCCGTATGAGTGCTGCTGCCGCCACTCCTCGAACGCCGCCCGGTCCAGGATGGTGGAGTACGCGAAGTACAGCCGCGTCGCCTTCGGGTCCGCGCCCTCGCGCGCCTTCATCACCATGTCGTAGTGCGAATCCATCAGCCCTCCCCTACCGGTCCCCGCGCCGCGAGGCCCCGTCCCGAAACACCGCCAGCACCCCGGACACGTCCAGGCGCGACGTCTTGATGAACAGCCGCAGCGCCCGCTCCACGTGCTCGGCCAGCGTGGCCATCTTCTCCAGCCGCTCCAGCCGCTCCAGCGGCACCCCGCCCGTCGTCTCCGCCAGCCTGCGCGCCTCCGCCAGGTCCGCGCGGATGCGCGCCACGAAGCCCGCCTCGCGCTCCTCGATGACGTGGCGGACCATCCGCACCAGGTCCGTCTCCGCGCCATAGCGCCAGACGGTGTCCTGCGGCAGCCGCACCCGCTGGATGACGCCCCAGCGCTCCAGGTCCCGGAGCAGCATGGAGACCCCGCCCTTCGACAGGTCCAGCTCGCGCTCGATCTCCCCCGCCGTCAGCGGCTCGCCGCGCAGGTACAGGAGCGCCCACACCCGGCCCTGGTTGCGTTTGAAGCCCCAGAACTCGATGACGTTGCCCACCGCGTCCACCGCGATGGCTTCCCATGGCGCGAGCCGGCCCTCGACGACCGGCGGCTCACCGCCCGCGCTCCCGTGTCCCCCCGTCCACAGGTAGCCTTTCATGCGGCGCGTCCTTGCACTTGCTCGGCGATCCCCGCCGACAGCTTGCGAGCCCAGCCCACCAGCTCCGCCCCCGCCGGGTCCGTCGCGAAGTGCCCCAGCTTGTCCAGCGCCGCTTCGATCTCCACGTTCATCCGCGCCATGGACGCATCCACCGCGCCCGTGGCCTCGATGGCCGCGCCAATCTCCTTCGTGCGCTCGGGCGTGATGGTGGAGAAGGCCCACGCGTCCTTCAGCTTGCGGCGCAGGCTCTCATCCTTGGCCACCGCCAGCAGGATGGGCATCGACGGGGTGCGCGAGTGCACGTCCGCGTACCGCGGCTTGCCCACGTCCGTGCCCAGGATGTCCCGGATGTCGTCGGCGATCTGGAACGCCACGCCCAGGTGACGGCCAAACCCGTCGAAGCGCTCCACCGCGTCGGGCTGGTTCGCCAGCGTCGCCGCCGCGTGTCCGCACCAGCCGAACAGCGAGCCCGTCTTGCCCTCGGCGATGAAGCGCAGCCGGTTGAGCGGCAGGTCCAGGTCTCCGCGCGCCTCCACCTCCGCGATGGCCGCGCGGGTCATCTCGGAGACCACCGACAGCGCCGACAGCGTCAGCCGCGAGTCGAGCAGCGCCAGCTGGTGCAGGCCCGTCGACAGGATGAGGTCTCCGCTCATCACCGCCACGATGTTGCCCCAGCGCGCGTTCACCGTGGGCCGGCCCCGGCGGAACATGCCCGCGTCCACCACGTCGTCGTGCAGCAGGCTGGCCGAGTGGATGAACTCCGACGCCACCGCCACGTCCACCAGCCGCTCCGGAGCCACCCCCACCGCGCCGCCGAACAGCCGCACCAGCATGGGCCGGGCCCGCTTGCCGCCCGTCCCCAGGCACAGGTGCCGGGCCGCCTCCATCAGCGTGTCGCCCTTCACGTCCGGACCGGCGTTGCCATCCACCAGCATGCCGCTGAGCCGCTCTTCCACCGCCGCCAGAAAGTCCGTGAGCTCCCGAGCCAGTTCCATGTGCGCCGTTCTCCTCGAACGTTCATATAGTTCAAGACCGCTTGAACTGCACCTGATTCCAGCGTCCCCCTCCGGACGGGGGAACAGGCGGCCTGGGGAGGCAGGGCTCCAGGCGGGCGGCCGAGGGGGGTGGGAGGTCGGATTGAGGCCCCTGCCGCGGGCGTGAGACAGACGTGGGACGCCCCGCTTCCTCGTCGCAAGGACCGCGTTGAGCCCCGCCGCCTTCCGTCGTTACGTCCTGAGCAGCTTCGCCTCGCTCGCCTCCGCCGTCCCCCTCTTCCGTCCGGGCTCGTCGCTGCCCGGCTCGTCCGCGCCGCTGCTCGGGGCGCCTCCGGTGGACGGGCCGGACGCGCACCTGACGCCCACCCGGCGCCTGCGCGCGACCCTGGGCCTGTCCGTGGCGGAGGGCATGTTCGCGGAGGTGTTCACCGCGTGCGCCGGGGCCACGGTGCTCACCGCGTGGGCGATGGCGCTGGGGCTGGGACCGCTGCTGGTGGGGGTGATGACGGCGCTGCCGTTCTGCGCGCAGTTCATCCAGTTCCCCGCGGCGTGGTTGACGTCGACGTTCGGACACCGGCGCGTCGCGCTGACGGCCATCTGCCTGTCGCGACTGGTGATGTTCCCGTTGGCGGTGTTGCCGTGGTGGGAGTTGGACCTGACGGCGCGCCAGCACGTGCTGCTGGGGGTGGCGGGGGCGTCGGCGGTGTTGGGGGTGGTGGGCAACAACGCGTGGGTGGCGTGGATGGGGGAATTGGTGCCGCGCGCGGTGCGAGGCCGGTTCTTCGGGCGGCGCACCGCGCTCACCACGCTGGCGGGCACGCTGGCGTCGCTGGCGGCGGGGCTGTTGTTGGACCGGCTGCGTCCGGCGGACGGGGTGGGACTGGCGCTGCCGCTGCTGGCGCTCGGGGCCTGCGTGATGGGCGTGGTGACGACGCTGCTCATGGCCAGTCAGCATGACCCGGCGCCGCCGGGGACCACGCCTCGGCTGGAGCTCAAGGGCGCGCTGGGGCCGCTGAAGGACCCGCTCGCGCGGCGGGTGCTCACGTATCAGGTGGCCTGGAACGCGGCGGTGGGGGTGTCCGCGCCGTTCTTCGCGCTGCACAGCATCCAGAACCTGAAGATGACGTTCGTCATCCTGGCGCTGCATGCCGCGGCCGTGGCGGGGGTGCGCATCCTGACCGCGCCCCTGTGGGGGAAGATGATCGACCGCGTGGGGGCGCAGCCGGTGTTGATGGCGTGCTCACTGGGAATCGGCGTCATCCCGGCGCTGTGGCTCCTGCCTTCCGCGGGGACGCTCTGGCCGTTGCTGTTCGACGTGGTGCTCGCGGGGGCGCTGTGGAGCGGGCACGGCCTGGCCATCTTCGCGCTGCCGCTCACGGTGGCGCCGCGCAAGGGGCGGCCGTTCTATCTGGCCGCGTTCGCGACGGCGGGTGGATTGGCGTACGCGCTCGCCGCGGCGCTCGGGGGCGCCATCGCCTCCGCGCTGCCGGAGAACTTCGTGCTCGGAGGACAGCCCTGGGTGAACCTGCACGTGCTGTTCGTGCTGTCGTCGGTGGCGAGGCTCTGCGCGGCCCTGCTCGCGGCGCGGCTCCCGGAGCCCGGGGCACACCCGGTGACGTCGGTGAGCGCGCTCGTGTCGCGGCTCATGCCCCGGCCGCACGCGGCGAGGATGCTGGCGCGGGAGAGCACCGGGAGTCACCGCCCGAGCTGAAGCGCCGACATGGGCGGGGGCCGGCTACTCCAGGGGGTCCAACGCCCAGGTGCCGTTCTCCCAGTTCTTGAGCGTCTGCTGAGCCCCGAGCGCGGAGATCCCCTCGCCTCGTGCCGCCTCTTCGAGCACCCCCCTGGCCTCCTTGGGTTTGTGCCTCAACAGGAAGGCCGCGGTGGTGACTCGCACGTCGACCCGAGGCGACGAGAACAGTGATGCGAGGGCATCGCGGCCTGCATCGCCGAGGGAACGCAACTTCGTGAACGCGGCATAGGCCTTGTCCGCATGCTTGTTTCCGCGCTTCGCATCCCCACTCCGGATGCAATCCGTCTGCGCCGCGATATTCTCAGCGAACTGCGCGACGAGCGACTCCAGGTCCATCACCAACTCCCCTTGCGGACGTTCTCGACAGCCCTCAGCCCGAAGTCTCGCTGCGCCCACCGCCCAGCACCGCAGCCGCACGCCCCACAGGCGCCGCCACCAAACGCAGCGCCACCGTGCCGTCTGCGGCCAATGTGAGGGCTGGAATTCTCGCAGTGGCGAGGGCTGTCCCCTCCAAGGTGCGTGTCGCGGCGGATACTGTTCCCCACGTGGCGATGAGACTCGTCACCAGTTTGGAGACAGCCTGCACCTGCTCGCCCCGGGGCATGTATCGGAAGCGTTCCAGGTATTCCGGAGAGGACTCCATCAACGCCACAACGGAGGCAGGCATCTGCCGAAGGGCTGCGAAGTTGTCTGCTGGTGACGTCGAGAAGAACTTCCCCACAGCCAGCGCGAGCCCGATGAACGCCTCTTCGGCCCCGTCCAGGGTGCGACTGATGACATCGGCATCGTCATGGACGTCAGCCAGGGGGAAGCCGGTTTCCTCCCGCAGCTCATCGTTGAGGAGTCGGAAGACGCCCGTTCGCCCATCGTAGAAGCGGCCCAGTTCGAAGCCGTGCGCGCGAAAGGCTCCGCCCTTCCATTCAACGGGCGACACCCGTTGCTGAGTCCTTCCGGTGAGCACCCACGCAAGGCATCCGTCAGGTCGGAGTACCGCCAGATGATTGAAGCGCCCGACCCGGCGCACCAACTCGACCCGCGACACTTCGCCCGTGACCAAGATCTCCCGCAGCAAGAAGCCCACCGCAACCCGCGCTGGGAACTGCCCCAGCGTGACCTCCCTCTTCAACAACGTTTCGAGGAGTCTCGCTGCGTGAATCGGGGTGAGAGCGCTTCCCCCGACTGGCTGCGCGTCGCGATCTTCGAGTCCCGCCTTCTGAAGCAGGGCAACAAACGAATCCTGAGGTCTCCTGCCCGTACCAAGGGACACGGAGTCCCGGAACAAATGGCGTCGGTGGAGCCGTTGACCGGAGGGAGCGTCGACCGCGTCGCCATCCACTTCGCGTTCGGGAGTCTCGCTCGAAGAATCCCATCGCTCTCCTGGTGTCGCCGCTCGCTGCTGGAACATGTCCCCGCGTGTCGCGGAGTCCACTCCAGCGCAGCCCATGAAAAGAAGGGCGACACTCACCACCCAAAGACCAGCACGCATTCGTCACCCGACGCCTTCCTTATGTGAAGGCCCATGGCAAAATGCTGGCATTGACGTCTGACAAACCTTCGGGAGACAGGGCATTCGGCGGATGCCTACACACATCCCGCCGACTCGCCCGAGGCTCACGCTGAAAACAAGCCCATCATGGAATTCGCTGTTCGAGGTGGCGTGACTTCAAACCCGATACGCCCGGACCACCTCCGCCACCCGCTCGGAGAGCATCTTCAACGACACGGCCGACTCGTTCGTGGTGGAGATGCGCTTCACCGTGTCGCCCATCAGCGCGTTCAGCTCGTTGACGGCGGTGAAGATCTGCTCGATGCCGGTGGCCTGCTGGTTCACCGTCTGCGCAATCTGCCGCGCGGACGCCGTGCTGTCCTGGACGATGGTCGTCAGCTCGCGCAGCGTGTCCCCGGACGCGCGGGCCTGCGCGAGCCCCGCCTCCATCCGCTGGGTCCCCTCCGCGGTGATCTGCACCGTCCCCGCAATCGCCTCGCCGATGTCGTTGAGGATCTTCCGCACCTGATTGGTCGCGCGGATGGACTGGTCCGCCAGCGCGCGAATCTCCCGCGCCACCACCGCGAACCCCTTGCCGTGCTCGCCCGAGCGGGCCGCCTCGATGGCCGCGTTCACCGCGAGCAGATGCGACTGGTCCGCCAGGTCCTTCACCGTCTCCGTGATTCCACCAATCTGCTGCGTCCTCTCCCCCAGCGACATGATGCGCTCGGTGATCTGCTCCACCTGGGAGCGCAGGTCCACCAGCCCATCGATGCTGGCGGCCACCGCCTCCTCCCCCGTCCTGCCCAGCGCCTCGGCGCGCTCGGCCACCTCGATGACCGACTGCGCGGAGCTGGACGCGAGCAGCGCCGTCTGGCGGATCTCCTGCGCCGTCACCTGCGTCTCCTGCACGGCGGCGGCCTGCCGGGAGACCATCTGGTTCTGCTCGCTGGCGGACTCGTTGAGCCCCTGCACGGAGTCACTCAAGAGCTCCGT
Source organism: Myxococcus sp. XM-1-1-1 (assembly GCF_020037095.1). Classification (NCBI taxonomy): domain Bacteria; kingdom Pseudomonadati; phylum Myxococcota; class Myxococcia; order Myxococcales; family Myxococcaceae; genus Myxococcus; species Myxococcus sp. XM-1-1-1. Next base: position 155,785 of record NZ_JAIQDH010000012.1, read on the forward strand.
GGACGAGTGGAGCTGGTGCAAAAGGTCCTTCAGCTTCCCCACCAGGATGCCCACCGCGAGCGCCAGCTCCCCCACCTCGTCCTGCGTCGAGATGTGCACCGGCTCACGCAAGTCCCCGTGCTCGGCGATGCGGCGCACGGCCCCCGTGAGCGAGACGAGCGGCGCCACCATCCGGCGGCTCAGCGTCCACGCCGCGCCCATCAACACCACGAGCACGGCGATCAGGATGAGCTGCATGTTGCCGAGGACGCTCTCGATACGGCCCCGAGCCTCCGTGCGGTTGAAGCCCACGTGCACGGCCCCCAGTCCACCCGGGACCGGAGCGGCCATGTCGAGCAGCTCCATGCCCTGCGCCTCGAGCGGCGTGCCCTCCTTCGAGATGGCCAGCCCCTCCACGTGCTCGCGGAGGACCGACGCGTGGGTCCCGGACACGGCGACCAGCGAGCCCCGCGCGTCCACCAGCGCGACGTAGGCGAGCGCGCCCTCCCGAGCCACGGCGTCCAGCGTGGGCTGGACCTCCTGCTGCTCGCGGTTGCGCAGCAGGTCCGCCATCGCGGAGGCGAGCGCCGTCGGCACCGCCATGCTCATCTCGTGGCCCTGCTCCTCGAAGGCCTGGCGCAGACGCGGAATGGTGTAGCCCATGGACAGCAGGGCGAAGAACAGCGCCACGACCACGGGCGCCACGGTGATTTTATGGACGAGGGAGAGTCGCATCCGAGCACGAGGGTATGCAGAGCGAACGCGACGAATTGTGGACGCGTGACTGCCAATAGCGCAACCCCACCCCGCCGAGCGATTCCTCTCATCCTCGCGAGGGTCCGTCGGCACCCCAATCCCAGCACACCCCTGCGAGAGCGAGGACGTCTGGCTTTCGCATCCCCAGGAGAAAATTGCACCCGGAGGCGCCGCATGTGAGTCCCCTGGCCTCGACATGCGCCACGAAGGCCGCGCTACGCTCGCGAGTCTTCACCCCTGGAGGTCGCATGCGAGAGCTTCTCGGAGTCGCGCTGACGACGTGCTTGCTGCTGGGCTGTGGTGGCGTGGAGGAGCCCTCCCAGGAGCCACCACCGTTGGCTGAACAGGAGCAGAAGGCGGAGGTCTGCATCGACGGATTCCGCCACGTCTTCACCTATTGGACCTGTCAGGACGGCTGCAACGTCGAGGTGCAGGAGTGCTGTTCCAACGTCGTCTTCAACCTCTGCTACGACTCCGTCTCCCAGCAGTCGTGCGATCCCGGCTGCACCTGAGCGCCTCGCCCGGGCTCACGGCTTCCCGCCCTGACGCAGGTCCCTGTTCCCACAGTCCGCCAGGTGGAACGTCCCCTGGCGGCTCATGCGCTGGACCACACGGGCGCCCACGGACTCGGCGAAGCGCGAGGGCCCACCCTCGCGCCGCTGCACCGACAGACGCGTCGTATACGCCGTCACCAGGTCCGGCCTGTCCCGCTGCTCCACGAGCGACTCCAACAGCTCCCGCCGCCGCGGGCCCGACGCCTCCCCCCCGATATCGTCCAGCACCAGGACCCGCACCTGGGCCGCCCGCTGGAGCAACCGCCGCCGCGCCTCGGAGTCCTCCTCGCGCGACAGGCGCGCCCAGTCGATGAAGAGCCCCGCCGACGAATCCCACGCCGACAGCCCCCGGTCGCCGCGCACGGCGGCCCGGAAGAGGTAGCACGCCCCCGTCGTCTTCCCCGTGCCAGGGCCTCCCGACAACAGCAGGCTGCGCAGCCGCTCCCTCAGGACATGCCGAGCCGCGCGGAGCGCCGCCGTCTCGAGCGGCGTCTCTCCTCGAAGGCCCGCCACGGCCTCGGCCGGCGCGCCGCACTGCTCCAGGTGCGAGGGCCACGCGTGCACCTGGGCGGACGCATGCCGGGCCTTCGCCTCCTCCGCGGCCCGCTGCCGCTCCAGCTCCCGCTGCTTCCAGTCCGCCTCCAGCTGGGCCAGGCCCGCCGAGGGCTGCTGCTTCGCCTGGGACATGCCCCGACGCAGCAGGTCCGCCAGCCGCCGAGACTCCCGCTTGTCGTCCTGGCTCATGCCCCGTCCACCACCCGTGTCATGCCCCCGGGCGTAGCACACCGCCCCGACTCAGAGGCCCGGGGCCTTGGGCGCCGTGGACCGCCCCGCCGCCTTCATCACCCCCGCCTTGTCCCGGGTGATGTCCACCAGCGTCACCAGCCGGCGCCGCGCATCCACCGCGTAGTGGACGTGCAGCTCGTCCACCTGGAACGTCGCCGAGACCTCCGTCTGCGCGCCGAGCGAGGCCACGCGCTCCAGGTGGGCCTGGATGGCGCGATAGCGCTCCTGGGAGAGCCGGGCGACCTGGCTCCAGGCTCCCGCCGAAATCTCGACGGTGTACGGGCGGTGCGTGTTCCTGTGTGACTTCATGACGGTCGCTGCACAAAGCAGTCCGCGTGCCATCCGCCCTTTGAAGAAAATCGGACGGTTGGCGCACGGACCGCTTGAATCCCTGTAGAAATGTCAGCGCCGGCTGCCGACGCTTTTCAGTGCAGCCGCTTGCCTGCCTCCGGCGCCTGCTCCGCCTTGGGCTCCTCATCCAGACACGCCAGCGCGGCCATCAGCATCGACTCGCAGCCGAAGCGCAGACATTCCGGTGACGGGTTGAAGTACGGTGAGTGGTTCGACGGCAGGCTCTGCAGCTTCTCCCAGAGCGTCTTGCCTGGAGCACGCTTCCATACGTCGTGGGACGTGCCGCCGAAGTACCAGTAGACGAGCGGGACCTTCGCCTTCGACGCGTCGTTGGACGTGCGCCCGTCGAAGTACGGGAAGTCCTCGCTGCCGCTCACCATGCCCGTGTCGACCAGGTGGTCCTCGCCGAACCACGCGGCGTGCGCGGCGCGCACCCGGCGGGAGTACGAGTCGTCGTTCACCATCACCGGCGTGCGGCTTATCACCTCGATGTCCGGAGGCCGGGGCGTGCGCCCCGCCTCGCACTCCGCGCGGGCCATCCGGGAGATGGCCTCGATGAGCTGGTCCTGGAGCGCGTCGGTCGGCGTGCGCACCGACATCTCCAGCACCGCCTCGTCCGGGATGACGTTCGCGCGACTGCCCGCGTGCAGGCTCCCCACCGAGATCACCGCGCCGCCCTGGGTGAGGTCCAGCTCGCGCGAGACGATGGTCTGCAGCCGCGTCACCAGGTAGGCCGCGATGACCACCGGGTCCACCGTGGACTGCGGCCGCGAGGCATGCCCGCCCTTGCCGTGGATGCGCACCCGCACGCTCGCGGACGCCATCATCGAAGCGCCCTGGTGGTACCCCACCAGTCCCACGGGCATCGGCCCCACGTGCTGCGCGAGCGCCACGGTCGGCGTGCCGAAGCGCGCATACAGCCCGTCGTCCATCATCGCCCGAGCGCCCTGGAGCGTCTCCTCCGCGGGCTGGGCCACCATCATCAGCGTGCCCCGCCAGTGGTTGCGAGACGACGCGAGCAGCTCCGCCACGCCCACCAGACACGTCAGGTGCACGTCATGCCCGCAGGCATGCATCACCGGCACCGTGTGCCCCTGTGCGTCCTTCACCGTGACATGGCTCGCGTCGGGCCGTCCCGTCTTCTCCTCCACGGGGAGCCCATCCATGTCCGCGCGCAGGAGCACCGTGGGCCCCGGCCCGTTGCGCAAGATGCCGACGACGCCGGTACGCCCCACGCCCGAGGTCACCTCGTAGCCGATGTCCTCCAACCACTTCGCCACCTTCGCGGCCGTCCGATGCTCCTGCATGGACAACTCCGGGTGCTCATGCAGGTCCCGATAGAACGCCTCCAACCTGGGCGCGAGCTGCTCGTGCGCCGTCGTCAGCTGAGGGCGCCAGGCATGCGCGGGCTCGGTGCGTTGCAAGGTCTCCGTCACTTCCATTCCACGTCTCCTCCCCGAAAAGCGCGCGCAAGATGCCCCTCCCCGGGCCCACGCAGAGCACCGAGCTCCAACTCCCCGCCCACCAATGTCCGTGGAACGACGGCGCTCGCGTCGTCCACCCGTGGGCTGTCTTCGTCGCGACGCTGACCGCGCGCGCGGGGCAATGGTCCGCAGTGGCCACGTTCCCCACGTTGCCCGAGATGAAGACCCTTCTTCGAAGCCTCGGCGTGGGCCTGTTGCTCGGTGCGGGAGTCGCGGCGGGTGCGCCCTCGGGCGCGGAGTCCTGCCAGGAGCCCTGCGGCGCGCGCACCCGCCAACTCGCGGGACACACCTACGTGTTCCCCATCCTCCAGCAGAGCGCGTTCGTCACCTCGCACGTCGGCATCCGCGAGGGCCTGGCGCTCTATGACATCCCCGATGTGCCGGTGAATGACCTGCAGCCCCTGGACGTGACGCTCACCGGTGTCCAGCAGACGCTGGACTTGAGCCTGAGCATCACCGACTGGCTGGGCATCGCGGGCTTCGGCCGGGCCACCATCATCACCGGCACCAACGCGGACGGCCTGCTGTCCTCCGGCGCCACGGTGGACCTGCTGGGCCAGGTGGGCGGCGTGGTGCGGCTGTTTCGCAGCGAGCACAGCGGGACGCAGGTCTCCGTCCGGGCGAACTTCGGCTATGACAAGGGGCGCGAAATCACCCTGCTGCCCCTCATCAACGCCATCGTCGAGACGCCCCAGGTCACGGTGGAGCAGATCATCAACGGCAGCCTGGGACAGTTCCTGTTCGTCCCCAGCGAGGAGACGACGGCGAACGGCGGCGTCTACGCGGCGCAGACGCTGGGGCGGATGTTCTCGCTGCAGGGCTCGGCGCTGGCGGAGTACGCCTGGCAGAAGCGCAGGCCGTTCGACCGCATCCTCGGGGACCGCCTGGAGCAGAAGACCCACGCGGTGCGCTTCTTCTTCTCGCTCGCGGCGGCCCTGGACCTCTACCCCACCACGTCGGTGCCGGTGGCGGTGATGGGCGAATACCTGTTCCGCACCGGCCGCCAGGAGGAGCTCGGGCGCTCGGACCGGACGTTGAAGAACAGCTCGCTGGGGCTCGGCGTCTACTACTCGGGCCGAGCCAACCTCCAGCTCGGCCTGGGCGCGGTGGTGATGCTGAATGGCGAGCCCCAGCGGGGCTACGGCGACGAGGGCTCGCAGCAGAGCTCCGGAGACCCGACGCTGTCCTATGGACAGCTCATCCTGCGCTACGTCTGGTGAGCCCCGTCAGGGGTCCGCGCCGCTCGTCGCCTTCAGACCGATGATGGCGACCAGCAGCATCGACAGGAACACGATGCGCATCGGGGTGAGCGGCTCATGGAAGAGCACCACGCCCAGCACCGCGGCGCCGAGCGCCCCGATGCCCACCCACACCGCGTAGGCCGTGCCGATGGGCAGCGTCTTCGCCGCCGTGGACAGCAGGAACATGCTGGCCACGATGGCCGTGCCCGTGAGGATGCTGGGAACAAGACGGGTGAAGCCCTCGGTGTACTTGAGGCCGATGGCCCAGCACACCTCGAGCAGACCCGCGATGACGAGAATGATCCACGCCATGACGTACGACTCCAGAGATGAGCGTCGTCTTGTCGTGACCGGGTACGGCGCACCTCGTCCGGGCCCGCCGAACCCACCCTGGGAACGACGGACGGCGAGGTCTATAGCGCCTCGCCCCTCTGTCTTCAACGTCCTCGAATCCCCCTTCATTCCCCAGGCGGGCGGCCGGCCGGGGCCCCACGTCAATGCAAGGCCTGGAACCGCGCCACGGCGGCCTCCACGGTGAGGTAGACGTTCTGTTCCCCCAGTCGCTCCATCATCCCCGTGCGCCGCAGCATGCCTCGCAGCGGCGCGTTCGCGTCCGCGATGACCAGGACGATGCCCTCGTCCTCCAGCTCCTGGCGCAGCTTCTCCAGCCCCTCCGCCGCCGTGACGTCCAGGTCGAACACGGCGCTCGCGTCCAGCACCACCTCGCGCACGGGAGGGGACGCCTGGGCCACCAGGACGCGCACCTGCTCGCGCAGGTGCCGCGCGTTGGCGAAGAACATCGGCGCATCGAAGCGATACACCAGGAGCCCCGGAACGGTGCGCGTGCCCTCGTGCCGTGTCACGTCGTGCCACCCGGACACGCCCTCGCGCTCGCCGAGCACCGCGTCGTGGGGATGCGCGGCACGTCGGATGAGGTCCCCCAGCGCGAGCGCGACGGCGACGAGGATGCCCTGGAGGATGCCGAGCACCAGCACCGCCACCGTCGTCACCACCGCCAGCACCGCCTCCACGCGCCGCATCCGCCACAGGGCCACGAGCGAGGACACGTCCACCAGGTACACCGCCGCGACGATGACGATGGCCCCCAGCGTCACCAGCGGCAGGCTCTGGAGCAGCGGCGTGAAGAAGAGCGCGAACACGGCGACCAGCACCGCGGCCACCACGCCCACCAGCTGCGACCTCCCGCCCATCGCGTCGTTGACCGCCGTGCGCGAGTCACTTCCCGTCACCGGGAACCCTTGCGTGAAGGCACACGCCACGTTCGCCGCGGCCTGCCCGAGCAGCTCCTGGTTCCCGTCCAGCCGGTAGTGGTGCTTGTCGGCATACAGCCGCCCCGCGAGCACCGAGCTCGCGTAGTTCACCAGCGCCAGGCTGAGCGCCGCGGGCAGCAAGGCCCGCACATCCGAGAAGCCCACCCGGGGCAACCCGAACGACGGCGGCGCCGAGGCGATGGGCCCCACCACCTTCACCCCCGCGTGGTGGAGCTGGAACACGCTCGCCGCCACGGTGGTGAGCACCACCAGGATGAGCGGCCCGGGCAGCCTCGGGAGCCACTGCCTCAGCAGGACCAGACACCCGATGATGCCCACCCCCAACAGCACCGTGGGCAGGTGCATGCCGTGCAGGTTGCGGCCGACCTCCAGCACCTGTCCCGGAAAGTCCTCCGCCCGCCGCTCCAGGCCGAACATCCGCGCCAGCTGGCTGCCGATGATGATGAGCGCGGCCCCGTTCGTGTAGCCGATGAGGATGGGCTTGGAGAGGAAGTCCGCCAGCGCTCCCGTCTTGAGAAGGCCCGCCGCCAGGCTCAACAGCCCCACCATCAGCGCCAGCAGCGCCGCGAGCGACGCATACCGCGCGGGGTCGTCTCCCGGCACGACGCCGCCCAGGGCGCTCGCGGCGATGATGGCCGCGCCCGCCTCCGGCCCCAGCATCAGGTGACGCGAGGGACCGAAGAGCGCGTAGGCCAGCATGGCCGCCACGCCCGCGTACAGGCCGGTGACCGGGCGCACGCCGACAATCTGCGCGTACGCCAGTCCCTGCGGCACCAGCATCGCGCCAATCGTCAGCGCGGAGAGCAGGTCCGGGCGCAGCCAGGCCCGCGAGTAGGTGGACATCCACCCCAGCCCCGGCACGTACCGTCGGGCCCGTCGCCAGCCTGCTGTCGCCGTGAGCCTCGTCACGCCTCGACGATGTGTCCTCGGGCCCGCCGCGGCACGGGCCCCGGGGGAGGGGCAGCCGGGCGACGCTGTCCAACACGCCACGACGACCCGGCGCGAGAGGGAGCCACGAGCCCGCGCCGCGCGCGGCCCCCAGGGCACCACGTCCCCAGCTTCAGCGAGCCATGTCGTGAGGAGGTCGCATGCCTCGGTGCATCGCCAGGCTCGTGCTGTTGTCCTCGCTGCTCGTCCCCTGGGTCGCGCGAGGAGGTCCGCTGAGACAAGTCGCGGAGGACCCCGCCGCGGGCTTCGTGGAGGACTCGCCGCCGATGGCCGGGCGCTTCACCTTCAACCTGGGGGTCGGCCTCGTCTTCCCCGTCGGCGAATCACACAGTCGCTTCAAGGCGGGCTGGGGCTTCCTGCTCGGCGGCGGCTACCACTTCACCGAGCACTTCGGCCTCCGCGCCGAATACCAGTACAGCGACTACAACCTGAAGAGCGACGTCCTGCCCGACGAGCGCGTCTCCGGCGATCACATCATGCAGTACGGAGACCTCAACCTCTTCCTCGGCCTGCTGTCGGGCAGGCGTCTCGGGCTCTACGTGACGGCGGGACCGGGCCTCTACTACCGCAAGGTGGAGCTCACCCAGTTCGCCGGCACGGGGCTCGTCCCCGTGTGTGATCCCTATTTCTTCACCTGCTACACGGAGGTCGTCCCGGTGGACGTCATCCTCGACTCGCGCAGCTCCACGGACATCGGCGTGAATGGCGGCGTGGGCCTCACGTACCGGCTCTACGGCACGGTGCGCGTGTATCTGGAGGCGCGCTACCACCACATCTTCGGCCCCGAGTACCAGACGGCCACGGGCGCGCGCCGAGCGAACGGCCAGTACCTGCCCATCAACCTGGGGCTGCGCTTCTGACGACGGGCCGGCGCGTCGGCCGCCTCTCCCCGTGGGGCACGTCCGGCGAGGAGCCTGGCGCCCTACCCTGACCGGAAACGCTGGAGGGATGCACGCATGAGAAGCCAGATGCGCCATACCGCCCTGCTCGCGGGCGCCGCCGTCGTGGGCCTCGCGGTCATCGCCTTCGCACAGGGTCAGCCGGCGCCCGCCGTGCAACCCCACCCCCACGGCGTCTTCGGCGTGGTGCTGGACTACATGCGCCGGCAGCCCTTCATCCTGCTCTTCCTCGTGGTGGCCGTCGGCTACGCGCTCGGCGAGCTGAAGGTGAAGGGCGTGGGCATGGGCTCCACGGCGGCCACGCTGCTGCTGGCCCTCATCGTCAGCTTCTGGGCCTTCGACGCCTACCAGATCGAATACGCCCTGCCGGAGTTCACCAGCACGGTGTTCTTCAACCTCTTCATCTTCGCCATCGGCATGAAGGTGGGTCCCCAGTTCCTCGGCGGCATCCATCGCGAGGGCAAGCACCTCATCCTCCTGTCCCTGCTGGTGCCGCTGCTGTCGGCCGCGCTGGTCTACGCCTCGCGGTACTTCACGCACCTGGCGCCCGGTCTGCTCGCGGGCATCCTCTCCGGCGCGAACACGGCGACGCCAGGCTTCGGCGCGGCGCAGGCGGCGCTGGCGAGCGGCTCGGCGGCGCTGACGGGGGACGCCGCGCGGCAGGCGCCCGGGAACCTGACGACGTCCTACGCGTTCCTCTACTGCATCAGCATGGTGCTCTTCACCGTGATGATGTCGGTGATGCCGAAGATGTTCGGCCGCGACGCGGTGGCGGACGGCAAGAAGATGGAGAAGGAGCTGGCGGGCGAGGACTCCGCGCCGCTGCCGGGCACGGCGGACTCGTTCATCCGGGGCTACATGCCGTTGGACCTGCGGGTGTTCCGCGTGGAGAACCCCGCGCTCGAGGGTCGCACCGTGGCGGACCTGGACCATGCGCACCCTCGCGTGGCCATCGAGCGCGTCTACCACGACGGCCGCGTCTACAACCCGCCGCCGGACCTGGTGCTGAGCCGGGGCGACGAGGTGGCGATGCTCGGCCCCGTGTCGCTGCTGCTGGCGGGTGGGCCGCACATCGGCCCGGAGGTGGACGACTCCAAGCTGCGCAACGTGAAGTTCGACACGGTGGAGTTCATCGTCCACGACAAGCAGGTCGTCGGAAAGACGCTGGGAGAGCTCGCGCTGCGCATGGGCCACGGCATCTACCTCAACGCCCTGTTCCGCGCGGGTGACCAGCTGCCGGTCAGCCGTGAGCAGGTGGTGAACAAGGGCGACGTGTTGCGCATCACCGGCAGCCCCAAGCGGGTGGCGGACCTGCGCAAGGTGCTCGGTCCGCCCGTGAAGCCGAGCCTCTCCACGGACATCATCACCCTGGGCCTGGGGCTCGCGGCGGGCGCGCTGCTCGGCGCGATCACGGTTCCGCTCTACGGCATCAAGTTCAGCCTGGGCTCGGCGGTGGGCCTGCTCATCGTCAGCATCGGCCTGAGCATCCTGCGCACGCACAACCCCGCGCTCGGCGGCCCGTTCCCGGAGTCCGCGCGTCAGCTGCTCGAGGATGTGGGGCTGAATGTCTTCATCGCCATCCTCGGACTGAACTCCGGCGCGGGCGTGGCGCACGCCATCGAGGGCGGCCTCCTGGGGCCCACGCTCATCATCGGCTCCATCGCCGCCTTCATCCCGCCCATCATCGGTTGGGTGGTGGGCCAGTACATCTTCAAGATGAACAGCGCGGTGCTGATGGGCGCCATCGCGGGAGCCCGGTGCAACAGCGCCGGCATGCGGGCGGCGCAGGAGGCGTCGAAGAGCATCGTCCCCGCCATCGGCTACCCGGTGACGTTCGCCATCTCCAACCTGCTGCTGACCCTCATCTGCTACCTGTTCGCCCTGATGGGCTGAGTGAGGACGCCATGAGCAAGCCCCTTCCCTCGTGGAACGACGGCGCCACCCGACAGGCGCTGCTGGACTTCGCTGGACGAGTTGCTGCCGCACCGCTGGCAGCCGTCCTCCTCCTTCGCGCCGGACTCCTCCTGAAGTCAGGCAAGCATCGGCGCCCCTGACCTCCACGCGCGGCTTCCAGGCGGTGCGAGTGGACGAGTGCATCCGTCGGACGTCTCCCATCGGTCGGTTACCGACCCCGAGCGCTGAGCCGCCTGCACACCCGACGGCCCGCGGTGATCGAGAGGTCGCCGCGGGCTCTCGCGTCTGATTCGCGGAGATCTTTGACGCAGCATCCCTCCGGTGGTGATGTCGTTCGATGCCGCAGCCTCCCAAGGAGCTCGTCCGCGCTCTCGAACGTCTCGATGTGGCCATCCGCCGCGCCGACCCCGGGGGGCACGCCTCGTTCCTACCGCCGGCTGCGCCCGAGCAGCTGGCCGGGCTCGAGGCCGAGCTCGGGACGGCACTGCCAGGCGACCTTCGCGCCCTGTTCAGCTGGCACGATGGGACCGCGCTGGTGTCGTTCGATGGCTCGAGCGTTTACTCGATGATGGGCTGCGTCGAGGCGATCTCGACTCGTCGGTTTCTCCTCGGGTTCGACAGTGACGGTGCGCGGTTCTCCGAACATTGGGTTCCCGTGCTCACAAAGGGCAACGGCGACCACGTCGCGTATGTGCTGTCGGGAACCGAGGCCGGCCAGCTGGTCGAGTACCGACACGACGACGCCTCGCGCCCCATTTGGGCGCCCTCGCTCGCGGCACTCGTGGCCAGCGCACTGCGTACCTGGGAGAGCAAGCCCGTTCGAGAGCAGGGGGCGCTGATGCGGATCGGCGGGTGGAGCAGGGAGAGCGCGGTCCATGTGGGGGCGCTGGGGATCGGCGACGCCATCGTCGTGTGCACCCTCGGCGCGGCGATGCGCCCATTCTGGAACCTCTATGTTCAGGTCGACGCCAATCGGTGGGTGTGGGGATTCTCAGGAGCAGAAGATTGGGAGCCGGAGGCGCTCGCGGTGGCCTCGCGGGCCATCGGCGGCCCGCTGAAAGACACGAGCACCGTCGCATCCAGCGTGGACGGCCTCTTGCTCGACAACGCATGGACGTTCGAGGACCGCCCGCCGCGCGCCCCCGACGACTTGAGCATGCTGGGCGTGTACCGAGGCCGCGTCGTTCGCGCCTGACGTCGGCGGCTCGAGGTCAACCACCACGGCTCACGGGTAGCCTCGGTCCATGGGCCTTCGCACCTGTGCTGGTTGCCAACGTCACATCACGCCCCGTCGCTGACCGGACGGATACGAGGGCCGACAATCCGCCCCACCCCGCGGGGCGGACATCCCGGCCGCCAGGGACGGCGCGAGCGTCAACGGACGACACTCGCGTCGTCCCGCGGAGCCGGGGCTCAGTCGTTCAGCGCCTCGACGGCTGGAGGCACATAACGCCCCCGGAGCGCGGCCTCGGTGGGACCATAGAGCCGCAGCAGGAGATAGAACGGCCCTGTGGGCACCGGCAGCCAGTTGGACTGACGCGCGGCCTCCGGGGGCGTGCTCTGGAGGAAGAACGAGATGGAGCCATCCTCGGACCGCCTCAACGTGCGCGAGCGATCTCCCAGCGAGTACCGGTGGATGTCGTTCTCCACCAGCATGTGGCTCTTCGCGTCGTACGCGGTGAGGGACCAGAAGAAGCGCACCGGAGGAATCGCCTCCTTCGGGAAGCGCAGCACGTAGCGGGCACGCGCCCCATCGAGCGGACGGCCGGCGCCATCCAGGTGGGTGATGGGATAGACGGCCTCGGCCGCTGAGTTCGCGTAGAGGTAGTTCCACGCCACGCGGGCGCGCAGCGCGTAGTCGTCGCCGAAGTCACCCACCTTCGGGTCCGGCAGCTCCCACCCCTGATGCAGCATCGGCCGCTGCTGGATGGACTCGCGGGCCTCGCGGACTCCCGCCAGCATCGCGTCACGGAGGTCCGGTGGCAGCGACTTCGCGTCGAAGGACTCCCCGGGGCGCACCCCGACGCGCGCGAGCCTTGCCAGCAGCGGTCGCTCCGCATCGGAGAAGCGGTGCCACCGCATCATGAAGTTGATGTACTCGAACGCCTTCAGCGACGCGTCCGCCTTGTCATCGAAGTACGGAGGCCACGACACCTCGGGGAGCTTCGGCGCCGACTGCCCGGAGAACACGTGGAGCGGCGTCGCCTTGAACTCCCGCTGCAGCGGGACCGCGGCCGCCAGGTCCTTCGGACCGTCCACGCCGACGCGCAGCAGCGCCGCCACGAACCAGGAGTCGGAGCGGATGATGCTCGCGTCCTTCAGCGGCTCGGGCAGCGGCCCCGTCCAGTCAGGCCCCGAGACGACGAACCGCCCGGGGGCCGTGCCCGTGGCCCGCGTGCCGATGTACGGCAGGTTGTTCGTCGTGATGTCGACCAGCTGGATGCAGAAGTAGCGCCCGTTCAGCTCCGGCGTCTCCACCACCACGGGCCCGCCTCGCAGGTCCAACACCGCCACCGAGTAGAGCGTGTCGTTGTTCGGGGAGACGACCTCCCGGTCCTCGGAGGTGAACAGCCGGGAGAAGTGCAGGAACTGGTTGGCGGGCCGGAGCTGTGGCGACTCCGGACGGAAGTTCAGCGCGAACAGCCGGTAGTGCTCCACCAGGGGCAGGCCGAAGACATACGCCTCACGCGCGATGTCTCGCGCCTCCTGGGGCGACAGCCCCGTGGTCGATTGCTCCAACATGACTCACCTCGATGGCGTGGGTGCCGGGTCCGAAGCCCGGCTCATGCCCGCAAGCTGAGCCGCCACTTCCACCCGGGCAACACCGTCGCCGGACGACAGGAGGTGAGCCCGCTACGCCGGCACGCCACCCGGAGGAACCCGCTTCGAGCCCTCGGACTCTCCATGGCGCTTCACCCACAGCTTGTACGGGGTCAACGCCAGGACGCGGATGACGACGTACGCGCCCACCACGCCCGCCACCTCGAGCGCCCGGTAGTTCGGATAGCTCTGGGTGATGATGGTCATCGACAACACCGGGTGCGCGAAGGCCGCGGCCAGCACCACCGCCTTGCGGTCCTCCATTCGCGGCGCCCCCGCCCAGTGTCCCAGCACGGCCGAGATCGTCACCAGCAACACCAACGCCACCACCGCGAGCCACGCGGTGTGGATGAGCTTCGGACCGACGATGAAGAGCACGCCCACCGACACGGCGATGAGCAGCACGTTGAACACCCGACCACACCAGCGCGCGAGCGTCCGGGCCAGGCTCGGGAAGTAGTGCCCCACCGCGACTCCCACCATGAGCGGAGGGACGATCTTCACCAGCAGCAGCCGGAAGACCAGGCTCGGCGCCGCCCTGAACTCGACGCCCAGGAGCCGGTCCACGCCCCGCACCCAGAGCGGCACCGTCACCAGCGCGCAGAGGCTGAGCAGCAACAACAGGTTGAGGGACGTGGTGCTGCTGGCGCCCAGGGAGCGGGCCTGGTTCACCTGGAGCGGCGCGCCCGGACAGACGGCCATGAGCAGCACGGCGCTGGCCACCACCGTCGGCAGCCGGAAGACATGGACCAACGCGATGGCCACCAACGGCACCAGCAGGAGCACCACCAGCAGCGAGCGCGCATACAGCGCCGGGCGCTCCAGGACGTGCCGGATGTCACCGGGCCTTCGCTCCAGGCCCTGGGTGAACATGAACAGGGTGACGATGTTGCCCAGCACGAACACGGCCAGGGTCCTGAGCATGCTCGCCTCCTTCCAAGCGGCATGCACACCGGCCGCCGTCGTTGGATATCCTCACGTCCGCCCCCTGCCGACAGTCCTCGGCGGACAGGCACCCGAGCGCAGGCCGCCGCTCAGCTCATGCTCTGGCGCAGCTGGTTCACCACCGCCAGGAACTGCCGGTCCACCATCAGCAGGATGACGAGCGGCGCCAGCCCGGCCCCTCCCACCGCCAGCAGCCCGCGCTGGTCCCACGGGAACAGCTTCATCTTGCGAGCCACCATGAAGGACGAGCCCAGGTCCGCCAGCGACGAGAAGTCCGGCGCGCCGAGCGCGGGGAGCTCGGGCTTCTTCTGGAACCATCGGTCCTCGAACTCGCGCGAGTGGTGCGCCGCGACGGCGGAGAACCACGGGTCCCCTCGCCGCTTCGCCGCCACCAGCGGCCGGAAGAAGCACGCCAGTGGCGCGAAGACGGCCAGGCAGGCCAGCACGGCGTAGAGGACCTGGGGCATGATGTAGACCAGCGGGGACTCGGTGATGGCGGCGGCGTTCGTCCGGAACGAGTATGACGCCACCGGCACGGACACCGCGAACACCACCGGCGCGAAGCTGGCCTGACAGACGGCCAGGAACCCCAGGCCGCCCGACTGGTCCGGGTGCGTGAAGGCCAGGCGAAGCGGAAGCCGCGAGACGCGCAGCAGGAAGACCGCCCACACGATTCCGCGCCACAGCCACCGCAGCACCAGGAAGCGCACCAGCGGCTGGGCCACGCAGAGGTACCAGCCGCCCGCGAGCGACGGCTGGCCCCAGGACGACACCTGCCACGCCCGCGACGGGTCCGGCGAGGTGAGCCACGCGAACGCGATGACCAGCCCCAGCAGCAGCAGCTCCACGCCCGCCGAGTCACACCACCGCGTGCACCTCCGGGCCAGCGCCTCCAGCGCGCCCCGTCCCCCCTCGCCCACCAGGTCCGCCCGGAGGAACTGACGCGCCGCCGCGACCAGGCGGCTGTCGATGTAGGGGCCCGACGCCACGAGCACCGGCAGCGACAGCAGCAGCTCGCCATGGACCTGGAGATCCCGAAGCAGCAGGCGCGGGGCGTCGCCCCCCTGCATCCACGTCATCAGGACGAGCGGCCCCCAGCACCCCAACGCGAGCACGAGCGCGAAGAAGCCGGAGCGGCGCGGCTCGACACCGCGCAGCCGCCGTCCCAGCGTCTGGAATGGACCGCCCCTCACCAGCGAGAAGTCCGACAGCGTCTGCGAGCCCACCATGGGAGCACCGCGAGGCGGAGGGCCTCAGTACTCCTCGAACATCCGCTGGACGCGCGTGGGGTCCTTCGTCTCCAGCAGCGCCAGTTGGAGCAGCACGCGCGACTTCGCGGGGTTCAGCTCGCCCGAGGCCACGAAGCCCTTCTGGTCGTCGTTGATTTCGTTGTTGCGCAGCACCAGGCCGCTCGGCAGGCGCGTGCTGCGCACCACCACCACGCCCTTCTTCACGTGCTTCGCCAGCGTGTCGAGCGCGGGCTGGGTCATGTTCCCATCCCCCACCCCCGCGATGACCAGCCCCTTGGCGCCGTTCTTCACCGCCGAGTCGATGAGGTCCGGGCTCATGTTCGCGTGTGCGTAGAGGATGTCCACGCGCGGCAGCGCGCTCTCGCCCGCGATGGAGAACTCGGAGTCCACCGTGTGCCGCTTGTCCATCTTCTCGAACCAGTGGATGTCACCCGTGTTGACCACGCCCGCGGGCCCGCGGTTCAGGCTGCGAAAGGTCTCCACGTTGGTGGTGTTCGTCTTCGTCACGTTCCGGGCCGCGTGGATTTCGTCGTTGATGACGATGAGCACGCCCCGCCCCTTCGCCTCCGGCGACGCCGCCACGGCCACCGCGTTGTAGAGGTTGCCCGGCCCGTCCGCGCTGGTGGCGGTGGCGGGCCGCATGGAGCCCACCAGGACCACCGGCTTGTCGCTCTTGACCACCAGGTCCAGGAAGTACGCCGTCTCCTCCAGCGTGTCCGTGCCGTGCGTGACGACGACGGCGTCCACGTCCGGCGAGGCCAGCAGCTCGTTGGTCCGCTTCGCCAGCTTCAGCCACACCGCGTCGTTCATGTCCTGGCTGCCGATGTTCACCACCTGCTCACCGGATAGCCGCGCCAGCTTGTCCAGGTTCGGCACGCTCTTGATGAGGTCCGCCACCTTGAAGGCCCCCGCCTTGTAGCCATACCCCTGGGGGTTGCCCTGCGAGCCGGCGATGGTGCCGCCCGTCGCCAGGATGCGCACCGACTGCAGCGGCGCCGCGTCCTTGCCGTCCTTCGCCTTCGTGTCCGCCGGGGCCCCGCGGGTCGACGACGCCTCCGCGCCTGGGGACGTGGGCCGCGCCGAGCCCTCCTGCGCGGCGATGCCCGCGCCCGTCAGCAGCAGGCCGACCGCGCACAACAGTCCTCGCATCGAGTTCTTCGAGCCATTCATGATGGGCCTCCGTCGAAGGTGGGCATCTTCGCGCGCTCACGAGTCCAGCTCGCGCCCCTTCCACTCCTGGATGGCGCGGATGACGATGTCCTTCAGGCCCTGGCCGATGCGCGGGTAGGCCTCGTCGTCCAGGTTCGCCAGCGACACGCGGGCCGACCACTCCGGCCCCTCGAAGCCGCTGCCGTTGAGCAGCACCACGCCATGCCTGCGCGCCAGCGCGAGCACGATGTCGAGCGGGTCATGCCGCGCCTCCTCGTACTCCACGAAGTCCTTCCCCACGTGCTTGCGCCCCCACGCCTCCAGGTCGAGCGTCTGGTAGTACGCCGAGCGCAGCGGGTCCTCCGGCAGGTCCACGCCCAGGCCCTGGTACAGCGCGGCCAGCCGCTCGCGGCAGATGCGCCGGCAGCGCTTCTTGTACGCGTCGTCCTTGTCCAGGAGCGCGAACAGCGAGAACAGCGACATCTGGAGCTGCTGCGGCAGGGACAGGCCCGCGGTGTGGTTCAACGCCACCGCGCGGCTGTCCGCCACCATCCGGTCGATGAACTTCAGCCGCTCGGGCTCGAGGGTGATGGAGCCGTAGCGCTCCTCGAGCATCTCGCGCTGGGCGGCCGGAAGGCGCGCGATCATGTCGTCGAGGATGTTGTCCTCGTGGAGCGCGACCACGCCCAGGCGCCAGCCGGTGCACCCGAAGTGCTTCGAGTACGAGTAGACGAGCAGCGTGTTGTGGGGCAGCTCCGCCGCGAGCGAGCGGAAGCCGTCCACGAACGTGCCGTACACGTCATCCGTCAGCAGCAGCAGGTCCGGCCGCTTCTTCCGGACGATGTCCACCAGCAGGTCCAGCGACTCACGCCGCATCGCCGTCGCGCCCGGGTTGCCGGGGTGGACCACGAAGAAGGCCTTGATGCGCGGGTCCTCCAGCTTGCGCAGCTCCGACTCCGGATACTGCCATGAGTGCCGCCCCTCCTCGGTCATCTCGCTCTGCCGGATGTCCACCGTGCGCAGGTCGAACTCCTCCAGGCGCGGAATCTCCAGGTAGGGCGTGAAGATGGGCGTGCCCAGGGCGATGGTGTCCCCCTTCTGGAGCAGGCCGTTCACCATCAGCGAGCGGAAGATGTACGTCATCGCCGCGGTGCCGCCCTCGACGGCGAACAGGTCGAAGCGCCCCGGCGGCGGACGGCCATCACACATCTCCTTCGCCAGATAGGACTGAACGATTCGCTCCGCGTGGACGAGCATCCGGTCCGGCACCGGATAGTTGTCGCCGATGGCCGCGTCGGTGAGCTCCCAGACGAACGCGTCCTCGTCGAAGCCCAGCTCGCGCACGCCGTGCTCCAGCGAGTCGCGCAGGAGCCTCACTGCCGCGCTGTCCTCCTGTGCGTCCAGGAAGCCGCGCAGCCGCCGGGCGATGCCCGGTGACTTCGGCATGCCCGCCAGCCCCACCTCGGGCTCGTTCCAGGTGCGGCGGCTCTCGCTCAGCGCGAACTGCCCCATCAGGAAGAACGCCTCGCGCGGCGTGGTGGCAATCCAGTTGGGGTTGCCCCGCCCCGCGTTGAGCATCACCGCCGCGCGCGTCTTCGCGGACTCGTCCGCCATCTCGATGAGCGTGTCCTTCAGCTCGAAGGGGCTGAGCTTGTGGAGCTCGCGGGGCGTGGTGGTGTCCGTCTGCTCCCTCACGCGCGTCTCCGTCTCGGTCCTCGTCTCCATGAGCCCCTCCTGCACGTTGGCGACAGGACGTTGTCCACGCGTGCACACGCCGCCAATCCGAAGGCGGACACGCCGCGGGCGCTCGCAGGTCCGGGTGCCTCCGAGCGCCCGGGGCCCCTCGGTCGCCCCGCCCCGCGGGGCCCGGTTGTCCCGCGCGACGAAGCCACCCAGCTTGCCGCCTGGGGCCACGAGCGTGCCCCTCCACCGGTGTGGACAGACGAAGAGCGAGGCGGCGGATGAGCGTGGATGTCGTCGGTGAAACCCAGGGCCTGCAGTCCCCCGTCTCGCGCAACGAGGTGGCGGAGAAGGACGCACCCGCCATGGACCTGGTGTGGATTCCGGGCGGCACCTACTGGATGGGCTCCGACCATCACTATCCCGAGGAGAAGCCCGCGCACCAGGTGACGGTCAGCGGCTTCTGGATGGACCGCCACACGGTGACCAACGCTGACTTCGCGCGCTTCGTCGAGGCCACCGGCTACGTCACCGTCGCCGAGCGTCCGCTGAATCCGGACGACTTCCCCGGCGCCACGCCGGAGCTGCTCGTGCCCGGCTCACTCGTCTTCCGCAAGACGGCCCGGCGCGTGAGCCTGAAGGACCTGACGCAGTGGTGGGCCTATACCCCCGGCGCCTGCTGGAAGACCCCGGAAGGGCCCGGCAGCACGTGGCTCGGCCGCGAGCGCCACCCGGTGGTCCACGTCGCCTATGAGGACGCGGAGGCCTACGCCACCTGGGCCGGCAAGGCCCTGCCCACCGAGGCCGAGTGGGAGCGCGCGGCCCGCGGCGGCCTGGACCGCAAGGTGTACGTCTGGGGCGACGAGTTCTCTCCGGGAGGCCAGCAGATGGCCAACATCTGGCAAGGAGAGTTCCCCTGGCAGAACCTGAACACCGATGGGTTCGAGGGGACCTCGCCAGTCGGGAGCTTCCCACCCAACGGGTATGGGCTCTTCGACATGGCGGGCAACGTGTGGGAGTGGACCTGCGACTGGTATCAGGAGCGCCACCAGGGCAACGGCGGCAAGGCGTGCTGCATCCCCGTCAACCCGCGCGGCCCCGCCTCCAGCGGCAAGAGCCTGGACCCGAGCCTTCCGCACGTGAGCATCCCCCGCCGCGTCCTCAAGGGCGGCAGCCACCTTTGCGCGTCCAACTACTGCCTGCGCTACCGCCCCGCCGCGCGCTCGCCGCAGTCCATCGACAGCGGAACCTCGCACATCGGATTCCGATGTGTCGTCCATGTCTCGGACGCGTGAGACGCCAACGTTCCGCCCGGAAAAAACGACCGGGTTCCGCTGGGTTGGGCCCCCCCTGTCGTGAACACGAAAGCCCTGCTAGTTTGCGCTCCCATTACAGAGCTGTGTTATCAGCAGATCCTGTTTCGCGAGTCAGCGACTGAAACAGCGGATTGGCCCAGGGGACACTCGAGTGAAGAGCGACGCGACACGGACACTGTTGGTGACTCGGGCGGACCTGCGCTGCATCGTGGAGGCAGTGGGTGCGGACGCGCTGATGGACGAGCTCATCCGCGCGCTCACCGACGCGCTGCGCACGTTCGACGGAGAGCTCACCGAGGTGCGCAAGCGGGATGGCTTCCTGACGGAGCATCCGCGCCAGCCCGGGTGTCTCGAGTGGATGCCGGTGATGCAGAAGGGCGGCGCCGTCACCGTGAAGATGGTGAGCTACAGCCCGTTCAACCCCGAGGAGCAGGGGCTGCCCACCATCATCGCGACCAACAGCCTGTATGACTCCAGGACGGGCCACCTGGTCGCGCTGATGGACGGCGTGTTCGCCACGGCGCTGCGCACGGGCGCGGCCTCCGCGGTGGCCACACGCTGCCTGGCCTCGCCGGACAGCCGCGTGCTGGGCCTGGTGGGCTGCGGCGCGCAGGCGGTGACGCAGCTGCACGCCATCAGCCGCGTGTTCCCGCTCACGGAGGTGCTCGCGTACGACACGAACCCGGAGGCGCAGGCGTCGCTCGCGCGTCGCACGGCGTTCCTCGGGCTGGACGTGAAGCAGGTGTCGCTTTCGGAGCTGGAGGAGCGCTCGGACATCATCTGCACCGCGACCTCCATCGCCGTGGGCGCCGGCCCCGTCATCTCCGGCAAGGCGCTCAAGCCGCACGTGCACGTCAACGCCGTGGGCTCGGACCTGCCGGGCAAGACGGAGCTGCCGCGCGCGCTCCTGGAGAAGAGCCTGGTGTGCCCGGACTTCACCGTGCAGGCGCTGGTGGAGGGCGAGTGCCAGCAGTTGAAGCCCGAGCAGGTGGGCCCGGACCTCGTCACGCTGGTGAAGAACCCGGACCGCTACGAGTCCTGGCGCCAGAAGGCCACCGTGTTCGACTCCACCGGGTACGCGCTGGAGGACCAGGTCGTCACCGCGCTGTTCCTGCGTCACGCGGAGCGGCTGGGGCTGGGCACGTCGGTGGGGCTGGAGACGGTGGGCGGCGACGCGCTGGACCCGTACTCGCTCCTGCACGAGCCGGGGGCCGCGGCCCGCGGCAACCTGCGCCGCGCCACGGGGAGCTGAAGCCACCGCCTCAGAGCTCCAGGAGGATCTTCCCGAAGCTCGCGTTGGATTCCATGTACCGGTGCGCGTCCGCCACGCGCGCCAGCGGGAAGGTGGTGTCGATGACCGCGCGCACGCGGCCGTCGACGAGCCGGGGCAGCCAGCGCTCGCGGAAGCGCTGGACGACGGCGACCTTGGCGGCCAGGGGCAGCGGACGCAGCGCCATGCCCTTGAGCTGGAGGCGGCGCAGCACCACCTGCTTCAGGTCCAGGTCGCCGCGGATTCCGTCCATCAACCCCACGAGCATCAGCGTGCCGCCGAAGCGCAGCGCGCGCAGGTTGCGGCCCAGCGCCGCGCCTCCGACGAAGTCCTCCACCACGTCCAGGCCGCGGCCCTTCGTCCACTCGGGCACCGCGTCCGCGAAGTTCTCCCGCGTGCGCACCACGCCCGCGGAGGCGCCCAACGCCAGACACCGGCGCAGCTTCTCGTCGCTGCCCACGGTGACGAAGACGGTGGCGCCCACCTCGCGCGCCACCTGGATGCACGCGGTGCCGATGCCGCTGCCCGCGGCGTGGATGAGCACGGACTGACCGGGCCCCAGTCCGCCCAGCTCGACGAGCGACTCGTGCGCGGTGCAGTACGCCTCGGGCGCGGCCGCGGCCTCGACGAAGGACCAGCCCTCCGGAATCGGGAGGGCCATCCCCTCCTCCATCAGGCACGCCTCCGCGTAGCCGCCGCCGTCCACCAGCCCGAAGACGCGCGCGCCGGGCTGGAAGGCGCGCACCTCGTGGCCCACGGCCTCCACCTCGCCCGCGACCTCGATGCCGAGCAAGGGACTGGTGACGCCGGGAGGCAGCGTGTAGCCGCCGGCGCGCTGGCTGGTGTCTCCGCGGTTGAGGGCGGAGGCGCGCACGCGCACGAGGAGCTGACGGGGGCCGGGGACGGGCCGGGGTCGGGTCTCCAGGTGGAGCTGCTCCGGACCGCCTGGAGTCCGCACGACGACCGCGGTCATCACCTCAGTAGTTCGCATCCACGTCCACGCCATGGCGCCGCAAGGGCACGAGGAAGGAGCGCTCGAAGGTCATCACGACGGTGCCGTCCGCCTTGAGGCCCCTGGTCTCCACGGTGACCACTCCCTGTTTCGCGCGAGAGCGGGACCTCCTCTTGGCCAGCACCCGGCTCTCCGCGTACAGGGTGTCCCCCACGAAGACGGGGGCCGTCAACCGGATGCGGTCCCACCCGAGGTTCGCCACGCCCTTGGCGCTGGTGCTGTTCAGACTCATCCCCCCGACGATGGCCAGGGTGACGAGGCTGGACATCAGCGGCCGCTTCCACTCGGTCTTGCTGGCGTAGACGGCGTCGATGTGGAGCGGGTGGGTGTTGAGGCTGAGCAGCGACTGCCACATGTTGTCCACGTCGGTGAGGGTGCGGCCGGGGCGGTGCTCGAAGACATCGCCCACCTCGAAGTCCTCGTAGAACAGCCCGTGTGTCTCGCGGTAGCGCTGCTTGCCCACCTTCTTGTGGGCGGCCACCATCTTCTTCATGAGTCCCCGCTCCCGGAGCCCGCGCGAAGGTGGACGGGCGCCATGGCCTCGTCATGCTGGACGCTCGCCAGCACCCGCCGCGCCACCGTCACGAGCGGGGGGCCAATCATGCTCCCTCCGACCACGTGGATGCCGCCCTTTCCGTCACCCGCCTGCGCGAGCACCCGGCGCGCGTGGGCCACCATCTGCGGCGTGGGCCGCAGCGCCGCGTGCACCACGCCCACCTGGTCCGGGTGGATGACGATCTTCCCGGTGTAGCCCAGCGCCCCCACCTTGCGCGTCTCCTCCTCCAGCCCCGACAGGTCTCCCAGGCCGAAGTACGGCGAGTCGATGGCGTTGAGCCCCGCGATGGCCGCCGCCATGGCGATGCGCGAGCGCGCATAGAGCATGGGCTCCCAGGACAGGGACACGCCCATCTGCGCGGACAGGTCCGCGGCGCCGAAGATGAGGCCGCGCAGGCGGGGCGCGGACAGGGCGATGGCGTCCACGGCCTCCACACCGCGCGCCGTCTCGATGATGGCCAGGAGCGACAGCTCCGGGAAGCGGTCTCCCAGGAGCGCGTCCAGCTGCTGGATTTCGGCGGGCGACTCCACCTTGGGCAGCAGCAGGGCATCCAGTCGCGCGTTGGAGTCCAGCAGCGCGAGCACGTCGCGCAGGCCCGCCTCGGTGCGCAGGCTGTTGATGCGCAGGCACAGCGGCCCGCGTGGGCGGGAGGAGGACAGATAGGACAGCGCCAGCCGGCGAGCCTCCGACTTCAGGGCGTGGGGGACACCGTCCTCCAGGTCGAGCAGTCCCATGTCCGCGCCCACCTCCACCGCCTTGTCGAAGCGGGAGGGGTCGATGGCGGGCGTCACCAGGAAGGACCTGCACTGCAAGGGCATGGTCATGATGCGAGTGGCTCCGAGGTCCCGGGCGCCGCCAGCTCCAGCACTGCGTCACACAGCCGCTGGAGGTCCTCGGTGGACAGGTTGGAGCGCAGCATGATGCGAAGCCCCGCCCGCCCCTTGGGGACGATGGGGAAGAACACGGCGGAGGAGTAGAAGCCCGCGGCCATCAACCGCCGCGAGCGCTCCACCGCCAGGGGCTCGGGCCCCACGTCGATGATCTTGATGGGGAAGTCCTCGCCCGCGGTCCGCGTGGGCACGCGCTCGTCGAAGTAGCGCACGTTGGCCCGGAGGGCGCGCTGTCGCTCGGCCAGGTCGGCGCCCCCGTGCAGCCGCGCCGAGGCCAGGCTCGCGCCGATGGCCGGAATCGACAGGCTCTGGGACCAGCCCAGCGGCCCCGCGAAGCGGCCCACCAGGTCCGCGTGCTGCTGGGGCCCCAGCATGACGGCCCCGCCCGCCGTGCCGAAGCCCTTGCCCAGCGAGCCGATGATGATGGTGCGCGAGTTGACCTCGCCGCCCATCGTCGCGCGCACGTAGCCCTCGCCCGACGCGCCGTAGATGGAGAGCGAGTGCGAGTCGTCGAAGTAGAGGAACAGCCCGTACTTGTCCTGCAGGTGGAACAGGTCCTTCACGATGGCCACGCCGCCCATGGAGTAGAAGCCGTCCGCCACGTACGCGACGCGCGCGTGCTTGCGGCAGAGGTCCTCCAGGAAGTCCAGGTCGTTGTGCGGCGCGGTGATGACGTGCGTCTCATCCGCGCAGATGGGCTTGATGAGGTTCATCGAGAAGTGCGCGGACTTGTCGAAGACCAGGATGGGCTTGTGCCCGTCGGGCAGCAGGTGGCCGGACGCGATGAGGGGCAGGAGGCCCGCGCTGGCGGAGCTGGCGGAGTTGGTGACGATGGTCTTCGCGCGCCAGCGGTGGCTCAATTCCTCCTCGAGCGCGTCCAGGTCCGCCAGCCGGATTCGCAGCCGGGAGATGGACATGCACAGGGTGCGCTCGCGCTGGAGCACGTCGATGGCGCCCTGGAGCACGTCCGGGTGCGAGTCCAGCCCCAGGTACGAGCACGAGCACATGTTGATGAACTCACGGCCATCCGGCAGTGCCAGCGTGCCGCGTCCGGTGTTGTGCACGGACAGGTCCAGCAGCCCCGCTTCCTTCGCCGACGTGAACGACGGGTTGCCGTGGCCGATCATCGACTCCGTGTTGCGATAGCGATTCTTGAGTTCCATGACGGCTCACTCCTGCCCTTCGAATCCTGGGATGACCGCGTCGATTCCGACCCGCATGTCCGGCGTCGCCAGCGCCGCGTCGAGGAGCGCGGAGAAGGCGTCACACAGTCGTCGTGCGGTGTCGGGCTCGAACAGGTCGGTGTTGAACTCCAGCAGCCCGGAGAACCCGTCCTCCTGCTCCTGGAGCGAGAGCGTCAGCTCGTAGATGGAGGCACCGCGATCCGACGGCATCGGCATCAAGGTCAGCTCCGGCAGTTCCAGCGATTCTGCGGGAGTGTTCTGGAGCACGAACATCACCTGGAAGAGCGGCGCCCGGTTCTGCTGTCGCTGGGGGACGAGGGTGTCCACCACCTGATCGATCGGCACCTCCTGGTGCGCGTAGGCGCCGAGGGTGACGTCGCGCACCCGGGCCAACAGCTGCCGGAAGGAGGGATTGCCGCGCACATCCACGTTCAGCGCGACGGTGTTGACGAACAGGCCGATGAGGGACTCCACCTCCGGGAGCGCGCGGTTCGCGATGGGAGAGCCGATGACCAGCTCCTCCTGTCGAGCCCGGCGGCAGAGCAAGGTGCCGAACAGGGACAGCAGCGCCATGAACGGCGTCACGCGCTCGCGCTGGCACAGCAGGTTGAGCGCGTCACTGCGCGCGCGGCCCAGCGACACGGGAATCCAGGTGCCGTTGAACGTGCGAGTGGGAGGACGGGGCTTGTCGAGAGGCAGCTCCAGCAGCTTCGGCGCCTTCGCCAGGGCGTTGCGCCAGTAGGACAGCCGGGACTCCAGCTCGACACCGGACAGCCAGCGGCGCTGCCAGGCCGCGTAGTCGGGGTATTGAATCACCAGCGGAGGCAGCGACGGCGCCGAGCCGCGCGCGAAGGCGGTGTAGAGGTGGACCACCTCGCGGGTGATGACGCTCTCGGACCAGCCATCCGAGAGGATGTGGTGCTTGCTGAAGATGAACAGGTACTCGTCGTCCGCCAGGCGGATCAGACCGCCGCGCACCAGGGGCCCCTGCGTGAGGTCGAAGGGCTTGCGCGCGTCCTCGGCGATGCGACGGAGGACTTCTTCTTCCCGGTCCTCGCGGGCCCGGAAGTCCTCCAGCGGCAGGTCGATTCGCAACGTCGCGGCGACCTTCTGGACGGGCTGACCGGCTTCCTCGGTGAAGGTGGTGCGCAGGGACTCGTGTCGGTCCACCAGGGCCTGGACCGCGGCCCGGAGCGCATCCGGATTCAGCGCGCCCTTGAAGCGGTACGCCGCGGGCTGGTTGTAGGCCGTGGACTGGGGGTTGGCCTTGAACAGCTTCCACAGGCGCTCCTGCGAATAGGACAGCGGCACCGACTTGTCGCGTGATGCGGGGACGATGGGGGGCAGGGTCGCCAGCGGCGCGCGCGGCGCGGCCTCGATGCGTCGGGCCAGCGCGGCCACGGACGGTGCCTCGAAGAGCGTCGTCAGGTGGATGTCCGCCTTGAGCCGATGGCGGATGCGCGCCACCACCTGTGTCGCCAGCAGCGAGTGACCGCCGAGGCTGAAGAAGCTGTCGGTGACGCTGACCCTCGGCAGCTTCAGCACCGACGCGAAGGCCTCCGCCAGCTGCGTCTCCAGCGTGTCCCTCGGCGCCACGAAGGGCGCCACGCCCCTCAGGCTCGCCAGGTCCGGCGCCGGCAGCTTCGCCCTCGCCACCTTCCCGCTCGGCGTCAGCGGCAGTGCCTCCAGTCGCACCAGCGCCGGCGGCACCATGTACTCCGGCAGCTTGCGCCCCAGTGCCTCCTTCAGCCCCTCCGGCTCCCACGCCGCCCCCGCCCTCGGCACCACGTACCCCACCAGCCTCCTGTCCCCCGGCGTCTCCTCGTGCACCCCCACCGCCGCGTCCTTCACTCCCTCCAACTCACGCAGCGCCGCCTCCACCTCCGCCAGCTCAATCCGGTATCCGCGCACCTTCACCTGCGCGTCCAACCGCCCCAGGAACTCCACCACCCCGTCGCTCCTCCACCTCGCCCTGTCTCCCGTCCGGTACAGCCTCGCCCCTACCTCCCGCGCATACCCGTCCGGCACGAAGCGCTTCGCCGTCAGCTCCGCCCTCTCGTGGTACCCCTGCGCCAGCTGCGCTCCTCCAATGTGCAGCTCTCCGGCCACCCCCACCGGACACAGCCTCCCCTTCTCATCCAGCACCAGCAGCTTCGTGTCCGGCAGCGGCACCCCAATCGGCGGCAGCCTCGGCCAGCTCCCCGCCGGCCCCTTCAGCCGGTACGCACTCACCACGTGCGTCTCCGACGGGCCGTACTGGTTCTCCAGCACGCACCCCGGCAGCTTCTCGAAGAAGGCCACCACCGCCGGCGTCACCTGCAGCTGCTCTCCCGCCGTCACCACCTCTCGCAGCGACTCCGGCACCCTCGCCCCGTGCGCCACCGCGTCCGCCAGCGCCTGCAGCGCCACGAAGGGCACGAAGAGTCTCTCCACCCCCTGGCTCGCCATGAAGTCCAGCAGCGCAGGCACGTCCTGCCTCAGCGCCGCGGGCGGCACCACCAGCGTCCCTCCCGCGCTCCACGTCGCGAAAATCTCCTGGAATGACACGTCGAAGCTCAGCGACGCGAACTGCAGCGTCCTCGCCTCCGCCTTCACCGAGTGCGCCCTCTGCCACAGCAGCAGGTTGCACAGCGCCGCGTGCGACAGCGCCACCCCCTTCGGCTTCCCCGTGCTCCCAGACGTGTACACCACGTAGCACGTGCCACCCGGTGGCACCGCCCTCGGCGGCGCAATCTCCGGCCTGCGCGCCACCTCCCCCGCCTCCTCGTCCACGCACAGCGCCTTCTTCTTCACCCCCGCCGGCAGTGCCCCCAGCTGACGCTTCGTCGTCAGCACCCGCGCCACTCCCCCATCCTCCACCATGTACTCCAGCCGCTCCGCCGGGTACTTCGCGTCCAGCGGCACGTACGCCGCCCCCGCCTTCAATATCCCCAACAGCCCCACCAGCTGCTCCAACGAGCGCTCCATGCACAACCCCACCCGCTCCCCCGCCCCCACTCCCAGCGCCCCCAGGTGCCACGCCAGCTGATTCGCCCGACGCTCCAGCTCCGCGTACGTCAGCGCCTCCCCTCCCCACACCACCGCCACCGCCTCCGGCGTCCTCCTCGCCTGTGCCTCCACCAGCTCGTGCGCGCAGACCTCCCAGCGAGGCCCCGTGCTCGTCGCGTTCCAGTCCTCCAGCACCAGACGGCGATCCGCGTCGGACACCAGCGGGAGCTCGGAGACGCGGTGGAGCGGATTGGCGACAGCGCCCTCGAGCAGTCGCTCCAGGTGCACGACGAATCGCTCGGCCGACGCGGGCTCGTACAAGTCCGTGCGGTACTCCAGCGTGCCCGTCAGGCCCGTGGGCGTCTCCCGGAGCATCAGCGTGAAGTCGAACTTGGACGTGCCGCTGTCCACGTCCATCGCCTCGAAGGAGAGCCCCGGCGTGGACAGCTCCATGGGCGGGGTGTTGAGCAACACCATCGCCACCTGGAAGAACGGCGTGTGTCCCGGCTGTCGCTCCGGCTGGAGCACCTCGACCAGCTTCTCGAAGGGCACGTCCTGGTGCGAGTACGCGCCCAGCGTCGTCTCCCGCACCCGCCCCAGCAGCTCGCGGAACGTCGGGTCTCCGTCCAGCCTCGTGCGCAGCACCAGCGTGTTCACGAAGAAGCCGATCAACCCCTCTGTCTCCATCTGCTGGCGCCCGGCGATGGGAGCCCCCACGCAGATGTCGTCCTGTCCCGAGTAGCGCGCCAGCAGCGCCTGCAACCCCGCGAGCAGGCCCATGAACAGCGTCGCCCCTTCCCGCTGGCACAGGCTGACGAGGGAGCGGGTGAGCTCACGCGAGAGGTCCACCTTGAGCACCGCGCCCGGGTTGCGAGCCTCCACGGGGCGCGGCCGGTCCGTCGGCAGCTCCAACATGGCGGGAACCCCGTCGAGCTGTTTGCGCCACCAGTTCAGCTGCCGCTCGAGCACATCGCCCTGGAGCCACTCGCGCTGCTGGACAGCGTAGTCCGCGTACTGGATCGCCAACTCGGGCAAGGGGGACCGCCGGCCTTCACTGAAGGCCTCGTAGAGCGTGACCACCTCGCGGATGAGCACGGCGATGGACCACGCGTCCGCGATGATGTGATGCAGCGTCACGAGGAGCAGATGCTCACGCGCCCCCAACCGGAGCAGCGCCGTGCGCAGCAACGGCCCGCGTGTCAGGTCGAAGGGGCGACGGGCCTCGGCCCACGCCCGGCGGTGTGCTTCAGTCTCTCGCTCCGACTCGGAGAGCGGGGCCAGGTCCTGCACCGAGAGCAGGATTCGCGGGGGCGCGCTCCGGGAGATGACCTGCATGGGCCTGCCCTCGCGCGACTGGAAGACGGTGCGCAGGGACTGGTGACGCCGCACCAGCTCCGTGAAGGCCTGCTCCAGCGCGGGCACATCCAGCGCGCCCTTGAGCCGCAGCGCCGCGGGGATGTTGTAGAGGGGGCTGCCGGGCCTGTACTGGTCCAGGAACCACAGTCGCTGCTGGGCAAAAGAGAGCATCTCTTCCTCCGTGTCGCCCTGCTCGTTCTCGTTTCGGAATCTCGTCCGCGCCCGCATCGGCGTCGGTGCGCGGCTCTCCAGCGGAGGCATCTCGGCCTCGATGCGTCGGGCCAGCGCGGCCACGGACGGCGCCTCGAAGAGCATGCGCAACGGGAGCTCCCTGCGCAGGTGATGACGGATGCGAGCCATCGCCTGTGTCGCCAGCAGCGAGTGGCCGCCGAGGCTGAAGAAGCTGTCGGTGACGCTGACCCTCGGCAGCTTCAGCACCGACGCGAAGGCCTCCGCCAGCTGCGTCTCCAGCGTGTCCCTCGGCGCCACGAAGGGCGCCACGCCCCTCAGGCTCGCCAGGTCCGGCGCCGGCAGCTTCGCCCTCGCCACCTTCCCGCTCGGCGTCAGCGGCAGTGCCTCCAGTCGCACCAGCGCCGGCGGCACCATGTACTCCGGCAGCTTGCGCCCCAGTGCCTCCTTCAGCCCCTCCGGCTCCCACGCCGCCCCCGCCCTCGGCACCACGTACCCCACCAGCCTCCTGTCCCCCGGCGTCTCCTCGTGCACCCCCACCGCCGCGTCCTTCACTCCCTCCAACTCACGCAGCGCCGCCTCCACCTCCGCCAGCTCAATCCGGTATCCGCGCACCTTCACCTGCGCGTCCAACCGCCCCAGGAACTCCACCACCCCGTCGCTCCTCCACCTCGCCCTGTCTCCCGTCCGGTACAGCCTCGCCCCTACCTCCCGCGCATACCCGTCCGGCACGAAGCGCTTCGCCGTCAGCTCCGCCCTCTCGTGGTACCCCTGCGCCAGCTGCGCTCCTCCAATGTGCAGCTCTCCGGCCACCCCCACCGGACACAGCCTCCCCTTCTCATCCAGCACCAGCAGCTTCGTGTCCGGCAGCGGCACCCCAATCGGCGGCAGCCTCGGCCAGCTCCCCGCCGGCCCCTTCAGCCGGTACGCACTCACCACGTGCGTCTCCGACGGGCCGTACTGGTTCTCCAGCACGCACCCCGGCAGCTTCTCGAAGAAGGCCACCACCGCCGGCGTCACCTGCAGCTGCTCTCCCGCCGTCACCACCTCTCGCAGCGACTCCGGCACCCTCGCCCCGTGCGCCACCGCGTCCGCCAGCGCCTGCAGCGCCACGAAGGGCACGAAGAGTCTCTCCACCCCCTGGCTCGCCATGAAGTCCAGCAGCGCAGGCACGTCCTGCCTCAGCGCCGCGGGCGGCACCACCAGCGTCCCTCCCGCGCTCCACGTCGCGAAAATCTCCTGGAATGACACGTCGAAGCTCAGCGACGCGAACTGCAGCGTCCTCGCCTCCGCCTTCACCGAGTGCGCCCTCTGCCACAGCAGCAGGTTGCACAGCGCCGCGTGCGACAGCGCCACCCCCTTCGGCTTCCCCGTGCTCCCAGACGTGTACACCACGTAGCACGTGCCACCCGGTGGCACCGCCCTCGGCGGCGCAATCTCCGGCCTGCGCGCCACCTCCCCCGCCTCCTCGTCCACGCACAGCGCCTTCTTCTTCACCCCCGCCGGCAGTGCCCCCAGCTGACGCTTCGTCGTCAGCACCCGCGCCACTCCCCCATCCTCCACCATGTACTCCAGCCGCTCCGCCGGGTACTTCGCGTCCAGCGGCACGTACGCCGCCCCCGCCTTCAATATCCCCAACAGCCCCACCAGCTGCTCCAACGAGCGCTCCATGCACAACCCCACCCGCTCCCCCGCCCCCACTCCCAGCGCCCCCAGGTGCCACGCCAGCTGATTCGCCCGACGCTCCAGCTCCGCGTACGTCAGCGCCTCCCCTCCCCACACCACCGCCACCGCCTCCGGCGTCCGCCTCGCCTGCGCCTCCACCAGCTCGTGCGCGCAGACCTCGACGCGAGTCTCCGACGGCGCGGGGTTCCAGCTCTCCAGCGCGAGCCGCCGGTCCGACTCCGTGAGGAGCGACAGTTCGGACAGCCGGACATCGGGCGCGAGCACCGCGCGCTCCATCAACCGCTCCAGGTGCGCGACGAGGCGCTCGGCCGACGCGGGCTCGTACAAGTCCGTGCGGTACTCCAGCGTGCCCGTGAGCCCCGCGGGGGACTCACTCAACGTCAGCGTGAAGTCGAACTTCGACGTGCCACTGTCGACATCGAGCGGACGGAAGCGCAGCCCCGGGCTCTCGAGCGCCGCCATGGGCGTGTTGACCAGCACCAGCGCGACCTCGAAGAAGGGCGTCCGCTTCGGCTGTCGCTCCGGCTGGAGCACCTCGACCAGCTTCTCGAAGGGCACGTCCTGGTGCGAGTACGCACCCAGCGTCGTCTCCCGAACCCGCTTCAGGAGCTCACGGAACGTCGGCTCCCCCTCCAGCTTCGTGCGCAGCACCAGCGTGTTCACGAAGAAGCCGATCAACCCCTCCGTGTCCGCGGAGGTCCTCCCCGCCACGGGAGCCCCCACGCAGATGTCGTCCTGCCCCGAGTAGCGCGCCAGCAGCGCCTGCAGCCCCGCGAGCAGGCCCATGAACAGCGTCGCGCCCTCCTGTCGGCAGAAGCCACGCAGCATCCGCACCAGCCCCACCGGCAGCGTCACCTTGATGACCGCGCCCGGGTTCGACGTGTCCTCGCCGCGAGGGTGGTCCGTCGGCAGCTCCAGCGAAGGAGGAGCTCCGTCCAGCTGCTTGCGCCACCACTCGACCTGACGCTCCAGCGCCTCGCCACGCAGCCGGTCGCCCTGCCGCACCGCGTGGTCCACGTACTGGATGGGGAGCTCGGGCAACGGGGACGCGCGGCCCGCGCTGAAGGCCTCGTAGAGCGCCACCATCTCCCGGATGAGCACCGCGATGGACCACGCGTCCGAGACGATGTGATGCATCGTCACCACCACCAGGTGCTCGCTCTCCTGGAGCCGCAGCAAGCGCGCGCGCAACAGCGGCCCTCGCACCAGGTCGAACGGCTTGCGCGCCTCCTCGCGCACCGCGCGCAGCCCCAGCGCCTCGCGCTCCGACGCGGGCAGGTAGCGCAGGTCCTCCACCTCCAGCGCCATCGGCGCGTTGCCCGCGTGCGCCACCACCTGCAACGGCCGCCCATCCCGCGCCGGGAATACCGTGCGCAGCGACTGGTGCCGACACACCAGCTCCGTGAAGGCCCGCTCCAACGCGGCCACATCGAGCGTGCCCTCCAACCGGATGGCCGCCGGCAGGTTGTAGAGCGCGCTGCCCGGCGCGTACTGGTCCAGGAACCACAGCCGCTGCTGCGCGAAGGACAACTCCGCCTGCCGCTCGCACGGCACCAGCGACGACGGCCGCTCCCGCGACGCGCGCACCGGCTCCAGCACCTCTCCGGGCCGCAGCGCCACCAACGCGTCGATGCGCCCCGCCAGCGCCTCCACCGTCCCCAGGTCGAACATCTCCTGGAGCGACACCTCCACGCGCATCACCGTCCGGATGCGTGACAACACCTGCGTCGCCAGCAACGAGTGGCCCCCCAGCTCGAAGAAGCCATCGAGCGCGCCCACTTGCTGAATGTTCAATACCTCACTCCAGATGAGCGCCACCGCGCGTTCGGTCTCGGTGCGGGGCTCCATCGCACGGGTGACGCTGCGCTCAACGCGGAGGTCCTGGGAGCGTGGCTGGGTCATGAGAGAGGGGCCTGGGAGGGGAGTCCAGGTAAAACATGTCTTACATACAAAACCGGTGTAATTGCACGCAGCCTCCCCACAAGGACGTGCGGTTCACACTTCCGAGCGTGGTGTGCGCGGGACCCGGGCTGAAGCGTTCGCGTCAGGGCACTCGGAAAATTGCCCCACACCTGGATACGCGACCCGTGCGGGCACGTCCGACGCGATGCGTGTGACGCGCCCGCACATGACTCGAGCGATCAACCAGGCTCAGCGCTGAACGGAGGCGCGCTTCACTCCGACGGGTTGACGATGACGTCCATCGTCCGGTGCATGCGCTCCAGCCCCAGGCTCACCAGCGCACGACGAATCTCCGCCTGTCCCCAGAAGAACTTGCGGAACACGTCACGGTCCAGGCGCAGCAACGTGCACGGCGTCAGCGTCTTCACCGTCGCCGTCGCGAGCCGTCCTCGCAGCAACGACACCTCGCCGAAGATGGCGCCCTCCCCCATGTCCGGATACGGGGTGACACGACCATCCGGGTGCGTGTGGAAGACAGCGCACCTGCCGCGCAGCAGGATGTAGAGCGCCTCGCCGGGGACGCCGCGCGTGAGCAGCGTCTCCCCCGCGCCGATGGAACAGGGCACCAGCGCGCTGCCCAATTGCGCCCACAGCTCCGGTGACAACCCGCGCAGCAGCGGGCTGCTCCGCAACGCATCTTCCAGCAACCGCTCGCGGCATCGCATCTCGACCACCGGCGCCTCCAGCCCGTGACGCGCGCCCATCAGCACCAGCCCCGTCCGGGTCAGCTCGCGTAGCACGGTGCGCTCCATCGTCACCACGCTCGCGGTCCGCGGACACTTCGTCATCAGCGCCAGCTCGCCGAAGAAGTGCCCCCCCGACAGCTGCCCCACCATGCGCGCCTCGGCGCCGGCGGGCTCCCGGTACACCCCCACCCGCCCCTCCAGGATGACGAACATCGACGAGCCCGGGTCTCCCTCGCGCACCCCCCCCCGCCCCGCCGGCAGGAACCGCGTCCACACGGGGAGTGGAGCCCGCCCCACCGGCTCCCGGTCTCTTGAAGGGATGGTCGGCACCGCCGGAGGCCCCTCTCCGTCATTCTCGGGGTTCCGAGAATCCGGAGACACGACTGGCAATGCGGTGGACCGGCTCATCGTCATGCCCCCCTCGGACACAGAGTGGATACGTATGACAGACGTCTCCACCGTCCGGAATTGTCGTTGGGAAGAAAACTTCCTCCCAGCAGCCCACCGGTACTACGGGATTCCCACATGCATTTCCCGCCCGCCGCGGGACGCCAACCCCCATCCCTTCCCTCGGGAGGACGGCCCGGCCGAGGCTTTGTTGACGGTTGCCGCCGGGTCCTCGGGCGTCAAACGAAACAACGCGGGGATGACAGACACCACCGCCCCACGTCCCGGTGATGGAAGACAACCTCACACCGGAAGGCGCCCCGAAATACTCCGCAACCTTCGCGCACCGTGTCACCACCCTTGACACCTTCGTTTGCGCATGGCACTTAGACGTCCAATAACGATAATGAGAACCATTCTCATTATCCCACTCTCTGGACGGACCCTCGGGCCCAGGACGAAGGAGACGGACTCGATGGGAGACACACCGCGGGTGGCACTGGTGACGGGCGCGGCGCGGGGCATCGGCGCCGAGGTCGCGCGGGTGCTGGCCCCCGAGGCGACCATCGCCGCCCTCGACACGAACGCCGAGGGGCTGCTGGCGCTGGTGGCGGAGCTGCGGGCGCGGGGCCAGAAGGCCAGCGCGTGGCCGGTCAGCGTCAGTGACGCCGCGGCGGTGGAGACGGCGGTCGAGCGCATCGAGAAGGAGCTGGGCCCCATCCACATCCTGGTGAACGTGGCGGGCGTGCTGCGCATGTCCTCCATCGTGGACCTGAGCGACGAGGACTGGGCGACGACCTTCGGGGTGAACACGAACGGCGTGTTCCATGTCTCGCGCGCGGTGGCGCGTCGCATGGTCCCCCGGCGCGAGGGGGTCATCGTCACCGTGGCCTCCAACGCCTCCAGCACGCCCCGGCTGCGGATGGGCGCCTACGCCGCGTCCAAGGCCGCCTCCACCATGTTCACCAAGTGCCTGGGCCTGGAGCTGGCGCAATACGGCATCCGTTGCAACGTGGTGTCTCCGGGCTCCACGGACACCGACATGCAGCGGGGCATGTGGAAGGACGCCAACGGCGCCCAGGCCGTCATCGCCGGCTCCTCCGAGAGCTTCCGCGTCGGCATCCCGCTCAAGCGCATCGCCGACCCGCGAGACATCGCCCACGCGGTGCAGTTCCTGGTGTCGGACCGCGCGCGCCACATCACCCTGCACGACCTGTGTGTCGACGGCGGCGCCACCCTGGGCACCTGAGCACGTGCCCGCCCCCGCCGGGCACCCGTGGTTCTCTGTTCGACTTGTTACCTTTGTTTCACGATTGAAACAGTGGAAGGCCACGGGAGTCGCGTCCGATGCGTGCTCCGGGTCCTCCGCGACTGGAGGTTGGCTGTGAAGACGACCGAAGTGGCACCCCAGAAGCTGGCGGCGCAGTTGCTCGAGAGCTACGAGGCCGGCTCCTCCTTCTTCTTCGCCTCGCCACGCCGGACGTTGTTGGCGCGGGGCACCTTCGCCACGGTGCCGCACGTGGGCGGCCAGAGCTCGCTGGAGCGGCTGGGCGAGCGCGTGGCCAAGGTGCTGAGCGACGCGCGCCAGGCGGACCATGACATCCCGGTGGCGGTGGGCGCGGTGCCCTTCGTCGGCCGCGCGCCCGCGCAGCTCGTGGTGCCGATGACGCTCCAGCGCGCCGGCCCGCTCGTGTTCGACGACGTGGCCATGCCGCACCCCGTCCTCCCGCAGAGCTACACGGTGCGCCCGGTGCCGGAGCCCGCCGCGTACCTGGACGGCGTGGCCCAGGCGCTCAAGCTCATGCAGAGCGGTCCCCTGCGCAAGGTGGTGCTGTCGCGCTCGCTGCACCTGAGCGCCACCACGCCCATCGACCTGCAGCGGCTGCTGCACAACCTGGCCCGCCGCAACCCGTCCGGCTTCACCTTCGCCGTGGACCTGCCCGGCGCCAGCGCGGGCGAGGGCCGGCGCACGCTCATCGGCGCGAGCCCCGAGCTGCTCGTGTCTCGCAACGGGATGCAGGTGGTGGCCAACCCGCTGGCGGGCTCCGCCGCGCGCAGCCCGGACCCCGTCGAGGACCAGGCCCGGGCGGCCCGCCTCCTCGAGTCCCCCAAGGATCTGCATGAGCACGCGGTGGTCATCGACGCGGTGGCGGAGGCGATGCGTCCGTTCTGCAAGACGCTGGAGGTGCCGGCCCGGCCGTCGCTCGTCAGCACGCAGACGATGTGGCACCTGTCCAGCCGCATCGTCGGGGAGATCGCCGACCCGTCCATCTCCTCGCTGACGCTGGCGATGGCGCTGCACCCCACGCCGGCCGTCTGCGGCTTCCCCACGGAGCTGGCGCACGAGGCCATCGGCCACATCGAGCCGTTCGACCGGGGCTACTTCACGGGCACCGTGGGCTGGTGCGACGCCAACGGCGACGGGCAGTGGGCGGTGACCATCCGGTGCGCGGAGGCGGACGAGAGCTCGCTGCGGCTGTTCGCGGGCGCGGGCATCGTCGCGGGCTCCAAGCCGGAGTCGGAGCTGGCGGAGACCGAGGCCAAGTTCCGCACCATGCTCCAGGCCATGGGCCTGGGCCAGGGCGCCGAGGTGAAGCCATGAGCACGACCGCGTCCCGGCTCTCCGGCTGCCCCACCTGGCCGGAGGACTATGCCGCGCGCTACCGCTCCGCGGGCTACTGGCGCGGGGAGACCTTCGGCAAGCTCCTGCGCGAGCGCGCCGAGCGCCACGGCGACCTCACCGCGCTGGTCTCCGGCGCCGAGCGGCTCACGTACCGGCAGCTCGACGCGCGCGTGGACCAGCTCGCCGCGGGCCTGCACGGCCTGGGCATCCGCGCGCAGGACCGGGTGGTGGTGCAGCTGCCCAACATCGCCGCGTTCTACGAGGTGTGCTTCGCGCTGTTCCGGCTGGGCGCCCTGCCCGTCTTCGCCCTGCCCGCGCACCGCGGCTCGGAGATCGGCTACTTCTGCGAGTTCACCGAGGCGGTCGCCTACGTCATCGCGGACCGCCACGGCGGCTTCGACTACCGCAACCTCGCCTCCGCCGTGCAGGCGAAGACGCCCACGCTCAAGCACGTCCTCGTCGTGGGCGACGCGGGCCCCTTCACCTCGCTGGAGAGCCTGTACGCCGCTCAACCCGTGGCGCTGACCGAGCCCCGCCCCGACGACGTCGCCTTCTTCCAGCTGTCCGGCGGCAGCACGGGCGTGCCCAAGCTCATCCCGCGCACGCACGACGACTACATCTACAGCCTCCGGGCCAGCGCGGAGATCTGCCAGCTCGACACCTCCAGCGTGTACCTGTGCGCGCTGCCGGCGGCGCACAACTTCCCCATGAGCTCGCCGGGCGTGTTCGGCACGTTCTACGCGGGTGGCACCGCGGTGCTGGCCCTGCACCCCAGCCCCGACGTGGCCTTCCCCCTCATCGAGAAGGAGAAGGTCACCATCACCGCCCTGGTGCCGCCCCTGGCCATGGTGTGGATGGACTCGGCCAAGGCGCGCCGGCATGACCTGTCCAGCCTGCGCGTGCTCCAGGTGGGCGGCGCCAGGTTCAGCGCCGAGGCCGCCGCGCGCGTGAAGCCCACGCTGGGCTGCACCGTGCAGCAGGTCTTCGGCATGGCCGAGGGCCTGGTCAACTACACGCGCCTGGACGACTCCGAGGAGCGCATCGTCAACACCCAGGGCCGCCCCATCTGCGTGGACGACGAGCTTCGCATCGTCGACGAGGACGGGCAGGACGTCGCGGTGGGCGAGACGGGCCAGTTGCTCACGCGCGGGCCGTACACCATCCGCGGTTACTACAAGGCGGAGACACACAACGCGCGCGCCTTCACCCCCGACGGCTTCTACTGCACCGGAGACCTGGTACGCATGACGGCGGACGGCTACCTGGTGGTCGAGGGCCGCGCGAAGGATCAGATCAACCGCGGCGGTGACAAGGTGGCGGCCGAAGAGGTGGAGAACCACCTGCTGGCGCACCCCGCGGTCCACGACGCCGCCGTCGTGTCCATGCCGGATGCGTTCCTGGGCGAGCGCACCTGCGCGTTCGTCATCCCGCGCGGCACGCCGCCTCCGGCCACGTCGCTCACCGCGTTCCTGCGGGAGCGGGGCCTGGCGGCCTTCAAGATTCCGGACCGGGTCGAGTTCCTCGACGCGTTCCCCAAGACGGGCGTCGGCAAGGTCAGCAAGAAGGCGCTGCGCGAGAAGCTCAGTCAGCCCAACGCGCCCCGCTGAAGCCCACTCCCCCACGTCCGCACCAGAAAGGCTCTTCCCCCATGGCGCTCCCCGCCATCTCCCCCTACCCGATGCCCGGCGCCGCCGACCTGCCCAAGAACAAGGTCGCCTGGAAGCTCGAGCCGAAGCGCGCGGTGCTGCTCATCCACGACATGCAGCACTACTTCGTGAACGCCTTCACGCCGGGCCAGTCGCCCGTGAAGGAGCTGGTCCCCAACATCCAGCGGCTGCGCCAGCACGCCCACTCGATGGGCATCCCCGTGGCGTACTCCGCGCAGCCCGGAGGCCAGACGCCGGAGCAGCGCGGGCTCCTGCTGGACTTCTGGGGGGGCGGCATCCCCGACGCCCCGGAGCAGAAGAAGATCATCGACGAGCTGACGCCCACCCACGTCGACCTCCAGCTCACCAAGTGGACCTACAGCGCGTTCCGCCGCACGGACCTGCTGAACACGATGCGCGCGCTCGGGAGGGATCAGCTCATCATCTGCGGCATCTACGCGCACATCGGCTGCCTGCAGACGGCCAGCGACGGCTTCATGAGCCACATCCAGCCCTTCCTCGTCGCGGACGCGCTGGGTGACTTCTCGCTCGACCACCACCACCTCGCGCTCAACTACGCCGCGAAGCTGTGCGCGGTCACCACCACCACGCAGCAGGTCCTGGAGATGCTGGGCGCGCCCGGGCCGACGACGCTCCCGCGCCTGACCCGGCAGCAGATTCGCGCGGAGGTCGCGGAGATGCTCCAGCAGTCGGTGCAGGAGGTGGATGAGGACGCGAACCTGCTCGAGCTCGGCCTGGACTCCATCCGCCTGATGAGCCTGGTGGAGCGCTGGAGGAGCTACGGCTTCGAGTCCTCCTTCGTGGAGCTGGCCGAACGCCCCACGCTGACCGAGTGGTACTCGATGCTCGGCGCCATGACGCTCCCGCTCCCGGACGCCAGCAGCGTCCAGGTGTCCGCCCGCTCGTAGTGCACCGCTGACGGAGCGAGGCCTCCCCCACCTCGCTCCCGCTCGACGTCCCCCCAGAAGGATCTGGCGATGCCCGAATCACACGCCGCACCCTGGCCGCTCTCCGCGGCGCAGCACGGAATCTGGGTCGGTCAGCAGCTCGACCTCGCCAGCCCCATCTACAACGCCGGCGAGTGCATCGAGCTGCGCGGCGCCATCGACCCCGCGCACTTCGAGGCCGCCGTCCGGCAGACCGTCTCCGAGGCCGAGGCCCTCCACGCGCGCTTTGAGACCACCGAGGCGGGCCCCTCGCAGCAGGTCACGCCGCGGGTGGACTGGGCGCTCCAGCACGTCGACCTGACGTCCGCCGAGGACCCGTGGGCCGCCGCCCAGGCGTGGATGCGCGAGGACCTGACGCGCACCGTGGACCTCACCCGTGGTCCCCTCTTCGCGCAGGTCCTGTTCAAGGCCGGCCCCGAGCGCTGGTTCTGGTTCCAGCGCGTCCACCACATCGCGATGGACGGGTTCGGCTTCTCGCTGCTCGCCCGCCGCGTGGCGGACCTCTACACCTCGCGCGTCACGGGGAAGGCCGCGCCCGCGGGCTTCGGCCCCCTGCGCCCCGTGCTGGACGAGGACGCCGCGTACCGCGCGGGGCCGCAGCTCGAGAAGGACCGTGAGTTCTGGGTCGGCCGGCTCACGGACGCGCCCTTGCCGGTGACGCTGGCCCCGCCCGCGCCCATGTCCGCCACCTTCGTCCGCGCCACGCGGCAGCTCGAGAAGGTCGACGTAGAGCGGATGCAGGCCGTGGCGAAGCAGGTGGGCCTGACGTGGCCGGACCTGGTGCTCGCCGCGGCCGCCGCGTGGATCCACCAGCGCACGGGCGCGCCCGAGGTGGTGCTGGGGCTGCCGGTGATGACGCGGCTGGGCTCGGCGGCGATCCGCGTGCCGTGCATGGCGATGAACATCGTGCCCCTGCGCGTGCCCGTGGCGGCGGACGCCTCGCTCGCGTCGCTGGCGCGCGACATCGCCGCGGAGCTGAAGGCGTCCCGGCCGCACCTGCGCTACCGCTACGAGCAGCTGCGCCGCGACCTGCGCCGCGTGGGTGGTCAGCGCAAGCTGTTCGGGCCCGTGGTCAACATCATGCCGTTCGACTACGGCCTGCGCTTCGCGGGGCTGCCCGGCATCGCGCACAACATCTCCGCGGGCCCGGTGGAGGACCTCTCCATCGGCATGTACGCCCGCTCCGACGGCGGCGGCCTGCGCGTCGACTTCGACGCGAACCCCTCCTGCTACGACGCGCGCACGGTGGACAGCCACCAGCGCGAGTTCCTCCAGGCGCTCGACACCTGGCTGGGCGCGCCGGATGCGCCCGTGCGTGGCCAGGGCGCGGGGGTATCCTCCGCCGAGGCCTCGCTGCTCGACGGCGGCCCGCTCCCCACGGCGCCCCGGCCCGTCCTCGAGCTGATGGAGCAGCAGGTCCGCGAGCAGCCGGACGCCATCGCCGTGGAGCACGGCGGGTTCCGGCTCACATACCGCGAGCTGTGGGAGTCCTCCGGAGCGCTCGCGGCCCGGCTCACCGAGCAGGGCGCGCGCGCCGACACCCCCGTGGCGGTGAAGGTGCCTCGCGGGCTCGACGCCATCATCGCGTCCTTGGGCATCCTCCGCGCCGGCGCGGGCTACCTGCCGCTCGACCCGAACGGCCCCGCGTCCCGCGCCTCGGCCATCCTCGAGGACGCCACGCCCTCGCTGCTCGTGCTCCCCTCCGATGCCGTCGAGGCCACCGATGCGAGCCCTCGCGCCTCGGGGCACCTGGACATCCAGCGGCGCGACGTCGC
The DNA here is from genome assembly GCF_020037095.1 of Myxococcus sp. XM-1-1-1. Taxonomy (NCBI): domain Bacteria; kingdom Pseudomonadati; phylum Myxococcota; class Myxococcia; order Myxococcales; family Myxococcaceae; genus Myxococcus; species Myxococcus sp. XM-1-1-1. The sequence goes on from NZ_JAIQDH010000012.1 coordinate 196,327, forward strand.
CGTCGCCGAGCAGCCCACGCGCGCCGCCGGTGAGCACCTGGCGTACGTCATCTACACGTCCGGCTCCACGGGCCAGCCCAACGGCGTGCAGATTTCCCACGACGCACTCGCGCACTTCGTCGCGGGTGCCACGCACCGCTACCGCTTCACCCGCGAGGACCGGGTCCTCCAGTTCGCGCCGCTGCACTTCGACGCCAGCGTGGAGGAGGTCTTCCTGACGTTATGTGTGGGTGGACGCCTGGTGCTGCGCACCGACGAGATGCTCCAGTCGGTGCCGCGCCTGCTCGAGGCCTGCGCGGCCCACGGCATCACCGTGCTCGACCTGCCCACCGCCTTCTGGCACGAGCTGGCCTATGCCGTGTCCACGGGCGCGGCGAAGCTGCCCTCCTCCCTGCGCACGGTCATCATCGGCGGCGAGGCCGCGCTCCCGGAGCGGGTCGCCCGCTGGCGCGCCAAGGTGGGCCCGAGCGTGGAGTTGCTCAACACCTACGGCCCCACCGAGGCCACGGTGGTGGCGACGGTGGCCTCGCTCAGCGATGCGAAGGCCCCCACGTCCGAGCTGCCGATGGCCGACGTGCGCGCGGACACGACGACCTCGCGCGGTGAAGCGAACGCCCCCGCGTCCGAGCGTGACGAGGTCGCCATCAGCGTGCCGCCGCCCGGCATGCGCTCGGACACGACGACCTTGCGCGCTGACGCGAATGGCTCCGCGTCCGACCGTGACGAGGTCCCCATCGGCGTGCCGCCGCCCGGCATGCGCTCGGACACGACGACCTCGCTCGCTGACGCGAACGGCCTCACGTCCGATCGTGACGAGGTCCCCATCGGCGTGCCGCTGCCCGGCGTGCGCGCGACGCTGGTGGACGCGCACGGTCGCATCGTCGCCCGGGGCTCCGAGGGCGAGCTGTGCCTGTTGGGTGGCGCGCTCGCGCGCGGCTACCTGGGACGCCCGGAGCTGGACAAGGCCCGCTTCATCTCGCTGGCCGCGCTGCCCGGCCAGCCCCGCGCCTACCGCACCGGCGACAAGGCTCGGATGCGCGAGGACGGACAGCTGGTCTTCGTCGGCCGCGTGGACGACGAGCTGAAGATCAGCGGCCACCGCATCGACCCCGCCGAGGTGGAGACGGTGCTGCTCGGCCACCCCGGCGTGCGCGAGGCCGCCGTGGTGGGCCAGACGCTCCCGGGTGGCGCTCGCCGGCTGTGCGCGCACATCGTCGCGGAGTCACCGGCACCGTCCGCCGCGGACCTGCGCAAGCACCTGCTCGCGAACCTGCCGGCCCCCATGGTGCCCGGCGCCATCGTGTTCGTGGAGCGACTGCCTCGCACCAGCACCGGGAAGATCGACCGCGCCGAGCTGCGCAAGGCAGCCGTGGTCGACCCCGCCACCCAGACGGCGCAGGCCACCACGGAGCTTGAGCGCGTGGTGCTGGGCATCTGGGAGGAAGTCCTGGGAGCCACGGGCCTCACCGCGCAGGACGACTTCTTCGACCGCGGCGGCCAGTCCCTCCAGAGCATCCAGGTGGCCAACCGCCTGGGCATCGCCCTGGGACGCGAGGTCCCCGTCGCCACGGTGTTCCGCTACCCGACGGCCGCCGCGCTCGCCCAGGCGCTGGAGCACGGCGAGTCCAGCGGCCACGACACCTCCGGCCCGAGCACGACGATGCTCGCGGACGCCGAGCTGTCCGAGGACATCGTCCCCCGCCTCGCGCCTCCCGCGACGACGGGAGCCGCGCGCACCTTCGAGGCGCTGTTCCCCGAGCCCCGCCAGGTGCTGCTCACCGGCGCCACCGGCTTCGTCGGCGCGCACCTGCTCGACCAGCTCCTGCGCCAGACCCAGGCGCGCGTGGTGTGCCTGGTGCGCGCCAAGGACGAAGCCCAGGCCCTGGAGCGCATCCGCGCGGCGATGACGTCACAGCGGCTGTCGACCGAGGGCCTCGGCGAGCGCGTCCTCGCGCTCCCGTCGGACCTCACCCAGCCCTCGCTCGGGCTCAATAGCGCGCGTTTCCATGGGCTCGCGGCCGAGTGCGACGTCATCCTGCACAACGCCGCCGTGGTGAGCGTGGTGCGAGAGTACGGCAGCCTCCAGGCCGTCAACGTCCGGGGCACGCGCGAGCTGCTGCGGCTGGCCGCCGCCGTGCGGCCCAAGCCCTTCCACTACGTGTCCACGCTGGCCGTGGCGCCCCAGGCCGACGTCAGCCCCGAGGTGCCCGAGGACTTCGTGCCCGCGCACCCCGGCCTGCGCGACGGCTACCAGCAGAGCAAGTGGGTCGCGGAGCGGCTCGTGCAACAGGCGTCCGAGCGCGGCCTGCCCGTCGCCGTGTACCGGCTGGGCCGCGTCGTCGGCGCCACCGACACCGCCATCGTCAACCCGCAGGACCTGGTCTGGCGAATCCTCCTGGCGGGCATCCCCGCCCGCACGCTGCCGATGCTCGAGGTGGGCGAGACGTGGACGCCGGTCGACTACGTGGCGCGCGCCATCGTCAAGCTGTCGCGCACGGCCACGCCCGGCACGGTGTTCAACGTCACGCCCGTCCCCGACGTGCGCCTGCCGGACCTGTTCCGCTGGGTGCGCGAGTACGGCTACCCCGTGGACCTGCTCCCCGTCCCCCAGTGGCGCGCCCAGGTCGCCGAGCGCGCGGGCACCGCCGACAACACCACCACGCTGGCCTTCTTCGACCTGCGATCCAGTGACGCCCAGCCCGCGTTCGGCCTGGGGCCCATCCGCTGTCAGCGCCTCCATCACGCCCTGGAGGGCACGGCCATCACCTGCCCCCCCGCGGACCGCCCCCTCTTCTTCCGATACCTCGCCTACTGCGTCGCGAACGGCCTGCTGCCGGCGACGCCCGGCACCCCTCTGGAAACGGCCCCCTCCCGATGAACCGAACCTGGAACCCCCGCACCTGGCGGCAGAAGCCCGTGAAGTACATGCCGGAGGACTATCCGGACGCGCGCGCCCTCACGCAGGTCGAGGATGAGCTGTCCCGGCTGCCCCTGCTGGTGAACCCCGCGGAGACGCGCCGGCTCGCCTCCGCCCTGGCCCAGGTCGCCCAGGGCAAGGCCTTCCTGCTCCAGGGCGGCGACTGCGCGGAGAGCTTCAAGGAGTTCACCTCCGACAACATCCGCGACACCTTCCGCCTCATCCTCCAGATGGCGCTGGTGCTCACGTTCGCCGGCGGCAGGCCCGTGGTGAAGGTGGGCCGCATCGCCGGCCAGTTCGCCAAGCCGCGCTCCAGCCCCGTGGAGACGCTCGACGGCGTCACCCTCCCCGCGTATCGCGGCGACATCATCAACGGCATGGACTTCGACGCCGCGGAGCGCACGCCCGACCCCAAGCGCCTGCTCAAGGCCTACCACCAGTCCTCCGCCACGCTGAACCTGCTCCGGGCCTATGCCCAGAGCGGTTACGCGGACCTGTGCAACCTGCACCAGTGGTCGCTCGACTCCGTCGCCGGCACGCCCGGCGCCGACAACTACCGCAAGCTCGCCGACTCCATCTTCGAGTCGCTGTGCTTCATCAACGCGCTCAGCCCCACCGCCGAGCACAACGCGCCGTCCCCCATCCCCGTGGACCTGTTCACCAGCCACGAGGCCCTGCTCCTCAACTTCGAGGAGACGATGACCCGCCAGGAGTCCTCCAGCGGCCACTGGTACGACGGCTCCGCCCACATGCTCTGGATTGGCGAGCGCACCCGCCAGCTCGACGGCGGCCACGTCGAGTTCATGCGCGGCATCCGTAACCCCATTGGCGTCAAGTGCGGCCCCACGATGGAGCCCGATGACCTGCTGCGCCTGATGGACGCCCTCAACCCGGACGCCCTCCCAGGCCGCCTCACACTCATCGGCCGCTTCGGCTCCGACAAGGTCGCCGACTGCCTGCCCCGCCTCATGACCGCCACCCGCCGCGACGGCCGCCCCGTCATCTGGTCCATCGACCCGATGCACGGCAACACCCACAAGGCCAGCAACGGCTACAAGACGCGCGCCTTCGACCGCATCCTCTCCGAGGTGAAGACCTTCCTGGAGGTCGCCGCCGCCGAGAGCGTCCACGCCGGCGGCATGCACCTGGAGATGACCGGCCAGAACGTCACCGAGTGCCTGGGCGGCCCGCTCGCCGTCACCGAGGACGACCTCCACAGCCGCTACCACACGCACTGCGACCCTCGCCTGAACGGAGACCAGGCGCTCCAGCTCTCCTTCATGGTCGCGGAAAAGCTCCGGGACATGAAGTCTCCCCATGCCCGTGCAGCCTGACTCAACCCCCAACCCTTGACATCACTGGCACCCCGGGAATAAACGGCCTCGAAAATGAAAATGCGAACCATTTTCATAATCCGCACCCGGCGTGGAGCGGGGCGCGTGTTCCAGGGCGCGGCGTTGCTGGCGTGCCTGGCCGCGCCGCTGCCCGTGTGGGCGCAGGTCGACGGTGGGCCCCCTCCTGGCGCGGAGGCACCACCGCCGTCAGTGGTGCCGCCGAAGCTGGTGACCTTCATCGAGGCGCCCTACCCAGCCGAGGCGGAGCAGGCCGGGCTGGAGGCCACCGTCCGGCTGAAGCTGACGCTGGATGACCAGGGCGGCGTCATCGAGGCGCAGGTCCTGGAACCCCAGGGCCACGGCTTCGACGAGGCGGCGAAGGATGCCGCGCTGCGCTTCCGCTTCGAGCCCGCGCGACGTGACGGAGTCGCCGTCCCCTCGCGCATCGCCTACAGCTACGAGTTCCGGCTCCCCGTCACCCCCGAGCCCACCGTGGTGACGGAGGCTCCCAGCCAGGCGCGCGACGTCGCTTCCGAGCCGACCGCATCGGAGGAGCCCGCGCCGCAGGGGCCTTCCTCTCCGGGCGAGCCCACCGAGCCACCGCCGGTCATCACCACCGCGCCCGTGGACGTCACCCAGGAGGCCATCGAAGTCACGGTGGAGGGCGAGTCCGTGGCGAACCGTCGGCGGCGATCCGCCGAGTCGGTGAAGGTCATCGAGACGGAGAACCTCCAGCGCGAGGCCGTGGACATGGCCCAGGCGCTGGCGCGCACCGAGGGCGTCGACGTGCGGCGTGGAGGGGGCCTGGGCAGCCGCGCGCGCTTCTCGCTGGCGGGCCTGTCCGAGGACCAGGTGCGCTTCTTCATCGACGGCGTCCCGCTGGAGCTCGCCGGCTTCGGCCCGGACTTCGCGAACGTGCCCGTCAACCTGGTCCAGCGCATGGAGCTGTACCAGGGCGTGGTGCCGGCGCGCTTCGGCGCGGACGCGCTGGGGGGCGCGGTGCACATCGTCACCTCGGAGAACCTCCAGCGCACGGGCGCCTCGGCCTCGTATGAGCTGGGCTCGTTCGAGACGCACCGGGTGACGGCGAGCGCGCAGCACGGCACCGACTCCGGGATGTTCGTCCGCGCCAGCGGCTTCTTCGACTCCAGCCCCAACGACTACCGGGTGGACGTGAAGGTGGACGACGCCGAGGGCCGCATCCACGACGCGCGCCTGCCGCGCTTCCATGACGCCTTCCGCGCGGGCGGCGGCGGCGTGGAGGTCGGCGTGCTGAACCGGCCCTGGGCCCGCAGGCTCAGCCTGCGCGTCTTCGGCTCGGCCTCCACCAAGGAGGTCCAGCACGACGCCACCATGAGCAACGCGTATGGCGACGTCGACACGAGCAACCGCTCCGGTGGCGCCACGCTCCGCTTCGAGCAGCTCGCCGGGCGCGACCTCGTGCTGGACGCCGTGGGGGGTTACGTCTACCGCCGCGCCTCGCTGACGGACCTGGGCTCCTGCGCCTACGACTGGTTCGGCCGCTGCATCCTCACCCTGCCCCAGCCCGGGGAGCTTCAGTCCCGCGCCATCGACCGGCGGGTGGGACAGCACACGGCCTTCGTCCGGGCCAACGCCGGGTGGACCTTCGCCCCGAACCAGATGCTGCGCCTGGCCGTGGCGCCCACGTACGTGACGCGCGCCGGAGAGGACCGCGCGCTGGCGCGGCTGGGACAGCAGGACCCGCTCAGGGGGGACCGCGGCCTGTTCAACCTGGTGACGGGGCTCGAGCACGAGCTCGATGCACTCGACGAGCGGCTGGAGAACATCGCCTTCGCCAAGAGCTACGTGCAGCTGGCGCGCGCGGAGCGCATCAGCGCCAGCGGCGCCTTCGCACCCGTCGACCGGGACACCTTCAACTTCGGCGTGGGCGACTCGCTGCGCTACCACGTCACGCCCCGGCTCACCGCCAAGGCCGCGTACGAGTGGGCCACGCGCCTGCCCGGCCCCGATGAGATCTTCGGCGACGGCATGCTCATCGACTCCAATCTCACCCTGGAGCCGGAGACCAGCCACAACGTCAACCTGGAGCTCGCGTTCGACAGCGGCGAGACGCCCCGGGGCACGTTCCGCGGCGGCGCGCTGGGCTTCGCCCGCCTCACCGACCAGTTCATCATGCCCATCGGCCGCGAGGGCTACTTCACCTACCAGAACGTCTTCGCGGCCCGCATCCTGGGCGCCACGGGCGCGGCGGGGTGGACCTCGCCAGGCCAGTACCTCTCGCTGGATGGCAACGCGACCTTCCAGGACATCCGCAACGCCTCCTCCGAGGGCAACTTCGGCGCGTTCGACGGACAGCGCCTGCCCGGCCGGCCCTCGCTCCTGGCCAACGGCAGCGCCCGCCTCCAGCTGAGCGGCCTGGCCTCCGCGCGCGACGAGCTGTCGCTGTCCTGGCACACCCGCTTCGTCAACACCTTCTACCGGGGCTGGGAGGGGCTGGGCAGCAAGGACTCGAAGTCGCGCATCCCCTCGCAGCTGCTGCACTCGCTCGCCGTCACGTACGTCACGCGGACCGCTCGCGCGACGCTGAGCTGGACGGTCGACGTGCGCAACCTCACCGATGCCACCGCCATGGACTTCTACGGCGTGCAACGCCCCGGCCGCGGCGTGTCCGCCAAGATGGTCGCCGAGCTCTGACTCAGTCCCCACGCTTCATCTCGCAACGTCGTGAAAGGAAATCCCCCCATGAAGGTCCGTTCGTTCTTCCCCCTGCCGCGCATCACCGCCGCGGCGCTCGCGCTGTCGCTCTTCACGGGCTGCGGTGACGACGAGGACTCCGACGAGGCCGACTACGACGGCCCGCTCTACGCCGCCATCACCCAGTCGAGCGTCGACGGCGAGGCCATCAGCTACGTGGCGCTGCTGCGCTCGGTCGACCAGACCGAGAAGATCTCCCTCAAGGACGCCGTGGAGATTCCCGGCCGCGCGCTCGGCTCCGGCGTCCGCAAGGCGGGCGTGCTGTTCGTCAGCCACAGCGAGGAGGCCAAGGTCGAGCGGTTCAAGATCACCTCCAAGGGCAAGCTCAAGTCCGATGGCGAGGTCAGCTTCAAGGGCCGCGGCATCGACAACATCGAGGAGTACCAGCACCAGTTCCAGTTCATCTCGGACACCAAGGCGTACTTCGTGGACGCCCACACGGCGCAGATCATCGTGTGGAACCCCACCGCGATGTCCGTGACGAGCGCCATCCCCCTGCCGGGCCTGGCCATCGAGGGCGCGCTCACGTCCTTCTCCACCATGCCGGTGCGCGTGGGCACCCGCCTCATCATCCCCATCGCCTGGCGCCCCAGCGCGGACATCGCCGTCATCAACCAGGCCGGCGTGGTGGTCATCGACACCACGAACGACTCGGTCAAGGTCGTCACGGACAACCGCTGCGGCTGGGTGCGTGACAGCGTCGTCGGCCCGGACAACCAGGTGTACCTGGCCACCGAGGCGTACGGCTCCGCCGTCAACCGCCTGAAGGGCGCGGACAAGGCCGCGACGCCCTGCCTCATCCGCTTCAACCCGGAGAGCGGCGCGTTCGACGCGAACTTCTACCGCGAGCTGTCGGGGCTGACCAACGGCACCACCACGGGCTCGCTGCTGCGCGGCCCCAACGGCACCGCCTACCTGCGCGTGCTGGACGAGCAGGGCTACACGGTGGACCCGGAGGCCCACCCGCGCCTGGTCGCCAGCGCCCCGGCCTGGAAGTTCTGGCAGCTCAACCTGAGCACCTTCACCGCCACCGCGGTGAACACACTCCCCGCCTCCTCCGGCAGCACGTTCCTCTACGAGGCGGACGACAACCGCCTGCTCTTCACCGAGTTCACCAACAACTCCTCGCTCACCCACTTCCGTGAGCTCACGGACCAGAGCGGCAAGCTGGTCTTCAGCTCCGACGGCCTCATCTTCTCGTTCCTGCAACTGCGCTGAAGTCCTGGCGGGCTGACCCCGGAGGCACCGGCTTCACACAGGCTGCCTCCGGGGCTGCACCGCGCCCCACCGACGACCTCGAGGACCCGACCCATGCACATCGTCGAAATCGTCAAGGATGTCTTCATCCACTGGGGCGCCAACTGGGTGCTCTGGCTCCTGTTCGCGCTGTCGCTGGTGAGCCTGGGCATCATCCTCGAGCGCTGGTGGTTGTTCCGCACCAAGCAGGACCGGGTCCGCGAGCTGTCCGGCGCGCTGGAGGCGACGCTGTCCACGGGCGACTTCCCCGCCGCCATCTCCAAGCTGGAGAAGCGCACGTCGGTGGGCGCCACCGTGGCGCGCGCGGGCTTGAGGCTGGCGCCGCAGGGCATGACGGCCGCGGAGAAGGGCATGCAGAGCGCGCTCGCCATCGAGCGCTCCACGCTGGAGAACCGGCTGGCCTTCCTGGGCACGCTGGGCAACAACGCGCCGTTCATCGGCCTGTTCGGCACCGTCATCGGCGTGCTGCTGGCCTTCGAGGCGCTGAGCAAGACGCAGGGCGCGCCCTCCGGCACCAGCCAGGTCGCCTCCAACGCGGTGATGGGCAGCATCGCCGAGGCGCTGGTGGCCACCGCCGTCGGCATCGGCGTGGCCCTGCCCGCCGTCGCCGCCTACAACTACTTCCAGCGCCGCATCGCCAGCATCCTCGCGGACGCGGAGGCGCTGACCAACCTGGTGCTGGCCTACGTCTCCGCCCGTGAGCGGAACGGAGGCGCCTGAGCATGGCCGGCGGAACGCAGCCTCGCGGTGGGTTGATCGAGGGCATCAACGTCACGCCCCTCGTGGACATCATGCTGGTGCTGCTCATCATCTTCATGGTCACCGCGCGCCTGGTGGACAGCCCCGCCGTGCCCCTGGACCTTCCCAAGGCGGCCCAGAGCGAGCACGTGCAGACGGTCTACGCGGTGGCGCTCACCTCCACGGGCCAGGTGCTGGTGAACGGCGAGGAGGTCTCCGACGTCGCGCTGCGGGACGGCGCGCGCCAGGCGCTGGCGAAGGACGCGGAGCTGCGCGCGGTCATCCAGGCGGACGGCGCCGTCCCCCATCGCCGGGTCATCTTCGTGCTGGACCAGCTCAAGGAGGCGGGGCTCACCAAGGTCGCGTTCGGCACCGTGCGTCCGGAGCCCACCGAGGCCCCCCCCACGGCGGAGGACGGGCATGTCACTCCCTGAGCCCGCGCCTCGTCGCGACGACGACATTGCGAGCATCATCCTGGGACCGCCGCCCCCGCGACGCGGCCGCCATGGCCTCGCGTGGACGCTGCTCATCTCCAGCCTCGTGCACGCCACCGTGGGAGTCGTGGCCTGGCACGGCTGGAAGTCCTCCTCCGAGCGACGGCCGCCCGTGGCCACCGCGCGCAAGCAGGTGATCCAGGTGGACCACGAGGTGGACCTGAATCCCCCGCCGCCCCCGCCTCCCCAACGCGTCGCCCGCGCGGACCCGCCGGCGCCGCGCGTGAAGACGCCGAGCCCCGCTCCGCGAGACTCCGCCCGCCCCGCCCCCGCCGAGCCCGCTCGGGCGGGCGCCGTGGTGACGGCGAAGGAGCCCGCCGCGCCGCTCGACTTCACCGGGTTCGACATGACGACCGGCGATGCCCCGCGCTACGCGGGCGGTGTGACGGCCTCCACGGGCCGCTCCACCACGGCCGTCAACACGGTGCCCGCGGGCGACAGCGAGGGCACGGGCACCGGTGGAAGCCGGGCGCGCGCCATCCAGCTGTCGGCGCGCAGCTGGAGCTGCCCCTGGCCGAAGGAAGCCGACACGCTGCGCATCGATGACCAGACGGTGGTGCTGCGCGTCTCCGTGGATGTGCATGGCGAGGTGACGTCCGCCGAGCTCGTTTCGGACCCGGGGCATGGCTTCGGCCAGGCCGCGCTCGCGTGTGCGCGCAAGGCGCGCTTCGACACCGCGTTGGACCGCGAGGGTCGTCCCCACGCCGCTGTCTCCCCTCCGATCCGGGTGCGCTTCGTGCGCCCCTAGACGCTCGCCCGCGCGACCGACGCGGGCCCGTGAAGATGGAGTCTTTCGTGAACGCCGCTTCTCCACCCCGTCAGGAGCGAGTGCTGGCCCTGCTGCTCGCGGGGGTCCAGTTCAGCCACCTGCTGGACTTCATGATCATCATGCCGCTGGGGCCGGAGTTCATCCGGCGCTTCGGCCTGACCACGGCGCGGTTCGGCGCGATGGTCTCCTCGTACACCCTGGCCTCCGCGGCCATGGGCGTGCTGGGGCTGTTCTGGTTGGACAGGTTCGACCGCAAGCGCACGCTGCTGGCCATCTACGCGGGGTTCATCGTCGCCACCGCGGCCTGCGGCTTCGCGTCGGGGTTCGTGTCGCTGCTGGTGGCGCGCTCGCTGGCGGGGGCCTGCGCGGGGCTGATGGGCGCGGTCATCATGGCCATCATCGCGGACGTCGTGCCGGGTGAGCGCCGGGGTCGGGCCATCGGCACGGTGATGTCCGCGCTCGGCCTGTCCGCCGTGGCCGGGGTGCCGCTGGGCCTGGGAATCGCGAACCTGTTCGGCTGGCGCTCGCCGTTCTTCGCCATCTGCGCGCTGGCGCTCGTGATGTGGCTGGGCTTGTGGCGCGTGCTCCCGCCCGTCGTGCAGCACCTGACGCGCGGCGCCCACGAGCCCCGGGGCAATCCACTGGCGACGCTGGCGTCTCCGGGCGTGGCGCTGGGCTGGGTGCTGACCTTCTTCGTGGTGTTCGCCAGCTTCCTGCTGATTCCGTACCTGGGCACCTTCATGGTGGGCAACCTGGGCCTCGCGCAGACGGACCTGCCGTGGGTGTACCTGGGCGGCGGCGCGGGCACGTTGGTGGCGGCGAAGCTGGTGGGCCGCTTCACGGACCGCCTGGGCGCGGGGCGGATGCTCGGGTGGCTCCTGGTGGGCACCGTGGGCCCGCACCTCTTGTTCACCCACCTGTCCTCGTCCTCGCTGCCGGTGGTGACGGCCGCCTTCGTGCTCTTCATGGCGGTGACGTCCACGCGCGCCATCCCGACCATCGCGCTGGTGTCATCGCGCGTGCCGCCCTCGCTGCGCGGCCGGTTCCTCGCCGTCAACATGGCCGCGAGCGACGGCGCCTCGGGGCTCGCCGCGTGGGTGAGCGGCCTCCTCATCTCCACCGCTCCGGACGGCGCGCTCGTCGGCTTCGGGCAGGTGGGGTGGATGGCCGTGGCCGTGACGCTCCTGTCGCTCGGCCTGCTGTGGACGTTCGGCCGGAGCGCGGTGGCCCTGAAGACGGCGACGACGTGAGCCTCGAACCTTCTCCCTGGAACGCAGCACCCGAAGCACCTCGACCCAAAGGAAGCCCCATGGACATGCCCACCCAGAAGCACCCGTCCCTCCCTCGCCCCATCCAGGGTGAGATGAGGCTGGAGCGCTCGAACCAGTTCCTCGCCGAGGCGCGCAAGACGGTCCCCGGCGTCACCCAGTCGATGATGAAGAAGCCGGAGCACTTCGCCCCCGGCTCCTTCCCCGTGTTCCTCGCCAGGGGCCGGGGCGCGCTGGTGGAGGACGTGGACGGCCAGGAGTACATCGACTTCATCAGCGGCCTCGGCGCCAACATGCTGGGCCACAACCACCCCGCGGTGGTGGACACGATTCGCAAGCACCTGGAGGAAGGGGTCCTCCACTCACTGCCCACGCCCGTCGAGGTGACGTCCATCCAGGCCCTGCTGGACCTGGTGCCGGGCGCGGAGCAGGCGCGCTTCTTCAAGACGGGCGCGGACGCCACGTCCGCGGCGGTGCGCCTGTCGCGCTACGTGACGGGCAAGGAGCGCATCATCACGGTCGGCTACAACGGCTGGCACGACCACTTCATGTTCGACACGCCGGGAGTGCCGGCCGCCATCGCGGGCCTGACGACGCGCCTGCCGCTCTTCACACCGCCGGACGAGGCGGTGCTGCTGTCCACCATCGAGAAGCAGGCCGGCCAGCTGGCGGCGGTGATCCTCTCCATCCCGTACAACCGCGTGCTGTCCGCGGACTTCATGAAGCAGGTGCGCGCGGCGTGCACGGCGCACAACGTGATGTTCGTGATGGACGAGGTGGTGACGGGCTTCCGTCTGGCGCTGGGCGGCGCGCAGGAGTTCTTCGGCGTGAGGGCGGACATCTGCTGCATGTCCAAGAGCATCGCCGCGGGCATGCCGCTGTCGGCCATCTCCGGCCCGGAGAAGTACCTCTCCAAGCTCGCGGACCTCCAGGTCTCCACCACCTTCGGCGGTGAGCTGTTGACGCTGGCCGTGTGCGAGGCGGTGCTCAAGCACTACAAGCAGAACGACCCGGCGAAGCACGTCTCGCACCTGGGCCGCAGGCTGCGCGAGGGCATCAACCAGAAGGCGGAGGCGGCGGGCTCGTCGCTGCGCGTGGTGGGCTACGACGCCATCCCCTTCTTCCGCTACTCGCCCGACATGGCCGAGCACGCGAAGCGGATGACGCCGTTCCAGGGTGGCATGGCCCGTCGCGGCATCCTGCTGCGCCGGGACGTGAACTTCATCGGCGCGGCGCACACCGAGGAGCAGATCGACTACACGGTGGAGATGGCGGGCGAGGTGCTGCGCTCGCTCGCGAAGCCCGCGTAAGGCTCGCCTTCGGGGAGGCCGGAGTGCCTGGCCTCCCCGAGGGGTGTCTCACTTGGAATCGTGGATGTGGTCCGCGTGGCCGCGCTTCCAGTATCCGGTGACGCGGACCCAGCTCTTCTGCGTGCCGCGCTCGTTGAGCAGGTGCTCGCGGATGGTGCGCATCTCCGATGACTCTCCCGACACCCAGGCGAAGTAGTCGCCGGGCGGGAAGTCGAGTTCGCGGATGGCCTTGTGGAGCAGGCCGGTGGAGCCCGCCTCGGCGCCGTTGCGGTGCAGCCAGGTGAGCGTCACGTTGGCGCGGGTGGTGAGCGGCTGCTCCTCGCTGGCGTCGGCCACCTCGACGAAGACGATGGCGCGGGCGCCCTCGGGCAGCTCCTCCAGCCTGCGGGCGATGGCGGGGATGGCGGTCTCATCGCCGGCGAGCAGGTACCAGTCGAAGTCATTGGAGACGAAGAGCGAGCCGCGCGGGCCGCCGACGCCGAGCATGTCGCCGGGCTTCGCCTGGGCGGCCCACGAAGATGCGGGGCCGGAGCCGTGGAGGACGAAGTCCAGGTCCAGCTCGCCAGTGGTGGAGTCGTAGCGGCGCGGCGTGTAGTCGCGCGAGTCGGGCTTCTTCTCACCGGGCTGGAGCTGGGGGCCGGTGGGGCCCATGGTCGGAATCACGGGCCGGCGCTTGCCCTGCTCCGGGAACAGGACCTTCACATGGTCATCGGCCCCTTCGCTGTGGAAGCCCTCGATGTCCTGGCCGCCCAGGGTGATGCGCACCACATGCGGGGTGACGGGCGTCACCCGCAGCACCTCCAGGCAGCGGAACTTCACGGGGAACGGGCCCCGTCGGTACACCTTCTCGGTCACGCTCGTCGTCACGTGCTCTCCTTCACCTTTCATTTCAATATTGACTCGCAATTTCAGCGACGCAACTGAAATCGCTCGCTCGCCGGGGCGGGCGATTGGCTGCCTGACGGGTGCCGCTCGCGGGGCGTTCCGCCATCGAGCTCGGAGGTGCCCCTGACCTGGCGAGGGAATCGCGCCCCCCGCCGCTCGCCGACACATCCAGACACCCTGTCTGCGATTCAACGAGCGCCAAAGCCACACACCCACGACAGATGTCACCATGGACTCCCCTGGGGAACAGGCGACTCTCTCGACTTCATGATTTGCCCAATCATAGGATGTCCTGGCGATGCAATCCCTTGCGACGCAGGATGCGCCCGTGACGCCTGGGCAATCCTGCCGCAAAGCGTTGCAGCGCACTCCAACCCGATGAGTCCGCCACACCCCAGGAAAAAACTTCATGTTCAAGACCCACATCATCCGTTCGACCATGCTCGCGGCAGCGACCCTCCTCTCGACCAGCTGCGGCGTGGCGGCTCCCGAAGAAAGCCTGGAGTCTGACGCGACCAGCACCCGTGGCGATGCGCTCGGCGGCGCCGAGTTCTGGCATGACTTTCGCGCATACAGCGGAGCTTCCCCCGAGTGTAATGGCTTCAATGTCTCCGAAGGTCGAGGCCTGGGCCAGTGGACGAGCCAGATTCGCCTCGACACCGACTCCCGGCCGCAGGGGTGCTGGCAGAAGTTCGGCATCCAGGACCCGTATGGTGAGCTGAGCGGGCTGATGCTGACGGTCAGCTTCTATGGACAGGGAAGCCCGACTGCCAGCGGGCAGTGCGACAACCCCGGGACTTACGTCGTTCCCATCGGCCCGACGCTCGACTGGACCGGTCCCTGGGGAATCGACACCACCGATGCCTATGGCGGATGCGTGCAGACGTTCAGCATCTCCGGCCGCGATGACATCGCACTCGATGTGCGCTTCGACGCCGACCGCCACAATGGCCAGTGCCAGAACGCGGGGCTGCACACGGTGACGTCGATCAACCCCGTCTCCCTCACGCTCGACATGGACAACCGTTATGGCGGTTGCTACCAGACCTTCCGGCTCCGGAAGATGACGTGCGGGGACAACGTCTGTGAGTCAGGTGAGCTCTGCCCGGCTGACTGCATGATTTGCGGTGACGGTATCTGCAATGGCTCGGAGACCCGGGCGACGTGCCCGGAGGATTGCTTCCCGCAGGGGCCTGGCAACTGCGCGATCTACTGCCCGCCCGAGATTCCGTGACGAAGGCGACGCGGAGGGGGGCCTCATGCCCCTCTCCGCACGCTGTCTCCACACCCGCGCGTGGACGTGCTACCCACCGGGTCCATGCCACGCCCCCCTCGAACCGCTCCCCCGCCCAAGGGACCGGCGCCCACCGTCGCCCCCGCCGCACCGCTGCCTGCTGGCGCCCCGTTCACCTGGCGCTCGGAGAGCGATGAGCCCTCTCCTGCCCGACTGCACCCGGTGGACGACCGGCTCAGCGCGGACACGGCGCTCAAGCGGGTCCGCCGAGGCGAGTTCCTGCTGTACTCCGGCGACTTCCACAACGCGAAGCAGTTGCTGGGCGCGCTGGGCCGCCGACTGGAGCGCGCGTCGAACGCCCGCACGCCCCTGGAGGCGTTCCGCGCCGAGCGCCGCGCGCGGCAACTGGAGCACGAGACGCTGTCGCGCATCGTCGTGTCACTCGACCGCGACTACCGGCTCGCACTCTCACGCGCCCCCGACGTCGCCCTGGCCTGCCGACAGGTCTGGGGCGAGCCCGAGACGGAGTTCACCGTCGTCCCCCTCAAGCAACTGCTCGGCATGCTCGGGGCCGCGGAGTGGCGGCGCAAGGGATTGTCGGTGCCCGGCCTCACCGGCCTCATCCATCCGCACTACGGCGTGTACCTGCCCACGCGCACCGACTACGTGGAGCTGCTCCTCTCGCTCCCCACGCTGAAGGGCCCTCGCGTGTTCGACATCGGCACGGGCACGGGTGTGCTCTCGTTCCTCCTCCTCCAGCGAGGCGCCTCGTCCGTGCAGGCGACGGACATCGACTCCCGCGCGGTGGCCTGTGCCCGGGAGAACGCGGAGCGGCTGGGGCTGCGCAAGTCCTTCCAGGTCACCGAGGGGGACCTCTTCCCGGAGGGCAAGGCGGACCTCGTGGTGTGCAACCCGCCGTGGATTCCGGAGCCCCCGAAGAACCGCGTGGACCGCGCGGTGTTCGACGAGGACAACCAGTTCCTGCGGCGCTTCCTCGAAGGGCTCCCAGACGCGCTCACGCCCGGCGGCGAGGGGCTGCTCATCCTCTCCGACCTCGCGGTCCTGCTCGGCCTGCGCCCCCAGGGATGGCTCCAGGAGCAGTTCGCCCGCTGCGGCCTGACGGTGAAGTGGAGCCGCTCGACCGCGGCCCGACACTCCAAGTCCAAGGACACCTCGGACCCGCTGCACATGGCGCGCTCTCGTGAGATCACCACCCTCTACTGCCTCACGCGCGCCGCGGGGTGAGCGGACACCCGACGCGGAATGCAGCGCCTCGCCGGCGAGGCGCGCCGTGGCGCGAGCCTCAGCCCTCGAGGTCTTCGGGCGTGACGCCGACGGCCTCGAGGTCCAGGTCCTCCAGCGGAATCCGCTGGATGTGCTCCCGGGGCTCATACTTGGGATTGAGCTTGTCGCGGTACTTCTCCGAGCCGCTCTCGTACGTCACCCACAGCTCGCCATCGATGATGTTGAAGCCCTGGGCATACGGGTCGATGCGCCCGTTGCTGATGTCCTTGCGCTCGGAGATGTCCGCGGTGAAGGAGTTCGGGGTGCCCTCGAACGGCTGGTAGACCAGCTTCTGGTCGCCGGTGGTGAACAGCAGCGCCCCGTCGACCACCGTCATGCCCTGCGCGCGGTCCGGCGCGCGGATGGGGCCCTGGCGCGAGCCCTCGATGATCTCCCCGGTCTTCTCGTCGATCTCGTAGCGCCACACGGCGCCCGCCTTGCCATCGCCGTCCTTGCTGTACGAGCCGACGTACGCGTAGCCATCGCTCACCGTCATGTAGCTGCCGGCGGACACCAGGCCGATGCCCGTCGCCGGGTCCGTCAGCCCGTCGCCGCTGGGGACCTCCGTCACCTGGAAGGCCGGCACCTCGGCGCCCGGCTTCGCGTTCTCGATGTCCTCGCGCCGGTAGACGTAGAGGTGATGGGTGTCGGAGACGTAGACGAACTCACCGTCCGTGGAGACACCGCCACCATGAGAGGGCGCCCCGGCCTCGGGGTTGGAGCTGGAGCCCCCCAGGCGGACCTGCTGCGCCTCCACGCCCGAGTCCTTGTCCTGGAGCGAGAGCAGCACGCCACTGCCATCGGCGTAGTAGGTCGTGAGCACCTGGTCGCGCTTCGCGTCGTAGCCCTGCCCCTGCGGCGTCCAACCGGCGTCCAGGTGCAGCAGCTTCGGGCCGACCGACTGCGCGGCCCCCGCGTCCGTCGCCACGGCGCTCGCCCCCTCGGGCGCGGCGGTGCGCGCCGGGCTGTGCCCCGTGAGGTTCACGAGCTCGGGCTTCGCGCGCTCCAGGGCGTCCTGGGAGAAAGGGCTCACGGCGGGGAGCGGCGTCGCCGGGGACGCGACGGGCTCCGTCGTACGGGCCTGGGTGGGGATGGAAACGGTCCGAGGGGAGATGGGGCTGACCACGGGGAGGCCTCCGGATGAACGGATGCCCCCCGCACCATGGACGCGGGGGGCCAGACTCCCACCATACGCGATATCGCCCCCGATGGTTACACACCCCCAGCAGGGTCCACGCCGGGGCGTCCGCTCAAGCGCTCTCGGCGAGGGCGACGGGCTGCTCCTGTCGAGGCGCGGCCGTCCCCTTCTTGCGGCGCAGCTGCGCGGCCTCGTGGGCGCGGCGGATGCGGCGGGTCGCCATCTCCGCGGTGTACGCGGGCGCGAGCGACAGGAAGCGACTGCCCTCCAGCCGACTCCCCTCCTGGTACACGATGCGCTGCTCGACGAAGCGTCCGAGCAGCGCCGCGACCTCGTCCTGGGTCGCGCGCCCGGTCTCGATGAACTCCTCGCGGAGGTCCTCCCAGCGTTGGATCTCCATGCAGGCCATGTAGACGTCCCGCTCCAGTCCCCGCAGCACGATGTTGTTCAGCATCCCGCTGCGCGTGTCGTAGAGCCGCATCGAGTCGCCGCTGTCAAGGTACGTCAGCAGGTGCCGGTACTGCGTCTCCTTCGCCGCCGCGTAGGCCCGCCCCCACTTCCGGCATGCGTCGTAGACGCTGCTCCAGTCCGTGGGCGTGCTCGGGCTGTCATACGAGAGGTCGAGCAGCGAGATGCGCTGATAGACCTCCTCCGGCAACCCCACCTTGTAGAAGTCCGCGTTGCGGATGTTCGACAGGCCGTACTCCTGGCTCAGCGTGTCGATGGTCGCGCCCCGCCCCAGCCAGAAGCGGTTCGGGTTCAGCGGGGTGTAGAGCAGCGCGTAGTCCAGGATGGTCTGCGTCGTCTCCTCCACCTCCTCCTGCCGCGCGCCCGGGAAGTCCGTCAACAGGTTCGCGCTGTTGAGGATGCCCAGCTCGTGGCAGACCTTCATCGCCTGCAGGTTGGCGATGACCGACGTCCCCTTGCCAATCCGCTTCAGGTACGAATTGGACAGCCCCTCGATGCCGAACTGCACGTAGCGCACGCCCGCCTCCCAGAGCCGCAAGAGCTCGTAGGGCCGGACGCTGGCGCGCATCTCATAGAAGATGACGAAGTCCTTCCCGGTGTCGATGACCCGGTCCGCGAACTCCTCGATGCCCTTGGCGCGGATGATGTTGTCCAGGAAGAAGAGCACGTTCGTCTGGTAGCGCCCGTTCAGCGCCAGGATGTCCGTCACCACGCGCTCGGCGCTCTTCTCGCGGTAGCCATTCCACTGCACGTTCAGGTTGCAGAAGAAGCACGTGGCCTTCGGGTTCCCCGTGCGCTTGGCCCGGTCCCACCAACACCCGCGCGAGCCCTCGATGGTGAGGAACCACAGGAGGTTCCCCTCCTCCGCCTTGCGCGCATACTCGTCGTAATCCGGCAGCGGGAGCGCATTGATGTTGGGCACCTCCCAGAGCTGCGCGCCGCCCGCGAGCTCCCCCGCCGTGGCCCGCGAGATGACGCCCTTGATGCCCCGCATCTCCGTCTGCCCCTCGCGCAGCTGACGCACCAGCGCGAGCAGCGGCTGCTCCCCTTCTCCCTGGATGATGTAGTCCAGGAAGTCGAACTCCTTCAGCAGCGACGGCCCCACCTGGTTGGAGATGGTCGACCCGCCCAGCAACGTCTTCGTGGCGGGCGAGCGCTGCTTGATGCGCTGACAGAGCGAGAGGTTCGCGAAGAGCTGACCGAAGCAGGTCGTGAGGCCCACCACGTCGAAGCGCCCCGCCAGCGCGTCCGCCAGCCGGTCCAGGTGCGCCTCCAGCCGGGCGGTGAGCGTGTCGAAGACTTCTTCCCACGTCGACGCCTCCCCGAAGTGGGCCGGGGACACGATGGCGCCGGGCCCCGTCAATGCCTCTCCGGTCGCCTCCATCCGCTTGACGAAGAAGTCACGCACCCGTTGCTTCTGCTGCGGGAAGAGGCACGGCGTGTACAACATCTCTCCGACCTCATACGAGTTCTGGGAGATGAGGTCATAGAACGCCAGCCCGATCTCGTTCGCCACCTCGAGATAGGCGGAGCGGCACTCCACCTCCACCGTCGGCTCCTGCTGACGCAGGTACGCGGACAGCGCCCCCATCGCCGAGGAGGGATGCCGATGGAGCGACCAGGGGAGTGCAACGAGACCGATTCGCATGAGGGGCCTCTGCATTGACTTCGTATTGACTTCCATCCCATTCAATCAAATCATCAAGCCTAGCGCATATTCCGGCATATACCCGGATAGCCTGACCAAGACTGTCTATCCATAAATTTACAGCCATCACCCGCATCGAGGGGAGGCGTCCATGACGCTCAGAATCGAACCGTTTGGAAGCGGCAGTGGCCGGCTCGTCCACCGGGAGGGTCCGGACGACATCCTCCAGCTGCCCGCGGAGGAGCTCATCGCGCTCTTCAAGTCCGCGGGCCTGGTCATCTTCCGGGGCTTCACCACCAGCCCGCAGGTGATGCATGACTTTGCGGGTCGCTTCAGCACGCGCTTCAACCGGGACCGCCTGCGCCCCGTCGTCGCCGGGAGCGACGGCTACGTGCAGATGGTGACCGAGGGCATGGGCTACGTGGAGCCCCACGCCGAGCAGGCCAACTCCCCCTTCCGTCCGGACGCGCTCTGGTTCTGCTGCAGCGTCCCCGCCGCGGAGGGCGGCGAGACGCTCGCCTGGGACGGGGTCCGCCTCTGGGAGAAGCTCCGCCCGGAGCTCAAGCAGCTCTTCCGGAACAAGAAGCTGCGATTCTTCCAGCGATACTCCAACGACAAATGGCAGCGCTTCATGGGGAATGGCGCCACCCTGGCCGACGTTCAGACCACCTTGGATGGAATTGAGGGTGTCTCCTATTACGTCAGCCCAGACGATTCCATCTACCTCGAATATGTCTGTCCCGCGGTGGTGAAGACCCGTTACGGAGGGCAGGACGCGTTCGCGAACAGCCTGTTGTCGGAGCGCAAGAATACACTGGGGGACCTGATGTCTTTCGATGACGGCTCGGCCATCTCGGACGACCTCGTCTCCGAGGTCCAGGAGGCGATGAAGGAGCTGGAGGACGCCATCGCCTGGCATCCGGGGGACCTGGCGTTCATCGACAACTCCCGCTACCTGCACGGTCGCAATGCCTACACGGACACGCGGCGGAAGATCTTCTCCAGCCTCAGCTTCCTCAACTTCTAGGCACGTCCACCCCTGGCGTTCTTCCCAAGGAGTCGCAGCCCGTGGAGTCACTCGAGCCCACCAGCGACGCCGGGGCCGCGGTCGCCATCATCGGAATGGCGGGGCGGTTCCCGGGTTGCGCGGACATCGCTTCGTTCTGGCGCGCACTGAAGGCGGGCACGGAGACGCTCACGTTCTTCTCCGACGAGGAGCTGCGCGCCCGCGGTGTCCCGCCCGCATCGCTGGCCTCGCCGCACTATGTGCGGGCGAAGGGGGTGCTCGCCGGCGCGGAGCTGTTCGACGCGGCGTTCTTCGGCTTCAGTCCGCGCGAGGCCGAGCTGACGGACCCGCAGCAGCGGGTGTTCCTGGAGGTCGCGTGGTCGGCGCTGGAACACGCGGGCTACACCTCGGACACCCACGCGGGCACCGTGGGCGTGTACGCGGGCGCGGGCTGGCCCAGCTACCTGCTGTTCAACCTCGCGACGCATCCCCACCTGCTCGGACCGGAGACGGGGCACCAGGTCCTGCTGGGCAACGACAAGGACAACCTGGCGACGCGGGTCTCCTTCAAGCTGAACCTCAAGGGGCCCAGCCTCACGCTGCAGACGGGCTGCTCGACGTCTCTGGTGGCCACGGCGGTAGCGCACCAGGCGCTGCTCACGTACCAGTGTGATCTGGCGCTGGCGGGCGGCGTCTCCATCACCGTTCCGCAGACGGGCTACCTGCACCAGCCCGGCAGCATCTTCTCGCCGGACGGACACTGTCGCGCGTTCGACGCGCGGGCCCAGGGCACCGTCATCGGGAACGGCGCGGCGGTCGTCATCCTCAAGCGGCTGGAGGACGCGCTCGCGGATGGGGACAGCATCTACGCGGTCATCAAGTCCGCGGTCATCAACAACGATGGCGCGACGAAGGCGGGCTACACGGCGCCGAGCATCGACGGGCAGGCGGCCGCCATCATGGAGGCCCACGCCTCCGCGGGGGTCGACGCCCGGAGCATCACCTACGTGGAGGCCCACGGCACGGGCACCACCGTCGGAGACCCCATCGAGGTCGCCGCGCTGACACAGGCGTTCCGCGCCAGCACGGAAGCCACGTCGTTCTGCGCGCTCGGCTCGGTGAAGACCAACGTCGGGCACCTGGACGCGGCGGCGGGTGTCACGGGGCTCATCAAGACCACCCTCGCCCTCCAGCATGGGCAGCTGCCGCCGAGCCTGCACTTCGAGACGCCCAACCCGCGCATCGACTTCGCCAGCACGCCCTTCTTCGTCAACACCACGCTCACCGCGTGGAAGCCCCAGGGGTTCCCCCGGCGCGCCGGCGTCAGCTCCTTCGGCCTGGGCGGTACGAATGCCCACGCCATCCTGGAGGAGCCTCCCGTCACCACGCGCACCAAGCCCGTCGCGGGGCCGCACCTGCTCGTGCTCTCCGCGAAGACGAGCGAGGCGCTGGAGCAGGCGACAACGAACCTGGCCCATCACCTGGACGCGCATCCGGAACTGGAGCTCGCGGACGTGGCCTACACGCTCCAGGTCGGACGCAAGCCCTTCGCGCATCGCCGCGTGTTGGTGTGCCACGGCCTCGCTGACGCGGCCTCCGCGCTGGGCACGCGCGACGCACGGCGCGTGCGCACCCGGCATACGGAGTCTCCGGCCCGGGGCGTCGCGTTCCTCTTCAGCGGACAAGGCAGCCAGCACGTCGGCATGGCACGCGAGCTCCACCGGACGGAGCCGACGTTCCGGGAGCACGCGGACCGGTGCTTCGACCTGCTCCGGAGTCGCCACGGTGTGGATCTCCAGGCCCTGCTCTACCCGCCGGACTCGCAGCGCGAGCTCGCGGCCGAGAAGCTGAAGCGCACGGAGAATGCCCAGCCCGCGCTCTTCGTCATCGAGTACGCCCTCGCGCGGATGTGGATGGCCTGGGGCCTGCGGATGGACGCGGCCATCGGCCACAGCTTGGGGGAGTACGTCGCCGCGACGCTGGCGGGCGTGTTCTCGCTGGAGGACGCCCTGGCGCTGGTCGTCGCTCGGGGCCGCCTGATGCAGGCGCTCCCGCCCGGCGCCATGCTCGCCGTCCCACTGTCGGAGCAGGAGCTGACACCGCTGCTGGGAGGCACACGCCTCAGCCTGGCCGCCGTCAACGCGCCCTCGTCCTGCGTCGTCTCGGGGACGACGGAGGATATCGCGGCGCTGCGACAGCAGCTCGATTCACGCGGGCTCGGCGGCAGTCTCCTGGAGACCTCGCACGCGTTCCACTCGGAGATGATGGAGCCGGTGCTGGCGCCCTTCGCGGCGCAGCTCCGACGCCTGCGCCTCGACGCGCCCCGGACGCCCATCGTCTCGAACCTCACCGGCACGTGGCTGACGGCCGCCCAGGCGACGGACCCCGACTACTGGGTCCAGCACCTGCGGCGCACGGTGCGCTTCTCCGCGGGTGTCGGTGTGTTGTTCGAGGACCGGCAGCGAGCACTCCTCGAGGTCGGCCCTGGCAGGACGTTGACCCAGCTCGTCAGGAAGCATCCCGGACGCGCGCCCGCGCAGGCGGTGTTCTCGTCCCTGCCGCATCCTCGAGAGCAGACGTCGGACCTCTCGTTCGTGCTCGACACGCTCGGGCAGCTCTGGATGGAGGGGCTCTCGGTGGACTGGCCCAGGGCGCAGCGGGACGCACGTCCCCGCCGTGTCCCCCTGCCGACGTACCCCTTCGAGCGTCAGCGCTATTGGATCGACCCGGCTCGCGCGGAGGCCACCGAGGCGCCCACGCACTGGCAGCCCGTGCTGGAGGCTGCGCGTGCCCAGGCGGAGAAAGAGCTCGCGGGCTTCGATGCCTCCTCGCATCAGCTCGACAAGCACAGCCTGGACGCGGCCTGCACCGCGTACATGAACGTGACGCTGCGCGCGCTCGGGGCCTTCCCCGATTCGAGCGCGGCGTACACGCGCGAGGAGCTCCTCGGACAGTGCCGGGTCATCGGCCGGTACGAGCAGCTCTTGTCCCGATGGCTGCGACTGCTCGTGGAGGCAGGGCAGCTCGAACAGGACACGACGGGGCGCTATCGGTCGCTGCGCCCGTGTTCCCTTGAAACGGTGCAGTCACGGGTGAGGAACGCGGAGGAACGTTGGGCGAGGACGCCGCAGGTGGTGGACCTCATCCGCCGCTGTGGCGACGCACTGAGGGACGTCCTGCGCGGGGAGCAGTCACCGACGGAGCTGTTCGCGTCCATCCTGGAGGGCTCGGCCGAGAAGGCGCAGACGGAGTTCGGGCTGAAGACGTACTACCGAGGCATCCTGCGCGCCGGTGTGGAGCGACTGGTGCGGCAGCTCGGGCCCACCACGAAGCTCCGGGTGCTGGAGATTGGTGGCGGCACGGGCATCGCGACCACGGAGTTGCTCCCCATCCTGCCGCGCGAGCGCACCGAGTACACGTTCACCGACGTGGCGCCGCTGTTCCTGTCCCAGGCGAAGCGGAAGTTCAGCGCCTGGCCGTTCATGAAATACGTCCCGCTGGACATCGAGCGCGCGCCCGAGGCGCAGGGGCTTCCCCTGGAGTCGTTCGACGTCATCGTCGCCGTCAACGTGCTCCACGCGACGCGCAACCTGCGCACCACGCTCGCGCACGTGCGCTCGCTCCTCGCGCCCGGAGGTCTGCTGCTCCTGGGCGAGCTGACCGAGCCCACACCGGACTTCGCCATCACCTACAGCCTGATGATGAATCCGGTCGAGGACCCGGAGCGAGACCAGGGCAACCCCTTCTACACGCCCGCGCAGTGGAGCGCGGTCCTCGGGGCCAGTGGGTTCAGCAGGACTGCGGCCGCGCCTGACGTGGATGTCCTCGGACAACACGCACTGCTCGCTCAGGCCTCTTCATCACCGCTCTCGGGACAGTCGGTGGCGCCGGCCTTCACGGAGTCGACGCGGCTCGCGGGCGAGGCAGAGCCTCGCGCGGCCTCGGGACTCACGAAGAAGGCCGACGTGGGCGACTGGTTCTACGTACCCTCATGGAAGCGGGTGCCCCGTCATGAGCCGTCGGCCCTGGGTGAGGCCGGGCACTGGCTGCTCTTCGTCGACGCGCTGGGCGTGGGCGACGCGCTGGCGGAGCGACTGGGCAACGCCTGCATCACGGTGCGGGCCGGTACCGGCTTCCACCAGGACGGGCCGAATCGATTCACCATCGACCCGAAGGCGCCCGCCGACTACGACGCGCTCCTCGGCGCGGTCCAGGGACAGGGAATCACCCCGAGCAGGATGGTGCACCTGTGGAGTGTCACCGCCTCCGAGACCGCCACGGTGGGCCTCGCGGCGGTCGAGCAGGCGCGAGTGCTCGGACTCGACAGCCTGCTCCTACTGGCCAAGACCCTGGGCACGCGAGGCGTCACGGACGCGCTCCGGCTCTGGGTCGTGTCCAACGACCTGCATGAGGTCCACGGCGACGAGGTGGCTCCGGAGAAGGCCCTGCTGCTCGCGCCGTGCAAGGTCATCCCGCTGGAGTATCCGAACATCCAGTGCACCAGCGTGGACCTCGCGGTGCCGACCCGAGCGGGGCTCGAGGACCCGGTGACGCAGCTCCTGGAGGAGCTCCAGGCCACGTCATCGGAGGCCATCGTCGCGTATCGAGGCCCCCATCGTTGGGTGCGGACGCTCGAGCCGGTCCGATTGGAGGCCCCACCCGAGCCTCCGCCGGTGCTGCGAAAGCACGGCGTCTACCTGCTCACCGGCGGCCTGGGAAAGGTGGGCCTCACGCTGGCCGAGTACCTGGCGCGCGCCGTCCAGGCGAAGCTCGTGCTGACGCAGCGCTCCCCCTTCCCGGACCCGAGGGAGTGGGACGCGTGGCTGTCCGCGCATCCCAAGGAGGACCCGACCCACCGTCACATCCTCGCGCTGCGCGAGCTGGAGAAGCTGGGCTCCGAGGTCCTGGTCCTCCGCGCGGACGTCGCCGACGCCGAGCAGATGAGGACGGCGCGCTCACGCGCCAACGAGCGCTTCGGTCCCATCCAGGGCGTCATCCACTCGGCCGGCGTGCTCGGTGACGGCGCCATCCAGCAGAAGTCACCCGGGGAGCTGTCGCGCGTGCTCGCGCCGAAGGTGCTGGGGACGCTGGTCCTGCACGACCTCTTCGCGGACGCGCCGCTCGACTTCTTCCTCCTCTTCTCCTCGCTCTCGGCCATCGAGCCGGGGTTCGGCCAGGTCGCGTACTCGGCGGCGAACAACTTCCTCGACGCGTTCGTCCACGGCCGGAGTGCGCGCGCCCATCGCCGCGTGGCGTGCATCAGCTGGGACGTGTGGCGGGGCGAGGGCATGGCCTACGACGCGCGCGCGCCGCGGGTACTCCAGAAGCTGAAGGAGGAGGACTTCGACCAGCGCGGCATCCTGCACCACGAGGGAGTCGAGGTCTTCCGCCGGGTCCTGGGGTCCAGGCTCCCGCACGTGCTCGTCTCCACGTCCGACTACCTCCAGGTGATGAAGACGCGCGGGCGCGACCTCTCCGAGCTCTACCTGGAGGCCCTGGGCGGGACGTCCCTGCACGCGCGACCGAAGCTGGGCAACACCTACGAGCGACCACGAGGAGAGACCGAGGAGTCGCTCGCCCCCCTGTGGCAGGAGCTGCTCGGCATCGACGGCATCGGCGCGACGGACGACTTCTTCGAGCTGGGCGGGGACTCGCTCATCGGCACGCAGCTCATCTCCCGGGTAAACAGGAGCTTCGGCGTCAAGCTGTCCACGAAGAGCATCTACACGCACCCCACCCTCCGAGGCATGTCGACGGCCATCGACGAGGCGCTCATCGGCACGGTGAGCGCGGACAAGCTCGCTGAGATCCTGAGGAAGCTCGATGGCGACAAGTGAGCCCGGGTCGGGCCGCGAGCACCCGACCTTCGTCGACCTGCTGGAGCATCGGGCGGAGCACCAGCCCGAACGGCTCGCGTTCTCCTTCCTGGGGGACGACACGGCCCAGGGCGCGTCGCTGACCTACGAGCTCCTCGCCAGGAAGGCGAAGGCCATCGCGGCCACGCTCCGGGACTCGAGTCACGTCGGAGACCGCGCGCTCCTGCTCTACCCCTCCGGCCTGGACTTCATCGCCGCGTTCTTCGGCTGCCTGTACGCGGGCGTCGTGCCCGTGCCCGCCTATCCGCCCCGGCGCAACCAGAAGGTCCAACGCCTCCGGTCCATCCTTTTGGATTCGGAGCCCACCGCCATCCTCACGCTGTCCCCGCTCGCCAACGGCATCCGCGCGCACTTCGCGGAGCAGCCCGAGTTCGCGCGAATGAGGCTGCTGTCGACCGACGAGGTCGAGGACTCGCGCGCGACCGCCTGGCGCACTCCCGCCCTGGAGGGAGGCACGCTCGCCTTCCTCCAGTACACGTCGGGGTCCACGTCGACGCCCAAGGGCGTGATGGTCAGCCACGCGAACCTCCTCCACAACTCCGGGCAGATCCGCCGGGCCTTCGGGCTCGGCCCCCAGGACGTGTCGGTGACGTGGCTGCCGAGCTTCCACGACATGGGGCTCATCGACGGGATCCTGCAGCCGATCTACGCGGGGTTCCCCGCGCACCTCATGTCCCCCACGTCGTTCCTGCAGCAGCCCATCCGCTGGCTGAAGGCCATCTCGGACCTGCGCGCGACACACTGCGGAGGGCCGAACTTCGCCTACGAGCACTGCGTGCGAAGGACGACGCCCGAGCAGCGAGCGGGGCTGGACCTGAGCTGCTGGACCATGGCCTACAACGGCGCGGAGCCCATCCGCCGCGCCACCCTGGACGCGTTCGCTGAGACCTTCGCCCCGCAGGGCTTCAGCCCTCGGAGCTTCTATCCCTGCTACGGCCTGGCCGAAGTCACATTGATGGTCACCGGAGGGCTCGTCGAGGCGCCGCCTGTCTACTGTGACGTGGACACCGAGCGACTGGAGCGACACGAGGTCGCGCCCGCGTCCGAGGGAGACAAGGCGACGTCGCTGGTCGGCTCGGGGCGGGTCCATCCCGGCACGACGGTGGTCATCGTCGACCCCGAGTCCCGGACCCGCCGCGGCGCGGACGAGATTGGCGAGGTCTGGGTCTCGGGTGGAAGCGTCGCCATGGGCTACTGGCGGAACGCGGCGAAGACGGAAGAGAGCTTCCACGCCCACCTCGCCGACACGGGAGAAGGACCGTTCCTGCGAACCGGAGACCTGGGGTTCTTCCGAGGCGAGGAGCTCTTCGTCACGGGCCGCCTCAAGGACCTGCTCATCATCCGGGGGCGCAACCACTATCCCCAGGACCTGGAGCTGACCGTCGCCCGGAGTCATCCCGCGCTGCGGCCCGATGGAGGCGCGGCGTTCTCCATCGTCGTGGACGGCACCGAGCGGTTGGTCATCGCGCAGGAGGTCGAGCGCGTCGCGCTGCGCAAGGCGAACGTCGAAGAGGTCATCGCGGCCATCCGTCACGCCATCGCCGAGCACCACGAGTTGCAGGCGCACGCCGTCATCCTGCTCAAGCCCGGGCAGCTCCCGAAGACCTCGAGCGGCAAGATCCAACGAAGCGCATGTCGCGCGCGCTTCCTCGAAGGGACCTTCGAGTCCATCGGCGACAGCGTCCTCGCCTCTGACCCCATCGAGACGCCGAGGACCGTCCTCGCACGGGAGGAGCTGCTCACGCTCCCCAGGCTGACCGGGTGGCTCCAGCAGGTCGTCGCGCAGGTCCTGCGCCTGCCCGTCTCGCAGGTCGATTCCACCCGAACACTCCTTCAGCTCGGAACGGACTCCCTCGCCGCGACGGAGCTCCAACACCGGTTCGAGACGGAGCTCGGCGTGAGCGTCTCGCTGGTCCTGTTCCTCCAGGACAGCACGCTGGAGCAGCTCGCCGCGCACCTCCTGGAGGTCCTGGGCAACACATCGACACCCGTCACCGAGCCATCCATCACGCTCGAGTCGTCCGTTCAGCCCACCCATCCGCTCTCGCGCGGACAACAGGCGCTGTGGTTCCTCCATCAACTGGCCCCGGAGAGCGCGGCCTACAACGTGTCGTTCGCGGTGCGCATCGTCTCCGACCTGGATGTGGAGAGGCTGAAGGAGGCACTCGGACTCCTGACCCAGAGACACTCCGCGCTCCGCACGTCATTCGAGACGATGTCGGGCCAGCCCCTGGCGCGCGTGCACGAAGCCCCCCCGCTGGACTTCGCGAACCTCGACGCCAGGGACTGGAGTCAGGACACGATCGACAAGGCGGTGCTGGAGCACACCCACCGTCCCTTCGACACACGAGTCGCGCCGCTCCTGCGAACCCGGCTGTTCCACAGGGCCGCTGGAGACCACGTCCTGGTGCTGACCGCGCATCACCTGGTGACCGACTTCTGGTCGCTCGTGGTGCTGCTGGACGAACTGGCTGTCGTGTACTCCGACCTCAGGGCCCGACGCCCGGTCTCCCTCCCACCCGTCCTCGCGCAGCCTTCGCATCACGCGAAGTGGCAGGCGGAGCAGCTGTCGGGCCCCGCCGGCGAAGACCTCTGGCGATACTGGCGGGAGCAGCTGGCCGGAGCCCGACAGGTCCTCGCGCTTCCGACGGACAGGCCCCGCCCGCCGGTGCAGAGCTTCCGGGGCGCGGTGCACCTCTCCCGCTGGGAAGGCGACCTCGTCGCGGGCGTGAGGGCGCTCGCGGCCTCGCACGGCGCGACGCCGTACATGGTGCTGCTCGCGGCCTACCAACTCCTGCTCCACCGCTACTCGGGGCAGGACGACCTGCTCGTGGGGACCTCGGTGACGGGGCGGACCCGCTCCGAGCTGGCGGGCACCGTGGGCTATCTCGTGAACCAGCTCGCGCTCCGTGCACGGCTCACGGGCAACCCCACCTTCGAGGACGTCCTGCGGCAGGTCCGACAGACGGTCCTGGGGGCCCTGGCCCATCAGGAGTACCCGCTGGCCCTGCTCGTGGAGCGCCTGCAGCCCGAGCGAGACACGAGCCGCTCGCCGCTCTTCCAGACGATGTTCGTGCTGGAGAAGCCGCACCGCCAGCAAGCCATCGCGGCCCTGGTGACAGGCACTCCGGGGGCCTCCGCCGTCCTGGGGGACCTCACCCTCGCATCGGTGGCGCTGGAGCAGCACACGGCGCAGTTCGACCTGACGCTCAAGCTGACCGACGGCAGCGAGACGATGACGGCGGCCTGGGAGTACAGCAGCGACCTGTTCGACGCGGCGACGGTGCGGCGCATGGACGACCACCTGCGGGCCCTGCTCGTGGCCATCATCGAGGACCCGCGCCAGCGTGTGGAGGACCTCTCGCTGCTGAGCACCGTCGAGCGACGGCGCATCCTCGTGGAGTGGAACGACACCCGCATCCCCATCTCCGAGGAGCCGTGTTTCCACGAGCGCTTCGAGGCCCAGGCCGCGCGGACCCCGGACGCCATCGCGCTCGTTCAGGGTGACGTGGAGGTCACCTACCGCCAGCTCAACGAGAGCGCCAACCAGGTCGCCCGGCACCTGGTGCGGCTCGGCGCGGGACCGGAGAAGCTCGTCGGCCTCTGTCTCCCGCGCTCCATCGACCTGGTGGTCGGGCTGCTCGGTGTGCTCAAGGCCGGCGGCGCCTACGTCCCGTTGGATCCGTCGTACCCCCCGCAGCGACTGGCGTACATGTTGGAGGACGCGCAGGTCACGGTGTTGCTCACGCACCACGCGCTCCTGTCGCGACTGCCGGAGACCCGCGCGAAGGTCGTCCGCCTGGACTCGGATTGGGATGAACTGGCGAGGAACGGACGCGAGAACCTGGGGCGCCAGGCCACGCCTGCGAATCTGGCGTACATCATCTACACCTCGGGTTCGACCGGGCGCCCCAAGGGCGCGCTCATCGAGCACCGCGGGCTGACGAACTATCTCGCCTGGTGCACCCGAGCCTACGAGGTCGCGAACGGCGACGGTGCGCCCGTCATCACCTCCATCGGCTTCGACGCCACCATCACCGGGCTCTTCGCGCCGCTCTGGGTGGGCCGCAAGGTCATCCTCGTGCGGGAGCAGGAGGAACTCGCCGCGCTCGTGGAGCTGCTCCGGGAGCAACGCGACTTCAGCCTCGTCAAGCTGACGCCCGCGCATCTCGACGTGCTGCGAAGCTCCCTCCCGGCGAAGTGCGCCGAAGGGGCAACACGCACCTTCGTCATCGGCGGCGAGGCCCTCTCACGCGAGAGCCTGGGCTTCTGGCGGACACACGCCCCCTCGACGAGGCTCATCAACGAGTACGGCCCGACGGAGACCGTGGTCGGCTGCTGCGTCCATGAAGTCACCGACCTCGACTTCGCCGCGGGCACCGTGCCTATCGGCCGGCCCATCGCGAACACGCGGCTCTACGTGCTGGACGGCCACCTGCGCCCCGTCCCCATCGGAGTGCCCGGCGAACTCCACATCGCCGGAGCCGGAGTGGCGCGCGGCTACCTGCGCCGCCCCGAGCTGACCGCGGAGCGCTTCCTGCCGGACCCCTTCCATCCCGAGCCCGGCGAGCGGATGTACAAGACGGGCGACCTCGCGCGCTATCTACCGGACGGCACGCTGGAATTCCTGGGGCGCATCGACGACCAGGTGAAGCTGCGCGGCTTCCGCATCGAGCTCGGAGAGATTGAAGCAGCCCTGCGCCAGCACCCCGAGGTCCTCGATGCCGCCGTCGCAGTGCGTGCCGAGGCCCAGGGTGACAAGCGGCTGGTCGCGTATCTCGTCTGGAAGACGTCCACCGCGCGGCCCGGAGTCGTGGAGCTGCGACGCTTCCTCGCCGACTCACTGCCGCCTTACATGGTGCCCTCGGCTTTCGTGACGCTCGCGGCACTGCCGCTGACGTCGCATGGGAAGGTCGATCGACGCGCCCTGCCCGCTCCGGACACCTCGCGCCCGGAGCTGGCCGCTGCCTACGTCCTCCCCGGCACGGAGCTGGAGCAGACGCTCGCGGCGCTCTGGAGGTCCCTGCTCCGGGTCGACCGCGTGGGCGTGGACGACAACTTCTTCGAGCTGGGAGGCCACTCCCTCCTCGCGACCCAGATGCACCACCAGCTCCAGGAGACGCTGAAGCGCGAGCTCCCGCTCGTGCAGCTCTTCCAGCACCCGACCATCCGCTCCCTCGCGGCCTACCTGAGCCGAGGCGACGAGAGCGCCACCGACAACACCGACCTGCAGCGCATCCAGGACCGCATCCGGAAGCAGAAGCGAGCGCTCGACCTGAACCGCCGGAAGAAGGACCGGTCGTAGCTCGCCCCTCACACCCTCACGAAGCGAACCTTCCCATGACCGCGACCAAGGACACCCTCGAGCTGCTCAACAGCCTTTCGCCGGAGAAGCGCGCGCAGGTTCTCAAGTCCCTGAAGCAGGAGGCACTCCAGACGCAGTCGCCGCGCATCACCCGGCGCGTGGACCCGCAGGCGCCGGTCCCCGTCTCGCTCGCGCAGAACAGGCTCTGGTTGTTCGAGCAGCTCCGCCCCGGTGGCCACGCCTACAACGAGGTGTCCGCGCTGCGCCTCGAAGGGACGCTCGACGTCGCGGTCCTCGAGCAAAGCCTCCAGGAGATCGTCCGCCGCCACGAGGTCCTGCGCACCTCCTTCGCCGAGGGCGCCGAGGGCCCCGTCCAGATCATCACTCCCACGGTGGCGACGCGGCTGCACGTCGTCGACCTGGCTGGGCTCGCGGAGGCGGAGCAGTCCCGAGAACTCCAACGGTTGATCGACGCCGAGTCCCGCCGTCCCTTCGACCTCATGAAGGGCGCGCTGCTGCGGACCACGCTGTTCCAGTTGGGAGCGCGCAAGAGCGTGCTGCTCACGGTGGTGCACCACATCGTCCTCGACGGCTGGTCCATCGGCGTCTTCCAGCGAGAGCTCGCGGAGCTGTACCGGGAGCTGAGCGCGGGCCGACCGTCTCCGCTGCGCGAGCTGCCCATCCAGTACGCGGACTACGCGGTGTGGCAGCGCCAGTGGATGAAGGACGACGTGCTCCAGCGGCAGCTCGAGTACTGGACGCGGCAACTGAAGGACGCGCCGCCCCTGCTGACGCTGCCCTTCGCGAATCCTCGCCCGGAGACAGAGCGCTTCGCGGGGGCGCGGGAGTACTTCACGCTGGATGAGCAGGTCAGCAAGGGACTGTCCGCGCTGAGCCGCCGCCTGAACGCGAGCCTCTTCATGACGTTGCTCGCGACCTTCCAGACGCTGTTGCACCGGTACACGGGTCAGACGGACATCCCCGTGGGCACGGTGGTGGCCAACCGCGAGCAGCCGGAGCTGGAGCAGCTCATCGGCTTCTTCGTGAACACCCTCGTCCTGCGCGGGGACCTGGGTGGCAACCCTCGCTTCGAGGAGCTGGTGGAGCGCACGCGCGCCACGGCGCTCGCCGCGTTCGAGCACCAGTCGCTGCCCTTCGAGAAGCTGGTGGACGCGCTCAAGCCCGAGCGCTCCCTCGGCTACAACCCGTTGTTCCAGGTCATGTTCATCCTGCAGAACATGCCGGCGTCGGACCTGACGCTGCCGGGGCTGACGCTCTCGCCCCTGGAGATTGGGAGCGTCACCGCGAAGTACGACCTGACGCTGGTGATGGACGAGACGCCCCACGGGCTGCACGCCCACTGGGAGTACAACAGCGACCTGTTCGACGCCGACACCATCCGTCGCATGAGCGGCCACCTGGCGGTGCTGCTGCGCGCGGTGGTCGAGAATGCGACGCGGCCCCTCGCGGAGCTGCCCCTGCTGC
This sequence comes from Myxococcus sp. XM-1-1-1, assembly GCF_020037095.1. Lineage (NCBI taxonomy): Bacteria > Pseudomonadati > Myxococcota > Myxococcia > Myxococcales > Myxococcaceae > Myxococcus > Myxococcus sp. XM-1-1-1. The sequence continues at coordinate 229,479 of NZ_JAIQDH010000012.1, forward strand.
CCGAGGCCGAGGAGCGGCGGCTGCTCGTCGAGTGGAACCAGACGCAGCCGGCCGCGGTCCCCCTGGCGCCGTCACTGCATCGGCTCGTCGAGGACCAGACCACCCGGACACCCGAGGCCGTCGCCGTGGCCCATGCCGGTCAGCGCCTGAGCTACCGCGAGCTGGATGAGCGGGCCAACCAGCTCGCGCACCACCTGCGGGGCTTGGGCGTCGGACCGGGGAAGCTCGTCGGCGTCTGCCTGCAGCGCGCTCCGGAGCTGCTCGTGGCGCTGCTCGGTGTGCTGAAGGCCGGTGGCGCCTACGTGCCGTTGGACCCGTCGTATCCCCCGCTGCGCCTGGGCTTCATGCTCGAGGACTCGAAGGCCGCGGTCTTGGTGACCCAGGACTCGCTGCGCACGCGGTTCGCCACGCATGGTGCGCAGGTGGTCTGCGTGGACGGGAGCGACCTCGCGAGACAGGGCAAGGAGCGCCCCACGCCGCTGGCCGGTGAGAACGACCTGGCGTACGTCATCTACACGTCCGGCTCCACCGGCATGCCCAAGGGCGTGCAGGTGACGCACCGGAACGTGGTGCACTCCACCATCGCGAGGTGGACGTACTACCGCGAGCCCGTGAGCAGTTTCCTGCTGCTGTCGTCCTACGCATTCGACAGCTCCGTGGCCGGCATCTTCTGGACGCTGAGCCAGGGAGGCACGCTCGTGCTTCCCGAGGGCGATGGCCTGCCCGACCTCGGCGTGCTCGGCGGGTTGATCTCCGCGCATCGGGTGTCGCACCTGCTGTGCATCCCGTCGGTGTACTCGCTCCTGTTGCAACAGGCCCGCCCCGAGGACCTCGCCTCCCTGAAGACCGTCATGGTCGCGGGCGAGACCTGCCCGCCCCGGCTCTTCGAGCAGCATCGCCGGGTCATCCCGAGCGCGGCCCTCTACAACGAGTACGGCCCCACCGAGGCGACGGTCTGGTGCACGGTGCACAAGCTCGAAGAGGCCCCGCGGCGCACGAGTGTTCCCATCGGTCGCCCCATCTCGGATGCGCGCATCTACCTGCTCGATGCGCACCTGCACCCGGTGCCCATCGGTGTCCCCGGCGAGTTGCACGTCGGAGGCCCTGGGGTGACACGCGGGTACCTCAACCACCCCGAGCTGACGGCGGCGCGGTTCATCCGGGACCCTTCGAGCCAGGACACCGAGGCACGGCTCTACAAGACGGGAGACCTGGCGAGGTACCTGCCGGATGGGAATCTCGAGTTCCTGGGGCGTGTCGATGACCAGGTCAAGGTGCGCGGCTTCCGCGTGGAGCTGGGCGAGGTCGAGGCTGTGCTGAGTCGCCTGCCCTCGGTCCGCGAGGCCGTGGTCGCCGTTCGTGACGATGAGCGCGAGAACAAGCGGCTCGTGGGCTACGTGGTCGTGGACGCGGGGGTGTCACTCACCGCGCTGAGGGAATCTGCGCTCCAGCAGCTCCCCAGCCATGCCGTCCCGTCCGAGCTCGTCCAGATGGACAGCCTGCCGCGACTGCCGAACGGCAAGGTCGACCGCAAGTCCCTGCCCGCGCCCGAGACGCTGCGCGTGACGACGCAGGCTCCTTCGCAGGCGCAGTGGACCGAGCTCCAGCGGACCATCGCCGCGCTGTGGAAGGAGGCCATCAACGTGGAGTCGGTGAGCCTGGACGACAACTTCTTCCAGATTGGTGGGGACTCGCTCTCTGTCGTGCGCGTGTTCAACCGGCTGCGGGAGGCCGTGGACAAGGAGCTGTCCATCACCCACCTCTTCAAGCACCCGACCATCCGCGCCCTCTCCGCGTTCATCGAGCCGTAGCCGTCGCGCCCACCCACTCGACCGACTCCGCCATGCGCCTCTACCTGCTCGTCCTCGGGATGGCCGCCTTCTCCAAGTGCGGGAGGGCGGAGCCGCCGCCCGCGCCGCTGAAGGCCACGATTCATCGGACCGCCCATGGGGTTCCGCACATCACGGCCTCGGACTACCGAGGCCTCGGCGCGGGCTACGGCTACGCGCAGGCGCAGGACCTGGTCTGCACGCTCGCGGACCAGTTCCTCAAGGTCCGGGGTGAGCGGGCGCGGTACTTCGGTCGAGGCGAGAAGGACGTCCACGTCGAGAGCGACCTCGTCTATCGGGGCCTCGCGCTGCGGCCCCGGGCCCAGGCCGCGTATGGGCGTCAGTCCCAGGAGGTCCGCGACCTGATGGAGGGCTTCGCACAGGGCTACAACCACTACCTGGCGCAGACCCCGCCGGAGCGACTGCCCGCGCCGTGCACGGGCGCGAACTGGGTGAAGCCCATCACCAGCCTGGACCTGCTCGCGTACCACCTGGATGTCTCGCTGTTGGACACGTTGCAGCCGCTCCTCGGGGATATCGCCAACGCCCAGCCTCCTGGTGTGGAGAGCGTGTCGACGAAGGAAGCCTCACTGCCCTTCGGGTGGCCTCCGGGGGTTCGTGAGACGAGCCTGGGGAGCAATGGCTGGGCGGTCGGGCGTGAGCGCTCGCGGAGTGCCGGAGGGATGCTCGTCGCCAATCCCCACTTCCCGTGGGAAGGGGCGCTGCGCTTCTACGAGAGCCACCTCACCATCCCGGGACGGCTGGATGTGTACGGCGCCTCGCTGGTGGGCATCCCGGTCATCAACATCGGCTTCAACCGGAATGTGGCGTGGACGCACACGGTGACGGCGTCGAGCCACTTCACTGCGTACCGGCTCCGCCTGGTCCCTGGAGATCCCACGGCGTATCTGTACGACGGGCAGGTCCGTCGGATGACGCACGAGGAGCACACGGTGGACGTGCTCGAGGCGGACGGGCAGATGAGCCAGGTGTCGCGCACGTTCTGGCGCTCGCATTACGGGCCCATGGTCGAGCGGCCCGGCCTGGTCCCCTGGACGGACACGGTGGCCTACACGCTGCGAGACGCGAACGAGGACAACCACCAGTTCGCGGAGCAGTGGCTGCGGATGAACAGGGCGGAGAGCCTTGACGACCTCGCCGAGGTGGACCGCACCGTGCGCGGCATCCCCTGGGTCAACACCATCATGACGAGCGCGCGGGGAGACACCCGCTACGTGGACGCCTCGCGGGTGCCCCGGTTGAGCGACGATGCCATCGCCGCGTATCGCACCGCTCGGGAGACGGTCCCGGACGTGAAGGGGTTCGCGAGCCTGCGCGTCATCCTCCTCGATGGCAGCACGTCGCGTGACGAGTGGGTCGACCTGTCGGGTCCGGGCAGAGGACTGTTCCCCGTCGACCAGGCGCCTCGCCTCACGCGCGCGGACTTCGTGATGAACGCGAACGATTCGGCGCGGTACACGAACCCGGCGGAGCTGCTCGCCTCCGTCCCCTTCCCCTACGAGAACTACGCGAGTCCGGGAGGCAGGCTCTCCAATCGCTCGCGCACGAACCTCACCATCCTGTCGGAGAAGGGTCCGGATTCGGCCTCGGGAGCGGATGGCGCCTTCACGCGTGAAGAGCTCGAGCAGGCCATCCTGAACAACCGCAACTGGCTCGCGGAGCAACTCCGGGCCCCCGTCGCGCAGCGCTGCCAGGGCGCGACGACGGTGTCGGTCAAGGAGGCGCAGGTCGACTTGCGCGAGGCCTGTCGACTGCTCGCGGAATGGGATGGGCGATTGGAGCTCGACCGCAAGGGAGCCCTGGTCTGGCGAGAGTTCCTGGGGCGGTTCACGCGCCCGGAGCTGAATGACCGGGGACCGCTCTTCGCGGAGCCGTTCGACCCGAGCCGGCCGGTGCAGACGCCCTCGGGACTGGCGCCAGCGCCGGCGTCGGGCCCGGACCCCATCCTCCAGAAGCTGGGCGAGGCCGTCTGGGTGCTGCGCGAGGCGGGCCTTCCACTCGATGCCCGCCTGGGTGACGTGCAGTTCGCCCGGAAGGGGTCGCAGGTGATTCCGATTCACGGAGGCGTGGATGGAATCGAGGGCGCGGCGAACATCGCGGGCTTCTCGCTGGCGAACTCGACGCTGTTGCCGCGCACCGAGCGGAAGCAGGTGCTGTCGGAGACCACGGGCCTCACGTCGGAGGGCTACGTGGTCAATCACGGCGCCTCCTTCCTGATGGTGATGGAGTTCACCCGGGAGGGCCCCCGCGCGAGCGCGGTGCTGGCCTACTCCGGGGCCACGGACCCGGCCTCGCCCTTCTTCGCCGACCAGACTCGGCTCTTCTCGCGGAAGCAGCTCCGCCCGGTCCTCTTCGAGCAGGAGGACATCCTCGCGGACCCGGCGCTCGTGACCACCGAGCTGGTGCTCGAGAGGACGGCGCCATGAAACAGGAGGCGCGAGCCCAGACCATCCCGCGCCGTCATGGAGACGGACCGACGCCGGTGTCCTATGCCCAGCGGCGCCTGTGGTTCCTGGACCGGCTCGCGCCGAACAGCCCCACGTACAACATGCCCTTCACGTTGCACCTCGCGGGCCCGTTGGACGCGGAGGCGCTGCGTCGGGCGTTCGAGCTGCTCACGCACCGGCACGAAATCCTGCGCACCACCTTCGAGGAGCGAGGCGGCGAGGCATTCCTCCGCGTCCATCCGCCCTCTTCGTGGCCCATGCCGGTGGTCGACCTGTCCGGGAGCGTCGCCGAGGCACGCACCGCGGACGCGCGGAGACTGGCGGACGAGGAGGCACGGCGCCCGTTCGATCTGGAGCGAGGGCCGCTGTTCCGGACCACGCTCCTGAAGCTCGATGCAGCCGAGCACGTGTTGCTCGTGAACATGCACCACATCATCAGCGACGGGTGGTCGACGGGGCTGATGATGCGGGAGTTCGCGGCGCAGTACGAGGCGCTGCGGCAGGGGCGCACGGCGTCACTTCCCGAGCTGCCGGTGCAGTACGGCGACTACGCGGCCTGGCAGCGGGAGCGTTTCACGGGAGGGACGCTGGAGAGGCAGCTCGCGTACTGGAGCAAACAGCTCGCCGACGTGCCCTCTTCACTGAGACTTCCCACGGACCGTCCGAGGCCCGTGGTGGCGACGGACCGGGGGGCGGAGCTCGTGGTCAAGCTGCCTCCGAAGGTCGCGGAGGCGGTGAAGTCCTTCGCGATGCGCGAGGGCGCGACTCCGTTCATGGTGTTGCTCGCCGGGTTCCAGGTGTTGATGTCCCGGCTGTCGGGGCAGGACGACCTCGTGGTGGGCGCGCTCATCGCGGGCAGGACGCACCGTGAGCTGGAGGGGTTGCTCGGCTTCTTCGTGAACACGCTGGTCCTGCGCGCGGACCTGAGCGGCGACCCGACGGTGGAGCAGCTCATCGGTCGGGTGATGGAGACGACACTCGGGGCCTTCGCGAACCAGGACGTGCCCTTCGAGATGCTGGTGGAGAAGCTCGCGCCGCCGCGAGAGCCGGGACGCCCTCCCCTCATCCAGGTGCTGTTCACCTTCCAGAACTCCTGGGCAAGCACCTTGCGACTCGAGGGTCTGACGGCAACACCGATGGAGGTCTACAACGGCAGGTCGAAGTTCGACCTCACGCTCCAGATGGGAGAGAAGCACGGGACCCTGGAGGCGGCGTTCACGTACAACGTCGACCTGTTCGATGCGGCGACCATCGAGCGCATCGGACGCCAGTACACGACGCTCCTGGAGCGCCTGTGTGCCGCGCCCACCGAGGCACGCTGCTCGACGTTGAGCCTGCTGGACGAGGAGTCGCGACGCCTCATCGTGGAGGAGTGGAACGCGACGACCACCGGGCTTCCACGCGATCGCTGTGTCCACGAGCTGTTCGAGGAACAGGTCGCGCGACGTCCCGACGCCATCGCAGTGGAGTTCGAGGAGGAGCGCCTCACCTACCGGGAGCTGAACGCCCGAGCGAACCGGGTGGCCCACGCCCTGCGCGAGCGTGGAGTGAGGCCCGAGACGCGCGTGGGGCTGTGTGTCGAGCGTTCCTCCGGGATGGTGGCCGCGGTGCTGGGCATCTTGAAGGCGGGCGGTGCCTATGTGCCCTTGGACCCGCGCCATCCACTGGAGCGACTCGCCTTCATGGCCCGGGACGTGGGGCTGCGGCTCGTCGTGGCGTCGCGAGCACACCGTGGCGTGGCGGAGAAGCTGGGGGAAGTGCTGGAGCTCGGGACGTGGGTGGAGTCCTCGGACGAGGTCGAGAATCCCCAGAGTGGAGCCACCGCCAGCAACCTGCTGTACGTGATGTACACCTCCGGTTCGACGGGCGAGCCCAAGGGCGTCGCGATTGAGCACCGGAACGTGGGTCGCCTCGTACGTGGCGCCAGCTACGCCGACTTCGGTCCGGAGGAGGTGTTCCTCCAGCTCGCGCCGCTCGCCTTCGACGCGTCGACCTTCGAGCTCTGGGGCAGCCTGCTGAACGGCGGCAGGCTCGTGGTCCATCCGCCGCATGACCCGACGCTGAGCCAGCTCGCGACGCTGGTGAAGCAGCGCGGAGTGACGACGCTGTGGCTGACCGCGGGCCTGTTCCACCAGTTCGTGGACGAGGACGCGCGGAGCCTTGCGCACGTCCGACAGGTCCTCGCGGGAGGAGATGCGCTCTCTCCGGGACACGTCCGGCGATTCCTGGAGGTCGGAGGATGCCGGCTCATCAACGGCTACGGGCCGACAGAGACGACCACGTTCGCGTGCTGTCACGCGGTGGTGCGCCCCGAGCAGATCGGCGAGTCCGTGCCCATTGGCCGTCCCATCTCCAACACGACGGCCTATGTCGTGGACACACGGGGCGAGCTCGTCCCGGTGGGCGTCGCGGGTGAGCTGTGGATCGGTGGAGAGGGAGTGGGACGCGGCTACTGGAATCAACCCGAGCTGACGGCGGCGAGGTTCGTGGAGAACCGTTGGGGTCCTGGGCGCGTGTATCGCACGGGAGACAGGGTCCGCTGGCGTCCGGATGGGACGCTCGAGTTCCTGGGCCGCATCGACTTCCAGGTGAAGCTGCGCGGCTTCCGCATCGAGCCCGGAGAAATCGAATCCGTCCTGCGTCGTCACCCGAGCGTCCGTGATGCGCTGGTCCTGGTCCGGGAACACGGTCCCGGAGACAAGCGGCTGGTGGCCTACGTCACTGTGCATCCCCACGGGACACCGCCCACGCGAGAGTCGCTGCGGGAGCACCTGCCCGAGTACATGGTGCCCTCGGCGATCATCACGCTGGACTCCTTTCCGCTCACGGCCAATGGCAAGGTGGACCGCAAGGCGCTCCCGGCGCCGGAGGGACTGCTCCCGAGCACGGAGTATGTCGCCCCACGGAATCCCACGGAGGAGCGCCTGGCCGACCTCTGGGCCGAGATCCTCCGCGTCCCGCGTGTCGGTGTGCTGGATGACTTCTTCGCACTCGGTGGGCACTCCCTGTTGGCGACGCAGCTCATCTCGCGCATCCGCGCGCGGCTCGGGGTGGAGCTGCCACTACGGGCCCTCTTCGAGGCACCGACCCTGGCGTCGTTCGCCCAGCGTCTGGAGGCCGCACCCCGTGTCGAAGCACCGCTGCTCGTGCCTCGGCCGCGAACAGGGCCCGTGCCCCTCTCGTTCGCACAGCAGCGCCTGTGGTTCATCGACCAGTTGGAACCCGGGAGCGCCACGTACAACATCCCCGCCGCGGTGAGGCTGAGAGGCCCGCTGGATGTGGAAGCCCTCCGGCGCACCTTCGAGGCGCTCGTGGTCCGGCACGAGTCCCTGCGAACCACCTTCCCGTCGGAACAGGGCCAGCCCCTCCAGCGCATCGAGTCCCAGGTCGCCCTCCCCTTGAGCATCGTCGACCTGCGCGCCCTGCCCACGCGGGAGGCCGAGGCGACCCGACTCGCACGCGAGGAAGCCCTTCGTCCGTTCGACCTCACCAAGGGCCCGTTGTTGCGGACCACCCTGCTCCTATTGGGCGAACAGGAACACGTGCTGCTGCTGACGATGCATCACATCGTCTCGGACGGCTGGTCCATGGGGGTGTTGGTACGGGAGCTGGGAGCCCTGTACGAGGGCTTCGCGTCGGGCCACGGGGTCACGTTGCCAACCCTGCCCGTGCAGTACGCGGACTTCACGCTGTGGCAGCGGGACTGGTTGCAAGGCGAGGTGCTGGAGGGCCAGCTCGCGTGGTGGAAGCAATACCTCGAAGGAGCCGCGGGCCTCGAGCTTCCTACCGATAGGGCTCGACCCGCGGTCCTCTCGGCACGCGGTGCGGTCGTCCCGGTTCACCTGTCCCGCGAGCTCTCCGATGCCGTCCTCGCCCTCGCGCAGCGCGAGGGGACCACGCCCTTCATGACGTTGCTGGCCGCATTCCAGGTCCTGCTCGCTCGGTACTCCGGCCAGGAGGACATCTCCGTCGGCTCGCCCATCGCGGGGCGTACGCGCGCGGAGACCGAGGGGTTGATCGGCTTCTTCGTCAACACGTTGGTGTTGCGCACCCGGCTGAGGGGACACGCGTCGTTCCGGGAGTTGTTGTCCGAGGTACGGGCTTCCACCCTCGCGGCCTTCCAGCATCAGGAGGTTCCCTTCGAGAAGCTGGTGGAGGTGCTCCAGCCCGCCCGGGACCTCAGCCGCAGTCCGTTGTTCCAGGCGTTCTTCGCGCTCCAGAACGCGCCCCTGGAGCCCCTGCGCCTGCCGGGCCTCTCGTTCGAGCCCATGCCCGCCGCACTCGATACGGCGAAGTTCGACCTCACCCTGAGCTTCATCGAGACCCCAACGGGCTTCGAGGGAGAACTGGAATACAGCGTCGACCTGTTCGAACCGACCACCGTGGCGCGCATGGCGGAGCACCTTCGCGTCCTGCTGGAGGGAGCGGTCGATCGTCCCGAGACGGCCCTGTGCGCCCTGCCTCTGTTGACCGCGCGGGAACAGCAACAGCTGCTCATCGAGTGGAACGACACGCGGGCAGAGTACCCGTCGGATGCATGCATCCACCACCTGTTCGAAGCCCGCGTCCGCCAAGCCCCCGAGTCCCTCGCGGTGGGCTTCGAGGACGAGAGGCTGACCTATCGGGAGCTGAACGAGCGCGCCAATCGGCTCGCACGACACCTGCGTGGGCTCGGAGTGGGGCCTGAGGTGCTGGTGGGCCTGTGTGTCGAGCGTTCCCCGGACCTGGTCGTGGGTCTGCTGGGCATCCTGAAGTCAGGGGGCGCCTGGCTGCCGCTCGATCCGACGCTGCCTCGTGAGCGCCTTGCCTTCATGGTGCAGGACAGTGGAGCGAGTGTGCTGCTCACGCAGAAGGCCTTGCGTGAACGAGTCCCGGGGGCCTTTGGGCACGTGGTGTTCGTGGAGGAGACGCGTTCGAGAGAACAGGGAAGAGACCTCGGACTCGCGTTGCCGAGCCGCGCGTTGGCGTACGTCATCTACACCTCGGGCTCCACGGGTCGGCCCAAGGGGACGCTCGTCGAACACCAGAGCGTGTGCAATCTGGTGGTGCAGGAGGCGGAGGTCTTCGGACTCGGGCCGGGCAGCCGGCTGCTCCAGCTCGCGAACCTGGGCTTCGACCTGTCTGTCGAGGAGATCCTCACCACGCTGTGCGCGGGAGCCACGCTGTGGCTCGCGCCAGTGGAGAAGGCGATGCCGGGGCCGGCCTTGCACCAACTCCTACGGGACGCGGCCATCACGACCCTCAGCGTCACGCCCGCCACGCTGGCCCTCACGCCCTCCGAGGGACTTCCAGCCCTGCGGACAGTCATCTCTGGGGGCGAGGCCTGCGGGCCCGAGCTCGTCGCGCGATGGGCGCCTGGACGGAGGTTCCTCAACTCCTACGGTCCCACCGAGGCCACGGTGCTGGCGACCTTCGCCGAGTGCGAGACGAACGAGGGAACGCCGCCCATCGGGCGCCCGCTCGCCAACGTCCGCGCGTACGTGCTCGATGCTGCATTGCAGCCGGTGCCGGTGGGTGTGAAGGGGGAGCTGTTCCTCGGAGGCGTCGGAGTGGCCAGAGGCTATCTGGGACGCCCCAAGCTGACCGCGGATCGCTTCCTGCCGGACCCGTTCAATCCAGTGCCGGGAGCGCGCATGTATCGGACCGGAGACCTGGTCCGCTATCTACCGACCGGCGACTTGGACTTCATCGGACGCATCGACACGCAGGTGAAGGTGCGTGGTTTCCGAATCGAGCTGGGGGAGATCGAGTCGACGCTGCTCCAACACGCCGCCGTGCGCGCCGCTGTGGTGCTCGCACGTGAGGATTCGCACGGAGCCAGGCGGCTGGTGGCGTATCTCGTGCTCGCGCCCGGGCAGGAGCTGGAGGTGGATTCGTTCCGTGCGTTCCTCGGGAAGCACCTGCCCGAGTACATGGTGCCGGCGGCCTTCATTCCGATGGAGGAGCTCCCGCTCACGGCGAACGGCAAGGTGGACAAGAAGGCCCTGCCCGTTCCGGACGCCTCGCATCTGCACCATCGTGAGTACGTCGCACCTCGGGATGCGCTCGAGCAAGTGCTGGCGAACCTCTTCGAAGAGCTGCTCGATGTGCGGCCTGTCGGGCTTCACGGCGACTTCTTCGGGCTCGGCGGACACTCGCTCCTGGCCGTGCGACTGATGACCCAACTCCAGCAACGTACGGGGAGGACAATCCCACTCTCCGCGCTGTTTCAGTCCTCCACGGTCGAGCGACTCGCCACGAAGCTCCGAGGCGATGAGGCCCCCTGGTCGCCCCTCGTCCCCATCCAGCCCCGCGGAAACCGACCACCCTTCTTCTGCGTGCATCCCGTCGGCGGCAATGTCCTCTGCTATGCGGAGCTGGCTCGACACATGGGTTCGCAACAGCCTTTCTACGGACTCCAGGCGCAAGGGCTCGACGGCCGCCTGCCGCCACTTGAGTCCCTCCCTGAGATGGCGGCGCTCTACGTCCAACATGTCCGCGCCGTGCAGCCACGCGGCCCCTATCGCCTGGGTGGCTGGTCACTCGGGGCCGTCATCGCGTACGAGATGGCTCAGCAGCTGAAGCAACAGGGGGAGACCGTGGAGGTGCTCGTACTCATCGAGCCCAGCCCCACGTCCTATGCGCGAGGAGCGCCGATTGAAGGCGACGCCCCGTGGGCCGAGTTCACCACGGACCTGGCGCGAACGACGGGCGCTCCTGTTGAGAGTTCCGAGCCCCAGCTTCGTCCTTTGATGAAGGTCTTCACGGCGAACTCGAGGGCGCTTCATCAGCACGCGCTACGAACGTGGCTGGGGCAGCTCACGGTCGTGCTCGGCGCGGACACCACCGATGCCGAAGAGATGCCCCTGCCCGCGCGAGGTTGGGCGGCACTGGCGACCCAGACCACGGAGTGCATCGAGCTTCCGGGCGATCACTACTCACTGTTGCGTCCGCCATATGTCGAGGCACTCGCACGCCTCCTCACCTCTCTCCTGGAGCAGCCCGCGCGGCGCTCGATGAATGGCTGAACGGGGAAGCACATGAACGCCCATCGCATCAGTCCTGGAGACGCCATGAAGCGAACGCCCCACATCGCCATCGTGGGCGGCGGACAGTCAGCGCGGTGGTTCCTCTTCGCGTTGACGGAGCGGCTCGCCCGAGGAGAGCGGGCGCTGCAAGGCTGCCGGATCACCATCATCGAAGCACAGACGGAGGTCGGGACAGGCCTCGCGTGGAGCCGACGCAACGCCCTGGAGGAGCACCTCGCCAGCCTGCCGGCGAAGATGAGCCGGTGGAGCTTCGGCGAGCGGCAGCAGGTGCAGTTCCAACGCACGCTGGGGCTCCTTCGAGAGCTCGGACTCTCGGTCGAGTTGATCACGGGACAGGAGGCCGTGACGCTTGAACAGCGATCGGAGCACTTTGAGATAGGCCTCGCGTCGGCGTCGTCGGTCACCGCCGAGTACGTGATCCTCGCGACGGGCTATGGCCAGCGGGCCTGGAGGAGCCGGGCCCTGCCGGAGTCCCTGCTCGATGGCCGGCCGGGAGTCCACGGCTCACCATGGCCGGCCAAGACGCTCCAGGACGCGGTGCTGGAGGGAGACGAGAACCGCCCCAAGCACGTCCTGATCCTCGGCTCGTATCTGAACGGAATCGATGCGGCGCTGTCGCTCGCGGTCAAGACAGGACGGTTCGTACCGGATGCCGAGGGTCGTCTGCGATACGAGGCGCCTGAAGGCTTCAAGGTCACCCTGGGCTCCCGAACGGGTCAACTGCCGAAGGTCTGGGGGCGTGAGGCGACCTCGCCCTATCAGCCACGCTGGTTCACGGCGGAGCGGCTGCAGGAGACCTTCCAGACAAGCAAGAGCGGCCGGCTCCTCTCCATCGACACCACCCTGGAGATGTTGGGCGACGAACTGGCGGAGGCGGCTGGGCGTCAGCGCGTCCGTCGACGTGGAGCCCCCGTGCGTCGTCGCATCCGAGCATGGCAGCGGCACCTGGCGCGCGCGGACAAGGCGGAGACGCTGCGTCGGGACATCGCCGCAGTGCTCACCACTGGGAAGCCGTACGGTGGCTACGAGCACATGCGAGTGGTGGAGTGGCAGACGTGCATCGACGCGGCCATCCAGTTGTGGAGTGAGAACTCCCCGTGGTTCTCCGCGGAGGACCACCTGTACTTCGAACGTGAGCTCCGGACGACGTTCTTCAACACGATGTTGCCCATGACGCTGGGGAACGCGCTCCAGATTGAAGCCATGATGCGCTCGGGCCATCTGGAGGTCATCGCGCTGGGACGCGGTTACGAGCTCCATCCGGAGACAGGCCCGGTCTGGCGAGTGAGCGTCTCGTATTGCGATGTGCTGGGGCGTTCGCAGACACGGCGGTTCACCGACGTGGTCGACGCGACGGGCCAGTACTCGAGCATCGAGGCGCATCCGTCGCCGCTGATCCAGTTCATGCTGGGCAACGGGCTCATCCAACCCGGCCTCCGCGCCTTCCGTTCGACGGAGGGACTCTCGGTGCCTCCTGACAAGAAGCGGTCCGTCATCACCCGAGGGGAACAGGCCTACCTCGTCACCGGGGGCATCTACGTGAACCCGAAGACCGGAGAGGTCATCCCACGAGGCACGTACGAGTTGGAGTCCAGTGGGCCGAACCGGACGGCCATGTACGCCATGGGCCCGAACGTGTGCGGACAGTTCACCGACGCGCAGAGCCTGGGGCAGACGCAACGCGATTCACTCCGGATCGTCGCGGACCTGTGTCGGAAGCTGAGCCAGCAGCAACCGTGAGTTCGGGGAGCCCGGCCCGATGGCTTCTCGACAGGAACAACCGGAGGGACCTGCCCTGGCCGCTGGAACGCCAGTGGCAGGGGGCTTCGTGGTCCAGCCCGAGGAGCCCCCTGCCCCGGCCTTCGCCGTCTTCCTGCGCATCTGGGCAGGTCAGCTCGTCTCGATCCTGGGCTCCAGGCTGACGGCGTTCGCGTTGGGGGTCTGGGTCTATCAGCGCACGGGTTCGGTGACGCAGTTCGCGTTGATCTCGCTCTACACGGCGCTGCCCTCGCTCGTGCTCTCGCCGTTGGCGGGGGTGCTGTCGGACCGGATGGACCGTCGTCGGGTGATGATCCTAAGCGACACGCTGGCGGCGGCAGCCACGGCGAGTCTCGCGCTGCTGATGTTCGCGGGCAGGCTGGCGGTCTGGCACGTCCACGTCTCCGTGATGGTGGGAGCCATCGCCAGCACCTTCCAGGTGCCTGCGTATACGGCGGCCACGACGCAGTTGGTGCCAAGGGATCAGTTGGGTCGAGCCAGTGGCATGGTGCAGCTGTCCCAATCCCTAGGGAGGCTCGCGGCGCCACCCGTGGCGGGGCTGTTGCTCGTAGCTGTGGGCATCCAGGGTGTGATGCTGGTGGACTTCGCGACCTTCCTCATCGCGCTGGTCACGCTGCTGAGCGCGAGGATTCCTCCGCTGGGTCGCATGCCGAGCACCTCCACTGCGCGAGGCTCACTCTGGCGAGATGCGTTCGAGGGCTGGCACTACGTCGCGGCGCGCCCGGGGTTGATGGGAATGTTGGTGTACTTCGCGCTCATCAACCTGTGCGCCGCGTTCACTGAGGTGTTGGCGCAGCCCATCGTGTTGGGCCTGGCCTCTCCCGCGGCCCTGGGAATCACGCTGACCATCGCCGGGTCCGGCATGTTGGGCGGAAGCCTCCTGATGAGCGTCTGGGGCGGCCCGCGAAGAGGCCGGATGTACGTAGTGCTGGGTTCCGGAGTGATGCTCGGTGTGAGCCTCGTGTTCGCGGGAGCGCGGCCGTCGCTCGTCTTCATCCAGCTCGCCGCTTTCTCGTTCATGTTCTGGGCGGCGGTGGCGAACGCCACCAGTCAGGCGCTCTGGCAGGCCAAGGTTGAGGTTGCCGTGCAGGGACGCGTCTTCGCCATCCGGCTCCTGCTCGCCACCAGCCCGACGCCGCTGGCCTACGCAGTAGCGGGGCCGCTGGTTGACCGTGTCTTCGAGCCGCGCATGGCGCCAGGCGGAGGCTGGAGCACGAGCCTCGGCACCTGGATTGGAGTGGGTACCGGGAGAGGGAGCGCGGCACTGCTCGTCATCGCGGGTGCGCTCATCCTGGTGGCCACGCTCCTGGCGCTCCTCCACCCACGCATCCGTCGACTGGAAGAGGAACTCCCCGACGCAAGGCCGAGGCAGTGAACTCTGCCGGCTCGCGGCTGGAGTCCGGAGCCCCAAAAGTCGAAGGCCTTGGAGCCCCCAGCTTTCGCCAAGGGCTCCAGGGCCTTCTATCGGTCGGGGCGACAGGATTTGAACCTGCGACCACTTGCACCCCAAGGAACCCCGGGGGCCGTCCAGCGGCTACCAGCCCTTCGCAACCCATCGTAAATACTCGGGTTTCTTCGGCCGGGGCTGTCCAGCCGTCCCATCCAGTACCCCAGGACCCCAAGATTTTTGCTGCTAGTTTGCTGCTGGGCCCCGCCTTGATGGCGCCCATGGCCTCAGGGTCCGGCCGGCTGCTGACCGTCCGGGAGGTCGCTGAACGGCTAGGGGTCTGCCGGGCCACCGTGTACCGGCTATGCGAGAGGGGCACGTTGCCCCACATCCGCGTGTCCAACACGGTGCGGATAGAGCCGGAAGCCCTGGACAATTTCCTACAAAAAACCACATAGCAATGCCGTAACTCAGCCTCTGCTCTTAGCCTCTGCACAACGCTGCGCTGATAGCTGCCGATTGTCAGTCCGTCCGCGCATTGCCCCAGCCTCCGCCTCAAAGACTGGGAGCCGTTACGGGCAGGCGCTCCCCGCCACTTTCGCCACCAGCCGTGTTGGGTCGGAGATGTGGAAAGCTCCTCGCATGAGTACCGGCGATGTGTGGTTTGATGCGCTCGCGTTCTTAGGGGGGAGATGTGGCCGGACGATCTTCCACAGCTCGAACACAGTTTCCTAGGTGGTCGAAGTACGTGGTCACCGAGGGCAAGGGACGAGACCCGCTCGGGCTCGCACGGGTTTCCGGTCTGCTCACCGACATGCTGCTGCCCGGTATCGTGGTCAACACCGACCGCGCGCGTTACTACGCGGCGTATGCGTGGATGCTGGGGCACATCCACAAGACGGAAAAGCCGAAGACGCGAACCGAGTTCGAAGCAGCCTTTCAGCGGAGGGAGGCCGCCGTGGCGTACGCCACCCTGCTCGCGGACTCCGAAGCCTCCACCGTCGGGAAGAACGCCGTCAGCGCAAGGCTCGCCGAAGGCTCGGACTCCCTCCTGCTCGGGATGCGTGTCCTGCCCTCCGATGCACTTGGCGGCTTTGGCCAGTACTACAGCGGCTCGCTCTACAAGATGGGCCTGTCGTATCAGCTGGAAGATGCGCTTCCCCGGCTCGCTCCGATAGGCGAGCGAATTGCCTCCGCATTCGAGGCCTCGATCTCGAAAACGCGCTTCTTCAGGGAAGAGCACTTCCGCCACAAGCACATAGCCCGGAGCATTCTCGAGAAGGACGCGCCGACGCTCGGGCTCGATGGCATCCATGCCAAGGGGGCCACCTCGGAGCGAGAGGCCCTGATCGATGTGTTCTTCGAGCTGCCGGAGGGCGGAGCCGACTTCGGGAGCTTCCGCCCATTGAGCCTCTGTCGCATCCTCCATCTGCTAGGGGAATACCAGCTGAGCGGGCTCCAGGTGGGAGGGCTCAAGGACCTGTCCCTCGACGACCAGCTCCTCGTGGGTCCGTCGTACTTCGGCTGCCTCATTGGGCAGGACCGCCGGCTTGAGGAATACCAGCCGCCCGCGTGGCTCAAGCGGTGCGATGGCTTGTGGCGCCAATTCGTGCTCCATGAATGCTTCTCCTGGGCGCTGGAGTCCGTGCTTGAGGCGTGCCTTGAGGTTCTGGCCGCCACGCCTGAAGGCATGTCCTCGGAGGAACTCGCCAGGACGCTCACCTCCGAGCTTTTCGACGAGGCCCTCGCGGATTTCCACGAGAGGCAGGTTGAGTCTCCCTCGGCACTCCTCTCATCGCTTGGCGTGAAGGAGCTCCCGAACGCACAGGCCTGCGCCACGGCCCGCGTCCGGCTCGGCCTGGGCTCACCAACGAACGAGCACCTGCTGCTATTCGGGCGAAGTGACTCGCCCCAGGAGCGCCTCGCGAAGGCAATGTCGATGCTGGGAACGCTGTACGCCAGATGGCGGGACGCCTCTGACGACCCGCATTGGCGCGAGGTCCGCTCGGCAACAGGCGCCGAGCTGAGTGCCCCCCTTGCGTTGGCGCTGCTCGACACCTGGCTGGCACCTGGAGGATGGCGAGAGGCGGCCCGACAGCTCCTGGAGATGATCGCCGCTCACCACGACCGGGTGATGTACGAGAAGGCGCGGCTCGAAGCCTGTTGGCTCAGGCGCGAAGGAAACAGGTACGTCTTCGAGCAACACTACGAGGCCGGCCAGCACCAGTCACGTCACCGGCAGTCCCTCCGCATCCTCGTGGACCTTGAGCTGGTCACTCGTAGCGAGAGCGGGGAGTACACCCTCTCGCCCACCGGCAGGCGAGTCCTTGCACGAACCCAGGAGCTGCGCCCATGAGTGAGCGCCTCGATCTCCTGCGCGAGCTCAACGCGCATACGTACGACCATGCCCTCCTCCTGACCTACAACTTCCAGCCGGACTTCTTCGAGGAGTACTGCCTTGAGCAACTTGCGGCACTTGAGGCGAACAACAATGTCACCGTCATCATGGATGCCCGCGAGTTCCAGGCCATCCTGGCAGGCGAGCGGGGCCGATGGCCACGGAAGGCGAACCTCCGCTACCTGCTGCATCCAGTCAGTCCGGCGCGCAGATTCCACCCCAAGCTCGCGCTCTTCACCAGCGCTCGCACCGGCCTGCTCGTCATCGGGAGTGGCAACCTCACGCGAGCAGGGCTGAGCCGCAACGCGGAAATGACGCACGTCTTTTCCTTCTCGAAGGAGAAGCACGAGGACGACCTTCCCCTCTTCCATGATGCGCTGTCACTGCTGCGTGCCATCGCGGACAGGTGGCCAGATGACGAGTTGTCCTCCCGAATCAACGACCTCCGCGACAACGCAAGCTGGCTGCAGGCTGGCGCGAACCGAACATCACCGTCTCCATCCCGGCTTCTCCATAACCTCACCGAGCCGCTCTTCGCGCAAATCTCGGTGGGAATCGCCGGTCCTGTGGAGCGCGTCCTGGTGCTCTCGCCGTTCTTCGACCCGGCTCCCGAGCTCCTCGATGTGCTGGATGGTGCACTCCATCCCAAGGAGGTCCTCATCTACACACAGCCCGGCGCGCCGATGCTGACTCCCGCCTGGCTCGACCACCCTCTAATGAAGAGGGGAACCGGAAAGCTGCTCTTCTCCGAATGGTCGGACGATAACCGGCGCCAGGAGTTGCATGCGAAGGCAGTCGCAATCCAGCTCCCGGATGGAAGCTGGCGCCTTTTCGCCGGTAGTGCGAACTTCACACGCGCGGCGATGCTCTGCACCCCGGCGGAGGGAAACGTCGAAACGGGCATACTGACCGACGGCATTCGCCTCTCTTCCCAGGCGATGCGCGCGTTTTTCGACCCCTCACAACGTGCACGTGAGCAGCCGCTGAAGCCCGTCCAGGCGCCGTCGCCGATCAAGAAGCTTCAGGCACCGTTGTCGCTCGGCCTGGCCCAGCTTGACCACGGAACACTGACCTGCGTTCTCGAAGGTGCCAGTGGCGGCCCGGTCGATGCGTTGCTTCAGTTTCCAGATGGAGCCACGGTTGTGGTTCCTCTCGACGGAGTGGGCACGAAGCGCTCTGCCTCTCTGCCGGCGGAAACGGTGGCGCGCTGTGATCGGCAATCGGTGGTTGTCTCACTCCAGGTGCGCGGCAGCACGTCGGAAGCGAGCAATCGGGTCCTGCTCCACAATCACAAGGACATCGTCACGGGAGGGGCCTCCCGCAGGGAGCGCCGCATGAGAGAGGCCGTCCGGAGCGCAGAGAAGTTCGCAGCAGTGCTTGCCGAGCTCCTCGTCCAGCCCGACCTCAGTGCCTTGATGGAGTTCCTGACCTACTGCGACATTCCTCTGGCAGGTGCGCCCCGGCTGCTATTGCGTTCCCGGGAGGTCATGTCCGCCGAGGAGGTTGATCAGCACCTCCGCACCCTCGGAGAGCGGAATCTTCGCGCCTACCAGAGCCTCCACGAGGCCACCCTCGGTTTCTCCGAACGGCATACGCGCCGACTGCACAGGCATGCGGCCACGCCATCATTGGACCTAATTCCGAGTTGCATGCACCTGATTCGGTCCGTGGCCAGCGTGCTGAACGCACAAATCCAGCGTCTCATCACCGGGCTTGAGGAAACAAGGGCACTCACCATTGACGACTGGTATACCCATCGTCAGAACCTGGACGCATACCTCCATGCGTGGAGCGCCCTCCTGACAGTCGCCAGCACCGAATGGCTTCCCCGCCTGGCCCAAGCATTCAACGCGAACGAGGTCAGGAAGGAACTGGCCCCGGATTTGGATGCACTTGGGAAACTCAGGGATGAGTTGCTTCGTGTTCGCCATCGCGTGGAGCGATGTGCGGCGGGAACACTCGCCGTCATCACCCCGCGCGGCAACTTGGTGAAGCCGTCCTTCAATCCTCAAAACGTAGTCTCACCGACTGCATGGCCGCGGTTCGAGCGGGAGCTCACTTCAATGTACACGCGTTTCCGGCAGGTGGCCTAGGGTGCTCCACCCTCATGCCACCGTCATACCGGCGCTCAGACGGGATGCGAGTGGCCCCTCGAATATCCCACTGCTCGGCAGGCCCGTCAGAACCTCGGAGACATCATCACCAAGTAGCCTCACTCCGAAGCGGGCCGCCGGCGGGGAGGTGAAGACCTCGTCGTGCCGCAGCCACACGTCGTCCAGCGCATCCACCACTCTCACCACCAACACGCGCCTCGTGGCATTTGCCCTGTAACCGCTGCCCCCTCGCCCCCAACGAGCTGCCTCGAAGTCGTCCCATATCGCAGGCCAGACCCCCTCACCGTACGCGGAGTTCCTGGACGAGACCTTATCCACCTGCGTCTCCAGTCGCTGCACCGCCGTCTCAAGCTCAAGAATGGCCAGCGCTGCCAGCTCGTCGGCGGACTCCCTGAAAGCGAGCAGCAAGCGGTCGCCCGGAGCTGGCCGCGTATCGGCAGGCTTCGCGTGCCAGAGCAGCCCATGCTTCAGGACTAGCTGCCGGGTATCTGCCATGCAGGCGCGGGCATCCGCAGCCACATACATCCAGCGGTTCATCTGGTCCTCCCCCACGGGTTCGACGATGGATTCTCAATTCAGCGGCATAGCAGAATCTGCGTTCTGCGGCAGGCACTGCCGGAAACGTTGCGGCGAGCAAGCCGGAGCGCTGCATCCTTGCCGCACCCCGTCGCGCGAGCTTCATGGGGGGCCACTTTAGGCTGACGGAGTCATAGCCATGATGTCCCGCCGGGGGCGCCGCATGGTGTCGCGCATCCTGCGGTGGTGGTTTGGCGGGCCTACCGGCTCCGCTGAGGTCTCCAATGGTGCATGCTGACCTCCACAACAAGCTTCACGCAGGGGCCGCCTCGAAAAGCGAGGATTCCCTCACCTCGACGGTGCTCGACATGCTCCGGTACTTGCCAGGCGCACTACGCGCGTTTCTCCCCCCGGGCGAAGGCCGTGATGCTCAAAGATGGAACCCTCGTACTATCGGAGCCCGGAGGACTTCTTGGAGACCTTCTCTCTCCATCCGTGTCCATGCAGATCATTTTCTGGCCACGCCTCGGGCAGCACGGCGAGATGGCCGCGCTCGCCGTTACAGAACTGGAAGGTGGCGCTCCCATTCACCTCATTGGCATCGAGGCCAAGGACCTCTCTGAGAACTCCGACGCACAGCGGGATGCCGCCGAGTGGGAGGCGCGGGACCAGCTGGCGGCGTACTAGCGAGGCCTGTCCGCCCACCAATTCACGCGTCCTCCGCATATCCCTCGGCCTCTCACGTTGCCCGGGTATTCCCTCGTCTACCTCACCGCCCAGCTGTGTCCACCCGCCGAAGAGCTGGAAGAAAGCCTCCGGGCACTTGCCGATCGACATGACACCGATGCGCCGAGACTTGGCTGGCTGTCATGGTGCGAGGCCTGGACAGTCGCTCGCGAGTGGAAACGGAGAACCAAGCAGCCCGAGCAGCTTATCGCAAGCGACCTCTGCGCCCTGTTCAAGCATAAGGGCTTGATCCCTTCTACGGGCTGGCCGCTCTGAACGTCCAGCCGCCCCCCAATCCAAAGACAATGATGACCCAATGGCCCGATTCCGCCCTCCTCTCCCGAATCCGCGAGCTTCTACTTCGTAGGCGCATCGAGAACAAGGAAGTCGGGATCCGCGATCGCGACAATATCTTCGACACGAAGCTTCTCTGTATCCTAGGCGAGGAGCTCTGCTGCGCTCGATACGGGGCGAAACGTGCCGAGGTGGTGAACCAGGAGGACTGGGACCTCATTGCTCCGCGAGGCCAAAAGATTCAGGTGAAGACCCGTGCCGTCTATCGGCACAATACCGACGGAATCCATATCGACTTCAAAGCCCTCAACTTCGACGACCTCTATCTTGTGCTCGTCGATGAGCAACTGAACATCCTGGGCGAAGGCCTGATCGCAAAAAAGCGCCTTGTACTGCTCGTCGCCCACGAGAGCAGCGGCAAGCTACGCCTGAGGGATATCCGCAGACGGTATAAGGAATATCTGGCTTTCGCCCAGGGAAAGGCGGACTGAGCCACCGTTCGCGAATCTCGACCGCGGCTAGTAAGCAGCCGGTCGTGGGCTAGCAACGAGAGCGGCAGGAGCATTCCGGGTTCGGCGCTGTGTGCGCAAAAACCTGAGTCCGCGGAGGTCCTGCCCAGGGGGAAAGGGCAGGCTTGGCCTGTAGCATTCTCAGCCAATGCTACATATCCGCTGGGGCGAGAAGACTAGCTGCCCGCCTTCCTGCGGTGGTGCATGCCAGTCGCCTTCGTCTCGCACGGGAGACGTGCAGCAGCGCCGCACGCGCCCGCTCCTGTGCCCCCACCATCGGCTCCGCAGCGCTTCGCTCCCTGGAGGCCGAGGTCCGACCTCAGGCGCGTCGCGAGACGGTGACCGACCGACGGTCGGCCTCCTGAAGTCCACGCTACTAGCCGGGGAAACTACATCGTAGCGGAGTGCGAATGCTCCAACCGGGGCGTGATGCACCTCTTGGATAAAGAGGTCAGCACAGCACTGCTTGAGTCCCCCCGTCCGTGACGCGCTCCCGGCCCGCTATCCTGGCGCCCTCCGTAAGACTGGGGCGCGGGCACCTTCTGCCGATGCGGCGCGCACCGTCACGGGTGTGGCCTCGGGCCGATGGCGAATGGGCGAGGACGCCGCCGCTGCACTCCTGGCCGCCGCCAGGCGCCCCTCGCCGATACCATCAGCAGGTGCGGCGCAGCTGATCAGCGTTCATGTCCAGGGGCTTAGGATAGTCGGGGCAACTATGGCCGCCCGCAGGTGCATGCCGAGTTGAAGGCGAAAGACCAGCCGTCGACCGCCATCGGACAGCGCGACTGATGCGCAAGGTGGGCCTCAATGCCCGGAGACGCCATCGCATCTCACGCCCCACCACCTCTACGCACAGCCTGCCGATAGCGCGCAACGTGCTCGCTCGTGACTTCTGGCCGCCCACGCCCAATCGCGCCCAACCCACCGGTATCGCGCACATGCCCACGCGAGAGAGCTGCCTCTACTTGATCGTCGTCGTGGACCTCTTCAGCCACCGCCGCGTCAGCTGGGCCATGAGCGAGCACCTTGACCGGTAGCAAATGCATGAGGCTCTCGACGCCCAAGGTGCTTCGTCCAACCCAGAGCATGCTGCGCCACTCGGACTGGGGCAGCCAGGACACCACCGCTCCGCGTCCTCCTCCGATGCCGCGGCGCGGCATTGCCCCTCCCCTCTAAGACGTACTCGCCCCAACCTGCTCCCCTTCTCTGCTGGAGGCGAGGTACTGTTCTCTGGTGCTCACCGGAAGTCGGGGCGGTCAGGAGGGGGCTTGACAAATATCTCACGGCATCAGGACCTGTTGTCCTACGACTCTTGGAACAACTCCCTGTTTCGGGCCACGTTCTCTGTCGAGCACAACGCGCCCAACGCCCGCGAGCCAGTCACCCATATCGACACCTCTGACGAGTTCCTCGTCATGGTCGGAGCACACGGCGCACCTGCTGCCAAAAAAGAACAACTGCTGAAGAGGTTCGAGAAGGTCGTCGGCGGAGAGCTCCGGAGCAAGTCTATCGACGCGTGCGTTGAGTGGACTTTCAACGAGTCCGGATTGCCGAGCGCTTACGCCATTCTGTTCTATCTCTGTCGCGTGGCGTCGATGCAAGACCGGTTCGAAGTCACAGGGTTCTACGAAAAGTTGAGGGCGCAGACCGGCTTTCCGCATCGTGGAACGTCCAAACTCGCACATACCTGGGAGAGGCTCCAGGCGTGGCTCGCACAGAAGCCCGGCTATCGTCCGCTTGAGCTCCCGACCTACCCCACGTTCGCGCAAATCGGCACAACACTCGGCCTCACCTTTCCTCGGGGACGTGATGCCATGGCGCTCCGCGAGCTCTTCGGATCCCAGCCCGAGCTCTCGCTCGCCACGCTCTCCTTCGCGGGCGTGCGGCGCCTCTTCTATCATGCGGGGACCACCCGTAACTTCACGCGAGGATTCCTTGAGGTCTTCGAGGCCTTCGAAAAGTCAGTCGACTCGGGCACTGCACCGATGGCCGAGCTTGCCAAGCACCCGTTCTGGCGTGCTGTGATCGGCGCTCAGCGAGAGCTTGAGGCAGCTAGCCCAGAAGGGGCCGTTGGCTTCGCCATCTACGAGCCCGAAGAGGACGACTCTCAGGCATTTCTCGTTGCCACCGACGGCGTTTCGCTTGGAAAGTATACATCTGTTCCATGGCCGAACGTTCTCGAAGAGGGAGAGGAAGTTCTTCTGTCCGATGGCAATGCCGCTGCGCCTCTTCGCGAAGCGTTCGAAGGCGCGAAGTCTTGCTCCTTGCTCTCGCGCCTGCGTCGAGTGATTCGCACACGGGTGCTGCCACTGACCGGCGCTTCCATTCACGACCCGGGCAAGCGGTTTCCGAGGCTCCTCCGCTGGAGTCATGAAGTGGCGCTGTCCCTCGCAGATGCCGTCCTGTTCCGTGGCCCCCCTCCCTTGGGCTTTGCGCCGACAGGACTCAAGGTGAGCGGACTCGATGGCTGGCAGCTTGCCGCTCCCCTCGGAGGGGCGAGCGTCGCAGCTCCGCTTCCAGATGCATTTCTCCTGCGGTTGCGTGGCGGCATCCGTGCCGGCCGAGGCACATGGCTCGCCGCAATGGGGTTCTTGCCGGAAGTCATCGTGCCGGGAGCAACCGCGGTCGAGCTCGTTGATAACGTGATTGCAACAAAAGGCAAGGATGGTGCTTGGCGCTTTGTTCGCGAGCCCGCTCCCGGCGACTGGACTCTTCGGGCGACGCTCTCTGATGGGCGTCAACTTCAGCAGGCAGTCGGGTTCGTCAGCACCGCGTTTGCCGGAAGCTACGGAGTGCCGCCTGAAAGAAGCGGATTCGTCGAATGGGGTGGCCCGGCCTCTGCTTCCGAGCACCACGCATACTGCGTGGATGTTCGCCAGCGCGAGGTAGATAACGAGTCCTGGGACGGTTCGATTCAAGCGGACGCGCTGCAGGCCGATTCTGCGTTCGACGTCCGGTCCTCCAACCGCGTCTACTTCGGATTTACCAAAGGAATGTTTACCCGCGAGCAGCGCGCGGGCTTCCCACTCGGAGTCGACCTGCTCGATCTGCGGGCTGGGACTCCGAGAATGAGCTGGACGGAGGAGTACGCCACTCCCCCGCCTCCGGAGATTCGCCTCGTCACGGATCAAAAGCTAAGGGAGCGGTGGGCAGAGCTCGTCAACCAAGCTCTCGAGCAAAACGTCATTCCGCAGGAGTACGTCTACTCCTTCGCCAGAGTTCGCAGACCCCGGCCGCAGGCGGATATCGTCCATGTCGAGCCTGAGCTCCGGCGTCGGGTCTTCAAGGAACCCCGTCGGCAGAAGGATCATCCGAACACCGGGGGGCACTCGAAACGGTCGTCCGCGCTCCGTCCCCTCCTCGACGTTCTCGACGCGGTGGCGAAGCGCAGAAAGAATGGAATCCCCGAGCGCGAATTGCTTGAGCTGTGTTCCTCATCGTTGGGGGGCGGCAGGGTGGCAGCGCAGTGGCACCTCATCCGTGCGCTCTGCGAATCGGTAATCCTAACGCCTCACCATAGCGGGCAGTGGTCCGGGCGTAGCTACTACGCGGTTAAGCCTCACCTGCGCCTGCACCATGCCTCTGAAGGATGGATTGCCACGCTTGCAGGTCTGACCGACGCTGCAACTCAGAGACGCGTGGCGCGCGAGCTGGAGAACAAGGGCGGCGTCGGCATGCCTGCGCTCACGACCGTCAACGAGAGCATTCAGATGCCGCGCTGGCAGTTCCAGAAGTCGGAGACGGTGCTGAGCGTCGGCTCACAGCAGCTGGGGCTAGGGGTGACGAGGTTCGTTCCGCGCGTCGAGGTCGTGACAGACCAGTTTATTACGCTCATCCAACGCATTCCCCCGGCACGCAGGCCGAACGAGATTCCCCGCACGGGCCAACTCCGCTGCTTCGATTGGAGCCAGGGCTTCTTCTCCCGCACCAAGAGGGAGCATGCCGTCGAGCTGTGGCGTGTCGTTCGCCACGCCCAAGCCGACGAGTACGTTCTTGAGCAGGACGAAAAGCCCGTCGCCTCCTTCTTTAGTCGAACGGTCGCAATCCTCGCTGCGCACGCGATGCGCGGAGAGTCACCGTGGCTCTCCGAGGGGAGGGACTTACAAATGAGATCAGGGTGCTATCTGCCCATGCCGCTTTCCCGGGTCCTGGCGTTCTCCGGCGAGTCGCTGCCGGGACTCGATAACAACTCATACTTTTACCACTTCGCGAGCGAAGCCCTCCTCCGTGCTGTCACCGCTCGCTTGGGATTTGCTACCGGAGCCCCCCGATGAGAGACCCGATTGGCGCGTTCGAGCGTACGCGCGAGCTCTTCCTCACCTATCTCGAAACTGCATTCGCCATCAGGAACCCGGACGTTTCGAAGGAGCGCCGGTCACTGCTTGAGCGTCCCGGCCAGCTCTGTACCGAACCGATTCTGGAAGAGTTGCCCAGGTACAAGTCCTCGGACGTTGCGCTTCATGCGCTCGGGCCGGACACCTTGCCCGGCTTCACAGCAGAGGCACGGAGGGCGTTTGAGGAACTCGCACTGGCGGGGCTCTTTCCTTCGCACCCCACGGGAAAAGATCCCTACCCACGGGAAGCCGACTACCCGCTCTACCGACATCAGCTCCAAATGCTCAAGAGAGGGACTGCGCCAGGAAGCCCTGGCATCGTCACGAGCGGAACCGGCTCCGGCAAGACGGAGTCGTTCCTGCTACCGATTATCGCGGAACTGGCCCGCGAGGCAGTGGGCTGGCCCCAGCCGAGCGCCGACTTCCTCACCCAACCATGGTGGTGCCGCCTGGACGGTTCTCCCTACCAACACTGGACGGGCAACGCCGGCGACTCCGGGGTGTTCCCCCAGGCTCGGCGTCCACTTGAAAAGAACGCCAAAGGCAAGGATGTCATCAGGACATTCATCCCCCATCGCGAGGGCCAGACGCGCAAGTCGGCGGTGCGCGCACTGATTCTCTACCCAATGAACGCCCTGGTTGAGGATCAGCTGGTGCGCCTGCGCCGTGCACTCGACTCCGAACTCGCGGCCGACGTCTGCCGCCGTCGCTTCAAGCGAAACCGTATCTTCTTCGGCCGGTACACGGGGCTTACGCCGGTCACAGGTTGGGATGTCCACCCACGCATCAATCCGACGAATTCAGAGGAGCTCGCGCGTCGTGATAACAAGACGGAGCAGCTCTTCGAAGAGCTCCTGACGCTTGAGCGAACCCAGGAGGCAGCCAAGAAGTACGACCGTCAGAAGTTCCTGCGAGAGAATTCCGGCAAGACGGAACAGGACTTCGCTTCGCTCGATGCGAGCAAGCGGGAGCAGACCCGCTTCCTCTTCCCCTCACCGCGTGGCGCCGAACTCGTCCATCGCTGGGACATGCAGGCCGATCCGCCGGACATCCTCGTCACAAACGTGAGTATGCTGAACATCCTGCTCACGCGTGAGATCGATGCACCCATCCTGGACAAGACGCG
Source organism: Myxococcus sp. XM-1-1-1 (assembly GCF_020037095.1). Taxonomy (NCBI): domain Bacteria; kingdom Pseudomonadati; phylum Myxococcota; class Myxococcia; order Myxococcales; family Myxococcaceae; genus Myxococcus; species Myxococcus sp. XM-1-1-1. Next base: position 255,987 of record NZ_JAIQDH010000012.1, read on the forward strand.
GGAATGGCTCGCCTCGTCCGATGACGCCTACTTCTTCCTCGTCCTGGACGAACTCCATCTGCATCGAGGTATGGCGGGAACGGAGGTGGCATACCTCCTGCGGCTCCTCATCCACCGCCTTGGGCTCGACAAGCAGGAGCATCGACACAAGCTTCGGGTGCTTTCGTCGAGTGCCTCGCTGCCGATGGAGGGAGTCTCGCCGGTCACCGGCAGAGCTAATCGCGACGAGAGTATTGACTACCTCTGGGATATGTTTGGCTTCGGCGGCGTCCACCGCACGCCCAAGTCAGTACTGAGCGACTCCGAAGCGAAGACCGAATGGGGCAAGTCGGTCATCCCAGGTGAGAGCGAAGTGGCTGCCGTCCCGTCCGGCAGCCATCTTCCGCACGCGCCGTTCGTCTCCTTCCTTGAGAGGAGCGCCGATCTCAGTCATGCGTTCCGAGTCAACGGCCGCATCGCCGACACGACTACTCCTGCCAGTCCTTTCCACGCACAGGACATCTGGCAGGGCATCGCGAAGGCCCTGCTGAGCCCGTCTCCTGGAGATTTCGGCCCCGAGCTCGTCCGCAAGTGCATCGAACGTGCGGGAGGGTGGGTTGCGCGAGGCCTCAGGACCGACCACGGCAAGAAGAAACCGACCCCCCTCTCCGACGTTGCCATGGCCCTGTTCGGGACCTCAGACGAAACGGCACTCGCTGCGTTGAGGGGGTTGCTGCTGGTCCGTGGCGCGGGAGAACTCTTCCACGGCAAGGACTGGTTTCCCGGTGCGCCGAGGCTCCAGGCCCCCTCGTTCCGCATGCACGCATTCTTCCGCTCCATCGAGGGGCTATTTGCTCCCCTCCTCGTCGGTGTTGAGCCCACCCCTGGAAAGACAGAAGCCGAGAGAGGGCTCGGGGAACGCCATGTGGGCAAGCTCAGCATCGACCAGACTCCCCGCTCCGGCAGCGAGTTCCGGGTGTTCGAAGTCCTGTACTGCGAGTGCTGTGGGGAGCTCTTCGTGGCTGGCCGCACTGATAGGAAACAGCTATCCGGAGCGGCGGTAAAGGGCTCAACGGAACGAAGAAAGGAGACGGAGCTGCTACCCGGTGAGCCGTCGCTCGATGGCTCGCCCGAGAAGGCTGTTGGTGAGCTATTTGAGTTCCTGAGTTACAACACCCAGGCTGTCTTCTGGCCCACGACGACCCAAGCACGTAAACCGTTCAGGTCCGAGAAGGAGTCGGAATCGTGGCATGAGGGCGTACTCAATGCACGAACGGGCGTGGCGCGAGAGCTTGTTTCATCGCCGCTCAAGATGTCCAGTGGCGCACTCGGCCCCAACGAGGTCCGAGGATTCCTGTTCCTTCGTACAAATGGGGACGACACGCCTGGTTCGAACGTGCCCGGAGCATGCCCGGCGTGCGGCACAGACTATACGCCACCGGAGGGCAGGAAGCGCCGTGGTCGTGCCTCACCCATCCGGAATTTCCGCACCGGCTTCGGTAAGACGACGCAGCTCCTTGCGGCCGAGCTCTTTGGGGCACAAGTCGTCGAGGGAGGAACGACCGGGACACCTTCGAAGCTCGTCTGCTTCTCCGATAGTCGGCAGGATGCAGCGAGTGCCTCATACGACATCGAGCGCCTTCACCATCAGGACATCCGACGGCAAGTCTTCGTCGACGTTGCGCGGCGCCAAGCTGCGGAGGAGCAACGACACCAAGACGCTGCGCGAACCGAGAAAGGTAAGAAGATTGGCAAGATAGCCGACGCGCGGAAGAAGCTCGATAGCGCCATCGATGAGGTGGACAAAGAGATGTACGAGGGCTATCTCGCAAAGCTCCAGAGTGAAGTCGATGACCTCGAAAGGAAGCTGAAGGAGGAACCTCGAGAGGTTGCCCTAACCTCGCTGCTTGAATTCAAGTACCCTGAAGCAGGAGCCCATGTACTGCCTCTTATCGAGCACTTTGTCCGGCTCGGCATCCACCCGATCGATGAGGCGGGGATTGCCAAGCTGCACAATGGCAAAGAGGGAGAAGAACGCAAGTATTTCGAGTGGCACGAACTCTTCGACGGCCTCAGCGAGGACGGGCCGTTGACGTGGAGCAAGCGCAGCCCGGCAGATGCTATCGCGACAGCGCAGCGGGCACTCGTCGACGAAGCGCGGACACTGCTTCCAGAAGTGCTCTTCCACAAGGGATACTTCTCGGCGGAACAGGCTGGGCTCGGGACCTTGCTCATTGCTCAAGGAAACCTGACGAAGCAGCGACGTGAGGAGCTCTCTGCATTCGCACGCGTGCTGGCGGAGAGCTACCGCTCCGACCCCACTTTATACGAGTGCAGGGTGTGGAATGAGGCGCCGAAGTCACTTCCGCGCCGCATTAGGCGGTTCATCGATGCATGGCTCGGCACTCATTGGAAGGATGCCTTCGAAGCGGCCTTGGCAGATCTGCAGGGGGCAGGCCACCCGAATGGCATCGTTTCTCTCAAAGGACTCGTCTTCCGCGTCGCGGATGAAAAAGACCCTGCCTGGCTCTGTCTGCGATGTCGGCGTGCGCACCTTCACAGAGGTACTGGGTTCTGCACCCGCTGTGGCGAGCCACTTCCGAAGGAGCCAAACTCCACCGCAGGAGAGCTTCGTACGGCGAACCATCTTGCGCTGCGAATCGACCGAACGCGGCAGCGGGCGGCTGCGGAAGCTACCTTCAGGCTGCACTGTGAGGAACTCACGGGACAAACAGACGAGCCACTCGAACGGCAGGTCGACTTCAAGGGTATCGAGGTGGAGCGAGCTGTATCTGACGCGGATAGTCCTCAGCGCCCACGGTACTGGCGACGAGAGGAAATCGACCTGCTCTCGGTCACGACGACGATGGAGGTCGGCATTGACATCGGTGACCTCCAGAGCGTTTTCCAGGCAAACATGCCGCCCCAGCGCTTCAACTACCAGCAACGTGCAGGGCGCGCGGGTCGCCGCGGTCAAGCGTTCTCGGCCGTTTTTACGATTTGCCGCACGAAGAGCCACGACGTGTACTACTTTCAGCGGCCCGAGCTGATGACAGGTCAGGAGCCGCCGCCTCCGTTCCTCAACAAGGACATGGACCTCGTCGCAGAACGACTGCTCCGCAAGAGTGCGCTGACGACTGCCTTCGTCAGCCTGCGGGAGAAACTCTTCCCGAAAGGTCAATTCTACCCAGCAAACGAAGTGTTGGGGTCACCCGGCCAGTGGCCGGCCGATGCAATGAAGCCAGGGGATGTGCACGGCGAATTCATGTACGTCTCGCAGTGGCGAAATGGGGACCCAGGGAAGGGCGGGAAGCCGCCGCGGGACTGGAAGGCGCTGCTCAAGGCGGAGCTGCAGAGCAAGAGCGCCCACACGGCAGAGGTCGCCCGTGCGCTCGCGGACGGCGGCTCGCGTCATGTTCACTGGCTTAATGCGGTGACCCCGCAGAAGCTCATTGAGGACATCGAGCGGAAGGTTGAGGCACACGCAGGAGAGGACGCCCTGGCGGAGTCGCTCGCCGACGAGGGGCTCCTTCCGATGTTCGGCATGCCGACGCGCGTGCGGTCACTCTACACCGACCTGGTGAAGATCAAGACCCACGGCAAGGGGGGGTACGAGTGGAAGACCATCGAGCGCGACCTCGACCTCGCGCTGTACGAGTTCAGTCCCGGGAAGGAGCTCGTCAAGGACAAACGCGTTCATCGCGTAACGGCTGTGGTCGGCCGTATGCCGGAGCGGGTCGTCTCAGCCGGACGTAAAGGAGAAATCCCCCCCATCAAAGCGAACACTCCCGCCCTGGGTAGCCCGGTCTATTTGTTCGAATGCCGGGTGTGCGGCGTTTGGAAGAAGTCGGTTACTGGAGAGTCGCCAGGGACGTGCCAGGCATGTCAGTCGACTTTCGGGAGCAAGGGTTACCTCTGTCGCGAGCCGCAAGCGTTCCGCACCAGCCTACGCCCGACCGAGCTCAAGGACCCCGATGTGGTGAGCCGCTCGCACCGCGCCCTGATTGCAGCCGTCGACACATCAGAGCAAAAGCCCGTTAACGAGCTGAATACCGCGGCGCAGTTCTTGCCCCAAGCTACGCTCTTCCGCCTCAACCCCGGTCCCGACCCAACGGATGCAGCCACCTCTCCAGATGCGGCAGGGGCCGAATTCGTAGCCGGTTCGCGTCAACTCTGGAAAGGGCTCGTCATCGGTCCGGACAGCGCGGCTCCGAACGAGAAGGGCCAATACGTGGCTAGGAGCTGCATCAAACCGGAATGGGAAAACCCCAAGTACTTCACCGAAGAGTCAGGGGCGACGATGGGTCCACTCCTTCTCATGGCCCCTCGCGTCACCGATCTCCTGGCCATCCGTCCGAGCGCCGTTCCCAAGACTCTCGACCTCACAGGTGTTGTCCGTGGGAAGCAAAATTCGCGCGCCGATATCCGGGCAGCGGCGGTGTCGGCCGCGTTCATCCTAGTGAATCGAGCGGCGCTGGACTTCGACACCGACCCAGACGAATTCGACGTCTTGGAACCGCGCGTTTTCTTCCAGAACGGGGCCGAAGCAGGCCCTCTCCTCGTAGTTGCGGACCGCCTCGTCAACGGCTCGGGCTTCTCCCGCCGCCTTGCCGACCACAATGTCCTCAGGACGCTCATCGGCAGCATCCTGGATAATGCGACGGAGTACCCGCGGAAGACTCTGACGGAGGAGCATGAGAAAGATTGCACCTCCGCGTGCTACAAATGTCTGCTTCGGTACGGGAATCGGGCGTACCACGCGTTGCTCGATTGGCGCCTCGGCCTTGCCTTCCTCGAAGTTCTCCGGAGCAGTGACTACACGGCAGGTTTGGTGGGGCCGGACTCCTCACCATCAACTGGGAGGTGGAGCGAATACGTCAAAACGGCAGTGGGAGACTTCACTGCGCGCTTCCCGGACGCCAAGCAAGCCCGGTACGGAGACCTCTCCGCGCTCTCGCTCGCTGGAGGGCCATCACCAACGCAGTGGCTCATCGTGCACTCGTTCTGGGCGAAGGAGTTCGGCGCTCTCAAGGGGGGGCGTCTCGATGTCGCTATCGAAAAGGTCATGGCCAACGGCGAGCGCGTGGCGTTCATCTCGGCATTCGACCTAATGCGGCGTCCAGTGCAGGTGTATCGGAAGATGAAGGAACTGATGTGACACCAGCTCGTGACGCAGCGACGTTTCAGGTGGTCGACGATCTCGGCATGTCGCGCCTCGGCGACCTGCTGGGGACTGGTGCATGCAAGCGGAAGGCGCTGGACCGGGATACCGCGCTGCCCGGGAAAGCCCCCGGCGCACTTCTCGGCACGCTACGTCACTGGGTCCTTGAGGCAGCGATTCAGGGGTGGTGGCGGGCCGGAGGAAAAGCGGCTCCACTGCCGCTGGTAACGTGGGGAAATCTGGAGACCTTCGATGATCGCCGAATGATTGCAAGTCGCCTCGTCGACGAAGCGGTGGCGCACCTGGATGGGGAGCTCGGTCGGATGGAGCCCTGGCGTACTCCGTTGAGCCAAGCCTGGGAGCCTATCGCTTGGCACAATGAGCTGACGCACCTTCGGTCGCTCGTTGTGGCACGTCTTCCCTCGAAGCCTACCAAGCCCCCAGGGGTGAGCGACGCCCCCCCGAGACTTGCTCGAGGATTGAAGCGACCCGAGTTGGCCTTGGGCAGCAAGTCGCTGCATCTGCGAGGAACAGCGGACTTCGTGGAGTGGCCCGAGGACGACATCGTCCGAATCATTGATTTCAAGTCAGGTGGAGTGATCGACACCAAAGGACAGCTAAAGGAAGGATATGCCCTGCAGTTACAAGGATATGCCCTCGCCCTGGACGAAGAGGCTCGCCCGAAGCCCAAAGGCTTCCGTTTGGAGGTCGTCTCTGACCGCGAAGTCTTCAAGGTCGATGGGAGCAAGGAGACGCTCGACGTCCTCCGAAGGACTCTCAAGAGTCAGAAGTTGCCGTGGGGGCAGTCTGCTGTCGCCGCCGTGGATTATGAAGCGGCAGGGCCCTCCTGTATGTTCTGTCCACAGAGGCCTCGCTGCGCGAGCTACACGGAGTACGCTGAAGGGGCGTGGAGGTCGAACCGGGTGGGAGTGGGACAAAGGCCGCTCCCGTTGGACATTTGGGGCATGGTGGTCAGTGTCGAGGAGGGCCCTACAACTCTACGTGTTGGTATCCGCTCCCCCGAGGGAGAGCGCCGACAGGTAGTCGGCCTCTCGCTCAGACATTTCCCATACCGCCTCTGCCAAGTCGGTGAGCCCATCTGGATTTACGGACTGCAGACACTCGAAGGCGCCCGCAGCGGGCAGTTCGTCCACCCCCTCAACTTCCACGAGGAAGGCACAAAGCCGTGGACGTCAGCGTGGACGACGCGGGTGTTCCTCGCCGGGTGATGCAGCCGGACGACAGACCTAACCGGCGTAGCCTGAAGGAGCCGAGACGCAGAAAGCGATGTCCGGCATCCAGATGCGCCCATCAATTCAAATTGAATTGGCTCCGCCGAGTCACGGTGGTCGGACGTGCGAGCTTCCTGGGTGGCTATTGGGAATACGCCGGCGGGCCATCAGGAAAAAGCCTTGCGGCGTGCTGTGATGACCCCCAGGACTCGCTTCCCCACCTCAGCAGGGGACTCATGCTCCCAGTACCGCAGTACCGTCCATCCCGCCGCTTCGAGCGCCTCGTCCGTTGCGCGGTCCCGAGCTTTGTTTGCCTCGATTTTCGCCCTCCAGAACTCCGCGTTGGCCTTGGGCCAAGTCGCATGCAGGGGGCAGCCGTGCCAGAAGCAGCCGTCAATGAAGACGGCTACCCTCTCCGTCGGGAATACGACGTCCGCCTTGCGGCGAAGGCCAACAACAGGTCGGTTCACTCTGAAGCGCAGGCCCAGGCGGTGAAGTACCGAGCGGACCGCGAGCTCGGCAGCGGTGTCCCGGGTCCGCTGCGCCTTCATGCGCCTCTCGGCTGCTTCGGACGAAGGGACCGGTCGCCCCCTTCTGCGTTCCCCTTGAATCATGCCCTCCTCGCCTGCAGGTTCTCCTCCGCTAGCTCCGCTAGGCGGCCGGCCAATAGCTTGGCCTGGGCGTGGATATCCTCGGGCTCACCGCTGAGGTCCAGGCGCAGGACGTGAATGTGGACGCCTGCTACATTCACGACATGGGTAGTCTCCTCCGCCTCGGCGTAGAGAAGAACGCCGTGCCGAAGGCCCATCGCCGTGCAGTAGGTGAGCATTTGGTAGAGGTCTTGCGACTCCCCTAGATCTGTCGACTTGTACTTCGCGTCGAGCACGAGCTGCGGCAGCCCACTGCGCTGCCACCACACGACATCAGGCGTAAGCCGCACGCGCTGCTGGGCCTCTAAAAAGAGGGCGCGCGGATGATAGGTCCACTGACCACCGCGTTCCCGCAGAAGTTCCCCGAGCAGGTTGGTCACGAACTTCTCGTAGAGTTCCTCCATGTTGACGAGGAGCCCTGCCGCCTCTAGCCGACCGTCGTGCAGCTCGAACGAGGAGTTCTCCAACACCAGATTGGCCAGCACCAGTGCGGAGTCAAAGGCTTCGTACCTTCGGTCCTTCGTAAGCGGCGCGAGCCGGCCAGCGTAGTTGATGCGCGATACACCCTCGAAGGCGGAAACGAGCCTGCGCAGCGTTTGCACGAGCTCCTGTCTGCTCGACTCCAACTGGGCGAGCCGATGGGCGGCGGCGAGGAGGCGGCGGTTCGGCTCCGTGTCCGTGGTGAGTTCATCGAACTCACATGGAACGGGAGGGAAGACGCCGAAGCGACGCAGGAGCAGCGCATTCGCGTCCACGCGGCCCCGCGGAGACACCAACTCCTGCCGGTGTCGTTCGTATCCACGTACAAGCCCGGAGCGCAAACCGTACTCCAGAGCTCGGCAGTAGAGAGACTGCATCACCTCGACGAGCCCGGTGGCTCCCCCGTAGATGCTCGCCCTCTTAAGCATCCGCTCGGCGCCGTGGATGTACCCGAGCAGATAGAGAACGCGGCCAATGGGTAGTTTCGGCTCGATGAGGACCCGAAACCCTGGTCCGGAGAATGTCCCGACGTACTGAGAGGTCTCGAGGTCGAACTTGCCCGGCGTGTCCGTGGCGAGAATGCGGAGCCCCGCACGGGCCGCCTGGAGCGCCCGAAGCTCCTCGGGCGCAAGAGACACCCCCTTGGTGGGGAACCGCTCACGCAGATAGATAGTGCGCGCGGACACGGGCTAGGTCGTCGGCCTGTTCAGCTCGTCCGTCAGGCGCTCCAGGGAGAACTCTGCCAAGCGCTCGGGCTCGCCGGACAAGAGGTCCTCCAGCGTTGGTAGGATTGAATACTTCCACACCAGCTGCAGGACGGAGTCGCTCAGGTCGGGCCTCATGAAGTAGCTGGGGCCGATGGCGATGTTCCGGTCGCCGAGTTTCGTGTTGACCAGGTCGAGCAGTCGCGCCGTCCATGCCATATGGGGGACATGACGGTCCAAGTAGCGTGGCAGCATGTCGCGGACCGGCGGCTGCCCGGGAAACAACCCCATGAAGAGGAACCGTCGGCGCAGCGCCTGATCGAGCAGGACGATAGAGCGGTCGGCTGTGTTCATCGCCCCGACAATGTAGAGGTTCGGTGGGAGCCGAAAATCTTCGTCGGGCGAATACATGAGGGACACGGAGGCGTCCCGGTACTCCAGAAGAAAGTAGAGCTCTCCAAATACCTTGGGGAGGTTGCCCCGGTTCATCTCGTCCAAAACGAGAATGACAGGTTGCGAGGGGTCCTCCTCCGCGAGATCCACCAGTCGACGGAGGGGTCCACTCTGCTTGGTGAGGGAGAGTCCATTTTCCGCGGGCGACGGTCGGTAGCCCTCGAAGAACTCCTCGTACCCGTAGCTCGGGTGCAGTTGGAGAAATGCCCGGCGCTCCACGTCCGGTTGAATGCGCTCGGCCAATGCCCGGGCGATGAACGTCTTCCCGGTGCCGGGTGGTCCGTAGAAGACGATGGCCTGCTTCGTCTGTAGACCCCAGCGCACGTCCTGCACCCAGGACAGCTCGGCTCCGAGCTGAGCGGCGAGTTCTTCTACGTCCTCATCGGAGAGGATCTGACCCGGAGGCAGAGGGGGACGGGGAGGCGGAAGCGTCACCTCGCCGCTCATCGGCTCTGGGCGCTCCACCGCTGCATCCGGGAACAGGAGGCGGAAGGTCTCCTCGTAGCGCCCGTGCTCTGGCTCCACCAAAGCAGCGACATAGGGGTCGCCATCGTCGGGCCGGACACAAACGATCAGCGCCTTGAGGAGCGCTGGCCTAGCAGGCCCTACAGCTTTCTTCGCGGCCCGGATGAGCTGGGGAAGCTCCGACGCAAGGCGTGTGACCGCCACTCCGAGCTCCCATTGATTCGCCGTGGCGGCGTTGGCCTGCCTGAACCGCACTCCCAGGTTCTTGCTGGCACCGCTCACCGTTGAAATGTAGGTGAGGTCGAATGGAGAACCGAAGGTCTCCGAAATCCACTGCCGGAACTTGTTGTACCGAGTCGTACTGGTGGAGCTCGGGTTGACTCCCTTCAACTGCTCCTTCAGTTCCTCAAGAGCCTGCTGCGACTGAGCCATGTCCACGGTGCGAGCGTGCCGCCTCCTGGAGCATCTTGCGCAAATGCGCTTCCACTGCCTCCAGGAAGCCCTCCTCGAAGTGGAGGCTACTCGCGCGCGCCCGCTTGAGGAAACCTTCTGTCGCCTTTGCCGAGAGCGGTATGAGCGGATACCGGAGAAAGCGGGCGAGGCCAGGTGTCGCACGACGGGTGGGCCACTCCGAGACGTCTACCCGAACAACCCGTCCTTTTTCGCCCCATGCCGCCCGGGGCCAGCGAGCCCTGGAAGGGAGTGGGGTCTCCGCCGAGGGCTCGTACTGCCCCGGCTCTCGCAATCGGGAGCCGACCCACTGGGCCACGGGCACGCTCACGGCATTGCCAACGAGCTTCCATCGGGGCCCATTCTTGCGCGCCGGGGTATCGACGGCGGGGGCCGTCCAATCCTCGGAAAAGCCTTGTAGGCGCTCAGCGTCACGAATGTCGGGGGTGCCTACGAGGCCCGACGGCATCCAAATGGCGGGGGCAGAGGGAATGCCCAGCGTGGAGCCACCCTTGATGGTGGGGATAGCATCCACTGCCCAGCCGAGCCCCTTGAGGCCCTCAGTCCAGTAGAAGCCGCATGGCCGGCCCCGAAAGTCGGGCATCTCGGGCTCGCCTGCATCGTCGGCAAGAAGGACGTTGCGTGGGTCGTCCGTCTGGGAGGCCAGCATCAGCACGCGCTGGCGGCGCTGGGGAAGTCCGAATGCGCGCGTGTCAACCACACGGTAGGCCCATCGGTAGCCGAGTTCTTCCAGCGAAGTGGTCAAGTAACGCATCGCGCTGCCCTTATCGAGGGACAGCATGAAGGAGACATTTTCCAGCAGGAGCCACCGGGGCTTGGACGTTTTCAGCAGCCGGAAGACCTCGCTGACCAGGCCAGAGCGGGAGCCACTGATACCGGCTGTCCGCCCCGCCTGACTCAGGTCCTGGCAAGGGAACCCAGCCGCCACCAACTCCGCGTCCCGGAGATCGCGCACGTCGCGGACATCGCGTTCCAGAGGAACTCCTGGGAAGTGTGCCTGGAGCACCCGGACTGCAGATTCGTCAATTTCACAGAGGAGCGAGGACTGGTGCCCAGCCATCTTGAGGCCGAGCTCCAGGCCACCGATGCCAGCGAAGAGGCCGGCCACCTTCAAGCGATCGCCCGAGAGTGGAAGCTCCAAGACCTGAGCAGTGTCCCGCCGCGCCGCTCCCCTCGCCTTCTTGACCCCTCTACGCTTAGCACTCACGCCCATTCTCCTTCACGCCCAGTTCGAGCCAGAGGACTCGAATTCGTCCGCTCAAGCTACCCGAGCAGGCTGACACGGCAACTTTGCAGGTGGACCGCCGACGCCCACACCACCGATAGCGCTTCACTGGGTCACGCTCTAGCGGAAGTTGGCCTGCGGCATCGTGGCCGTCGGCTCTTACACCGTGCAGGTAGGTTGGCGGATCAGCCCCTTCCTTCCGAGCGGAGGTGAACGGCGTCGGGCTCGGGTCTTCCCCAGGAGTCGTCGCCGGAGTGGGCATGGTGGGTGCGTCAGTTTGCACTGCGGGCGTGGGCGTTGGCACCACTTTTGGTGCGGTGGCTTCAAACTGCTTTGGTGGACTGGACGGGAGACGCCCCGCCCCAGGACAATGACGGCTGCGGAGGCCAGGATCGTCGCCCCGACGAGGGCCGCAGGCCGGACCACCGGCCCTGCAGATGGGAGTGGACGGCGTGGGCGGTTGTATGGGCGACTCCGCAGAGGCAATGGGCACGAGTTCTTGAGGAACAGGCGGTGCGCGGACAGCCCACTTGGCACCACATCCACCACGCGGAAGACCTAATGGGTGACCTCCTGTTGCTCCAACAACGGGGGTAGCCGGAGGTTTCCCATGGGCAACGGTCAAGACCGAATGCAACGAAGCGGCCCTCACGAAGAGCGTGGCCAAACCTGTCGACTCGCTGTCGTGCCGGTGTAGAGCGACAGCAAAATTGCCTCCTCGACGACAGTAACTTTGCGACCGACCACATCGCGGTGGGGCGCCTCACGCAGTCAGCGACACTGCGCCGCAGAGAGGACGCTGTCGGTGCGTAGCGACTCGTGAAAGCGGGCTTGCCCTGGACGGCGCTGCAGATGCAGCACCTGCGACGGACTGCCAGGAGCTAGAAGAAGGGGCGCAACATTAATGGAGGTGGGTCAACTCCTGATGTCGCTCTACAATAAGCCAGGACGCGCAGGCGCTGTCGGCTCTCCCCTGGTGGGCATTCCTCTCCCGGCAGTAGGATTTGAACTCCATATTTTGGGGCCAATAACGCCGCCCCGCCCATGGACCGAGTCCTGAGAGGCGACATGCCCGAGCCCAAATACGAAAACAGAAAGGTCATCAGTGCGGATGGAGTCGAGCTCGACGCCACTTTCCATGTCGAGCCTTTTGAGGGGAAGGCATCCGTAGTTTTCGAAAGCAGCGGAGGTGGCACACGGAACACCGATTACCGTCAAGGCCTTGAGGTGCTGCTTGAGCGCCTTCGTAACCTCGGAGCGTCTCTTGTAGACGCCGCGCTCGCGTCTCGCGACACCGTCAGTCTTACTCCCGACGAGCGGCGTCTCGCCCTTCGCGGTCGCGCTTACCCTATTGTCCTCGGCGCCGAATCGGACATCCCCGCTCTGCGGAGAGCATTGAGTGCGGCCCAGGCACTCGTCGGCCGAGCCCCAGGCGCCATCAGTGGAGGTGGAAACAAGAACAAGCGCATCCGTCTGGTGCTTGAATTCCCCTCGTCTTACATGCTCGACCTCGACGACCTTGAGGACGAGCTTGCGCATGGGGGCAACATGGAAACAGACATTGGAGCGGAACTTCCGACATACCTAGCGAGACTCTGCTGGAATTCCGCTGGGTGGGTTCATCCAACGGGCGAGGCGAAGACACTCGAAACCAATACGTACGCGACGGAGTATAGTTTTGGCCACGAGGAGTGGCTCTTCAATCTAGCGTGGGTGCTCGACGGCTTCCATTACGCCTATTTGCAGCCGATCCGCCCCTCTTGGGCGCGGCTCCAAGGACAGAAAATCCGTATCAGGCTGTTCACCATCGCGCCAGGTGGGGAGCGCTTTTATGTTGGCGAGCTCCAGTCTTGCGAGGTGCTCACTGAGGACCAAGCGGAGGAAGCAAGCAGAGGGTACAAGAAGCGAGGCTGGACGAAGGAGATGATCCAGCAGGTGCTCGAGATCGAAGGGAATCCGCAGGGCCTTGCGGGCGATGCCATAAACCGTTTCAACATTCGCTTCCGCCCTGAAAATGCTACCTACTTCGCGCCTCACCGGACTCCCGCCACGTCGATTCTAAAAGACCGCTACATCAAGTACCGGCTCGGCCATTGGAACGACGAGTTGACAGCCGACTTCAAGGGTGCGGCGATCCCGCTATCAACTAGGAAGCGCCAGAAGAATGGCGTCGAGAAAAAGTCGACGAAGACCATCCACAAGTCCGGAAGCGGCTCCTCATCCTACGACCCAGTGCACAACATTCTCCAGGAGGAACTCCGTGACCTCCTGATTGAGCAATACGGCGATGATGCGGTATCGATGGAGGAGAACCACGTCGACCTGAAGGTGCGTCTCCCAAACAGGAACGTCTTCATCGAACTGAAGACGGCGCCCAACGCTCGACTCGCGCTCCGACAAGCGCTCGGGCAGCTGCTTGAGTACGCCCACTTCGATCAATTTTCTGAAGCAACAGCCTCTGAACTCGTCGTGGTTGCTCCGGCAATCGCCGACAAGGACGAGGCGGCTTACATTGAGCTGTTAAAGTCCAAGTTCAAGCTTCCTCTGAGTTACCGCACCTACCAGCGTGGCATGAAGGAGTTTAAGCTGTAGACACTCAGGGTTTTCATGGTGACTTCACCAAGGCGAGAAACCTCGGCTATTTCTGCTCCCGATTCACGACAGCTCCAAGGGGAACTGACGTATCCGCAAATCTGTGGGCCACTCGTCCCAGTCCCCACCGTGCCGATCTCGTAATTTGAGCACGGCAGTGCCGTCCCGGACGTTGGCGCCGAGTTGCTTGAGGAAGTACCGGACACGGGCCTTCTTGCAGGCGTCTCGCATCGCGCGCGCCCAGGCTAAGTCGAAAGCAGGAGAGTTCTTCCCGGACTGCCCACCCTGGATTATCCAATCGAGGCGCGAGAGCCACTCCCCAAGGTCAATCCCTTCCCACTGGGGCTCGATGGACAGGAAGCGGATAGTCCGCTCGTCCCCCACCTCCAGCAATGAGCAAATGCGGCCGAGGGACTGACGGCCCGTAATACTCGTGCCCACCCACAAGTTGGCTGGCCACGGCCTCTGAAGCCAGCGAGAGAGCTCCCTCATCCGTGCCGGGCGCTTGGTGAGCCACAACCAGTGGTGCTGCTGGCCAGCGGGGCTCTCCACCGTGCTGATGACTTCGTCCTCCAGGTACTCGAAGGATACCACCTGCGAAAGAGCGTCCGACATATCCGAGACAAAGATGAGCCGTGGCATCCCGTCCAACCACGGCTTGTCCAGGCGCCGCAGGCCAGTGAGGGAACGCCATGCCGCGGCCTTTCTCACCCGCCCTGGAAAGCGTGTCACCTTCTCGAAACTGGGGGCATAGCCTAAACCGAAGTTCGTGATTCTCGATCAGGCTGAAGGGCGGGCAGGCGGGAAGTGCGCGGGAAGAGGGAGCAGGGGC
>NZ_JAIQDH010000013.1:0-265390 GCF_020037095.1 Myxococcus sp. XM-1-1-1
GTCCGGTGACACGCCACCTCGCGCGGCGAGTCGTCGAGACCTGAGCAAGCCTGCCCGGTGATTCGTCACCTCGCGCGCTGTCGTTGGACGGAGCCTGCGCAATCCCGTGCGGTGAGACACCGCTCGCGTGGCGCAGGAGTCGAGTCATCCTTCTGGGTGGTTCGTCGCCTCACCCGATGTTCGGTGGGACAGCGCGCTCCATGACACGGGCGCGCTCGCGTCATGCCTCGCGGTCGCGGGTGGCTCGACATGCAACCGTGACACCACCAGGGCTGTCGACGTGCTCGTTTTCGGCACGCGCATGCGGTTCCCCTCCACGGCGCAACTGTTTCCGCGCGCGACGCGAATCCGACGGGTCCGCCCCTTTGATTCGTTGCCCGCACTCTTGCGTGGCGTATCCCCTCGAGGTCTCCCGATGCCTTTGTTCCTCCGCTCGTCCTGGGTGCTCTCCGTCACATGGGGTCTGCTTCTCTGCGCATCCCCAGGCTGCCGCGACAAGTCAGACCCCCCACCCGATGCCGGCTCGCCCGTGGATTCGGGCACCCCCGACGCCGGGTCGCCACCCTGGGATGGCACGTACACCGTGCTCGAGGAGCTCGGCGACGGCACGGGAGACCCGGGGGCGCTCGCGCCCTGCGACGTCGTCCCCCAGGTGGGTGAGAGCCCCGCCGGTGGATGCCTGGACCCGTCCGTCTTCGACCTGTCCGCCTGCGACACCTCGACGCTCGCGAACGTCCCGGCGGACGGCATCTTCCACACGCGACTGCGACGGGAGACCGCGCAGCCGGACGGCGGCCTGGTGGGCTCGTACTACACCGTGACGATGGACCTGGTCGGCGACGGCGGCCCCAGCAAGTTCTACTACGCGCCCGTCACCCATGAAGTGCGCGAGGCGAACCGTCTGCTCCTCGGCATCCACACCGTGGGCCGCGACGGAGGCAGCACCACCACCGTGCTGGCCGGCTGCGAGGCGCCGGACCACCGCTCCTTCACGGGCTGCTTCGCCCGGTGCACCAACGGCCGGGTGACCCAGCGGGCCACCGCGCACGCCGACCGCATGCTGTGGCGTGAGGGCGAGGAGGAGTCCTCCGGTGGCCTCTCGCTCGTGTCGGAGACGTACGTCGCGCAGGGCACCCCGCTGGACATCTACGTCGCGAAGAACCACGCCTACGTCGTCTCCGCCAACGCGTATCTGCGCCCCGGCAAGCCCGGCGGCATCACCGTCTTCGACGTGACGGACCGGAGCCACCCGGTGCTGAAGAAGGTCATCAGCCTGCCGGACGACCAGCTCTGGAACAGCGTGTGGGTGAAGGGGGACGCGCTGTACGTCGCGAGCCAGGACACCGGCATCGTGGTCTTCGACATCTCCGACCCCGCGGACCCGAAGCTCGTGCGCCGCGTGCCCTCCAACGCGCCCTACGCCGTGCACACCGTGCTGGTGGACGGAGACCGGCTCTACGGCATGGGCCTGTGGCCCTCCAGCAACACGCTGGTGTTCGACGTGTCCACGCCGCTCGAGCCCGTGCTGCTCCAGCGGCTCGCGTTCCCCCTGGCCGGGGCCTACGACGGCGCCCATGACGCCTTCGCCTATCAGGGCCGGCTCTACATCAGCCACTTCGAGGGCGGCCTCAAGGTGGTCGACGTCGCGAACCCGGACGCCATGCCGCTGCTCGGGACGTACACGTACCCGAACACCACCGCGCACCACAACGCGGTGGGCACCTTCGCCGGCCGCACCCTCGTCTTCGAGGGCGGAGAGAACCACGGCGCGCACCTGCGCGTGCTGGACGCGACCGACCCGGCGAACATCGTGAAGATTGGCGAGTTCCGGCTGCGCCCCACCACGTCCATCCACAACATGCTCCTGGTGGGCTCACGCCTGTATGTCGCGTGGTACCAGGAGGGCGTGCGGGTGCTGGACGTGTCCAACCCCACGCAGCCCCGGCAGATCGCCTACTACAACACGCACCGCGAGACGGACCCGGAGCGGACCGATGACGTCTTCGAGGGCGCCATCGGCATCCGCATTCCGGGGGACGGCTACGTGTACGTCGTCGACACGTCACGCGGCCTGCTCATCATGAACGAGCTGGCGGGCCCCTAACTACAGACGCCCAGGGGTTGTGAGCCCTCCACGCCGAGCAGCGGTATCTTGTGGGTGATGCCCGCCCACTGCGCGATGGTGATCCACCAGGTCTTCTTGAAGAAGAGCACGCGCACCTTCGCGTAGGCCTTGAGGGTGCCGGACAGCGCGTTGAGGTCCAGGTCCGTGCGCAGCTTCCAGTCGAGCGAGCACACGGGCCAGAACACCTCGCCGGAGGCAGGGAGCGTGGCGTTGATGAGCGCCAGGGTCCCCTCCACGCCGATGGCCACGACGATGACGTCCACCGACGCGGACGCGGTGACGTTGGACCAGCCCCCCGGCGTCGCCGACAGCCGCGCCACCGTGGGGCCCACCAGCCCGTGCACCGTCAGCTTCACGCCGCCGGACAGCGAGCCCTTCACCGTGACGGGCACCGGTCCAATCATGAACGTCTTCGACGCGGAGAAGAACGTGCGGCTCCAGTTGATGGGCGGCGGCGCGTACGTGGCGTACAGCGGCGTGGACCACACCTCCTGACCCACCACGTACAAGGCCGCGGTGCCGCTGTTGTCGCCCCCGTTCTGCCCCACCACCTGCGCGCGGCCGCGCACCAGGTCGTGCTCCGAGGAGAACACCTGGGCGAACAGCTTGCCCTCGGCCACGGCCACGACCTTCTTGTCCGCGTTGACCGTCGCCGTCTCCGCCGTCAGCACGGCGTTGAGGTGATAGCCCGCGCCGAACAGGCTGTTGCCGAAGCGCTCCGTGCGCACGTAGGACTTGTTGAACGTCTGCGACGGATTGGTCCACGGCATGATCTCCGTGGGCGGCGGCACCATCGGCGTGAAGGCCTCCGGAATCGTGGCCTGCTGGATGTCGATGTTGTGCGTGAAGTCCGTGGCGTCGTACTGGAGCTGGCCTCCCGTGCGGTTCGCCTCGTCCTGGAGGATGGCGTACTCCTGCGTGACGCTGTAGCTCGCGGCCGGCGAGAAGGGCGCCACCTGCGACTCCCAGGGCACCTTGTCATTCAACGTGTAGCCCGGCGCATACGTGACGAAGGGGTACTTCGAGGGCTGGACGACGTACGGCGTGGAGTCGACGTAGCTCTGCGCCGCGACGAGCCCTGGAACGACGACCAGCATCAGCGCGAGCGCGCGCGATACCGCCCTGTTCATGGGGACCTCCCGAGGGGTGGATGGAGAGGTCTATTTACTCCGAGTGAAGTCGGGGATGTGATTGAAAGCGGCGGCCTCACCCCGGAGTGAGGCGTTGTGTCTGCCTTCTCACGCTCGTCAGGGTTGAGGTGTGATGAGGGGGTACCCATTCACCGTGGAACGTTCGGACTCGCTCGCCCTCGGTGGGCGGGCGATGCACGGACGGGGCTGCTCGGCTACGGCGTAGCGCATGCCATGGGGAGTTGGCACGTCGTAGTGTCGATGGGCAACGACGGGACGTTGGCGCAGTCCCGCACCGGCGTGCCGACGTAGCATCCCGTGCAGCACCTGTAGGCGGTGCTGTACCCGTTGTATCCCGCAGGCACCGGAATCTGTGTCCCGTCGCAGTAGGACCAGTGCGCGACGTTGCATGTGTTGCAGCGCGCGTAGACGGTGTCTGTCAGGCGGCATTGGGTCAAGACTGGGTCAGTCACGCCTCGGCCGATCCATGCAAGAAAGTCCTCGCACCCTCCCATGCTCGCCTCAACCATCTTCCATCCGCACGACAGCTTCTGGTCTCGTGCCGCGCATCGGGCGCAGTCAGCAGCCGGGTCTCCTCCCCCAAACCCAGCGGTGGTGCACCGGCTGCAGAAACGGGCGCACGACCACACCTGGTCCGTCCCGTTGTCTCCTTCTTCGTGGTGCAGGCCCGTGCTCCAGTGCAGCAACTCATGGAAGAGCGTCCGTTCGAGCCCCTGTCCGGCGACGACGTAGGGCGCGAGGTTCATCCGATAGGGGCCAGAGCGCAGCTCATCCAGTCTCGAGGGCGGTCCAGGGTCGGTTGCGGCGCGAATGCCAGGGCACTGTCCTCCACACCCGATGAAAGTCTTGATGTCGGAGGCCAGCGCGGACTGCATCATTGTCCCGAGAGTGCTGTTGGTCGCCCCCAGGCATTTGGTTGAATCCGGTATCTGCTTGAGTGCCTCGATGAGCTTCGCCGTCTGCTCGCTGGTGCAGGCCCCGGGCGAAGTCCCGGTGACGATGTTGACGGCGGGCATCGAGGCCACCGACGTCGTCGACGTCATGTCCGCCGGGAAACCGGCCATGCTGTCGCAACGCGTGCCAGCGCTCCAGTGGGTTTCCCGCTCCTCTTCGGGGTGCGGCTGAATGGCTGGAGCCTCTCTGTCGGACTCCACCCGCCAGCCGCGCCCGCCTCCATCCAGCGACACCAGTCGTTCTCGGATGATTCTGATGTCTTGACGGGAGCCTAGCTGGGTCCGGCGCTGGTCGAACTCTCCGTCTCCATTCGTGTCCTCGAGCCACAGTTGCACCATCACGCCGCCGTCGAACGAGAGGTCATACAAGGAGTCGGTTCGAGAGTCCTCGTCGTAGTCGCCCCAGTGAGTGGTGAGGTCTCCCTCGCGTCGTATGGTGAGTACCGGACGGGTGCTTTCACCGTTGTAGTATTCGACGAATCGCGCACCCCCATCCTCCACCCGGGAGACGATGCGATTCGTCGTCCCGTCGCGATTGGGAATGGTGATGCTGCCTCCGAGTCGCTCCACTTCGCTGATGGCTTGAAGCTCCTTCGCCGCGGGTGACTCGTCCACCACGACGACGTGGTGTCCACGAGACGGTGTGCCTCCGTCCGGCCGTGCCTCGGGTCGGCTCCGCTCGGCGCCGTCCTGACAGCTCGCCAGTCCGAATGCCGCCATGGCCGCGACAGCTCCAGCCGTGATTCGCATGCCCCGAGCTCCTCGCGCCGTTGCCGGGTCTGGATACCGCGGCGAGGCAGGGTGTCCTCTTGCCCTCGGGGGCAGCGTCGTCTTCTCGGCAGATGTGTTCGCTGCCTCCACCGAGCGGGTGAACGCTCACCCCAAGGTGTCAGGGCTGGGGCGTCGTCGGGGTTTCCACGTAGGTGTTGGCCATGCGTCGCAAATCAGGGTTCTTCTCGTGCTGGCTCGCCCAGCGCAGCAGGGCCAGGGCGCCCGGGGTGGCGTGGCGGTGCTGGCCGAGCAGCTGGAGGATGTCGGAGCGCACGCCATCGGAGGGGTCCTCGCGCAGGGCCTGCCCCAGCACGGGGAGCAGCAGCGGCTCGAGCGGGCGGAAGCCGCAGGCGAAGACGGCGGCGCGGCGCACCTCGGAGGCGGTGTCGTTCACCAGCCGCTCCACGAGCAGCCGGTCCGCCTCCGGGCCGGGGATGTTGCGCAGCGCGACGAGCGCGGCCTCGCGCACCCGGGAGGCGTCGGAGCGCAGGGCCTCGGTGAGCGTGTCGAGCGCGCCCGGCGAGCGGGTGTTCCCCAGCGAGCGCAGGAGCAGGGCGCGCTGCTCGGCGTCGCGCGCGGCGCGGTAGTCGTTCTTCAGCTCCTGCACGAGCGCCTCCGCGTCGCGGCCCGCGGTGTCGCTCATCTGGAGCGCCGCGTTGCCCAGGGCCAGCGTGGCGGTGCCGCGCAGCTTGGGGTCATCGGTGCGCGACAGCTGCCGCAGCGTGTCCACGCCCTCGCGGATGGGGTTGTCCGCCATGCCCAGCGCGGAGACGGCGTCCATGCGCACGTCCGACGTGAGCGCGGTGTCCCCCGTGGCCTGGACGAGCGCGCGCAAGGACTCCGGCGTGCTCGCCGCGGAGAGCGCGCCCAGCATGGAGCTGGCGGCCAGCGGGGACAGGCCCTGGGTGCGCAGCAGCGCGGGGATTCGCGCGGCCTCCTCGGGGCGCAGCAGCAGGAGCGCGCGCAGCTGCTCCAGGGCGCGCGTGCGCGCGTCGTCGCGGGCCTTCTCGTCGGACGGCAGCGAGAGCAGGTCCGCGAGGATGTCCTCCAGGCGGCGCTTGCCCAGCACCTGCCGGTGGTGCGCGAGCGGGTCCGCCGCCTGGCCCTGGAAGCTCGCCAGCGCGGCGGCGCGCAGGCGTCCGGAGCGCGCGGCGAAGGCGCCCACGAGCGTCGGCTCCTGGCGGCGCTCCAGCAGCCGCAGCGTCAGCTCCATCGCGTTCGTCACCGTGGGCATCCCCTGGCCGGACTCCACCGTGAGCTGCTCGCGCGATTGGAGCGACTGGAGCCCCCCGTCCTCGCCCAGCTCGAAGGTGGCGCCCCCGCTGACGCTCATGCGCGGCGACGTCCCGAGCGGCTGCAGCCCCTGGGGCGTGGCCACGGCGGTGTACTCGCGCTTGCGCTTGTCGAAGCGGCGCTCGCCCTGGCGCTGGTACTCCGCCGAGTACTGGCCGGAGGTGTCCTGCTCCTCGGTCCGCCACGTCGGCGTGGGCGCGCCCTCCCGCACGAACTGGGACGTGGCCACCACCGAGCGGAGCAGCCCCATCGCCAGCTCGTCCACGCCCTGCTCGAAGTGGGTGAGCGTCACCGCGCCGCGCGCGTCCCGCGTCACGAAGAAGGGCTGCGACAGCGCCGCCTCCATCGCCTGCCGCGTCTCGGGCGACAGCGCCCCCTGTCCCTCCACGTCGAGCGTGAAGGCGGTGGGCCGCAGCTGGAGGCGCACGATGACCTCCGCGCCCTCCGCCGAGACCAGGCCCTCGTCCCACTCGCCCTTCAGGGTGATGCGCATGCCGGGCGGCGCGCCGCCCTGGGACGCGGGCTGTCCGGTGAAGGACATCGTCAGCCCCAACGTCAGCGCGTGACGGTGCAGCGTGCCCGGCGCCCAGCTCCGGGAGCCTCGTGGCGCGAGCGGCTCCGAGGGCGCCGCGCCGGGGCTCGGGAGGGTATGCGTCTTCGCGCGGACGTGGGCGACGGTGGGGTCGGAAGACGTCGTGTCGGTGGCATTCTTCCACCACACGCCACCCAGTCCCGCCAGGAGCAGGACGGCTGCCAACGCGACGACGTTCAGCCGCTTGCGGCGCATGAGTCCCCCGGGACGATTCCTTGACTTGGGTACGGCACCCAAACCACGCTTGTGATTGCTGGGTCGGGAACGGCCAGGTCCCGAGGATATAGCGAAACCCGTCGGTGGGGGGCTGACCCGATGAAGCCACATCGCTATCGTCAGCTCGCACTCCCCGTGTGCGAGCTTGAAGCGCCCTCGAGGTCGAGGTGGAGCGGGTGGTGGGGAGTCGTCGCCGTGTTGGGATTGATGGCCTGTGGTTCCCGGGAGCAGGCGCCGCCGCCCCTGGTGCTGGGCGCGAGCGTCCAGGCGATGCGGGGCTGTCCCGCGGCCCGCTCGGCGTCGGTCCAGGACTCCTGCATGGCGGGCTGTCACCTGGGCTGCGGTGACGGGGTCTGCCAGGACGAGACCGAGGCCACCTGTCCCGTCGACTGTTTCTGCGGAGACGGTGTCTGTACCGCGGAGGATGTGAACAGCTGCCCCGTGGACTGTGGCTGCCCCGGCTCCTGCGCGGGGGCATGTCATACGGCGACGCTCGTCTCGGCCCGGCACGCCTGCCCGCGTGAAGCGGTCCCCGGACGTCTGCTGCCGGGTGACCCGTTCGCGATTCCCGACCTCCGGCCCTAGGAGCCGACATGTTCCGGTACTTCTCTCTCGGGTGGGCCTGCTGCGCGCTGCTGGCGTGCTCGTCCTCGACCATCTCGCCCCGGGGCTTCCCGGACGTTCAGTGGCTGGGCTTCACCGAGGCGCGGGTGACGCACGCCGCGGGAGGCACCCAGGCGCGCGGGCTGCACACGGCCGACGTCGACGGGGACGGCGTGAAGGACCTGGTCCTGGTCGCCTCGCAGACCGAGCAGGTCTGCATCCTCGACGGAGCGGGGAAGGGCGCCTTCGCCGCGCCCCGCTGTCTGTCGGCGGGCACCACGCCCATGGACGTGGCGGTCAGCGACGTGAACGCGGACCGTCGCCCGGACCTGCTCATCGTCGGCCACTTCGCCAATGCGTTGACGGTGCGGCTGGGCGCGCAGGACGGCACCTTCCGCGAGGGCGTGCCCCACTCGCTGGGCAATCACTCGCAGCAGGTGCGCGTGGCGGACCTGGACGGTGACGGGCTGGTGGACGCGATGACGAAGAACGCGGGCTCGGGGGGGTACTTCAACATCACCTTCCTGAAGGGGAAGGGAGACGGCACGTTCGGCGCGGCGGTGCCCCACTCCGTCACGGGGCTGCCGAGAGACCTGGTGCTCGCGGACGTGAACGCGGATGGTCGGCCCGACGTGCTGGTGCTCAACACCAACAGCTTCACGGTGGACGTGCTGCTCGCGACGGAGCGCGGCGAGCTGTCCGCGGCGGCGCCCGTGCGCTTCGCCGGCTCCGCGGACGATGAGCCCTTCCGCCTCGTGTCCCTGGACGTGAACGGGGACGGCCTGCTGGACCTGGTCATCTCGCACAGCGTCTCGGACTCCGGCTACCTCTCCGTGCACCTGGGGGACGGAAGGGGCGGCTTCACCGAGGTGTCCTCCCTCCCCGCCGACGCGCCGGGCGAGCTGGTGGTCGCGGACTTCAACCAGGACGGCCGGGAGGACGTCGCCTTCGCGGGGCTCGAGGGGGGCGTCTACCTGCTGCTCGGCGAGGAGGCCGGGGGGCTGGGTGCGCCCACGCGCGTGGCCGCGGGCACGACGCCTTCCTCCCTGGTCGCGGAGGACCTGGACCAGGACGGCTTCCCGGACCTGGCCTGGACGACGCGCGACTCGGTGGAGGTGCTCCTGGGCTCCACCGTCCGTGTCCCGCGCCGTTGAGGCTCGCGCAGTGAATCCCTCGAGGAGGTTGGCATGAAGCAGCTCTGGGTCGTCATCTGTCTCGTCACCGCGGGCTTCGCCAGCCCCGCCTGGGCGCAGCTCAGTGGCCGATGCGGCGGGGACGACAACCTCACGCCGCAGCAGGTCGCCGGACGCAACGCCTGGGCGCGCAAGTGCAACTACATCTCCGCGGCGAAGGAGGCGATCCTCAACGCGGACAACGAGTATCAGGTCTTCGCCAACGGCTGTTTCCAGTACCCCTGCTCCACGAACAACTGTCAGTACTTCGTGCCCGTGTCGGCGAGCGCGCCGTGCGTGTCCGGGCTCATCAACCTCGGCTCGTGCGTGGCCCACCGTGAGCCTCAGGCTCCGCGCGAGGGGCTGCTCGCCTATCTGGAGACGCTCGAGGCGCCATGGCCGCCCGCGTGGCTCCGGTTCGCCGCCGCTCGCGACGCCTCGCGGGACGCGGCGGGCCCGACATGAGCGCGGCGAGGTTCGCGGTGGTGGCGCTGTGGCTCGCGGCCTGTGGCCCCGTCGCGCCGGTGGAGTCGGAGCTGGGCGAGGCGTCCCAGGCGCTGCCCTACTGCCCCTGTCCGATGGTGCCGCTCCAGGAGACCTCGGACGTCGACCCGATGTTGCCCCAGTGCAACCTGCTCTATTGCGAGGTCTGCGGGGACGGCTACTGCGCGGCCTCCGAGAGCCCGTGGAGCTGCCCCTACGACTGCGGCCCCGCGAGCGTGTGCGGAGACGGCGCCTGCAACGGCGGTGAGTCCGAGGTCAACTGCCCGTCGGACTGCTACTGCGGCGACGGCCAGTGCAAGGGCGAGACGGTGTACACCTGTCCCGTCGACTGCGGCTGTCCCAACCCCTGCGGTGACGGTGTCTGCGGCGCGGGAGAGTCCACCGCCACGTGCCCCGCGGACTGCGGCACGGCGTGTGGTGACGGCACGTGCAACGGCACGGAGAGCGTGTACACCTGCCTGGACGACTGCGGCTACTGCGGCGACAGCTACTGCGCCAGCACGGAGAGCTGGGGCTCGTGCCTGGATGACTGCGGCTTCTGCGGCGACGGACTCTGCTCTTCCAGGGAGTCGCCCTACACGTGCAGCCAGGACTGTGGCTTCGCCGGCTCCTGCCTGCTGCCCGAGTACCCCTGCAACATCCCCTGACGTGTCAGGGAGGCGGGGCTCCGGCCGTGCTGACCGGAGCCCCGTGACGACGGACGGTGTGGGGACTACAGCCCGCCGACGTCGACCTCGTCCCTCAAGGACAGCCGGTAGTCATCCTGCGCCCACTCGTTCTGGAAGCGCACGGAGCCGGTGAGGAAGCCCTCCGCGTTCATCACGTTCTCCAACTTCACCTGGCTCTCCGGCCGGACGTTCCACACCTGGCCCTTGAAGCTGAAGACGGTGACGCGCGTCAGGTGCAGCGGCTTGCCGTCGGCGCCCATCAGCGTGTCGCCGGCCTGCAGCGTGCGCGCCTTCACCATCGTCCCGTCGCCGAGCACCATCGGGTGCTCCGCGGTGACCTCCAGCCGGCGGCCTTCCTGGGTCTCCAGGGCGAAGATGTCCTCCTGCGTGTCACCCGCCACGTAGCTGCGGATGGTCTGCTCGCCGTAGCGCAGGAGCCCCGGCTCGGAGGTGGGGCTCAGCGCCGTGACGGTGGTGACGCCGGACGCGTACGCCTCCGGAATCGGCAGCATGCGGCCGTCGAAGGCCACCTTCTGCGTGGGCGTGGTGCAGCCCGCCACGCAGGTGCCCAGCTTGTTCAGGCCGGTGATGCACGCGGAGGCCTCGTCCGCGGGCACGTGGAAGGTGCACGTGGAGCCCGCGGGCACCGCCGGGTACGCGAAGCAGCCGTTGGTGAAGACCTGGTACTCGTTCTCCGTGTTCAGGTACGCCTCGCGCGAGGCGGTGATGAGGCCACACTTGCGCGCCCAGGCGTTGCGGCCCCGGGCGAGGTCGATGGTGACGAGCTGGTCGTCCTGGAAGCAGCGCGTGGACAGCTGCGCCAGGGCCGTGCTCGACAGACAGATTGAGAAGACTGCGGCTGCGATGAAGACGTTCTTCATGGGTTCTCCTTCAGGTGGTGGGGTGGGACTTCCGCTCGGTGCCGCGTGTCAGGGCACGCCCGCGGCGCTCCAGGCGTCGCGCACCGAGTTCACGACCGAGGCGTCGTACCGGTCCGTCGCGGCCTGCACGGTGTAGGCCTTGGCCTGGGACATGGTCGTCGTCGACGTGAAGTAGGTCGTCGCGGCGAAGTAGAAGGTCTGCGCCGCGCGGTTCATGCCGACGCCGCCCACGTTGACGGCCGACTTGCCGCGCGGGTGCGTGCCGCCCGTGACGAGCAGCTTGAAGACCAGGTTGGGGATGCCCGAGTTCCAGTGCACGCCACCGTTGTCGGCGGTGCCCGTGTAGCGCTCGGGGTAGTAGTCACGCGACGAGTTGTCGCGCGTGGGGTTGTCCATGTAGCGCAGCGCGTCCCCGGAGATGTTCGGCGTCCAGATGTCCTCGCCAATCTTCCAGACGTCCGCGTCCAGCGCCCCGCCGCGCGCCCAGCTCTCGCAGATGGCCGCCGCGATGTCCGACAGGCTCTCGTTCAGCGCGCCGGACTCGTTGCGGTACACGAGCCCCGACTCGTACTGCGTCACCGCGTGGGTGATTTCGTGCGACACCACGTCCAGGTCCAACCCGAGCTGGCCCGAGTTCACGTTGTCGCCATCCCCGAACACAATCTGGATGCCGTCCCAGTACGCGTTCACGTACGCGGAGCCGTAGTGGACGGTGCTGGTGATGGTGGCGCCCCGGTCGTCGAACGAGTCGCGACCGAAGATGGTCTCGTAGCAGGCGTACGTGGTGCCGATGTGGTCGTAGTTCCGGTCGATGTGGGCGTCGCCCGTGGCCCCGCCACCCTCCTGGCGCCGCAGGGTGCCGGGCGTGGTCCACTGGTTGTTGGCCGAGTGCACGCGCCGGTTGAGCCCCCCGTGGATGAGCGGGTGCACGTCCAGCACGCGGCCCGACGACGCGTCCACGTAGACGCGGTCCTTCGCGGGCGCGTCCTCGCGGGTGCCCACGCGCAGCACTTCATAGGCGGCCGACAGCGGACCCTCGGCGCCCAGGAAGTAGACGAAGCGCGGCTCGCCCTCGACCTTCAGCGTGTCCAGGCCCTCCAGCGCCGCGTCGGTGACGGCGTGCAGCGGCAGCCGCGCGAGCGTCGACGGCTCCCCCGCGCCCCGCGCCGAGCCGTTGGCCGCGTACACGAGGCCCTTGTCGTCCACGTGCACCACCAGCTCGCCGCCCTTCACGGGGACGCCGTGGCGGATCTGGTCGTAGCGCACGTGGGTGTAGCCCAGCTCGTCCGTGCGGCTGTTGCGCACCGTGAGCTCCTCGGCGCGCAGGCCGAACACCGGGGCCAGGGTGCGCAGCACGGGCGCGAGCGCGTCCGCCGCCTTCAGCGAGACGAGCGAGCGGTCCACGGTGCCGAGCGAGCCGCGGATGAAGCTCGGGGTGCCGTCCCGGCCCGCGTCGACGACCTCCACGCGGCCCAGCGCCGCCAGCGCGGCCTGTCGAGTCTCCGGGGTGTTGTCCCGGGTCGGGTCCACGGGGGCCTCGCCGCAAGCGGCGCCCCACATGGCACAGCACGCCCCAATCAATCCCAGTTTCCAAGTCCGAGTCACGACGCGCTCCTTGTCTTGCGGGTAGGTGCTGCTCTGCATGGCTCCAGCGCGTGCGGGCCTCCCACGCCTGCGCTCGCGCGGCAGGGGCGGAAAGGGACGGACGTGTCGTGTCGTCGTCGGAGGCCGACGGCGCTGGCACTGCGGGACCCATGGGGATGGGTCCAGTCCGATGGCGGACTAGAGGTGCGCGGTCATCCGCTGGACCTCGGCGGGGCTGGCCCCCGACTCCGCGAGCCCGGCCATGAGCGCCTCCCTCAGGAGGCTCTTGAGCCGGGGATTGTCGAGCCGTGTGTACGTGTCCACGGCGAGCTGCCGGTCCACCTGCGCCAGGCGGAAGAGCAAATCGTACTTCTCACCCACCAGCCCCTTCTTCACCGAATCTGACAGGCCGCTGTCGATGGGCGACAGCGCCAGCGACGTCATCGCGTCGCGGGCGGCGGGCTCGTTCGGCGCCAGCTCGAAGAGCAGGTCAATCATCGCCATGCGCTCGAGCACCGGCTCCGGCTTGTCCTCCATGAACCGCGCGTCGGCGGGGAGCTGCTGCAGGGCGGTGGGGTCCGCCAGCTCGCTGCGCAGGCCGTCGATGCGGGAGGCCCCGTCGCGCGCGAGCTCCTCCACGAAGACCTCCTTGCGGAAGAACGCGTTGAAGCGCCCGGCCCGGTACTGACGCGCGGACTGGCGCGCGGCCTCGCGCCGTGTCTTCTGCTCCGCGTCGTCCGTGGGCGCAGCCGCCTCCGGGCTCGTGGCCCGGGCCGTGGGCGCGGTGGGGCGCGGCGACAGCGTGCGCGTGGCCTGGGGCGCGGTATGCGACGCGGGAGCGCGGGGCTCGGTCGGCGCGGGCTCGTGCGCGGAGGGCGAGCGCGGATGGACGAGCGCATACAGGCCCGTGCCCCCGAGCACGACGAGCGCGAGGCCCGGTCCCATCCATCGCCAGCGTCGGGGAGCTGGGGGCCGGGGATTGTCGGCGGGAAGTCCGTTCATGGCTCCACTCCTTGAAGGAATCAGAACAGCCAGCGCGGGGGGGCCGGCTCGGCGTCGAGTCCGAGGAAGCGGCGGTTCACCACGCGGTTCTCGGGGTCCACCGTCACCTGCACCACCGGCTCCGGGAAGGGCACCGTCACGCTCAGCGTGTCCGACTGCGGCGACAGCCCGTAGTTCAGCGTCACCCGCCTGCGCTCGGTGGCGCCCTCGACGAGGACGTCCACGGAGACGGGGTAGCGCGTGCCGGATACGGAGCGCTGGACGGCGGTGAGGGTCAGCTCGCCTTCCTCCAGCGCATGGCTCACCTCGAAGAAGGGCCAGTCCGGGTCTCCGCCGCCGTACACCCACGCGTCGAAGTACGGCCCCAGGTCCTCGCCGGACGCCTGCTCCAGCGCGGCGCGCAGGTCCGCGACGCTCCGGTCCCCGGGGACGGACAGGAAGTTCTTGATGGCCTGCAGGACGATGTTCTCGCCCAGCAGCGGCTCCAGCTGGAGGAACAGGAGCATGGGCCCGGTGCCGTAGACGTCCGACGCGAAGGAGAGGAAGACGGGGGCCGGGTCGTCCTCGGGCTGCGGGTAGTACGCGGCGGTGCGCGCCAGCCGGTCCCAGTACGCGCGCGTCTGCTCGGCCTCGCCCGCGGGGCGGCCCAGGCGCTCGTAGCGGTACGTGAGGTACTCGGCGATGGCCTCCTTCCACACGAAGTCGAACGGGCTCGACAGCGTGGTGCGGTTGCCCGCCCACTGGTGCACCACCTCGTGCATCAGCGTGTGCATCGTCATGTTCGCGTAGTCGCGCCGGAGGTCCGGCAGGTCCTCGCGCAGGATGAGGTTGGCGGGGTGCTCCACGCCCAGCCACTCGGTGGGCGCGCCCGCCACGCGCAGCTCGGTGCCGTACGGCAGCGGGCCCAGCTCGCCGATGACCCAGTTGAGGTACGCCTTGACGTCCGCGGCCACCAGCGACGAGGCGAGCTTGCCGCCGGCCACCTCGTGGAAGACGACCTTGAACTTGCTGGACTGCTCGGTGAACGTGCTCGAGCGCCACGCGGGATTGGAGGCCACCGCGAAGGACGAGTACGTGGGAGCCTGGGTGAGCCCGGTCAGCGTGCACTTCGTGGTGGTGCTGTCGGGGCGCGTCAGCTGTCCCGGGCACAGCACCCGCTCGCCCGTCGCGTGCTTCACGGTGAAGACGTACTGCGTGAGCTGGTCCGTGCGGTCGTCGCATGGGCCGAAGCGGTCGCACGACTCCACCCAGCTCAAGAGATACGAGAAGGTGTTGCCGGCCCTGTCCGTGCGGCGCGAGAAGCCCACCTGGGTGAAGTCGTACGTCTCCAGGGGCACCGTGTAGCGCGCCTCCAGCTTCACCTGGCCCGCGAACTGGCCGCGGCCGCAGACGCGGATGCCCTGCTCGGTGGACTCCGAGCGGGTCGGCTCGGCGTCGTTCCAGCGCAGTCCCGTGAGCCCCTGGGGCGCGTTCACCACGAAGCAGTCACCGCCCGGCGGCGCGACGTCCAGGTACAGCGTGGACTTCGCCTCGCCCGTCTGCGTGGCGAAGTCGTACTCGTAGCGGGTCACCCGCGCGGAGAAGTCACCCTCGGGCCACAGGGGCACGAACGGGTGTGACTGCGCGTCGAGCGCGTCGAGGGCGCCCTCCGGCTCCACCGTGGGGCCACAGCCGAGCGCTCCGAGCGCCCACAGCCCCCAGACCACCCGTGTGAGAACACCTGCCAGCGGCTGCGCGGACCATCCTGGGATGCTTCGCATGGCGTCCTTGTCGTGAGGTGACGAGCACGATGAAGCGCGAGAGCCCCGACCCGAGCCCCCCTGGGGGGCCCTCGCGCAGGTCCAGACAGGGTGTGCGCGGGACTACAGGCCGTCGACGCTGGCCTCGTCACGCACCGACAGCCGGTAGTGGTCGTCCGCCCACTCGTTCTGGAAGCGCACCGAGCCCGTCAGCAGGCCCTCCACGTCCAGCACGTTCTCGATCTTCTCCTTGCTGAGCGGCTGCACGTTCCAGGTGGTCCCCTCGTAGCGGAAGACGGAGACGTCCTGGAGCTCCACCTTCTCGCCGCGCACGCCGAGCAGCACGTCGCCCGCCTGGAGCGTCTTGGCCTTCACCATCTCACCGGTGGCGAGCACCATGGGGTGCTCGGACGTCACCTCGACGCGGCGGCCGTCCACCGTCTGCAGCGCGAACACGTCCTCCACCGTCTCGCCGGCGACGAAGGCGCGGATGGCCTGCTCGCCCGTGGTGGGCGCCACCAGCGAAGCGTCCTTCGTGAGCGCCGTCACCGTGCGCACGCCGGACGCATACGCATCCGCGATGGGCCAGTACTCACCACCGAAGGACACCTTCTCCCTGGCCGTGTAGCAGCCCGTCACGCACGTGCCCAGCTTCACCAGTCCGGCGATGCACGGCGCGTTCTCGTCCGCGGGGATGAAGAAGGAGCACGTGGCCGTCGGGCCCGTGGCGGCGAAGGAGTAACAGCCGCTCGCGTACACCTGGTACTCGCCCTCCGCGTTCAGGAAGTCCCGCTTGGCCTGGGTGATGTAGCCGCACCGGAAGGACCAGTTGTTGCGACCCTGCGACAGCGTGTACGTGGTGAGCTGGTCGTCGGTGAAGCAGCGCGTGGACAGCTGCGCCGACGCCGTCGTGGAAAGCACCGCGCACGCGAGGACAACCAGATACGACAGTCGCTTCATGGCTCGCTCCTGGAGGCTGGGGCTGCTGGGTTTCGCTGCCCCGGGATATATCGAGGGTTCACTCGCAGTAAAGTGGATTCCCGCCGAACATGGGATTCCTGGCGACGAATGTTGGCTGTTATTGATTTGCAGTGTCTGCTGATAATTCCATCCGCGCGTCGCGGTGCGGGGTGGAGTGTTCGCGGCTGAAAGCCCTGAATCCACGGGGGCTTGTGTGGACTCCTGGTCGGATACGGGCGGGGCCTGCGGACGTGCGGGCGTCTCAGGGATTGCCGCAGGTATGCCTTGCGCGGGTCAGGTGCGGGTGGGGCCCGGTGGGGGGCTCCATGACTGCCATTGGGTTGCACTGGCAGTGTGGATTGCGTGTGGCGGTGGGGCGGAGTGTCATCCTCTGACGCGAAGTGGCTGGACGGGGGCGGACGGACGCGCGAGTCCTTATGACGAGGCTCCACCCTGGCGAAGGCGACCTCGGGCGCCTTGGAGGAAGGCATGCGCGTACACCCGGTCCGGCTGGTGCTGGCATGGGTCCTGGTCTGGGGGACGGTGGCCTGGGGCGCCGCTCCGGGCACGGGGCCCGGGGACTGCGAGGGCAACACGCGCTTCCTGGTGGGCGCGGGCCTGGGGGACATCACCGGCCCCGCCGCGGAGGTGGGGATGATGGGCTACGGGCAGCTCTCGCAGCAGACCGCGGGGCTGCACCAGCGGCTGCGCTCGCGGGCCTTCGTCATCGTCTCGCCGTGCAACGGGCGACGGGTGGCCATCGTCAGCGCGGACCTGGGGATGATGTTCCAGGCGGTGAAGACGCAGGTGGTGGAGCGGCTGCGCGCCCGCTTCGGCGCCGTGTATTCGAATGACAACGTGCTGCTCGGCGCCACGCACACGCACTCGGGGCCGGGCGGCTTCTCGCACCACACCTTGTACAACCTGACGACGTTCGGCTTCGTGCCGCAGAACTTCGAGGCCATCGTCTCCGGCATCGTCACGTCGATTGCCCGGGCCCACTCGCGGCTGGGCGAGGGGACGCTGCGGCTGGAAGCGGGGGAGCTCGTGGGGGCCAGCCGCAACCGCTCACCGGAGGCCTACCGGCTCAACCCGCCCGCCGAGCGCGCCCGGTACGCCCACGACGTGGACACGCGGATGACGCTGCTGCGGCTGACGCGCGCGCAAGGCGGCGACGTGGGGCTCATCAACTGGTTCGCCGTGCACGCGACGTCCATGGGCAACGACAACCACCTCATCAGCGGGGACAACAAGGGACTGGCCTCGTACTGGTTCGAGAAGGCGCATGACAAGGGGGACACGTTCGTCGCGGCCTTCGCGCAGGCGAACGCGGGGGACGTCACGCCCAACATCCTGGGCGGCACGAATGGCGGTGGGGCCGACGACTTCGAGGACACGGAGCTGTCCGCGCGCAAGCAGCACGACTTCGCCGCGCGGCTGTGGGCCCGGGCCACGACGCCGCTCGTGGGGGGCGTGGACTTCCGGCACACCTTCGTGAAGATGGACGCGGTGGACGTGGCGCCCGAGTACGCGGATGGGAGGCCGCGCCGCACGTGTCCCGCGGCGATTGGGCTGTCGATGCTGGCGGGCGCGGAGGACGGGCCCGGCTATGGCGTGGAGGGCGCGTCGTGCGCCGTCATCCATGACTTGTGGAGCCAGTTCACCTGCGCGCTCACCACCACGCCGTGTCAGGGCGAGAAGCCCATCGTGCTGGAGATGGGCGCCATGCTGCCGCACCCGTGGAGCCCGGACGTGTTGCCGCTGCAGTTGGTGACGGTGGGGCCGCTCGCGCTGGTGGCGGTGCCGTTCGAGGTGACGACGATGGCGGGGCGGCGGCTGCGTCGGACGGTGCTGGAGCGGCTCTCGCCCCGGGGCATCACGGAGGTGGTCATCGTGGGGCTGGCCAACGACTACGCGGGCTATGTCGCCACGCGCGAGGAGTACGCGCGCCAGTCCTACGAGGGGGCGTCGACGCACTTCGGGCCGTGGACGCTCGCGGCGCTGCAGCAGGGGTTCGATTCGCTCGCGGTGGGGATGCGCGAGGGGCATCCGGTTGCTCCGGGGCCCCTGCCCACGGACCTGCGCTTCATCCAGGCGAGCCTCCAGCCCGGCGTGGTGTACGACGACAAGCTGCTCTGGGTGTCGTTCGGCGACGTCATCACGGACGCGAAGGCGTCGTACGCGCGCGGGGACTCGGTGAAGGTCACGTTCTGGGGCGCGCATCCGAAGAACGACCTGCGCCTGGAGGGGACGTATCTGCGCGTGCAGCGCAAGGGCTCCATCGGCGCGTGGGTGGACGTGGCGGATGATGGTGACTGGGAGACGCGCTACCGCTGGGAGCGCGAGAGCTGTGTGCCCACGCTGGGGTGCTCGCACGTCACGGTGGAGTGGCACATCCCGCGCGACGCCGCGCCGGGCACGTACCGCATCCTCCACGAGGGCGAGTGGAAGTCCGGCTGGGATGCGCGCGTGCGCCCGTACTACGGCGCCTCGCGGGTGTTCACGGTGAAGTGACGGCGTCCTCTGGGGCGTGGGGCCGGGAGAGCAGCTCGCGCAGCCGGGGAGGCGTGGGTTGGAGCTGCACGCCGATGCCCGCCGTGGAGCCCCAGGTGCGGGCGTGCGCGGTGTCGACGTGACGCACCACCTCGCCCTCGCAGGTGAAGTCCTCGCCGTCCAGGCGCAGCGTCAATGACAGCCGTGTGAAGAGGGGAGGGAAGGGCTCCTCGCAGCCGAGGAACAGGCCGCCCTTGCAGACCTCGACGCGGTGGGCCTCGAGGCCCTGGGGATGCTGGATGCGCACGTCACAGGGGGCGGGAGTCCGCGTGATGGGGCGATGGGGGCTTGTGCGCGAGGTGGCGTGACGACGCGCGGCGGGTGGGCATGGCAGTGCATCGGAGTGTTCCGACAGGCAGCGCTCGCAGTGCATGGTCACCTCGCTCGGGGGCTCCCGCGGGGGCGGAAGGGGCGACACCTGGCTGTATACCGGGTGCGGGAGCCGGTGTGACGAGGCCTCCGGGGCAGCACGAGTGGGATGACGGCTAGCGCACAGAGGGGCTCTCGGGGCCTGGCCCGCATGGGCGGGGGCGTGTCGGCTGCGGGACGTCTGTCTCGCTCGCCCAGCGCATTGAGGCAGCGGGGTGAAGCGCGGAGGCTCGCGGCGGTGATGGGACGTGCCCCGTCATCCACTGCCACCCGACGGGCAGTGCGCTTGTTGGAGAAAGGCCCATCCATGAGCATCCATGGTCTCGAAGGGAAGAATGTCCTCATCGCGGGGGGCGCCAAGAACCTGGGCGGGTTGATGGCTCGCGACCTGGCGCGACATGGGGCCAAGGCGGTGGTGATTCACTACCACGACGCGAGCGCGAGGAGCGCCGCCGAGCAGACGCTGCGTGCCATCGAGGCCGCGGGGGCCAAGGGGGTGGCTCTCCAGGGAGAGCTGACGAGCGCCCGGGGGATGGAGCAGCTCTTCGCGGAGGCGAGGGCCGCGGTGGGCAGGCCGGACATCGCCATCAATACCGTGGGAAAGGTGCTCAAGAAGCCCATCGTCGAGACCACGGAGGCGGAGTTCGACGAGATGAGCGCGGTGAATGCCAAGACGGCCTTCTTCTTCCTCAAGGAGGCGGGGCGGCACCTGAACGACAACGGCAAGGTCTGCACGCTCGTCACGTCCCTGTTGGGGGCATACACGCCCTTCTACGCGACCTATGCGGGCATGAAGGCCCCCGTCGAGCACTTCACCCGGGCGGCCTCGAAGGAGTTCGGCGAGCGGGGCATCTCCGTGACGGCGGTCGGCCCGGGCCCCATGGACACGCCCTTCTTCTACCCGGCGGAGGGAGAGGACGCGGTCACCTACCACAAGACGGCGGCGGCGCTGTCGAGGTTCTCCAAGACGGGCCTCACCGACATCGAGGACATCGTTCCGTTCATCCGGTTCCTCGTCACCGAGGGCTGGTGGATGACGGGCCAGACGATTCTCGTCAACGGTGGATACACCACGAAGTAGTCGCCGGGAGTGGGATGCGAGTCGCTCACCTTCGATGGAGGCGAGCGACTCGGGCCCGACGGGGGATGCCGTCAGGCGCTCTCCGGGGATGACCGCGACACGGGCTGTCGCTCCAGCAGTCGCTGGTAGGCGAGCACCAGGACGAACTGGTGCAGGCTCACCGACGCCATGACCATCAAGGTGGCGACGAGGTTGGCGGCGAAGGAGAAGGGCGCCGGCAGGTGCTCCGTCGCGTCGGTGAGGAGGGAGCCCACGGTGTCCGAGAGGGGCATGAGGATGAGCACTGGGAGCAGTGCGCTGAGAAGCCTCCTGCGATGGCCTCGGACGAGTTGATAGGAGAACCGGAGCGCGGCGAGTGGACCTTTGCCGTCCACCGCGACGGCGGCGGGGGCCAGGCTCGTGCAGAGCGCCATGTAGACGCCTGGCAGCACGAGGAGGAACGAGCCCCCCAGGACGACGAGGAACGTCAACACGTACGTCAGGAGCAGGAGGGGGATGCGCCCGAGGACGACCCATGGGGAGCTGACGTCCGGGGCTGGCAGCCCGGCCTCCTCGCGCAGCCGCCGGGTCACCGCGCGCATGAGGAGGATGCTCAGGCCGAGCTCCGCCGCGACCAGGGACGTGATGCCGGGCAAGGTGCTCTGGGTGAGGTGGAGGAGGGCCCCGGAGCCCATGAGGCAGAGCCACTGGAGGATGAAGAGCCCCGCCAGGAGCACCCGGTGCTGGAGCAGGAGCGAGCAGGCATCTCGCAGGAGCCGCGTGGGGGCCATGGCCGTCGGGTCCTCCCGAATTCGACGTACGCACGGCGCGCAGCGGGCGGCCTCCGGGTGGGCGCGACAGCCGGCGCAGCCGAAGCTGCCACACCGGTCGCAGACGAAGACGGAGTCCTCCAGGGGATGCACGGCACACGTGGGCGCGATTTCGGAGGCGGCGGACGACATGGGACGGCTCGGGGCAAGAGGTAGCCCGGGCCGCTCGCGCGCCCTCGGGCGCCGCCACCCTATGAACCGGGGTCCCTGCGCACCGGTCCTCCTCCGGAGGCTCGCCCCTAGGGGCCGCTCCGCCCATCCGCGAGCGGACAGGGCCCGCGTGGGCCCTGTCACCCCGTGGAAAGACTCCCGTCGGTGCGGGCGGCGCTCAGCCCTTCGCCTTGAAGGGCGCCGCGTCGATGCGCACGCCGATGTACGAGGGGAAGCGCGGCACGCCGTCGTTGGACAGCTCCTGGTAGCGGAACGTGATGAGCGTGCCGAGGGCCGGCGGCGAGGCGCGCTCCGCGTCGGAGAAGCCCGTGCCCACGCTGAAGCGCTTGCCGTTGCGCAGCTCCACCTCGAGCGCGCCCAGCCGCCCCTTGTGCCGGCCCGCGCCCGCGACATGGCCAATCACCACGGCCTCGTCATCCTTGAAGCTCTTCACCTTCAGCAGCGTGTGCGAGCGGCCCACCTCGTAGCGCGAGCCCGGCTGACGCAGCATCAGCCCCTCGCCGCCCAGGCCCTCCACCCGCTCCAGCTCCGCGCGCAGGTGCGCCGTGCCCTGGCAGCGCTCGTGCGGATGCCACCGCGCGTACCCGGGCTTCGTGTCATCCACCCACTTGCGACAGTGCTCCAGCCGCTGCTCGAAGGCCGCGTCCACGCTCGGGGCGTCGAACACCACGAAGAGCAGCTCCTTCCAGTCCTGGCTCTTGTCCTGCCGGCGCACCACGCTCACCGTGCGCTGGAAGCGCTTGCGGCCACCGAACAGCTCTCCGTCCAGCGGGAAGTCCGGCAGGCCCGCGGTGAACCAGTCCGGCGCGAAGAACTCGTTGCCCAGGCGCGACCAGAAGCGCTTGCCATCCCAGTACGCGCGCACGCCGTCGAGCTTCTCGCTCATCCACCAGTCCGTGAGGTCCACGTCGTTCTCCCACGGATGGGCGAGCAGGAGCGGTGGAGCCTTCTCGGTGGCGTCCTCGCCGGACTCGGACTCCTTCGCCGTCTTGACGCGGGTGGCCTTGGGGAGGGCCTCGGCGCCGCCGACGCGGGCGGCTTCGGCGTCCTCACCGCGCAGCTTGCGCAGGTGCTTGCAGGTGCGCCGCTCGATGCCGATGGACTGGTTGCGCCACGCGGGACAGGAACACGAGTAGACACCTCCGGTGTTCTTGAGGATGTAGGGCTTGGCGCCCGAGCCCTTCATCTCCGCCTGCTCACCGTCCGCGAGGTCCGCCACTGATATCCCCTCCGTGCCGCGTGTCCTCGCGGCGACCGTGAGGAGAATCGTACCCCTGGGGTCTGACGTTTCCCAAGCACGGTGGCGGTGTGGCGCCGTGTTCCGCGCGCTGGACCCGCGACGTTGGACGGGTATCCGGAGTTCGACGGGGCGCCACGGGGGCAGGCGGGCGGCCCGGTGTCGCGCGTGAGGGGCCCGCGGGACGTGGAGAGGTGGTCATTCGACGCGCGAGGCAGTGGCGGACGGGCGGCAGGCGTCGCACCATGTCCGGAGGTCCACGTTTCATCGAGGAGGCGTCACGGGATGGTGGTCATCGTCATGGGCGTCTCGGGCGCCGGCAAGTCGACGGTGGGGCGCGCGCTGGCCCAGAGCCTGGGCTGGCGCTTCCTCGACACGGACGACCTGCACTCGGCCGCCAACGTGGCGAAGATGGCGGCGGGCATCCCGCTGACGGACGAGGACCGCTGGCCCTGGTTGGTGGACGTGCGCGGTGAGCTGGAGCGCTCCCTGGCGCGCGGTGAGGACGTGGTGCTGGCCTCGTCCGCGCTCAAGCGCACCTATCGCGAGAAGCTGGAGGTGGACCCGGCGCGGACGCGGTGGGTGTTCCTGCACGCGCCGCGCGAGGTGCTGGCGCACAGGCTCGCGCAGCGGCACGGGCACTTCATGCCGCCGGAGCTGTTGGCCAGCCAGCTGGCGACGCTGGAGGTGCCCGAGCAGGCGCTGCCAGTGGACGTCTCGGTGCCGCCGGAGGAAGTCGTCGCGCGCATCCGTGAGGGCCTGAAGCTCTGACGTCAGCGCCCCGCGCGGGCGAGGAAGTCGGACGTGCCCTCCAGCTTCGCGTAGGCCATGCCGAGCGCGGCGAGGAACGCGGCGTGGACCTGGGGCGCGGGCACGCTCACGCCGTTGAGCTCCAGGGCGCGGGCGGCGCAGGCGTCGTGGAGCACGGTGACGGAGTAGCCGAGGTCCGCGGCGGCGCGCACGGTGGTGTCCACGCACATGAGGGTCATCATGCCGGTCACCACGAGGTGTTTGATGCCGAGCGCGCCCAGCTGCTTCTGGAGGTCCGTCTCGCGGAAGCTGTTGGGGTAGTGCTTGAGGATGACGCGCTCGTCGGGGCGGGGCGCGACGAGGGGGTGGGTCTCCGAGCCCGGGGTGTTGGGGAGGAAGAAGGTGGCGCCGGGCTGCACGGAGATGTGGCGGACGTGGATGACGGGCAGGCGGTGCTGGCGGAAGTGGTCGAGGGCCGCGCGGGCCTGGGTGGCGGCGGCGTCGGCGCGGTCCAGCTCGGCGCGGCCGCCGGGGAAGTAGTCGTTCTGGATGTCGATGAGCAGCAGGGCGGTGGTGGGGTCCAAGGGGTCCTCCATGGGGTGGGGCTTCATGGGATGGAATAACCAGACGGGATGCACGCGACGAGTGCCTGGATTGACAAAATCCGGGCGGAAAACGACAAGCGGCCATGGCGTCGTCTCCCACACGAATCGCGGTGTTGTCGCTGGAGGGGTGTGTGGCCTCCAGCGTGATGGGGCCGCTGGACGTGTTCGCGATGGCGAACCTGTTGAGCCGGGACGTGGGGATGTCGGAGCCGTTCGTGG
This sequence comes from Myxococcus sp. XM-1-1-1, assembly GCF_020037095.1. Classification (NCBI taxonomy): domain Bacteria; kingdom Pseudomonadati; phylum Myxococcota; class Myxococcia; order Myxococcales; family Myxococcaceae; genus Myxococcus; species Myxococcus sp. XM-1-1-1. The sequence goes on from NZ_JAIQDH010000013.1 coordinate 24,009, forward strand.
CGGAGCTGGTGTCGCCGGGTGGGCGGCCCGCGAGGAGCTTCCACGGGCTGGAGTTGATGGCGGCGCGGGTGCCGGAGCCGGCGGAGCGCTTCGACGTGGTGTTGGTTCCGGCGATGGTGGGTGGATTGGAGGAGGTGTTGGGGGAGCGGGTGCTGACGCGGTGGTTGAAGGCGCAGCATGCGAGAGGGGCGAAGCTGGCGGCGGTGTGCGCGGGTGCGTTCGTGTTGGCGGAGACGGGGTTGTTGGAGGGGCGCGAGGCGACGACGCACTGGGGGTTGGCGCAGCGCTTCGCGGCGAGCTATCCGGGGGTGAGGCTCAAGCCGGAGCTGTTGTTGGTGGACCAGGACGACGTGCTCACGGCGGGAGGAATCACCGCGTATCTGGACCTGTGTCTGCATCTGGTGGCGAAGCAGGCGTCACCGGAGCTGGCGGCGTTGTGCGCGAAGATGTTGTTGGTGGAGCCGGGGCGCAGGTTGCAGGGGCCGTACGCGGTGCACTCGGCGCCGAGGGACCACGGGGACGCGACGGTGCTGCGCGCGCAGGAGTGGCTGGAGGCGCACTACCAGGGCCCGGTGACGCTGGCGGAGGCGGCGGAGGCCGCGAGCCTGGGCGCGAGGACGCTGCTGAGGCGCTTCCAGAAGGCGACGGGGGACACGCCGCTGGACTACGTCCAACGCCTGCGCGTCGAGGCGGCCCGGCGGATGCTGGAGACGAGCCCGCGCACCGTGGAGGACATCTCGCAGGCCGTGGGCTACGCGGACACCACGTCGTTCCGGCGACGGTTCAAGGCGCGCACGGGGCTGACCCCGGATGCGTACAGAAGACGGTTCGCGCTGCGGTGAGCCGCGTCTGGGGTAAGGTAGACCCCGTCTGGTCGGGGCTGTCCAGGTCCGGCCCGAGATGCGGGCTCCCAACACCGATGCAAGGCCACGTCAGTCTGGCGGTGGCCAATGGTGGTCTGGTGCGACCCGGCTCGTCATTGAACCTCGTCTTCAGCGCACGCGGCTGGCTTGGTGCAGGGGGGCGCTTGACCGAGTTCGCGAGGGCACATGAAATCGAGCCATGCGCTTAGCAATCGCCGTCTGCATCTGCCTTCCACTCGCTATGGGGTGTGCATCTCCTGAGAGGGAAAGACGGGCGCAGCGACTTGCGGCGATTCGCGCCCTGAATACTCAGGGTGCCGCATGGCGGAGTGCTGAAGGGTTCCAGGCGACAAGATGGGGGATGACGCGCTCAGAGGTTGTCGCTGTGCTGGGGCCGAGAGCAGCTGTCGAAGACGGCAAGGTGGTCGCCGATATCGTGGTGGCTGGTTATGAGGCCAAGGTGTACTGCTCGTTCGCGGGCGGACGCCTCTCAGATGTCTCTTTGTGGCTCCCATCACTCGCTTCGGCACGAAGCTCGTATGCCGACATCAAGGGGCTCCTCTCGAGCAAGTATGGAAGGCCAGCTCGGGAGAGGACGACGGATACCGTCATCGATGACCTTGAGACCCTTCATGTCCTGCGGCAAATCGGCGACTCGCTCAATCAGTCCGCACGACTGGCTTCGGGAGTCCGCTCCGCTCAGGACAGCACTGCTGCTGCCATCCACAGTGAAGGGACATCCATGCGTGTCGCGATGGAGAGGGACCGACTGCTGAAGTCGCCGTTCGAAGCCAGGGCTGCGTGGGCTACTGGCGAAACGGTGGTGACGCTCGCATTGACGCAAGAGCGCGGCGTAGGGGCTGATGTGCTCGTGAGGTACCGCAGTTCCATTCTCTGGAAGGAAGCGGCGGCACAGAGGCGGGTGGAGCAGGCCCGCAGGGCAGCGGACTTCTGACCGAGAAGCAGTCGGTTTCTTTGCTGGAGCCTGCCAGTTCACCCTTCGTTGTCGTCCACCCACTGGAGCACTGGAATGAGCAATCATGAGTGGAGCGAGGCTGACGATATCGTCGCCTTCTATCTCTATCGATTCGGTACAGCCCTGCTTCCGTGTGACATGGCTGCCATCGCGGAGCAACGAGGAATCAAGCTGGGAAGCATGAAGATGCGGATCAGCAACTTCAAGGCGTACGCGGGCGCAGGTCGTCTGGGGAATATCGCGCGACAATCCGCGCAGGTCTTCGAGCGGTACAAAGACACTCCTGAGCCTCAGCTCCGGGACAAGGCATTCCCTGAGTGGAGTGAATCGACGAAGACTGGAGTCGGATTGAAGTAGTCGAACAGCGTGGGACTGGGACTACCGTGCGCAGCCATGTTGCAGTTCGTACAGACGCTCGAAAGAGGGCCCCCATTGGATGAGGACACGGTCCGCGCCTTCGAGGCGTCGCACGGCTTCCAACTCCCAGGCGAGTACCGAGACTTCCTGCTCGCCACGAATGGGGGCGCCCAGTGCGGGACCTCTTCAGTGTCGAAGGTCTTCCTGGGGGGCGTTGGTTCGTGTCCACCTGTTCTTCGGTCTCAACGACTCCATCGAGTCGTGCAATCTGGACTGGAACCTTCGCGTGTTCGAGGAGCGCATTCCGACGAAGCTCCTTCCCATCGGGACGACAGAGGGTGCCGACAAGATCTGTCTAGCCGCCGGAGGCGATGCTCCGGGCGGCGTCTTCTTCTGGGATGCTTCCGCGCAGGCCGATGGGAAGCAGCTCTTCTTCATCGCCGAAGACTTCGGTGCCTTTGTCGCGTCCCTTCAGGCGGACGACCTATCTCCCACGATTGCCATCTCGTGACGGGGGCGCCGCCCGCGGAGAGCGCGAGCGCCGTTTCCCACGGGCCTCTCCGGCGGACAGAGTCTCGGGGATGCGCGCGGCGAGCAGGTCGATGGCCGCGCGGACCTTCGAGGGCAGGTGCTTGTTCTGCGGCCACACGGCGAAGACTTCATTCCCGTGTCGTCCCTCTTCCTGAAGCAACAGCGTCAGCTCTCCCTTGCTCAATCGCGGCGCGACCAGCCAGCAGGGCAGCCACGCGAGCCCAGCGCCCCTCACCGCCTCGTCGGTGATGGCTTCCAGGTCATCGAAGCGCAGTCGCCCTCGCATCGACACCAGCCGCTCACCTCCCCGTGGGTCCGGGAACCGCCAGGGCTTGGTTGTCCCCTGTCGTCCGTAGAGCACGGCCTCATGCTTCCCCAAATCCTCGAGGGACTTGGGTCGACCACGTCGCGCCAGATACGCGGGTGACGCGCAGACCACCATGTTCTGCACGCCCAGTCGCCGCGCCGTCAGTCCCGCATGGTCCGACAAGGGCGCGACCCGAATCGCCAGGTCGAACCCCTCCTCGATGAGGTCCACCACCCGGTCGCTCACGGACAGCTCCACCTCGAGCCCCGGATGCTGTCGCGCCAGCTCCCCCAGCAGCGGCGCCACGCAGTGACGACCGAACAGCACCGAGGCCGTCACCCGCAGCCGCCCCGTGGGCGCGCGATGCCCCGAGTCCAGCTCCGCCTCCGCCGCCTCCAGCTCCGCCAGCGCCCGCACGCACCGCTCGTAGAAGACCTGCCCGTCCTCGGTGAGCCCCTGCTTGCGCGTGGTGCGCAGGAACAGCCGCGCCCCCAACCGCTCCTCCAGCCGCGCGATGCTCTTGCCCACCGCCGACCGCGACAACCCCAGCCGCTTCGCCGCGAGCGCGAAGCTCCCCGCCTCCGCGGCCTGCACGAAGGTCAGCACTCCACTCAGCCGGTCCGTCACGACACGCCTCCCATTGGCGAATTCCTGTCTCCAGTGAAGCCTCCAAAGCTCTCCACTGGGGACCTTCCCTCCCCCGTATATCCCCCAGGCCCTCGAATGGCATGACCCTGGAGACAGCAACGATGGATGGCGTGATGAAGCGGTGGGAGCTGCGCAAGCCGGGCCGCGTGAACCTGCAACTGGCGAGCGTGCCCATTCCCCAGCCCGGCGCGGGCGAGGCCCTGGTGCGCGTGTCCGCAGTGTCCCTCAACTACCGCGAGAAGCTCTTCCTGGACGCAGGCGGATACTCCGACGTCCCGTGGCCCTTCGTGCCCACCTCCGACATGGCGGGGGAGGTGGTGGCCACCGGCGCGGGTGTCTCGCGGGTCCGGGTGGGCGAGCGCGTGCTCGCGGCCTTCAACACGGACTGGGTGGACGGCCCACCTCCTCGCGCACCGCGAGCCCTGGGAGGGAGCGTCCCCGGCGTGTTGTCCGAGTATGTCGTGATGCCCGAGGGCTGGCTCGTCACCGCGCCCAGGACGCTCGATGATGCCCAGGCCAGCACGCTGCCCTGCGCGGGGCTCACCGCGTGGACGGCCCTGGTGGAGCAAGGTGCGCTCAGGCCCGGACAGACGGTGGTGACGCAAGGCACCGGGGGCGTGTCGCTGTTCGCCGTGCAGCTCGCCTCCGCGCTCGGCGCGCGCGTCATCGTCACCTCGGGAGACGACGAGAAGCTGGCTCGCGCGAAGACGCTGGGCGCGGCCCATGGCATCCATCGTCGCCGCACCCCCGACTGGGAGAAGGAGGTGCTGGAGCTGACGAGCGGACGTGGCGCGGACCAGGTGCTGGAGCTGGTGGGCGGCGACAACCTGGGGCGCTCCGCCAGCGCCCTCGCGTCAGGCGGACGCATCTCGCTCATCGGCGTGCTGGAGGGCTTCGACATGCGCTTCCCCGCGCTCCCGCTGCTCCGGAGCCACGGCATCATCCAGGGCGTGCTCGTGGGACACCGCCGGGGACTCGAGGACCTGGTCCGCGCGGTGGACACGCTGCGCGTGGCGCCCGTCATCGACGCGACGTACCCGCTGCGCGACTTCCCCCAGGCCCTGGCGCACCTGGACCGGGGGCCGTTCGGCAAGCTGGTCATCCGCGTCCGCGAGTGAGCCGGAGGCCAGGGCCCGGGAGGGCCTCATGCCGATGAATCGTTGCTCACGATGCAGTTCGTCGGCCTCACCCCTTTCCCTTCACGCGCTGGACGCAGGTAGGGTTCGGGGACTCTGCCGGCCGGGGCGAGAGGTTGGCCGCATGAGAGGTGGTGGGTTCGTGAGACTCGCCGGATTCGTCATTCATGGAAACAATCAGGACACGCTGCCCCGGTGCCTGGAGAGCCTGCTGGCGGTCTGTGATGACGTCGTGGCCGTGGACTCCATGTCCACGGACGGTTCCTCGGACATCTCCCGGCGCATGGGGGTGAGGTCCGTGTCGATGGCCTGGGAGGGATATGGCGCCGCCCGGGCCGCGGCCGTCGCCTCGCTGAGGCCCTCCGATTACGTCTTCTTCCTGGACTCGGACGAGCACCTGGACGCAGACGCCGTGCGAGCCATCGTCGGCTGGAGAGAGAGCCACCCGCGCGAGGCCGTCTACCGTCTGCCCTTGCGCGACTGGGCCGAGGTCGACGGTCATCGCTTCCTATACCGCACGCACTGGCGCTCGCGCCTCCTGCGCAGGGAGGTGGCCGCCTGGCGTCCGGAGATGATTGTCCATGAAGCGCTGCCTCGCCGACGTGCACAGCGGCTCCAGGCGTTCATCGAGCACCGGTTCGCCACGTCCGTCTCCCTGCGCTCCGCCAAGGAGCACCGCTACGCGCTGCTCTGGGCGGTGATGGCGTTCGTGGAAGGGCGCACGTCCAAGCCCGCGTCGCTCCAGCGCCCCGCGCACCTCCTGCGAGATGGCCTGCTGCATGGAGCGCTGTGGCGCGGCGGATGGAGGGCGCTGAAGCTCGCCTGGGTGGTGGCCGGATACCACGTGGCGAAGTACCGCTACCTGTGCGAGCTGAAGCAGGGCCGCCATCCCGAGCTGGTCCAGGCCTTCAAGGAGCGACGCTTCGGCGAGCTGTTCCAGCGGGTTCACGCCCTGCGGCTGACCCCATGACACCCGAGGTGGCGCGCGCCTACCGGAACGCGGGCCAGGTGAACGAGCCGGTCCCGGCCCAGCGCTCCGCCAGGCGCTCCTCGAGCGCATCCAGGGTGCGCGACAGGGCGGGAATCGGGTCCACGTCCTCCCGCAGCGCCCGGGCGCGAGCGAGGTGACGCAAGAGGGCGGCGCGCTCGGAGAACCCGGGCGCCCACTCCCTGTCCCGCTCCAGCGCGCGAGGCGACATCCACTGGAACATGTTCACCGTGCGCGCGGTGGCGAGCAGCGCGCGGGCGCGCAGCCATGTCGCGTCGATGCGCGCCGCCTCGCACGAGGGCGCCAGGGTGATGCGGTACGTGACGTCCGCGCGCGTGATGAGCTCCTCGGGCAGCGGCACCACCAGCAGCCACATCAGCGCGTCGTACAGCGCGTGGCGCATGCCGCAGTACTCGAAGTCGAGCAGCCGCGGGCCGCTGGCCGTGAACAACGTGTTGCCCGGGGCCATGTCCCCATGCGTGAGCGCGAGGAACGGACCGGGCTCGGCCAGCTCGCGCGCCACGTGCTCCAGGTCCTCCTGCGTCCCCGGCTCCAGCTCCGCGTCGACCGCGTCCGTCCACCGTCGCAGCCGGTCCACGTGCTCCAGCAGATAGCGCGCGTTCTCGATGCGCACGCGCCCGGGCCGAGGGCTCAGCGCATGGCGGAGCATGTCGAAGTCCCCATGCAGGCCCCAGGTCCGCGCGTGGAGCTGCCCGGTGAGGCGGGCCACGGCGAGCAGCCCGCCGATGGCCGCCTCCGGGTCGTCCCCCTGGAGCAGGTCCTCCAGGGTGGGGCCGAGGCCCAGGTCCTGGAGCACGAGCAGCCGCGAGTCGACGCTGCCCGCGATGAGGCCCGGGGCGATGGTGAGGTTGTGCCGGCCGAGCAGCTCCAGCCCCGCCCACTCATCCAGCCCGAGCACCAGGTCCTGATGGAAGTGCTTGAGCACGACGCTGGTGACGTCTCCGCCGCGCACGCGGGCGCGCACGACGTGGCAGCGCGACTGGGTCCGCAGGACCTGGGGCTCGGTCAGCAGCACGGGGCGTCCCCAGGCCGCGGAGAGCGAGCGCGCGCCATCGGCGAGCAGCCGCGCCAGGTCCAGGGCGCTCAGGGGAGTCGCTCCACGGTGGCGCCGGCTCTCTCCAGCAGCTCGCGGTACCACGCGAAGGCCCGCGCGGTGCGGTCTCCCAGGGCCTTGGCGCCCCAGAGCACGGTGAGCGTGCGGCGGGTGTCCGCGTTGGTCTTGGTGCGCTGCGCGTCCTTCACGGCGTTGGCGCACGGGCCCTCGGCGTCGAAGAGGCACAAGAGGCCCGCGAGGTCGATGGTCTGGCCGGAGGCATTGAAGACGTACTGGGCGCCCTCGGGCGCGATGCCGACGCGGAACGGCTGGGTGGCGCGGTCCAGGTCCACGACGCTGATGGGCAGCCCGCTGTGCAGCGACACCGCGTTGCACGCATCCACGGCCGTGTTGATGCTGCCGAGCGAGCCATCCCCCGCGGCGCGCACCAGGTACTCGGAGGCGGGCTTGCCCCGGCCCGTGGGCTTGTAGCCGCCGTGGCGGAGCATGTCGCGCACGGCGCCGCGCACGGTGTCGTCGCTGGAGAGCGGCGCGGCCGCGTCCGACCTCAGCAGCGCCACCAGCCACTGCGGCGAGGGCGACGCGCCCAGCGACGCGGGGAAGGTGGTGGTGAAGCTCAGCGTGTCCAGGGACGGATGCGGGTCGACGGTCAGCACGGCGGGCCACTCTACGCCACCCGGCGCGCCCGTGCTGGGCTGGGAGCGCGCCAGGGCTTGTTGGCAAGGACCTCGGCGAGCGTCATGCCCGCGGTCGGGCGTGTTCGTGACGCCAGTCCCGGGGCGTCATGCCGTAGGCCTTCTTGAACGCGCGGCCGAAGTGCGTCAGGTCCACGAAGCCCCAGCTGAAGGCGATGTCCGCGATGCCGCGCGCGTCCATGTCGGGGTCCTCGAGCGCCTGGCGGCAGCGCTCCAGGCGGCGCGAGAGGACCTGGCGCATGAAGCTCTCGCCGCCTTCCGCGAACAGTCCATGCAGGTAGCGCGTGGACATGCGGAAGTGGGCGGCGGCCGTCGCCGGGCTCAGCGAGGGCTCCGCGAGGTGACGCTCGACATAGAGGCGGAGGGCATGTCGCCGGGCCTCTCGCACGCTCGCGGCGTCGGTCTGGAGGGTCCGGCCCTGGGTGTTGAAGGCCAGGGCGAGCAGCTCGAGCAGGTTGTCCGAGACGGAGCCCGCGACGGGCTCGGCGAGCTGGTTCACCGCGAAGGCGCGCAGGTAGGCGGAGACCAGGGCCCCGACGCCCTCCTGGGTGTGGAGCACGCTGCCCACCAGGTCATCCGGACGTGAGAGCCGTGGCCGCAGCGTGGAGTAGGGCGCCACGATGACGATGCGGCGGTAGTCCGCGTCGAACGAGAGCTCTCCCGGTCGGGTCCCATCGAAGAGCTCCACGTCACCGGGGTGGGAGTACCGCTCCTCGCGTCCCTGGCGCAGCCGGCAGACGCCCTCCACCTGCATGCAGAGGTAGTAGCACTCGCGCGGGGCCCGGGCGATCTCCGGCTCCCCCCGATAGACGCTCTGGGCCGAGGAGTGCAGGTACGTCACGCCCAGCGGTCCTGCGTCGTGATGGTCGAGCCGCCCGAAGAAGGGACTGGAGGAGGACTTGTGCTCCGTCCTCAGTCCCAGGAGCACCTTGCTCGCCAATTCCTGCCAGTACTCATGCCGCTGCTGCTCGGAGACCCCGTCCGTCGAGAAGACTGTGCGCAAGTGCCGCCCCCAGATGTCGTGGCACGCATCCTCCCACCCACCTCCGACACTCCCAGCGCCCACGGCCGAATCCCCGTGCACCCTCGGCCGAGCCCCCCTGCCGCCCATTCCCTATACCTGCCTCCGACCGACACCGATGCTCGGTTCCTCTCAAGGAGAGTCTTCATGAAGCAGTTCCTCGCAGCGTTTGTGCTTTCGTTGGCCGTCGCGACCCCCGCCATGGCGCAGCATGATGGGCCGTTCGCCGACACGGACGCGCTGGTGAGCTATTGGTCGGCGCAGGACACCCAGAGCTCGCTGACGCAGATCTACGTCAATGGCAAGCGCGTGTACCAGCGCTCCGGCTTCGGGCCGGCCTTCGTCAAGGAGTACTTCGATTGCCACGACGGCTCCGGCATCAAGTCCTTCTGCAACAACATCTTCGACGGCTACTTGACCGTGGAGGGCACGTACGGGACGTACAGCCCCGGGCTCGCCGTCTACCTCGACGGCGTGCTGTATCGCTCGGGCAGTCCCTTCTCTCGCGTGGACATCAAGACCTGCTACGGCGACGCGAGCTATTACGGCCCGGTGAGCTACTACATCGTCGAGAGCGTGATCGACGGCTTCGGCCCGCCGTATCCGGGCAACGACTGCTTCTGACCCATCGTCCCGAGCCGCGCCCGTCCTGTGCCGGAGGGGCGCGGCTGTCGGGCCGCTCAGTCGGGTTCGGACAGTCCGAAGTAGTGGGACAGGTAGTCGCCGAAGCTCTTGTACTTGAGCCAGAACTCGAAGCGGTTGTGGCAGCCGAGGACGGGGTACTCGCCGCGACGGTTCGCTTTGTGGAAGAGCAGCAGGTGCTCCTGGCTCCCCGAGGGCAAGAGCTCCAGGGCGAGCGCGTTCACCATGGTGGGGTCGGGCAGCAGGTCCACCCAGGCCTGGACCAGCTGCTCCTCCGTGAAGGACTCCGCCGCCGGCGCGTGCTTGGTCATGGCCCGGGACCAACCGGTGAGGATGTCCCGCAGCGGTCGGACCTCCAACTCGGGTGGGGTGCCTTTCGCCAGGCGAAACCAGCTCGCATCGAAGGCGAGCCACTCGCGGAGGCTGGGTGGGAGTGGACGCGCGTCCGGGAGGGTGAGCGCGTTGATGGACTGAGCGTCGAGGGGACGCGGGGCCTGGTGCTGGTGGAACCAGCCCTTGCCGCGTCCGCCGTGTTGCACCAGGTGTTCGATGACCTGCTTCGTCGCGCTCAGGTTCATGACGGCCTCGCTCTACTTCGGAACGCACGACGAGGGGAGAGGGTCTCGCGTGAGTTGCTCCTCGCGCGGCGTGAGCGTGGAATTGTGTGCTCACACTCCATTGGCCCGCACAGGGCGAAGCGGATGAATCTCGCGTGCTAGGTTCGGCGCCTTCCGAGCTTGAGCGCGCGCGTGTGTGTGGCCGAGGCGTGGCGCAGAGGAGTCAATCGATGGCAGACGCGAACCAGCGGACGATGCGGGCGGCGCGCTTCGATACGGCGACGAAGACGCTGACGGTGACGAACGTCCCCGTTCCCCAGCCGGGGCCCGGCGAGGTGCGGGTCCAGGTGAAGGCGTGCGGCATCTGTCTGTCGGACGCGCATCTGCTGGACGGCTCGTTGCAGTCGCCGCTGCCGGTGGTGACGCCGGGGCACGAGTCCTCGGGAGTCATCGACGCGGTGGGGGTGGGGGTGCCGCGCTGGACGGCGGGGCAGCGCGTGGCCATGGCGGGCGGCAAGCCGTGTGGACGGTGCGCGAGGTGCTCCAACGGGCAGCCGGCGGAGTGTCTGGATTTCCACATCATGGGCTTCCACTACGACGGCGCGTGGGCGGAGTACGTGGTGGTGCCTTACTTCGTGCTGTCTGCGATTCCGGACCATCTGCCGTTCGAGCAGGCGGCGATTCTCGCGGACGCGGTGGCGACGCCGTACGCGGGGCTGGTGGAGACCGCGCAGCTGCGTCCCGCGCAGTCGGTGGGCCTGTGGGGCATCGGTGGGCTGGGAGTCCACGCGGTGCAGATTGCGCGGATGATGGGGGCGACGCCGATTCTCGCGTTCGACACGAACGAGGCGGCGCGGAAGCGGGCGCTGGAGTTCGGCGCGGACGTGGCGTTGGACCCGCGCGCGCCGGACGTGCGCAAACAGGTTCTCCAGCACACGAACGGCATGGGGCTGGATGTGGCGGTGGACCTGGTGGGCGCGAACGCGGTGCTCGCGCAGGCGTCGATGAGCCTCGGGCGGCACGGGCGCGCGGTGATGGTGGGCCTGTCGCCGGAGCCCATCCAGCTGGGCGCGGGGGTGAACTTCGGCGTGCGCTCGCAGGCGCTGCTCGGCCACCTGGGCTACGAGAAGAAGCACCTGGACCAGCTGGTGGCGCTGGTGGGCGGCAAGCGCCTGGACGTGTCGCGCTCGGTGACGGCGACGCTGCCGCTCGAGGACGTGGCCAAGGGCGTGGAGCGGCTGGTGAGCAAGGAGGGCAACCCCATCCGGCTCGTCATCACGCCGTGAGCCAGGTCATGTGAGGACCGGGCACGCGAGTGCTCGGGTCCCATCGCGTGTCACGGGGTGCTCACCGCGTGCTGGCGGACGCGGCGAGGAGGCGGGCCACGTCTCCGAGCGTCGTGACTCCGGGGAAGCGCGCCGTGCCGGGCGCGGGGCCCGGCCTCAGCCACGCCGCGATGATGACCCCCAACAGCGCCGACATCCCACCGACGAACAGGGGCATGGAGCCCAGGCGGTAGCCCGCGGCGGTGCTCACGAGCGCCAGGACGAAGAGCCCGAGGCTCGCCTTGCGAAAGGGCGTGGACGGGATTTCGACGCGAGGCAGCGCCCGGGGTGAAAGCAGTCCCACGACGTCCTGGAACGTCGCCAGCTGTTGCCAGCTCTGGAAGGACAGGGGTGTGGACGGGCGCGCTCTTGCGACGGGGAGCCCCGCGCCCAGCAGCGCGGTCCGCAAGGTGATGAAGGCACCCGCCGTCAGGCAGGACGTCCCCGCCACGCGCAGGGGCTCGAGGACGGGCAGCCGCAGCCGCGGCGCGAGGAACTCACACAGATGTCCCATCGTCGGCGCGCGATGCGCGCGCAGGGCGGCGTCGAGCGCATGCGGTGGAACCTCGACGTACAGCCACGACTGGAGCCAGGCCGCGAGCGGCTTCCATCCGAGCCAGAAGTCCCGGAACCCGGCATCCAGGGCGGCCTCCCAATGGGACAGTGGCGTCTCGAAGTCGAGGGGCGGGTCCTCCTCCACGCTCGCATCCAGCGCGGCGTCGTGCGCGAGCTTCGCGCGCAGCAACGCCAGTACATCCTCCGGGGTCGCGGAGCGTGTCCGCCAACGTCGCGTGTCGCGCATCGACTCCCTCCCAATCAGGCCCGAGGTTAGTGGACCCGGCCTTCCGCCGCGAACCCAGGATGCGAGCCTGCGAATCCGCTCACGGCGGAACGCGGCCCCCGCCCCATGTAGGTCTCCCTCCCGGCCCGGGGGCGTGCGCCACCCTGGCTGGCCGCCCTCGGGCATGGGAAGCGATTGCCGGAGGTTCGGAACAGTCCTCCTCTGGCGTCCCCCATGGCATAAGGGCGCCGCGCCCGCTTTCTCCGGGCACCCCCTACGCACATGATTCGTCTCGACAACATCAGCAAGCAGCACGGCCAGCAGATTCTCTTCATCGAGGCCTCGGCCGCTCTCCACAAGGGGGAGAAGGTCGGCCTCGTCGGCCCCAACGGCGCCGGCAAGTCCACGCTGTTCCGGATGATCACCGACCAGGAACACCCCGACGAGGGCCAGGTGGCCGTCGACCGCGGCGTCACCATCGGCTACTTCAGCCAGGACGTCGGTGAGATGTCCGGCCGCAGCGCCGTCTCCGAGGTCATGGATGGCGCCGGCCCCGTGAGCACCGTGTCCGCCGAGCTCAAGCAGCTCGAGGCCGACCTCGCCGACCCCGACAAGGCCGACGAGATGGAGAAGCTCGTCGAGCGCTACGGCCTGGTCCAGGGACGCTTCGAGGAGCTGGGCGGCTACGCCCTCGAGGGCCGCGCGCGCGAGATTCTCGCGGGCCTGGGCTTCAGCGAGGAGATGATGGACGGCGACGTCGGCGCCCTGTCCGGTGGTTGGAAGATGCGCGTGGCGCTCGCCCGCATCCTCCTCATGCGCCCGGACGCGATGCTCCTCGACGAGCCGAGCAACCACCTGGACCTGGAGAGCCTCATCTGGCTCGAGGGCTTCCTCAAGGGCTACGAGGGCGGGCTCCTGATGACCTCGCACGACCGCGAGTTCATGAACCGCATCGTCACCAAGATGGTGGAGATCGACGGCGGCACGCTGACCACCTACTCGGGCAACTACGACTTCTACGAGCAGCAGCGCGCCCAGAACGAGAAGCAGCAGCAGGCCCAGTACGAGCGCCAGCAGGCCATGCTCGCCAAGGAGCTGAAGTTCATCGAGCGCTTCAAGGCCCGCGCCTCCCACGCCGCCCAGGTGCAGAGCCGCGTGAAGAAGCTGGAGAAGATTGAAAAGGTGGAGCCCCCCAAGCGCCGCCAGACGGTCCTCTTCGAGTTCCAGCCCGCCCCGCGCTCCGGTGACGACGTGGTGAGCCTCAAGGCCGTGCACAAGGCCTACGGCAAGAAGCGCATCTACGACGGCATGGACTTCCTCGTGCGCCGCGGCGAGCGCTGGTGCGTCATGGGCATCAACGGCGCGGGCAAGTCCACGCTGCTCAAGCTCGTGGTCGGCTCCACCACGCCGGACCAGGGCACCGTGGCCATGGGCGGCAGCGTGAAGCTCGGCTACTTCGCCCAGCACGCCATGGACCTGCTCGACGGCGAGCGCACCGTGTTCCAGTCGCTGGAGGACGCGTTCCCCCGCGCCGGTCAGGGCTCGCTGCGCGCGCTGGCCGGCTGCTTCGGCTTCTCCGGCGACGAGGTGGAGAAGAAGTGCCGCGTGCTCTCCGGTGGAGAGAAGGCGCGTCTGGTCATGGCGAAGATGCTCTTCGACCCGCCCAACTTCCTGGTGCTCGACGAGCCCACCAACCACCTGGACATGGCGACGAAGGAGATGCTGATCACGGCGCTCTCCCGCTACGAGGGCACCATGCTCTTCGTCTCGCACGACCGGCACTTCCTCGGCGCGCTGTCCAACCGCGTGCTGGAGCTGACGCCCGAGGGCATCCACCAGTACGGCGGCGGCTACACCGAGTACGTCGCGCGCACCGGCCACGAGGCCCCCGGCCTGCGCACCTGAGGCACCCGTGAGACGGCGGGCCGGCTACTCGAACAGCCGGCTCGCCAGTCGCGCCAGCTTGCGCGCCTTGCCCGTGTACGGCGGGAAGAACAGGTGCGCCAGCGACGTGCGCCCCTGCCGCAGCACCGCGCGCTCGTGGCTGAAGGCCTTGAAGCCCGCCTCGCCGTGGTACGCGCCCAGCCCGCTGTGGCCCACGCCCCCGAAGGGCAGGTGCGGGTTCACGTTGTGCAACACCACCGTGTTGACGCACGTGCCGCCCGCGCTCGTCTCCTGGATGAGCCGCTCCACCGCCGCGTCGTCCTGGCTGAACACGTAGAGCGCCAGCGGCTTGCCGCCCGCGCGCACGTGCGCCACCACCTCGTCGAGCGACTCGTACCGGAGCACCGGCAACACCGGCCCGAAGATCTCCTCCTCCATCAGCGGCGCGTCCGGCGTCACGTCCGCCACCACCGTCGGCGCGATGAAGCGCGTCTGCGCGTCCACGCTCCCGCCCACCACCACCCGCGCGCCCTGCGCCACCGTGCGGTCCAGCAGCCCGCGCACCCGCGCGAAGGCGCCGTCATCCACCATCCGGCAGAAGTCCGCGCTCGCCCGGCGCGCCTCCTCGGTGCGCCCGTAGAAGCGCTCCACCGCCGCCTTCAGCGCGGCCAGGAACGCCTCCTCCTGGGTCGCATGCACCCAGACATGGTCCGGCGCGATGCACGTCTGGCCGCCGTTGAGGAACTTGCCCCACGCCACCCGCTCCGCAGCCGCCTCCAGGTCCGCGGACGTGTCGAGGATGGCCGGTGACTTGCCGCCCAGCTCCAACGTCACGCCCGCCAGGTGCCGCGCCGCCGCCTCCATCACCCGCCGCCCCACCCGGGGCCCTCCGGTGAAGAAGAAGTGGTCGAACGGCAGCCGCAAGAGCGCCTCGCCCACCTCCGTGCCGCCCTCCACCACGTGGACCTCGTCCTCGGGGAACGTGTCGCGCACGAGCTGCGCCAGGAAGCGCGAGGTGTTCGGCGTCTTCTCGCTGGGCTTGCAGAGCACGGTGTTGCCCGCCGCCACCGCGTCCACCAGCGGCGCCACCAGCAGGTTGAACGGGTAGTTCCACGGCGCCATCACCAGCACCACGCCGCGCGGCTCGTAGCGCACGTGGCTGGAGGTGCCGGTGAGCACGAGCGGCGTCGTCACCTTGCGCGGCTTCATCCACCCCTTGAGGTGCTTGCGCACGTGCTCCAATTCCATGAGCACGGGCAGCACCTCCGTCGACTCCACCTCCGCGGCCGGCTTGCGGAAGTCCGCGTGGAGCGCCTGGGCCAGCGCCTCGCGCCGCTCCAGGATGAGGGCCTTGAGCTTCTCCAGGCGGGCGAGCCGCTCACCGGGGCCGCGCCTGCCCACCTCCCAGCGGCGGGCCCGCAGGCGCTCGAACGCCTCCCGCAGGCCCTGGGGCACCAGCTCCTCCTCCTGTTTCACCACGCGCATCCCGGCTCCTCGAGGCTGGCTGCCCTATTCCAACAACCGCGTCGCGCGGGAGGCCCAGTCCTGGGCCTTTCCGCGGTACGGCGGGAAGAACACCGACGCGAGCGACTTCATCCATTGAACCGACACGGCCCGCTCATGGCTGAAGGTCCGGAAGCCGTAGACGCCGTGGTAGTGCCCCAGGCCACTCATGCCCACCCCGCCGAAGGGCAGGTTCGGGTTCGCCACGTGGATGAGGACGTTGTTCACCACCGCGCCGCCGGACGTCGTGTTGCGGAACACGTCCTCGATGGCCCGCTTGTCCTGGCTGAAGACGTAGAGCGCCAGCGGCTTCTCCCCCCGCTGGATGTGCGCATACACCTCGTCCCGCGAGCGGAACGTCATCACCGGCATCACCGGTCCGAAGATTTCGCCCTCCATGATGGGCATGTCCGGCGTCACGCCCGTCAGCACGGTGGGCGAGATGTAGCGCGAGGGCCCGTCCGCCACCCCGCCCATCTCCACCTTCGCGCCCGCCGCCACGGTGCGGTCCACCAGGTCCTTCACCCGCCGCCACGCCGCCGGCTCCACCAGCCGGGCGAAGTCGGGGCTCGCCTGCCGGGCCTCCTCCGTCTCACCGTAGAAGCGCGTGATGACCGCCTTCACCGCGTCCACGAACTGCTGCTTCTTCGACTCGTGCACGAAGATGTAGTCGGGGGCCACGCACGTCTGGCCGCTGTTGAGGAACTTGCCCCAGGTCAGCCGCTCCGCCGCGGCCTGCACGTCCGCGGACTCGTCGATGATGGCGGGCGACTTGCCGCCCAGCTCCAGCGTCACGCTGGCCAGGTGCTGCGCCGCGGCCTCCATCACCTTGCGGCCGATGCGCGGGTTGCCCGTGAAGAAGAAGTGGTCGAACGGCAGCCGCAAGAGCGCCTCCGCCGTCTCCGCGCCGCCCTCGAACAGCGCCACCTCGTTCTCCGGGAACACGTCGCGCACCAGCCGCGCCAGGAAGCGCGCGGTGTGCGGCGTCTTCTCGCTGGGCTTGCACAGCACGGCGTTGCCCGCGGCGATGGCGGCGATGAGCGGCGCCATCAAGAGCTGGAAGGGATAGTTCCAGGGCGAGAGCACCAGCACCACGCCGCGCGCCTCGTAGCGCACGTGCGCCGACGAGCCCGCGAGCAGCATGGGCGTGCCCACGCGCGTGGGCTTCATCCACGACGACAGGTGCTTCACCGTGTGGTTCAGCTCCTCCAGCGTGGGGTGGATCTCCGTCAGCTCCACTTCCAGCGCGGGCTTGCGGAAGTCCTGGTGGATGGCCTCGGCCAGCTCGTCGCGGCGGGCGATGATGGCCTCGCGCAGTCGCTTGAGCTTCGCGACGCGCTCGGCCGCGGTGGTGCGCGACAGGGCCCAGCGGTTGGCGCGCAGCGAGTCGAACGCGGCCTGCAGGCGCGCGACGTCGGCCTGGGGTTTGGACTCGGTGGAAACGGGGACGAGCTCCAGCATGGTTGGCTCCTCGATGAAATCAGGTGGGTGCTTCAGCGGGCCTCGAGCCCGCGCAAGAGGGTGGTGAGCGCCGTCGTCAGCTCGGCGGTGAAGTCGATGCGCAGGGGGGCCATGTGCGGCAGGGCGAGCACCTCGCGCGCCACGGGCGCCACGTCCGCCATCTGCCGCAGGCCCGTCACCAGCGCGTGCAGGTGCACGAGCACGCGGGCGCCCTCACCTGGGTGCAGGAAGGACAGCCGCGACTCGAGGAGCGCGCCCGTGCGCGCCATCGCCTCCAACAGCCGCTCCTTGAACCGGCGCGCCTGCTCCACGGAGACGTTCTGCTCCAGCACCGTCTGCAGCATCGCGAGCAGCCGCGTCAGCGACAGCTCCGGCTCCAGCGACTCGGCCACCGCGCGCGCCAGCCATGGCCCCGTCCACGCCCCCTCGACCGTGCCCAGCCTCGCCTCCAGCCGGGCGAACCACGCGAAGAGCAGGTCCTCCAGGAGCGCGAGGAACAGCGCCTCCTTGGTCGGGAAGTAGAGGAACACCGTCCCCTTGGCCAGATGGGCCCGCTCGGCCACGTCCGCCATCTTCACCTCGGAGTACGAGGTCGCCTGATAGAGTGCGAGCGCCTCGTCCAGCAGCACCCGCCTGCGCGCCTCCTTGTCCTCGTCCTTGCGCGCGCGCTTGGGTGCCACCCGCCCCGCCTGCTCCCCGGAATCGCTGACCATGCCCTCAGTGGTAGGTGACCTCAGGTCATTCGTCAAGTGACCAAAGGTCATTTCCGCTGGCCGGCACCTGGAGTGTGGTGGGTGGGTGTGAGATGATGTCCGCCATGCGTCCCATCCAGACGGAGCTGCTGTCCGGAAGCGAGCTGTACCGGGAGGTGGTGCTGGAGAAGCTGCTCCACGCCCGCGAGTCGGTGTGGCTGGCCACGGCGAACGTGAAGGCGATGTACGTGGAGTCGAAGGGGAAGTTCGTGCCGCTGGTGGACGTGCTGGACGGGCTGGCGGCCCGGGGCGTGTCCCTGCGGCTGCTGCACGCGGAGCTGCCGAGCCGCCCGTTCCGCGCGGCGTTCGATGCCCGGGCGCGGCTGGTGAAGGGTGGCTTGAATCTGAAGGTCTGCCCCCGCGTGCACTTCAAGGCAGTGGTGGTGGATGGGGCGTGGACCTATCTGGGTAGCGCGAATCTGACGGGGGCGGGCCTGGGGGCCAAGGGCGACGCGGTGCGTAACTTCGAGCTGGGCTTCGTCACGGAGGACTTCGACGTCATCGACCGGGTGACGGCGCTCTACGAGGCGGTGTGGAGCGGGGCCGAGTGCAGGGGATGCAAGCTGCGGCACGTGTGCCCGGACCCGATAATCCCCGCACCCGGGGGGCGGGAGGAGATGAGAAGCTCCCGCGGCGCTCCTCGGCTCGGCAAGTCCCGTCGGTTGAGGCGCGCCACCTCGGAGTCGTCACGACGATGATGAAGCTCTACTTCGCGCGGAACACCCGGGCCACCCGGCCCCGGTGGTTGCTGGAGGAGCTGGGCGTTCCCTACGAGCTGGTGCCGGTGGACGTGCTCCAGCGCGAGCACAAGAGCCCCGAGTACCTGCGCATCCACCCCATGGGCTCCATGCCCGCGCTGGAGGATGACGGGCAGCCCATCTTCGAGTCGGCGGCCATCCTGCTGCACGTCGCGGACAAGTACCTGGAGCAGGGCTTCGCCCCGCCGCTCGGCTCGCCCGAGCGCGCCGAGTACTACCAGTGGATGTTCTTCTGCATGTCCACCATGGAGCCGCCCTTGTCCGCGTACTCCGCGCACAGCCGCTTCCTGCCGGAGGAGCAGCAGGTGGTGGGCGAGGCGGAGCGCGGGCGTCGTCGCTTCACGGACATCGCGCGCATGCTGGAGTCGCGGCTGCAGGGGCGCACGTTCCTGGTGGGCGAGCGCTTCACCGCGGCGGACGTGGTGATGACGTCCATCCTGGAGTGGGGCGGGAGCATGGGGCTGCTGGAGGACTTCCCCGGCTTGCGCGCCTATGTGGAGCGGCACCTGGCGCGTCCCGCGGCGCGGCGAGCCCTGGAGTAGGCGGCCCCGTGCATCAACCCGTCGTACCCAGTCCCTCGCCCTCGGAGCTCGCGGCCCACGTCGGGTTGAAGCGCCGGGGCTTCATCGTCTCGGCGTGCGTGCTGCTGCTGTCGCTCGGCACGCACCCGCTGCTCTTCGGCGGCTTCATCCCGGCGGTCATCGTGGTCCACATCGCGTGGGCGGCGGTGCTCGTGGGCACGGCCGCGGCCATGGGCTCGCGGTGGGTGACGGTGCATCGCGCCAGCGTCGTCACGGGCGTGGCCAGCATGGTGGCGCTGGTGCTGGACATCCACTTCACCGGAGGGCTGTCGAGCACGCTGTACCCGCTGCTCTTCGCGATGCCGCTCATCATCGCCGTCTTCGCGCCGGGGGACGTGGTGACGGTGTGGGCCTCCGTCGTGCTGACGCTGGTGGGCATGCTGGTGGCGTCGTGGCACTCGGACGTCTCCGAGCAGCGGCTCGTCGGGCAGGTGACGCTCTTCTTCTTCCTGGCCTGGGTGGCCGTCTTCAGCTGCAAGCAGTTCCGCCGGATGCGCGACACCGAGCGCGACGCCGTGAACGCGCGGCTGGCGGCGCTGGAGCAGCTGGCGCGCAGCGAGCACCTGCGCGCGGACGCGGTGCGCAGCCAGGCGGAGATGGAGCGGCTGGCCCTGGTGGGGCGCCTGGCCGCGGGCGTGGCGCACGAGGTGAACAACCCGCTGGCGTACGTGAAGTCCAACCTGGGCTACCTGGAGGAGGTGTCGGGCGAGGGCGCGCAGGACCTGGAGGACCTGCGCCGGGTGCTGTGGGAGACGCGGCAGGGCGTGCTGCGCATCGAGCAGATCGTCACGGACCTGCGCCGCTTCTCGCGCGACGCGTCGGACGCGGAGGAGGCGGGCAGCGTGGCGGAGGCGCTCGACGAGGCGGAGCGGCTCGCGTCGGTGCGGCTGCGCAGCCTGGGGCAGGTGGTGCGCGAGGTGGAGCCGCACCTGGTGCGCGTGCGGCTGGGCCAGCGTCAGCTGGTGCAGGTGGTGCTGAACCTGCTGCTCAACGCGGCGGACGCGCTGGACGGGGCGCGGCCCTCGCGCGCCGCGCGCATCGTGCTCAGGGCCTCGCGGGTGGAGGGGGGCGTGCGTCTGGAGGTGGAGGACAACGGACCGGGCGTTCCGGAGGCTGTCCTTCCGCACCTGTTCGAGCCGTTCTTCACCACCAAGGCCCCGGGCAAGGGCACCGGCCTGGGCCTGGCGCTGTGTCGCGAGTACCTGGCCCGCGTCGGCGGCACGCTGACCGTGGCCAACTGCCCCGATGGCGGCGCGTGCTTCACGCTGCACCTGCCCGCCGTCCCCGAGAAGGAGCCCCCGGCCTGAGGACGCGGGCGGCTACGACTTCGCGGGCTCGGTGCCGGTGGGCGCGATGGGCTCCTCGGCGGCCTTGTCCGGCTCAGACTCCGACGAGGACTTGCCCAACTGCCGCTCGCGCCACGCGCTGGGGGACTCGCCCACGAGCTTGCGGAACAGGCTGCTGAAGTGCTGCAGCGACGCGCAGCCCACCTCCACCGCGACGGCGGTGAGCTTCATGTCCGTTTCCAAGAGGAGCCCCTGGGCCATGCGCACCTGCACGGCGTTGAGCTCCGCCTGGAAGGACGTGCCGGCCTCCTTGAGGCGGCGCTGCAGCGTGCGCTCGGACATGCCCATCTCCCGGGCGACGTCCGACAGGTTGATGTCCGGCAGCTTGCCCTTCATCGCCTGGTGCAGCTCGCGCAACAGCGGCGACTGGCCGGTGGCCTCGGCCACCAGGTCATTCAGCTTGGAGAGCAGCGGCGCGGCGCGCGCCTCGGGCTGTCCCAGCCACGCCAGCGCGGCGGCCGGCTCGGTGAAGACCTTGCTGGGGTACGCGCCCGTCAACAGCGTGTAGAAGCCGCCCACCACCGCGCCGGCCACGCCCTCCGGACGCACCAGCGCCTGGCGCTGCACCGACGTGCCGAAGGACTTCTCGCGCGCCTGCATGTACTTCACGAGCACCGCGAAGGCCGCGGGGTCCGCCGCCTCCAGCCGGCGCGCGTCCACCAGCGAGGCATGGGGCGCCGCGGGGGCCAGCTCCACGTCGAGCACGTGCACCAGCCTGCGCACGTGCGCCTCCGCGGGGCGTCCCCACAGGATGAAGCCGCACAGGTCCGCCGAGGCGTACCAGTGCAGGAACCCTTCCCCGACTAGGTAACGGCCGTGGGGGTCCCGGAAGTAATCGTCGACGCCGTCTGCCGATCGCACGGCTCGGCAGAATAGCGCTTCGCCACCTGGAGCACCCAGCGGGGATTGATGGGCGACAGTTCCGTCACCAGCTCCGGCCTCACCAGGGCCACGCCCTCCAGCTCCCGGGTGGTGGCCGGCAGGTCCCGCCAGGGCACCTGGGGCTTCACGTGGTGGGCCTGGTGATAACCCGCATTGAAAAAGAACAGGTTGTACAGACGGGACGTGGACGTGGTGCCCAACGCACCGCGCTGCGTGGAGTCCGTCTCGAAGTGGGCGGCCAGGTTGAGCCAGTGGATGCAGAACTGGCCCACCAGCAGCACGCCGAACCACGCCAGGCCCAGGGCGGGCCGCCAGAGGATGACCGCCAGCAGGGCCCCATCCACGACGAGGAAGTCCAGCGCCAGCTCCAGGCGCTGGTTGCGCTTCCTGGCCCAGCGCCAGACGTTGGCCACGGCCTCGAAGGGCCAGAACCAGGGCGTCAGCGCCGAGCGCAGGCAATAACGCACCACGCCTTCGCCGGGCTTGCGCTGGCCCCAGTCACCCGGGCCGTCGTTGTACCGGTGATGGTTGAAGTGGTGGATGTAGTAGCCGCGATAGGGAAACCCACACGCCATGCCCAGCGTCCGGGACACCAGCCAGTGCAGCACGCGCGGCTTCGCGATGCTCACGTGCATGTGGTTGTGCAGGACGGCGTAGTTCCAGAACATCACCGCCCAGCCCACGGCGCACATGCCCACGCGGCCCCAGGCGCCCAGGTGGTCCCAGCTCCAGAGGAAGGAAGGCAACCACGCCCACCACAGCGCGTGTACCGCGAGCTGCGGCAGGTCGAGAGCGGGGGCGGGGAGGGGGCGAGTCATGGGGCACGAAGCTAGGCCCGCCCCTGTCTCGCCGCTTCATTCCATGCGCCAAGCGATTGCGAAAACGCGCAACCTCGAGCGTCCTTCGCTGGCATCGCCTTCAACCCGGGTCCACCCCGCCCCGGTGCTGATTCCGCCCGCGCTCGCCGTCTTCCACGTGACGGGAATGGGCGAGCACGAGCGGCGCCGCCGCGCTCACGACTCCAGCGCGTTGGCGACCTGTCCCAGCAAGCGCAGCCGGGGCGCGTCCAGCTTGCGCACCGTGCGCAAGAGCCGGCGGACCTCGGGACGCTCGCGGTACTCCGGCGGGTCCTCGGCGAGCGTGGGCGCGCCTTCGACGCCGGCCGTCATGCCCAGCAGCACATCCGAGGAGCAGTTGAGGACCAGACACAGCTTCCTCAGCGTGCGGACGCTGGGGAGCATGTGACCGCGCTCCAGCCGCCCGTACACCTCGGTGGCGATGCCCACGCGCTCGGCCACATCGGCCTGGGTGAGCTCCAGCCGCTGCCGCGCCGCGCGAACTGCATTTCCAATGATGGTGGCCAATCGTTGTTCCATGGCGTGCGGAAACCTGTCGAAAAGAGGGCTTCGCCCCCCGCGCTCGGGCGGAGAGGTTCCGGGGAGAAGTGACTGCGGGTTCGGTGCCTCGTGGAACACAGACTACGGGTGGGGTCTGACATTCAGGTGCTTCCGGAATGGCGTGCGAAAGCGCTTGAAAAAAGCGCCGCCGGCACGCCCCGCGGGAGGCCCCGGGAAGGCCCCTCCGGCGAGGCTCCGGACGTGGTTTCCGGCGCGCTCCGGGCGTGCCTCGCGAAGGTGGGTGGTGTCGCGCGGTCGACACCGCTGGGGCCCGAAAACTCGGCGCGGGGGCGATTCGCACGCGGCGCGTGGGGCGTTCGCGTCGCGCGGACGCGGACCGTCCTCGCGCACGTCGCCGTGAGCGTGGGTGAAGCTCACCGCGGGCGTCTTGCTTCGCGTTCGTCCGGTGCTGGACGTCACCGGCCGGACGGCCGCACTCGCGGTGCTGGGGCGCGGGGGTGGCGTCCGGGCCGTCGGCGTGCGGCGGAAAGCCGGGGCTCACGTCCGAGGCCGAAAATTCGGCCCGCGCGGCGTTGTCAATGGACGGGTGGGGACTTCACGGAAAAGCCCTGGTGTTTCCGTGGTTTACGAAGGCGGGACGTCTGACGTAGGGTGGGCCCCCCCGGTGGGTCGGGGGTGCACCGCGTGCCTCGCGGGGAGGGCCGTTGAGGTCGTGAGCGACGAGCGTCCGGACGCGCTGCTCAAGAGCGCACTCGAGAAAATTGTCTACTTCGAGGCCCGTGCGGAGCAGTTGCTCAGCGAGCTGGGCTCGACGCGTGAGGAGATGGAGCACCTCAAGCGCGAGCTCGCGGAGACGCATCAGCGCGAGCTGAAGCTGCGGCGCGAGGTGGCGGAGCTGGAGGTGCGCGTCGGGCGCGCCCAGGCCGAGCGCGAGGAGTCAGTGCGGCTGACGCAGGCGCTGCGCGGCGAGCGCGACCAGCTGATGGACCGGCTGCTGACGGCGAGCCGGCTGCGCGCCTCCACGCAGGAGCGCGACGACGAGGACGATGACCTGGGGTTCGACCTGGCGTCGTTCATCTCGCAGCTTCGCAGCGAGGCGCTGCTGAAGAACGAGACGGGCAAGGGCGCGGCGGCGACGGTGATGTCGATGAAGGTGCCCGTGCGAGCGCCCGCGGTCCCGCTGGCCGAGCCGGTGGCGAAGGCCCAGCCTCCCGCAGCGGCCTCGAGCGCGCCGCCCGCGTTGCTGGAGCCGCTGCTGGAGGGACTGTCGCCGGTGGCGCGCGAGGCGCAGCGCTTCCTGCAGGCGGGGCGGCTGGGCGTGAGCGCGGCGCAGCTGGCGGAGCTGTCCGGGCAGGGGGGGCTGGGGGCTCCGACGGACGAGACGCTGTTCGGGTTCTCGGTGCGGGAGCTCTCGGCGCAGGACCCCGCGGCGCGCATCCGCGCGGCGGAGCGGCTCAAGGCGCTGTCGCAGCCCGCGGCGGCTCCGGCGCTGGCGAGCGCGCTGCACGCGGAGACGGACGCGGCGGCGCAGGTGGCGCTGCTCCAGGCGTTCGCGGCGCTGTGCCGGGAGGAGGGCGCGCAGGTGGTGTCGCCGCTGTTGTCCTCGCCGGTGCCGGAGGTGCGCATCGCGGCGCTCAAGGCGCTGTTGACGCTGGCGCCCCGGGACGCGGCGCCGCACCTGGCGCAGGCGATGAAGGACCCGGACCGCTCGGTGCGTCGGCGCGCGTCGCTGCTGGCGCTGGGGCTGGAGGGTGAGACAGCGCGCCGGCTCGGTGAAGAGGCCATCCACGACGCGGACGCGGAGGTCCGTTCGCTGGCGGCGCTGGCGCTGGGCGCGGGGAGTGGCGAGAACGCGCGGGCCTTGTTGCTGGAGGCGCTCGGGGACCGCGAGCCTCGCGTGCGCAAGGCGGCGGCGCAGAGCCTGTCGCGCATCCTGGGACAGGATGTGTCCGGCGTCGTCGCGCTGGACGATACGCACCGGCGCCGTGAGATTCGTCGACTGGCGACGTTGCCGGTCAAGCCCGTGCGCGCGCGGCTCGAGGAGCCGGCGCGAGTGGTGCCCGCGGTGGCGGTCGCGGCGACCCCCGTCGCTTCGCAGGGCGCCCCCGTGGGAGCGCAGTTCTCGACTCAGAGCGCCTCCGTCGGTATTCCGCAGGGAGCGCAGTTGGCGATTCAGCGCGCCCCTGTTGGTGCTCCGCAGGGAGCGCAGTTCGCGGTCGCGACCCAGGCAGCCTCTGTCGGCGCTCCGCAGGGAGCGCAGTTCGCGGTCGCGACCCAGGGCGCTCATCGTAGCGCGGGCGCCGTGGTTGGCGCCGCTCAGGGGATGCAGTTCGTGGTCGCCGCGCAGGGCGCCGGCGCGGCGCAGGTGGCGGGTTCGGTCCAGGGTGGAGTTCCTGTCGCGCTGGCCTCGGCGCAAGCCCGTCAGGGTGCGATGGCGCCCCCCTCGATGGGGGCTCGTCCCGTCGCGCCGCCCACGCACGTGGCGCAGGCCCCGCAGGCCCGTTCCTCGGTGCTTTCGTCGACGCACGTGGCGCAGGCCCCGCAGGCCCGTTCCTCGGTGCCTTCGTCGACGCAGGGAGTTCAGGCCCCCCAGGCCCGCGCCCCGGTTCCGTCCCAGCCCGCGCAGCCCGTGGCCGCCCCGCCGAATGCTGGCGCCCCGCAGCGCGCCGCGCCTCCGCCTTCCCGTCCCGCCGCCCCGGCGCCCCGGCTCTCGCCCGTCCAGGCGGCCCTCGTGGCCATGGGCGCCCCGGCGCCGCAGCCCGCGACGCGCTCCGAGGAGCCCCGGCCCGTCGTCGCGCGCCCGAGCGCCTCGCCCGTGGAGACGCTCTGTGCCCCCATGCTCCACGAGGTCCGCGTGGCGGTCCGTGGTCGCTCGCTCGCCGAGCTGACGGCCGCCCTGGGGGTGCCCGTCGAGCTCGCTCAGGAAGCAATCACCCTGCTCTCAGCCCGGGGGGCCGTGGTCCGAAGGGGACACAAATACTTCGCCGCTTGAGGCAAGGTAGCCGCCCCGTACGTCTTTCGAAGGGTCGTTCATGGAAGCGCCGACATACAGCTCGAAGCAGGTGGCCGAGATGCTCGGCGTGTCTCCGAAAGCGATTCCGGAGGACGCGAGGAAGGACGTGTACACCCCGGACGACGTCTGGGACCTGCGCACGACGCTCGGCCGCTTCCCGGCCAAGGTGGGCCACCGCCGCCAGCTCTTCCTGAACTTCAAGGGCGGCACCGGCAAGACGTCCCTGTCCACGTCCTACGCGTGGCGCGTGGCGGAGCTGGGCTACTCGGTGCTCCTCATCGACCTGGACAGCCAGGGCCACGCCACCAAGTGCCTGGGCTACGAGGGCGAGGAGTTCGAGAAGACGCTGCTCGACGTGCTGGTGCGCAAGACGCCCCTGGCCAAGGTCATCCAGAAGTCCCCGCTGCCCAACCTGGACTTCGTCCCGTCCAACCTCAGCATGTCCACCATGGACCTCTCGCTGATGCCCATGGCCGGCCGCGAGTTCAAGCTGCGCAACGCCCTCAAGGACGTGGAGGCCCAGTACGACGTCATCGTCTTCGACGCGCCGCCGTCCTTCGGCCTGCTCAACCTCAACGCGCTGATGGCCGCCAACGACCTGTTCGTCCCCGTGCTGGCGGACTTCCTGTCGTTCCACGGCCTGAAGCTGCTGTTCGAGACCGTGCAGAGCCTGGAGGAGGACCTCAACCACGTGCTGGACCACGTGTTCATCGTGGTGAACTCCTTCAACGCCACCTTCAAGCTGGCGAAGGAGGCGCTGGAGGCGCTCCAGACGCACTACCCGGAGTTCCTGCTGCCGACCATCATCCGGCAGTGCACCAAGTTCGCCCAGGCCTCGAGCGAGGGGCGCCCCGTCTTCGTCGCGGACCCCACGTCGAAGGGGGCCAACGACATCCAGGCCATGATTGACAACGTCCTGCCGCGCCTCGTCGCCGCGGCCGCCGCCGCCCCGAAGAAGGGCACCCAGCAGGCTGGCTGAGATTCGCCATGAAGAAAGCCTTCGAACAGAACGTGTCTCGCGCCAAGCCGCGCCTCCGCCTGGGGGCGTTCACCGGCGCCGTCGAGCAGACCGAGCCCACCGAGCCTCCCGAGCAGGCCGCCGACGTCGCTCCCCCCGAGCCGACGAGCGCCGACCTGTCCGCGGAGGTCCGCGCCCGCATCGAGCGCGCCCGCGCTCCTCGCCCCACCGCCGCCGAGGCGATGGAGGTGGCGCTGTCGCAGCCCGAGGGGCCGCGCGCGCGGGAGCCGGTGTTCACCCAGCAGGTCGCCGAGCCGGTGACGTATGCGTCGCCGGAGCCGGAGGCCGCCGTCTACGACGACGGGGTGGGTGAGGCGCCCGTCACCTTCGCTGCTCCGCCCACCATGGCGTTCCACCTGGACGGCCTCGAGGCCGAGCCGTCGTCGGAGGCGCACCCCATGACGCAGGGCTCTCCCCACGCTTCGCTCCCCCACGTCACCGCCACCGTCGCGGAGCCCGTGGCCCGCGTCGAGGCGCCGCCGCAGGAGGTGGAGGTACAGACGCCCGCGCCGCCGCGCGAGGAGGCGATGGACTCGGACGCGCGCCGCGAGCGGCTCAAGGCCCGGCTCAAGGCGGTGCGAGAGAATCCGCGTCCGGAGCCCCTGCCGGCCACCGTCGCGGAGGCGGGTCAGCGCGCGGTCGAGCGCATCACCCACCTGCAGGCGGAGCTGGTGAAGGTGAAGGCGGCGAACCTGTCCCTCACGCAGGAGCTGGAGGTCGCGCGCCGTCAGGCGGAGAAGGCCACCGAGGAGGCTCGGCTGCGCATGGACGAGGCGCGCCGGCTGTCGGCGGAGATGGAGGGCCGCGTGAAGCTGCTCGCGGACCTGGAGCGGGAGCTCGCGGCGCTGGAGGGTGAGCGCGACGAGGCGCTGCTGTCCCTCCAGGAGAACCGTCAGGCGCTCCAGGCCTCCGCGAAGGAGCACGAGAAGCTCGAGGAGGAGGTCTCCCGGGGCAAGCAGGCCCTGGTGGACAGCCTCGCCGAGGAGGAGCGGCTCGCCACCGAGCTCGAGTCCGCGAAGGACGAGTCGATGTCGCTGCGCCGCGCGGTGGAGGCGCTGCAGGGAGAGCGGGACGTGCTCGCCCAGCAGGTGGCCTCGCTCACCGCCGAGCGCGCCGAGCTGCTCGAGGCGCGCAAGGCGCTCGAGGCCGTGCACCGCGCGCTGAGCCAGGCCGCGTCGCGCTGAACGCGTCGTGGCCATGGGCGCCCCGAACGGGGGGCGCCCGAGCCCGCGCCTACTTCCCGTCCTTCGCCACGTTGCTCCGCCCCGCGCCCTTCTTCACCGCGGCGACCAGCTCCGGCTGGAGCGGCGGGCTGCGCAACCCCTCCAGCGACAGCTCCGCGAACTCACCCTCGCGCGGCCTCAGGCTCGCGAGGAAGGTCTTCAGCCGCTCCTCGCGGTCCGCCTTCTTCGGGTGCCGCGAGCCCAGGCGGGAGCCGTCCTTCGTCTTGCCGAGGACCGCGATGTACTCCTTCGGGTCGTAGCCGGCCGAAATCATCAGCCGCGCGGCGAGCTGGTCCGCCGCGTACTCCTGCTCCTTGTCGTTGCCGCTCTCCGCCAGGCCGATGACCTTCTCCGTCAGGTCACCGAGCAGCGCCGTGTCGCTGTCCAGGTCCAGGTTGCCGCCGCTGCCCCCCGCGGCGATGAGCTGACCGGAGCCCGGCACGTTGGCCTCCATCGTCACCGCCACCTTGCACAGGCTCACCTTCGCGGCGTTGTACTGCTGGATGGAGTGCTTGAGCACCACGTGCGCGATTTCATGCGCGAGCACGCCCGCCAGCTGGCTCTCGTTGTCCAGCTCCGACAACAGCTTCCGGGTGACGAAGACGTAGGCCCCCGGCGTGGACACCGCGTTGAAGTTCTGGTCGTCGTTGAGCACGCCGAACGTCCAGTCCAGCGTGGGCCTCGGCGACTGCGCGCCCAGGTTCTTGCCCACCGTGTTGAGGTACTCGTGCACCGCGTGGACGCTGGTGTCCTTCGCGCCGCCGGTGGTGCCCATCAGCCCGCCGCCACCCTCCACCCAGTGGACCGCCATGGCGCTGCCGATGGCGTACTCCTCCTTCACCGTGGGCTCCACATCCAGCTTCGCGCACTCGTCGCGCTGCTTCTGCGAGGCCACCGAGTTGTTGACCGTCTTGCCGGCCACGTCCGCCACCTGCGCGAGCGTGACGCCCTTGCACGACACCGTCAGCAGCCCCAGGCCCAGCAGCGCCGCCGTCCTCCCGAGCGCCTTCATCACGAGCCTCCCTTCGGCTTGCTCTTCGCCCCGCCCGAGCGGGCCGTCGTCTCCGCGCCCACCACCGGGTGCAGCCCCGCCGCCGCGGCGTGCTTGGCGATGTCCTGGGTGGACACGTCCTTGGCCGCCTTCTCCAGGCTCTGCAGCTGCGCCACCGCCTGCTTGTGCCCGCCGCCCTTCTTGTTGCCATACGCGACGGCGCCGGGGCTGAGCGCCTTCACCGCCGCGCCGCTGGACACGAAGCCCTCCGGGTTCACCTTGCGCTTGCCCTGGTCCCCGACGACGAGCTCCAGGTTGGGCGCGGTGGTGGACAGGTTGGACTGGAACACGAAGCCGCGCTTGCCCGTGGACGTCTTCACCTTGTGCCACTGCTTGTTCTTCGCGTCCGCGCCCTCCCACTTCACCTGCTCACCCGGCTGGAGGATGACCACCGCGTTCGCCGTGGGCGAGGGGCTCTCCATCACCCGCGTGTTCTTCGCCTTCACGTACAGCGAGCCCCCCACCGCCACCGCCGAGGACAGGCCCGGCAGCCCCATCATCAGCAACGCGGCCACCCACGCCGCTCTCGTTCTCATCCCCATGACTTCAGACTCCTTTCACTTGTCCAGGCTCGCCACGCCATCGAAGCCCGGCGGCGGCGACTCGGCATACTTCCGACAACGCTCCAGCAGCGCTTTCGTCGGCCCGTCGTCCACGTCCTCGGCCGCGAGCCGCTCCAGCGCCGACGCGGCCTCCTCGAAGCGCCCCTCCCGGTAGAGCGCCAGCGCCGCGTGGTAGCGCTCCACCGTCGCCCGCTTGCGCGCGTCCAGCCCACCCTTGAGCGCGAGCAGCTCGTACACGGTGACGGCCTCCGTCTTGCCCGCCACCCGCACCCGGTCCAGCTCGCGCACCTCGATGTGCTCGCGCGCCAGCTCGTACGTGCGCGGGCCAATCATGATGACCGAGCCGTACGCCTTGTTCGCGCCCTCCAGCCGCGCCGCCAGGTTCATCCCGTCGCCGATGGCCGTGTAGCTGAAGAGCTGCTCGCTGCCGAAGTTGCCCACGAAGTTCACCGCGGAGTTCACCCCGATGCGCGTGTAGACGTCCGGCAGCCCCTTGGCGCGGAACTCCTCGCGCATCGCGTCCACCTCCGCCTTGGCCGCAAGCGCCCCCCGGCACGCGCGCACCGCGTGGTCGTCCTGGCGCATGGGCGCGCCGAACAGGCACACCACCGCGTCACCGATGTACTTGTCCAGGCACGCGCCCTCCTTGAGCAGCACGCCGCTCACCCGCGTCAGGTACGTGTTGAGGATGCGCACCAGGCTGCGAGGGTCCTCCTTGAAGCGCTCGCTGAAGGTGGAGAAGCCGCGGATGTCGCTGAAGAACGCGCTGATTTCGACGTTCTCCCCGTCGAGCTTCGGCAGCTTGCGCTCGGAAATCATCTGCTCCACGAGCTTGGGCTCCATGAAGCGACTGAACGCCGCGCGCACGAACTCCGTCTCGCGGTTGGCCACCAGGTGGTTGAAGGCCACCGCCGCGACGCCCGCGAGCAGCCCCGCCATCGAGGGCAGCGCCGTCAAGAGATGCCAGCCCTTCGACAACACCAGCCCCGCGACCAGGTACATGCCCACCGGCAGCACCACCGGCCACGCAATCTCCAGCGGCGTCCAGCGCGTCGTCATCAGCAGCACCACCGACACCAGCGCCACCACCAGCGTGAGCCCCAGGTCCACCGCGAGCGGCGTGCGCGTGATGAAGCGGCCATCCCCCAGGAGCGTGTCCAGCACCGACGCCTGCTTCATCACGCCGGGCACCTCCGCGAGGAACGAGGTGGCCTTGATGTCGCCCAGCCCCAGCGCCGTGCCGCCGATGACCACCACCTTGCCGCGGAACACCTCCCGCGGCAGCCCCGAGGGCTGCCCGTTCTCCCGTCGCACCCAGCCGTCCAGCACGTCCAGCAGCGGCACCGTGTGGAAGCGCTCGTGCAGCGGGCCCCCGCCGTAATCCATCGCCGCGCCGCCATCCGCGTCCACGCGGTACTGGCGTCCCCCCACCCTCAGCAGCCCGTCGGAGAGCTCCACCTTCTCCGCGCTGAAGAGTCCCGCGGCCACGCGCACCGGCAGCGTCGGGTACGTGTTGACGCCGTCCGAGTACGCGAAGCGCGTGCGGCGCATGAACCCATCCGGGTCCGTCTCCGTGTCCACCAGTCCGAAGCCATCCACCGCGCCCACCAGCACCGGAATCGGCGGCACCGGATGGCGCACGGCGCGCGTCCCGTCCGTGTCTCCAGGGACGTGGTGCTCACCCGCCGCCTCGCGTCCCTCCAGCAGCGGCGGCGCGTGGCCCTGGACCTTCACGGGGAAGGCGAGCGCCCGTGCCATCTCCTCGGGCGTGACGGCGGGCAGCACGCTGTCATCCGGCGTGTCGGTGAAGGCCTCGCCGTCTTCCTCCGGGAAGGTCTCCTCGCCCACCGGGGGCGCGGCCTCCGGAGTCGCCACGGGGACGGGAGGCGGGGCGAGCGGGGACGGCGGCGCCGCGTCGAAGTCCGTGCGGGGCAAGGGCTGCGCGTTGACGTTGGTGGAGACGCCGAGGAAGAACGGGATGCGCGTGTCGCGCAGCACCTGGGCGAAGGCCAGGTCCGTGGACGCGTCCGAGGAGCGCTCGTCCATCACCGCGTCGAAGACGATGGCGCGCGCGCCCTCCGCCTCCAGCTGTTCCACCACGCGGGCCCAGAGGTTGCGGCTGTAGGGCCACGTGCCGAAGTTGAGCGTGTAGCGCTCGTTGGCGCGGATGCCGTCCAGCGTGCCCTGGTCGATGACCACCACCGACACGGTGGGTGACAGGCCTCGTCCATCCGTGAAGGCCGTCAGCGCCTGGTCGTACGCGCCGCGCTCCAGGTCGTCCAGCCAGCCGCCCCACCACGCCAGGGCGGACAGCACCGTGGACAGCGCCGCGATGCCCAGCATCAACCGCCAGTGGTCACGCCAACGCTGACGGATGATTCTCCCGGTCTCGCCTGCCACGGCCCCCTCTTGCCATGTGTGGGGTGTATCGCGCGTCACACTAGCCCAAGCCTTCGCGTCCTCGCGGCAGACGAGCGTGAAAACAAAAAATCCCAGGTGAGCCTCGATACCCGGCTCGAGCGTGCTCCTCCGTCCGCCCTCCAGACGGAGGACATCCCGTCCTATTCTCGGGCGTCTCACGGGCCCGCCCACGCAGGGGCCGCGAATCGCACACCCGGCGTGTCCCGCTCCCCGCGGGCGGCGGTGTGGGCAGCGACAGGGCAGCCGAGCCTCCGTCAGTCCCATGCGGTGGCGGGGTGACTTGCTGGCGGGGTTTGCCGGAGTCCCGGTGCGACCGGACCTTACCTCCCAACACGGCGGGCGCGACGCCTTCCGTCCTCCTCTTCTCCGCACGCGCAAAAGGAGTCCGACGTGGCCCTGGACATCTTCCAACAGAAGGGCGTCCCCCTCGACAAGCAGGTCTTCACCTGGAAGGACCTGGTGCGCAGGCCCTACAGCAAGCTGGACGACGACGCCTTCACCCGGGTGCGCGTCATCTACATGAACGGCATCATGGCGGATGCCCTGCGCACCAAGCACATGATGGCGCGCATCAACGCGTCCTTGCG
Organism: Myxococcus sp. XM-1-1-1; assembly: GCF_020037095.1. NCBI lineage: Bacteria > Pseudomonadati > Myxococcota > Myxococcia > Myxococcales > Myxococcaceae > Myxococcus > Myxococcus sp. XM-1-1-1. Next base: position 56,312 of record NZ_JAIQDH010000013.1, read on the forward strand.
CGAGCCGCTCGCCCGCATCCGCCGCGTGGAGCACTTCGAGCAGACGCTCATCAACTGGCTCAACCCCGCGGACCAGAACCCGCTGGAGACGACGCTCGGCTTCGAGCAGGTGGCCATCGAGGTGACCGCCAGCGTGGCCCTGCGCGAGCCCGACCCCTACCTGGCGCAGACCTACCGCTTCGGGCTCCTGGAGGACTTCGACCACCTGTACCGCTACTCGGCGCTCTACGACCGGCTCGAGGGCAAGGACCCCAACAACATCACCCAGTCCTATACGGACATCATCCCCGGCCGCCCCACCGTGGTGGAGCACCGCCACCCCGTGGATGACCTGCGCCGCCCGTACGACAAGACGCGCGCGCACCCGCTGACGAAGATTCACGCCATCAGCATCACCGCGGCGGAGAACCAGACGCACGACTACTACATGACGGTGGGCCCGTTCTTCGCGGACCCGGTCGCGCGTCAGCTCTACGCCGAAATCGCCGCCATCGAGGAGCAGCACGTCACCCAGTACGAGTCACTGCTCGACCCGGGCGAGACGCTGCTGGAGAAGTGGCTGATGCACGAGGCCGCGGAGGTCTACAACTTCTACTCCTGCCTCGAGTACGAGACGAACCCGCGCGTGAAGGAGGTGTGGCAGCGCTTCCTGGACTACGAGCTGGGGCAGCTGCACTTCGTCAAGGACCTGTTCGAGAACGTCGAGCGCCGGGACGCGGCCGAGGTGCTACCGAAGACCTTGCCCGAGCCCATCGAGTACAAGCAGCACCGCGAGTTCGTCCGCAAGACGCTCAGCCAGGAAGAGGACCTGGCCACCAACGGACCGGACTACGTGCGCATGGCGGAGCTGCCGGCGGACCACCGCTCGCGCGTGTACCGCGACCAGCTCAACTCGGAAGGCTCGCCGTCGGAGATCGCCGCGGCCGGCTACCAATGGACTCCTGGCACGGAGCTCGCCGCGCGGGCACAGCGCATGGGCTCGGTGGTCGAGGGAAGGAAGGTTCACTGACATGAAGAAGACGACCAGTGACATGGGACTCAACCGCACGGGCATCGCCACGTCGCCCATCGACAGCGCGGACATCTTCCAGCAGGCGCAGGAGCGGCTGCCCAGCTCCGCGGGGGATGGCTCGCTCATCCTGGAGGTCCGCCAGCAGTACGCGCGCGAATCCGATGGCCTGGGCAGCGTGCCGCCGCCGGCCAACCTCAAGGGCGTGGCCAAGACGGCGGTGGAGCTGCTCAAGGGCGCCAGGCCCACCGTGTTCCTCGACAAGCTGGGGGAGCGGCTCGCCTTCGAGCGCTCGGGCTCGCGGCTCTACGAGGGCGCGCTCGCCAAGCTCGACGTGTACGGCACGTGGGAGGGCGGCCCCACCCGCGAGGGCCTGGAGCGCATCCTCGACGACGAGCTGGCCCACTTCGGCCTCGTCTCCGAGACGCTGACGAAGCTGGGCGCGGACCCCACCGCGATGACGCCGTGCGCGGACCTGGTGGCCGTCACGTCCATGGGGCTTCCCGCGGTGCTGTCCGACCCGCGCACCAACCTGCGCCAGTCCCTGGAGGCGCTGCTGGTGGCGGAGCTGACGGACAACGCGAGCTGGGAGCTGCTCATCGAGCTGGCGCGCGGCCTGGGCCATGACACGCTGGCGGACCGCTTCCAGCTCGCGCTGGACGCGGAGGCCGAGCACCTGACGCTGGTGCGCGGCTGGCTCGCCTCGGGCATCACCCTGGAGGCCCGCGCCTCGCAAGCCGAGCCGGCTGGCGCTCCGGCCTGACGTCGACTCAGAAGGACGAGCCCGGCTCCTGGAGGAAGCGCGCTTCCTCGGGAGTCGAGGCCCGTCCCAGCGCGTCGTTGCGGTGCGGGAAGCGCCCGAAGCGCTCGATGACGTCCCGGTGCCGGCGCGCGTAGTCGAGCGTCTCCAGGCTGCCGGAGTGGTGCATCGTCAAGAGCTCGAAGAGGTCCACCGACAGCCGCTGGTCGTACAGCTCCTCGCTGTGCTCGAACGGCAGGTACATGAACCAGCGCCACACCGAGGGCAGCGTCACGTCCAGGCCCCGGGCCAGCGCGTGGCGGGCCACCGAGCGGGCCTTCGCATCCGTGGCGAACGCGCGCGGCGTGCCCCGGAAGAGGTTGCGGGGCACCTGGTCGAGCAGCAGGAGCAGCGCCAGGCACGTGCGGGCTTCGTTGCGCCAGGAGTCCAGCTCGCCCGCGGCCGCGCGCTCGTGGGCTCCCTGGAAGCGCTCCCTGCACTCCGCGTCGAAGGCCGCGTCGCGCTGGAACCAGACGGCCCGAGGTCGGATGCACGCTGGATTGCGAACCGGGTCCGCCGGCTGACCGAACCAGAAGTCGAGGACTTCCTCCGCACTCACCATGTCGTTCCTCCCCAAAGGCTCGATAGAGCGCCCACCCGTCAACAGTCAACGGGGGTGGACCCGGGGGCAGGTCGTTACCACCTTGCAGCGAACACTGCGCCCGCACACCGCGCGCAAGGAGACAGACCATGCACACCTCGTGGGAGACCTCGACGCGCACCGTGCCGGGGCCGGTCAAGCGCACCGCCCTCAACCCCACGCTGCGCACCGAGTCCGTCATCGCGCTGGGCGCGTTCGGCGCGCTCACGCTCGGCGCCGCCGCGCTGGGGGCCCGCCACAGCACCGCCGACACGCGCTGGTACCGCCACCTGCGCAAGCCGCCCTTCCAGCCGCCGCCCGCCGCCTTCGGGCCGGTGTGGACCGCGCTCTATGCGCTCATCGCCGTCTCCGGGTGGCGCGTGTGGACGGCGCCGGCGGGGCCCTCGCGCTCCCGGGCGCTCGGCTGGTGGGGCGTGCAGCTGGGCCTCAACGCCGCCTGGTCCTGGCTCTTCTTCGGCAGGCACCAGCCCAGGAAGGCCCTGGCCGACAACCTGGCGCTCCTGGGCAGCATCGGGGCCTACATCGCCGCGACGCGCGAGGTGGACCGGCCCGCCGCGTGGCTGGTCGCGCCCTACCTGGCCTGGGTGGGCTTCGCCAACGTCCTCAATGGCGAAATCGTCCGGCGCAATCCCTCTTCCGGACACTGAGACCCGGCGGCGATGGCCCCGGCGGAAAATTCGCCGGGAAATCCGGCCGGGAAGATGGCGGCGGGGCGTCGTTGAGAGGGGCGACCCGCCATGGATGCTTTCGCCCTGCAACCACCTGCCGCACGCGCCCGTCGCCCCCGGTCCCGGGGCTTGACGGCCCATGACGCGCCGGTCCAGCCTGCACCCCGCGTGGATAGCGGGCCTCCCTCAACGCCGACCCTGGACAATCGCTGGTTCTCCGCCTTCGTCCGGACGCACGAGGCGGCGTTGCGCGCCACGGCGCTCCGGCTGTGCGGAAACGCGGCGGAGGCCAACGACCTCCTGCAGGACACCTACGAGCGCGGGTTTCGCAACCTGTCCCGCTACCGCCCCGGCACCGACGGACGCGCGTGGCTGCTCACCATCCTCCACCACATCTTCATCGACAAGTGCCGCTCGAAGACGCGCGAGCGTCGCTCGGACGTGTCGGCGGAGGAGCTGGAGGAGCGCATCGCCGCGCCGGAGCCGGAGGCCGCCCCCGCGTGGGCTTCCATCAGCACGGAGCAGCTGCGCGAGGCCCTGACGCGGATTCCCGAGGAGTTCGCGACGGTGTACCGGCTCCACGCCCTGGAGGGGATGCCCTATCAGGACATCGCCGAGCGTCTGGGGATTCCCAAGGCGACGGTGGGCACGCGCCTCATCCGCGCGCGCCGCAAGCTGAAGGAGCTGTTGATGCCCGGCGCCACCGGCAAGGCGGAGGCGTCATGAGCGCCCCGGAGCCCATGGACCCGCACGACCTGGTGCACGCCTTCGCGGATGGCGAGCTGTCCCAGGAGGAGGCGGAGCAGTTCCGCGAGCACCTGGCCACGTGCGAGGCGTGCCAGGAGGAGCTCGACGACATCCTCCAGCTCCAGGCGCTGGGCACCCGGCTGGGGGCCGAGGAGGCTCGCGAGGCCCCGCGCGACGTCACCGCACCCGTGCCGCAGCAGCCCGTGGCGTCCGCGCCCCCGCGCGCGTTTCGTCCCGCGTGGAGCCGCCGCAAGTGGGTGGCCGCCGCCGCGCTGTCCGGCTCGCTGGCCGCCCTCCTGGTGCTGGTGGCGGTGCGCTCGGGGCCGTCGAGCGTGCGTGACGATTCGCAGCTCTTGGCCCTGGCGCCCACGCGCTCCATGGAGGCGCGGCTGAGCTGGTCCGGCGCCAGCGCGCACCGTCCCTACGGCGTGCTGCGCTCCGGCGACGAGCGCCCGCGCGAGCTGGTGCCGCTGCAGGCGCTGGCGAAGCTGGAGGAGCAGGGAGATTTGCAGGGCCTCGCGGTGGGGCACCTCTTGCGCGGTGAGCGCGAGCAGGCGGCCGACTACCTCCAGCGCGCGCCCGCGTCGCCGGACGTGGACAGCGACAAGGCGGTGGTGGCGCTGACGAAGGGCGAGCTCGAGTCCGCGCTCGTCCTGCTGGACGGTGTGCTGGAGAAGCACCCGCGTCACCCGCAGGCCCTGTGGAACCGCGCGCTCGTGCTGCGCGAGCTGGGCCTGGACGCGCTCGCGGCCGAGGCGTTCGACACCGTCGCCTCGCTGGGCGAGCCCGGCTGGGCCGAGGAGGCGCGGGAGCGCGCCGCGGTGCTGCGCCGTCAGCTGGAGGGACGTCGTGGGGCGTGGGACTCCGCGCAGCAGGCCGGCCGTGCGCTCGCGCTGCAGGGCACCGCGTTCCCGGAGGACGTGGCGCGGGCGGTGCCGGGCACGGCGCGCAACTGGCTCAATATCGCGCTGTGGATCGCGCCCTCCGCCGAGCGGGTGCGCGAGCTCCTGCCGCTGGCGCGGGTGCTGGACGCGCGCTACGGCGGCGACACGGTGGTGGCCTCCGTGGAGCGCGTGGCGGGGCTGGACTTCGCGCGCCGCGCGCCGTTCGCGGCCCGCTTCCGCCAGGTGCTGGAAGGCACCTTCGATGCCGCCTCGCTCGAGCCGCTGGTGAAGGAGCTGTCCGGCTCGCAGCACCAGGACATCCTGCTGGGTGTGCTGCCGCTGGCGGGCGGGCTGCCGGCGCACATCGACGTGTACGAGAAGGTGGCGCGCGCGCTCGGTGACTCGTGGCTGACGCTCAACGCGGAGCGCGAGCGCGCGCTGGCCGAGTACGGCAAGGGAGACCTGGCCGGCGCGGAGGCGCGGCTGTTGCGCGCGGTGGCGGCGTGCGAGGTCGCGAAGGCGGACTACCGCTGCGGCCAGCTGGAGCACCTGCTGGCGCACATCTACAAGGACGAGCACCGGCTGGTGGAGGCGCGCGAGCACGCGCTGGCGGGCCTGGGCTGGGCGCGGCAGACGCAGGAGTGGACGCTGCAGGCGGACCTGCTGCTGGTGCTGGGCGACATGGCGCGCTTCCGCAACGCCTTCGCCCTGACGCGCGCGTACCTGGGTGAGCAGGCCCTGCGAGACCGGGGCTGCGCGGCCGACCGGCACGTGCACGAGAGCCTGGCGTCGCTGCACGTCTTCGCGCTGCGCCCGCAGGCCGCGCGCGAGGAGCTGGAGAAGGCCCCGGTGTGCGACGTGCCCTTCTTCCTCAACGGCGCGTTCGTGCTGGCGGACCTGGCGCGGCTGGACCCGAAGCCGGGCGACGTGGAGAAGGTGCGCGAGGGCCTGGCGAAGCTGGACGCCGCGGGCTGGCTGCGCCCCGGTGAGAAGGTCATGGCCACGCACATCCAGGGCCGCGCCGTCATCGGCTCGGACCGCGCGGAGGGCCAGCGACTGCTGGGGCAGGCCATCGTCGCCGGTGAGCTGCTGGGCGCGGCGGACCCCGTCGCCGCCAAGGCGCGCGCGTACAGCTACTCGTCGCTCATCCTGGACGCGGGCTCCACCGGGGACTGGGCGCGGGCGCTGTCCCTCTTCGCGCAGGAGGCCCGCGTGCCGGCCCCCGAGCGCTGCGCCCTGGGCGTGGAGGTGCACGACGAGCGCACGCTGACCGCCGCGCGCGGACCCACGGGTGAGCTGCTGGGCCACCAGGACGCGAGCCGCCGCTCGCCCGACTTCGACGTGGCCTCGCTGGTGCCCGCCTCCGTCATCGCCGCGCTCAAGCCCTGCGAGCACGTGAGCGTGTTCGCGCGCTACCCCGTGCACGGACAGGCGGGCCTGCTGCCGCCGGACATCGCGTGGAGCTACCACACGGGCACGAAGGTCCAGGCGCCGAAGGTCTCCGCGCCGCGCCCGCTGGTGGTCTACGACGTGGACGCGCCCGCGTCGCTGAACCTGCCCCGGCTGCGCAGCTGGGAGCTGTCCGGCGGGCCGTCTCCGCGCCGCGTGGAGCTGACGGGCGCGGCCGCCACGCCGTCGCGCCTGCTGGCGGAGCTGGCGCAGGCCACCGAGGTGGAGATCCACGCGCACGGCCTGGTGAACCTGGGCGTGTCGGACGCGTCGCTGCTGGTGATGGCGCCGGAGGCGGGCGGCCGCTACGCGCTCACCGCGGGCCAGGTGCGACAGCAGAAGCTGCAGGGCGCGCCGGTGGTGCTGCTCGGCGCGTGTCAGGCGGCCCGGACTGCGCCCTACCTCCACGCGCCGTGGAGCCTCCCCGTGGCCTTCGCCGAGGCGGGCGCGCGCGCCGTCATCGCCTCACCCATCGACATCCCGGACGCCGAGGCCGGGCCCTTCTTCGCGCGGGTCATGGAGCGCATCCGCGCCGGTTCCTCCGCCAGCCTCGCGCTCCGAGACGAAAGGCTGCGCGTGTTGTCCACGCAGCCCGACAGCTGGGTGAAGACGGTCGTCGTCTTCGAGTAGCCCCGTCACCGCCGTCAGTCCCTCACCTCGGCTCGCACGAGCCGAGCACGCTCCACGTGTCTCTTCACACCAAGGAAACCCCGCCCATGAAGACGCTTCGCTCCGCGCTGCTGTGCCTCGTCACTCTGTCCACCTTCGCCGCGTGCGGCGTCGACTCCATCGACCAGGCCTCGCCCGAGACGCTGGAGTCGCTGGGCTCCGTGTCGCAGCAGGCCGTGCTGCCGCCTCCGCCGATTCCCAACTACTGCCCGGGCACCACCATCCCCGGCACGCCGTGGGTCATCCCCACCGCGCCCACGGCGCTGTCCAGCATCCCCAACGGCACGCCGATGTATCCCAACAGCGCCTCGCTGCTCAGCGCGTACACCGTCATCGTCACGGACCCGAACGACGCCAACGCCTTCTACGCCTTCGGCTTCGACGTGCGCGCCCAGCGGCTCATCTTCTGGGTGTCCGGCGCGAAGACGGAGCTGCGCCGCCTCAACAGCCAGCTCGCCACCGACATCACCGTGCTGGAGACGTCCAGCGGCATCGACCTGGGCTTCTCCTGGGGCACCAGCGGCCAGGTCGGCGGTCCGCTCATCCCCCGGCCGGGTGTGGCCGAGGGCGCGTGGAAGGTCGCGTTCAACAACTGGGCGCAGCTCGACAACTATCTCATCAGCCCGCCCGCGCCCGGCACCGCCCCCGTTCAGTGACGCAGCTTCGAGGGGGGAGGCGGATTGAGGGCCAGCACACCCGCCATGTAGCGCGCCTGGCCTTCCGTGGTGCAGCGGACCTCCTGGATGCGCCCCGCCACCTTCACCCGAACCAGCCAACCGTCATTGTCGCGAGTCCAAGCCGGAGTTTCCGTCGTCATGTCCCTGCTCCTCTCGGGTTCGACTTCTCTGGCGGGATGAAAAGCAGCCCTCGTGCCAGCGTCTGAAACACCTGAATCCAGGTGCTGGCTCGCAGCGGATGCACAGTGGTGGACACGGGGGGCTGTAGTTCTTTCGGGAGCGGGGGTGGCGAAAGCTTCAGTGGACGTGGCGCTCCGGCTGGGAAGCGGGCGGGTGAGAGGGGGCTCCCGTCAGCAGGGGCAGGGCGACATGGAAGGTGGAGCCTTCTCCCACCCGGCTCTCCACCCAGATGCGGCCGCCGTGGCGCTCGACGATGTCGCGGCTGATGTACAGGCCCAGGCCCAGCCCGCCGTACGAGCGCGTGGACACGTTGCGCGCGCGGAAGTAGCGCTCGAAGAGCAGCTTCTGCTGGTCCTCGGGGATGCCGATGCCCGGGTCCTTCACCGACAAGAGCGCCAGCTCTCCGCGCGTCTCCAGCTTGACGTGGATGACGCCGCCATCGGGGCTGTACTTGAGGGCGTTCTCCACCAGGTTGGTGACCACCTGCTCCAGCCGGTATGGGTCCGCGAACACCTGCACGTCGTGCTCGGGCCGCTCGTAGCGCAGCTCGTGTCCGCCGCGCTGTGCCTCCATCGCCTGCAGCACGTGCTCCACCAGGCTGTCCAGGCGCGTGGCCTGCGGATGCAGCGCCAGCCGGCCCGCCTCGATGCGGGACGCGTCCAGCAGGTCGTTGATGAGCCCGGTCATGCGCAAGATGTGCTGGCGCGCGTGGCGCAGGGTGGTGGGGTCCACGCTCTCGCCGCGCTCGAGCCTGCGCTCCAGCGTGGCCAGCCGGAGGCTCAGCGGCGTCAGCGGCGTCTTCAGCTCGTGCGAGGCGATGGACAGGAAGTCGTCGCGCACGCGGATGGCCTCACGCGCCTCGCGGTAGAGCCGCTCGCGCTCCTCCTCGGCGAGCCTGCGCTGGGTGATGTCCTCCACCAGCACGCCCACGCCCAACAGGTGTCCGTCCGGCGCGCGCACCGGGTAGCAGCTCCCCGTGAGCAGCCGCCGGGGGCCGGGATGGCCCACGGCCTGGGTGTCCACCTCCTGGCCCACCACGGGCTCGCCGGTGTCCAATACCTGTTGCAGCATGGCCGCCGCGGCGCTGCCGCCCTCACCCAGCACCTCGTAGGGCGTGCGCCCCAGGTGGGCCTCGGGGGGCAGGCCGTTGATGCGCGCCAGCCGCCCGTTGACGCGCACGTAGCGCAGGTTCGTGTCGAGGAAGCCCAGCGCCACGGGCGCGGTCTCGAACAGGGTGATGAGCAGGGCCAGGTTCTCGTCGCGCTGGCGCTCGGCGCGGCGGCGCTCGGAGACGTCCTCGACCAGGCCCACGCCGCCCTCCACCCGGCCCGCGTCGTTGTAGCAGGGCGCGAAGCGGATATGGACGGGCGTCACCTTGTGGCTGGTCACCGCGGCATAGTCCCCCACGTAGTCCGCGCTGTGGCCGGAGAGCGTCTCGCGCACGCACGCCATGAGCTGCTCGTCGCGCAGCGACATCAGGTTGAGCCCCACCACCACGCGCTTGGGGGTACCGACGATGGTGGCCAGCCGCTCGTTGCAGGCGGTGATGATGGGCGTGGTGTCGTAGTGGAAGATGCCCAGGGGGACGTTCTCCACGACGAGGCGGTAGAGGTCGTCGCCGCTGGTCCGCCTGGCCTCACCACCATCGCGAGGCGGCTCCATGGGCTCGCGGATGGTGTCGATGACCTCGTGCAGGCGCCGGAGGCTGAGGACGATGCGCTCGTCCTCTCCCTCGCCGGAGGTGCCCACCGTGAGCTCCACGAGCACCTCCACGCCGTCCTGGCGTCGCGCGAGCACCCTCGTGGGCCGCCCTCCCAGCGCCTGCCTGCGCGAGAGCAGGTATCGCACCAGGCTCTGGTCGCCGTGGTTGAGCCGCTGGGGGAAGAGCTCGGCCACCGGGTGTCCCTGGAGCTCCTCGCGCGTCCAGCCGAGCAGGCGCTCCGCGGCGCGATTGATGAGGTACACGTGCTCATGGGAATCGCAGGCGATCCACGGGTCGACCGCGGCGTCCAGCCAGGCACTGAGCTCCTCGTTGGCTGCGGCCATGTCGTCCCCTGCGCCCGTCGTCGGACGGAAAGACGCGAGCCGCCAACGCGCGCCATGGGCGTGGCCCCTCGAAGGGGCTCATCCCGTGGTGCCTTACAGGTAGCCACGACGGACCTGGGACGCGCCGGTGCGCGGGCCCGGCGCGCCTGGACGCTCAGCGCCGACGCTTGCCGGCGGGAGGCTTGCCCGGCTTCTTGCGCGCGGCGGCCTGCTTGCCTCGCGCGGGCCTCGTGGCACGGGCCTTCGACGCGGGGGGCGGCGGAGGCTTCGCCAGGCAGAGCCCCTCCAGCTTCTCGCGCATCGCGCGCGTGGCCTCCTTCAGCAGGTCCACCTCCTCGCGCAGCGACGCCAGCTCACGCGCCTGGGGCTCGCCCTCGCGCAGCGCTCGCACCGTCTCGCGCGCGGCGCGGCGGGCGCGGGCGTCGCTGAGCGGGGTGCCCTCCAGCGCGGGGATGATGCGCCGGTCTCCCAGGGTCCTTGCTGCCTCGAAGACGCCCATCTGCACGCGGAACATCGGGTCTCTCAGCAGCTCCGCCAGCAAATCTACCGCCTCGCGCTGACGGCCGGCCACCTCCGCCAGCCGGGCCACGGCCTGCGTGGCCGCGCGGCGCAGGAAGGCGGGCTGGCCATACGCGGTGCGCGCCTCCACCAGCGGGAAGGCGGCGGGGTCCTGCGACTCGGCCAGCCCGTCCATGGCGCCCACGGCGATGGCGTCCTGGAAGGACGGGCGCGTGGAGGTGGTCTCCAGCACCGTCAGCGCGTCCGCGGCGCGCAGCTTGCCATAGCTGCGCGCGGCCTCCGCCTCCACGAAGTAGCTGGTGTCTCCGGATTGCAGGAGCGAGCGCAAGAGCGCGATGACCTCCGCGTCGCGGCGGAACTCGCCCAGCGCGGCCACGACGGCGCGGCGCACGCGAGGGTGCTCGGCGCGCAGGCTCGCGAGCAGCCGGGCGCGGGCCTCCGGCGTGCGGATGCGGCCCAGGGCCTTGGCGCACGCGGCGCGGGTGCCCCAGAACAGGCGCGCGTCCGCGAGCGCGGTGCCCAGTGTCTCCACGGCGCGGTGGCCTCCGTCGCGGCCCAGCGCGTGGGCGGCCTCGGTGCGGGCGCGGGACTCGGGCGCGGCGCGCAGCTCCTCCAGCCAGAGGCCCACGGCCTTGTCCACGTCCAGCGTGCCCAGCACGTCGCGGCGCGGGTCCACGCGCACCTGCGAGGGCGCGGTGGGGCAGGGCAGGTGGAAGAAGTGCTCCGCGTCCGTCACGTCCAGCCGATGGCGGGTGTCCCTGCCCTCGACGGTGACGACGACGTCCAGCGGCAGGCGGAACAGGGGCGTGCCCGCGTCGGTGCGCTGCGTCTGGCGCACCTTGAGGCGCAGCCGACCCTCCTCGGCCTCGTGGCGCACCTCCACCTTGAGCTCCGGGTGGCCGGGGGCGAAGACGTACTGGTCGAAGAAGGCGTCCAGGTTGTGGCCGGTGGCCTGCTCGAAGGCGCGCGACAGGTCCACCGTCTCCACCGAGCCGTGCCGGTGGCGCGACACGTAGTGGCGCAGGCCGCGGAAGAACAGCTCGTCGCCCAGGCGGCGGCGCAGCTCGTGGAGGACCAGGCCGCCCTTCTCATAAAGGTGCCGGTCGAAGACATCCAGCGGGGCGTGGAAGCGGCGCGAGACGATGGGCCGCGCGTAGCGCTCCTTCACCTCGCCCAGGTAGGCCTCCAGGTCCGCCTGCCGGTGGTGGTCGGCCTCGTCCTGGCCGTCCGCGCGCTCCTTCCACAGCACCTCGAACCAGGTGGCGAAGCCCTCGTTGAGCCAGCCGTGGGGCCAGTCGCGGCAGGTGAGCAGGTCCCCGAACCACTGGTGCGCCAGCTCGTGGGAGATGAGCGGCTCCGCGTTGTAGTCCGCGTGCGCGCGCGCGTCGTGGAGGACGGAGTCGGTGAGGCTGGTGGCGGTGGTGTTCTCCATGCCGCCGAAGATGAACTCGGTGAGGAACACCTGCGCGTAGCCGCTCCACGGGTAGGGCTCGCCGGTGGCCTCCTGGAACACGCGCACCATCTCCGGGGTGCGGCGCACGCACCGCAGCGCGTCCTCGCGTCGACCGCGCGGGAAGAGGTAGCGCAGCGGGACGGTGCCCGCGGTGTCGGTGAGCTCCTCGAAGTCACCCACCGCGAGCGTGACGAGGTAGGGCGCGTGCGGCTGCTCCATGCGGTAGTGCTGGGTGCGCCGCTGGTCCTGCACGGTGTCGGAGACGAGCACGCCGTTGGAGAGCGCGGTGAGGCCGTCGGGGAAGGTGGCGATGAGCTCCGAGGTGGCCTTCTGCGCGGGCGTGTCCAGGCAGGGGAACCAGTGCCGTGCGTCGGTGTCCTGGTTCTGGGTCCAGGCCTGACGGGGCCGGTCCGGGTAGGCGGCCTCCGGGCCCCAGAAGTAGAGGCCCCGGCGTGGGCGGGCGGTGTAGTGGATGGCCACCTGGGCGGCCTGGCCGGGCGGCAGCGGCGCGGGCAGCTCCACGCGCACGTGCGAGCCGGAGTTGGTGAAGCGCACGGGGCGCTCGTCGACGAGGACGCGCGAGACGTCCAGGTCCACCGCGTCGAAGGTGAGGGTGGACGACAGCCGCACGGCGGACACGCGGGTGGTGCAGACGCCGGTGACGCGGCCTTGCTCGAAGTCGAGCTCCAGTTGGATGCGCACGTGCTCGGCGCGCAGGGGGCGCTCCGCGGCGTAGTGCTCGGTGGCGCCGGGGAGGCTGAAGGCGCGGGACTGGGGGAGGGCGGGCTCGGAGGAGTGACGGTGGCAGCAGCGCATAAGCGGGGATGACTCTTCCGCAAGCGCGCGAAACCGTCGAGCCGGTGTTTCGTCGCACTGTTCCGCCCTGCACCCTCTTGCCGCGCCAGGACATAACGCCTGTCTGGATGGCGCGGGACGGACTACGTTGTCCACCGTGCAGTTCGTCCTCTTCTATTCGGACAAGCGGGTGCGCGAGCAGCTCTTCGCCCATGTGGACGGGACGCGAGGGGTGTTGCTGGTGACGGGCGTGCGTCATGGGGCGGCCATGCGCTCGCCCGAGCTGCGCGAGCCCTTCGCCACGCTGGAGTTCCTCCACGGCCGCGTGTTGACGCAGGTGCTGGTGGCGGACGAGGGCACCCCGGACGGCATGTGGCGGGACCCGCTGGGAGACCTGGGCGACAGGCTGCACCCCGACAGCAAGGATGACGCGTACGCCGTCACCACGGGCTACCTGCTGCTGGTGGATGGCCAGCCGCGCCAGGTGGTGCGCAAGCACGGCCTGCCCGCCGAGGACCTGTGGTTCCTGGAGGACGCGCTGAGCCGGCTGGAGCCGCGCATCCCCGCGCCGGACCCCGCGCGCCGCCCGGGGAAGAGGCGCCCGGAGCCCGCGCCTCGCGCACCGCGTCGTCCCGCCAGCACCGGCGCGGCCCGGGAGCCCGAGGAGGCGGGGGGGCGCCGTGCGCGGGACGAGGAGCGGGAGGGCGGCGAGAGTCCGGGGCGTCGCTCCCGAGGCGCCTGGAGCGGTGACGACGAGCAGGTCGGAGGCGAGCATCCGGGTCGTCGCTCGCGAGGCGCCTGGGGCGGTGACGACGAGCAGGTCGGAGGCGAGCATCGCGCACGCGGGGCCCGGAGTCCTCGCGACCCGGAGGCCACGCCGCCCCGGGGCACCCGGGTACGCAGCGAGGCCCCCGCGCGCAAGGACGCATGGGAGGTGCTGGGGCTCGAGCGGGGCGTGTCGCGGGACGAGGCGCGCAAGGCGTTCCGCGCGCTCATCGCTGGCTACCACCCGGACAAGGTGGCGCACCTGGCGCCGGAGTTCCGCGAGCTGGCGGAGCGCCGCACGCGCGAACTCCTGGAGGCGTGGGAGACCGTGGAGCAGGAGCTCGGGTCGTAGCGGCGCGCCGCGGCCGCCCCTGTCATCCGGGCACGGGCCGCACGGTCAGCCCACGCTCGGCACCCCGGGCACGGGCAGCGTGACGGGGAGCGCCTCCAGCGCGAAGCGCGCGACGATGGGCATGTGGTCCGACAGCCCGTGGAAGCGGCTCTTCAAGTCCCCGAACGGGTGGGTCTCCTCGGTGTCGAGCCAGCGCACGCCCCCGCCGGAGAACATGTGGTCCAGGTGCATGCGCATGTGCATGAAGCCCGCGGTGGGGAAGCCCCGCGACACGCTCGGGTCAATCTGTCCCACGGCGGCCTGGGCGCACGTGAAGGAGACATCCCCGGTGAGGTAGCGGAACACCGGGGACGACGGCGGCGAGTTGAAGTCCCCGCAGACGATGAACGGCTCGTCGGCGCGGAGGCTGCCCACGAACTCCGCCAGCTTGCGCGCCTCGTGGAGCTGGTTCACGCCGCAGCCCATCTTGTCCTTGGTGGACCAGAACTCGCGCGCGAAGGGCGTGGGCAGGCTCAGGTGGGTGTTGAAGACGTGGAAGGGGCGCCCGTCCTCGCGGCGCAGCAGGCGCATGTGCGCGCAGATGCGGCTCTGCTTGCGGTCCTTGAGCCGCTGCACGTGGTGGTGGGTGATGGACATGGGCGCGTCCACGTTGTGCTTGTCCACCTGGAGGGTGCGCTTGTTGACGAGCACCGCCAGCCCCGTGGTGTAGAGCGACACCTCGCCCAGCTTGTAGTGGTGCGCGCGGAAGTAGAACGCCTCGTAGGGCATGTCGCGCCCCTGCGCGGCGAACGTCTCCTCCATGCGCCCCATGAAGGCCATCAGCTGCGTCTCGCCGGGCAGCTTGGGGCGGTGGGCGATGGTGCTGCGCAGCGAGGTGGTCTCCACCTCCTGCAGGCACACCACGTCCGGCAGCGGGTCCAGTCCGGCCAGCGCGAAGGCCACCCGGCGCTTGGGGCCCACGGTGCTCGCCAGGCCCCGGAGCATGTGGCCGAAGTAGCGGACGTTGTACGTGACGATTCGAAGCGAAGAGTCGGGCATACGAGGTCCGTGCCCGTCCCGGGCACGCCGCAAAGCTACTCATCCGCCCGCCCGCGCGCCCCCGATTCCTCACCTGCCGGACAGTTGACAGACGGTCGTCCCCGGTCGGGAAGCTCGCGCCGGCCCGTGGGTTCCCTCGCCCTGGGGGCCATGCTTTCCTGGTCGGGAGGAAGGCGCCCGCCTGCCCGGTGGGGTGGCGGACGCCCAGGGCCGGCGAGGGTGGTCTCCCGTGGAACTGGAGGGTCGATGAACGCGATGGGATGGGCGGCGCCGCTGGTGCTGCTGGTGGCGGGCTGTGGCGGCTTCGAGCAGGAGACGTATGACGTGGAGCTGGACGCGGCCCAGGCGGCCGCCGTGCCCTACTCGTGCACCGACAAGACGGCGAAGGAGCCGGTGGCGGTGCCGGGCATCGGCGGCGTCTCCGGCCTGGCGCTCCAGCAGCGCTGGACGGTGCGCGCCGAGGAGTACGGCGCCACGAGCATCGAGGTGCCCGACGTCTCCTTCACGCTGCACCGGGGCGACGTGGCGACGCTCGACGAGGACGACGCCCCGGACATCCTCCAGGGCACGCGCTCCGATGAGGGGCCGTTCCAATACGTGGACATCCGCTCCATCCCGTCGACAGTGGCCGGCGAGTCGAACATCGTCTACGTGCTGCGCTTCTACATCGCCAACGACTCGCTGGAGGACGACGACATCGAGGGCTTCATCGACGTGCGACGCACCTCGTTCGAGGGCCTGGGCATCGACGCGAGGGAGCTCGAGGAGTGCACGTACAAGGTCCGCCTCGCCGGTCGCCGGGTGAAGTGAGCCCGGGGCGCGAGGGCCCCGGGCCCGGCCTCACGGCGCGCGCTTGAGGCGCACCACGGTGTCGAGCAGGTGCTCCAGCGCGGCCTGGGGCTCCAGGCTCAGCCCCGAGTGCACCGGCCCCGTCTGGAGCATGGTGCTGCGCGGCGCCACGAGCCAGTGCCAGCGCTCCTTCTGCGGCAGCTGGCCGATGGGGCCCGCGCCCTTGCCGCCCACGCAGACGCGCTGGAAGCTGTCCAGGTGGCAGCGCACCGTCTCCAGGTCGATGTCGGGCGCGAGCGCCTTCAAGCGCGCCTCGTCCACCTCCACGCGCGCGCCCAGGAAGCGCTGCGTGGTGCAGAAGAGGACGACGCCCACGTTGATGAACTCCTCGCGCTCCACGCGCGGGACGACGCGGATGATGGCGTAGTCAAACGAGCTGTGCGCGGGCACGGGCCGCCTCCTCGATGAAGGCCGGCAGGGCCTGGACGCGCTTGCACAGCCAGCTCACGTAGGCGGCGCGGTGCGCCTCCACGGTGGGGAAGGGGGACTCGGCCGCCTTCAGCCAGCCCTCCGGAATCCCCGCCACGGTGGTCTCCATCAGCGCCCGCGTGAAGTGCGTGGACAGCAGCGCCTGGGCCTGGGGGAGCTGGCTGGCCCACGGCAGCAGCACGTGGTCCTTGATGGGCGCGAAGCGGCTCTGGCTGCGCTCCTCCCAGTCCTCCCACGCGTGGTGGAAGTAGAGCGACGCGCCATGGTCGATGAGCCACAGCTCCCGGTGCCAGCACAGGAGGTTGGGGTTCTTCGGCGTGCGGTCCACGTTGGTGATGAACGCGTCAAACGCCACCAGCGACGACGCCACGTCCACCTTCGGCGCCGGCCCCGCCACCGGGTCGAACGTCACCGAGCCGGGCAGGTAGTCCAGCGCCAGGTTCAGCCCCGCGCTCGCCTTGAGCAGCTCGCGAATCTCGCTGTCCGGCTCGTTGCGGCCCAGCGCCGGGTCCAGCTCCACCAGCACCAGCTCCGGCACGCGCAGCCCCGCGGTCCGGGCCAGCTCCGCGGCGATGTACTCCGCGATGAGCGCCTTGGCCCCCTGGCCCGCCCCCCGGAACTTCACGACATACAGCCCCGCGTCGTCCGCCTCGACGATGGCGGGCAGCGAGCCCCCCTCTCGCAGGGGCGTCACGTAGCGCGTGGCGACGATGGTCCTCGGCATCCTTCCCGTCCTCGCCCCACGCCGCGTCCGGGCCAGGGCCTGGGGCCAAACCCCCGGAAGGAGGGGCCCGGCCGCGCTCTACCACGCCTGACGCGCCTGCCCACCCGCCAAGGGGGTTCACTTCAGGTGGAAAAAGCAGCCCTCCAGGAAACTGATCCTGACGAGCTGCGACAATCAGGGACAGTCGTTGATTCCGCTTCCCCCCCGGAGCCGCCAACATGACCGTCACCCGCAAGCCCCTGTCGCTCCCGTCGCCCACCACCCGTACCGGGGAGGCTGCTCGTCCGGAGGCGCCCGCGACGCCCGCCGCGGAGCGCGTGGTGGCCCGGCCCGGCAAGAACGGCACGGACGGCTTCGAGTCGGCCAAGTCGGCGCGGCCCTCGAACTTCGTGGACCGTCCCACCGGTCACCGCCCGGACCCGAACGCCCCGGTGCTGCCGGCCACGGCGTTCGCCTTCGGCCCGAGCAAGGCCACGCTGGCCGGCCGTGACACCTCCACGCCGGTGACGCTGACGGCGTCCGCCACGCCCAACGCGGCGGTCAAGGACCTGGCGACGGTGACGTCCACGGTGAGCTTCGACAAGGACGTCTCGCTCGACTCGCTGAAGCTGAACCTGGACCTGGCGCACTCGTACCGGGGCGACCTGGTGGTGAAGGTGACCAGCCCGTCCGGCAAGACGGCGACGGTGTCCAACCGTCAGGGTGGCAGCGCGGACGACGTGAAGGGCTCGTTCGACCTGAGCACCACGTTCAAGGGCGAGTCGGCCAAGGGCACCTGGACGCTGTCCGTCGAGGACAAGGCGCGCGCGGACACGGGCACGCTGAAGAGCTGGGGCCTGGAGGCCACGGGCAAGGCGCCGGGCACGGACCCGGTGGACCCCAAGCCCCCGCGCCCCACGGGTGACCCGGTCATCGCGGTGTTCGACGGCGGCGTGGACTTCAAGCACAGCGACCTCGACAGCGCGATGTGGACGAACCCGAACGAGATTGCCGGCGACGGAATCGACAACGACGGCAACGGCGTGAAGGACGACATCCACGGCTACAACGTCGGCTTCAACAGCGGCGACGTGATGAAGGGCCAGGGTACGGACCACGGCACGCACGTGGCGGGCATCATCGCGGCCGAGGACAACGGCGAGGGCAACACGGGCATCGCCGCCGGCAAGGCGAAGGTGATGAGCATCGGCGGCCTGTACGACGGCGCGGACCTGCTCACCAACTTCGAGCGCGGCGTGGACTACATCGTCAACATGAAGGAGAACCACGGCGTCAACGTGCGCGCGCTCAACGCGAGCTTCGGTGACGAGTACCGCGACGCGGCCTCGCAGGCGCGCTGGAAGGCCG
Organism: Myxococcus sp. XM-1-1-1; assembly: GCF_020037095.1. Taxonomy (NCBI): domain Bacteria; kingdom Pseudomonadati; phylum Myxococcota; class Myxococcia; order Myxococcales; family Myxococcaceae; genus Myxococcus; species Myxococcus sp. XM-1-1-1. Next base: position 74,312 of record NZ_JAIQDH010000013.1, read on the forward strand.
CCGTGCAGAAGCTGGCGGACGCGGACATCCTGCTGGTCGCGGCCACGGCCAACGGCAACGGCAGCAACATGAACAACGTGCAGGACTTCCCGGCCAACATCGACCTGCCCAACGTCATCACCGTGGCGGCCATGGACCAGCGCAACGACAAGCTGGCGCGCTTCTCCTCGCACGGCGACAAGGTGGTGGAGCTGGCCGCGGTGGGCGAGAACGTCCTGAGCACCGTGCCCGGCGGCGACTGGGAGAAGATGAGCGGCACGTCCATGGCCACCCCCACGGTGGCGGGCGCCGCGGCCCTGATGTTCGCCGCGAACCCGGACCTGACGGCCGCCCAGGTGCGCGACCTGCTGGTGCAGACGGTGGAACTCGACCCGGACCTCAAGGGCAAGGTCAGCACGGGCGGCAAGCTGGACATCGCCGCCGCCGTGAAGGCCGCCGAGGAGTTCGTCACCACGCCCCCCGCGACCGTCGCGGGCCGCTGAATCGCCCACGGGCCCGGACGTCCTCCGGGCCCTGAGCGGTCGGGTGGGTGGATATCCGGCCCCTGTCTTCCGCGGGTTTCGCGGTGGCAGGGGCCTCTTTTCGGCCCGAATTGATTGCGCGCGATTGAATTGCGCCCTAGATAAAGGGGGTCGGAAAGAAGCGACCCTGAACTTCCAGGAGAACAAGCCATGGCTCCCGTCACGATTTCGCCGCTGTACACCGCCCACGCCACCGCCCACGGAGGCCGGTCGGGCAAGGTCCAGTCCTCGGACCAGGTCATTGATTTGCCGCTGGCGATGCCGAAGGAGCTGGGCGGCGCGGGTGGGGCGGCGACGAACCCGGAGCAGCTGTTCGCGGCGGGGTATTCCTCGTGCTTCGAGAGCGCGCTGCGGTTGGTGGCGGGCAAGGCGGGCAGGAAGCTGGGGCCCGAGGTGGGCATCACCGCGTCGGTGACGATTGGGAAGACGCCGGACGGGGGCTTCGGGCTGGCGGTGGAGCTGAAGGGCATCCTGCCGGGCATCCCCCGTGACGAGGCGGAGAAGCTGATGCACGCGGCGCACGAGGTGTGCCCGTACTCGCGCGCCACGCGCGGCAACATCGACGTGAAGCTCTCCGTCGCGGAGCAGTGAGCGAACAGCCGTTCAGGCCTGCGAGGGAGTTGGTATGGGGAGGAATGTCGAACTCCTCCCTGTCCGCTCCCTCGCCTCGCGCATCCCTGTCCCTCGTCGCCCGTGAGAAGGGGGCGGTACGCGCCTGGTCCTTCGAGCGGGCTGGAGCGGCGGTGACGTTCCGAGAGGGCCCGCTCGGTGGGAAGTCGAAGCAGACCGAGAAGACGTTCGAGACCGAGGCCGAGGCGATGGCCTTCTGCGAGAAGAGCCTGCGCGCGAAGGTGGAGAAGGGGTACTTCGCCTCGGAGCTGGGCTTTCGCGCCGTGCCTGTCGAGCAGGTGCGCGCCGAGCTGAAGGTCGCGGGCGACGCCGAGGGCCGGGTGCTGGTGCATGACGGTGACCTCGTCATTCCGCACGACCTCATCCTGGACGACGGGTTCGGGTTGCTGGCGCCGGAGCAGGACGCGCAGGCCCCGTTGGTGGGGCTGTGGGTGCGCGGCGCGCTCACCGTCGAGGGCTGCCTGCTCAACTTCGAGGACGACACGGGGCCCTTCCTGCAGGTGGGAGGCGCGCTGGTCGCCCGGGGTATCGGCGTGGGTGGCTCCCAGGTCCGGGTCGATGGGAGCGTCCGTACGGGCGAGCTCATCGGCGTCTACAACCACGGGCTCGTCGATGTGGGCGGCGACCTGGACGCGCGCATCGTGGCGACCGAGCACACGGTGAGCGTGGCGGGGACGCTGAACGCGATGCGCTTCCTGGGGTGGGGCGCGAGTGTGTTCCGAGTGGTGGACGGTGTGGAGGAGGTGAGTGACCCGCATGAGGCCTCGGGTGTCTTCGTGGCGGGGGTGCTCAAGAAGCCGGAGGGGCAGGTGGACCTGTCGCTCGCGCGCAAGCGGCTGGCGGAGGGGAAGCCGAACCTGCTCGAGGCGCCGGTGAGTGTCCGCGCCGAGTTCCGCAAGCAGATGGCGAAGAAGCTGGAGGCGCCGGAGAAGCTCAAGAGCCTGGTGCTGAGCCGGAAGAACCTCCGCGTCCTGCCGGCGGAGTTGTTCCAGTTCCGTCGGTTGGAGACGCTGGACCTGTCGGGGAACAAGCTGCGCAGGCTGCCCGAGGAGCTGGGGTTGCTGACGGAGCTGCGAGAGCTCCGGCTGGGAGGCAACGGGCTGCAGGAACTGCCGGAGTCGGTGGGGGAGTTGGGGAAGCTCGTCCACCTGGACCTGGAGGCGAACTGCCTCTGGCGGCTGCCGGAGTCCCTGGCGCGCTGCACGGAGCTGCGCAGCATCAACCTCATCAACAATCCCTACTCATACGTGCGCGCCTCGTTCGGGAGCTGGCGGCAGGTGAAGGTGCTGCGGGACTTCCCCGAGGTGCTCACACGGTTGCCGAAGCTGGAGGTGGTGGAGTTCAACGGGACCTTCCTGCGCGCGTTGCCGACGCGGACCTTCGACAGTCGGGGCTTGCAGCGGGTGAGCATCAAGGACTCGCTCATCACGGAGGTGGACAAGGCGTTGCATCCGTTGGTCGAGGTCGACCTGGAGGCCGCGAAGAAGACGGCGGCGGACTTCGTGCGCTTCTGGTTCGCGCACGACTCCGTGCACCTGGAGGACTTCTATGACGCGAAGACGCGGACGTATGACTTCGCGGACGTCATCGCGCTGGTCCACATGCTGGTCGAGAGCGCCCTACCTGTCACCGCGGCGTACGAGGGGGTGCTGGCGACGTGGAAGGACCAGGTTGAACGTGTGGGCCACGTCATCGACCGGGCCGAGCGGAACCCGGAGCACTCGCGCGCGCTGTTCGGCGCGCTCCGGGATTCCCTCGACACGGTGGGCAAGACCACGGGGGCGAACGTGCTCGTGGATGGGCTGCGTGGGCTGTTCGACGAGCGAGCGCGCGCGGGGGGGTAGAGCCCGGCACGCTCCGTGTCGCGGGGGACACGCTGTGCCATGAAGGACATACGGGTTTTCCCTTAAGGACGCGGTGTCATGTGCGTGCGAGAGGCACGCGGGTGCGTCACTCCTCGACGCCCTCCCTCGGAGGACTCGCGGGAGGCGCCTTGGGGGGCCTCCTGGCATGTCCCTTGAAGTCTCCCCGGGGTGAAGGGGGGAAGCCTGTATGCATGAGCGTCAGCTCATTCCGATGGATGTGGCGGGGACCGCGGTCCTGGTGGCGGCTCGGATGTTGTTGGAGGAGCCGGACGTCGAGGAGTTCTTCGGGTGGTGGCGGCCCGAGGCGGGAGGACGTCCGCCAGGGCGGTGGAGCGCGGCGGAGGGGACCCGGTTGTATGCCGTGGCCGAGCGGGGCAACGGCGTCATCGGCCTCGCGGCGCTGACCCACATCCGCCGGGAGGAGCACTACGCCCGCGTGTGCTGCTCCATCGTGGCGCAGCATCGCCAGAATGGCGCGGAGCACTGGACCCTGTCGGAGCTCATCCGCCAGGGCGTCAGTCTAGATGGACTGCGGCACCTGGAGACCTCCGTCCGTGCGGGTCACTCGACGTCGCTTTCGACCCTGGAGTCGCTCGGCTTCCGGCGCCTGGACGTTTCAGGCCAGCTGTCCGGCGACATGTCTCCGAGCGGGTATGTCTATCTCCGGTTGGATTTGCCCTCCGGGTCGGTGGGGTACTTCCCACGTGTCATCGCGCGCAATCTCTGCGCGTGACGCGGCCGCTGGCGGGAGACGGACTCCCGCCTCGCGCATTCCTGTCGCGGGTGGCGGCGCGTGAGCCGGCGCAGCGCCCTGGCGGGCCTGGCGGGCCGACGGGCCACCTCCAAGCGGCTTGGTTGGAGTTTGTGACTTTGCAAGTCAATCTCAAATTTGTATGCTTGGGTCCATGGCACGGGTCCAGACAGTCGAGGCGCTCGAAGGGGTGGTGGGCTCCCGCCCGCTGGGTGTGATGCTCAAGTCGCTGGACTCGCTGGATGACCACTGCCTCAGGCTGCTGGCGTGCTCGTCGTTCGCGGTGCTCGGCTATGTCGACGTGGATGGGCAGGGGCGCGCGACGGCGGTTGGCGGGTCTCTGGGGTTCGCGCGCGTCGTGGACCCGACGCACCTGGAACTGCGACTGGACGCGCCCATTCCGCTCAACCCCACCGTGGGCTGTGGCCTGCTGTTCTTCATCCCGGGCCTGGGCGAGACGCTGCGGGTCAACGGTCACGCGACGCTCGAAGGGCACACCCTGCACGTCACCGTGGAAGAAGCCTTCGTGCACTGCGCGAAGGCCATCATCCGCTCGGGGCTCTGGAAGTCACCGAAGCCCGCCACCTCGGACACTCGCGCCGCGGGCACCTGGAGTGGTGACCCCGAGGTGCACGACTGGCTGTCACGCACGCCCTTCGTCGCGCTGGCCTCGTGGGATGCGCAGGGCCTCGCGGATGTGAGCCCCAAGGGCGACCCCACGGGCTTCCTCCGACTCGACGGCACGCGCGTGGCCGTGCCCGACCGCCCCGGAAACCGTCGCACGGACACGTTCCACAATGTCCTCGAACAATCCCGTGTGGCCCTGCTCGCGCTCATCCCTGGCGAGACGCGCTTCCTGGAGGTCTCCGGCGTCGCCTCGCTCTCCACCGAGCCCTCGCTGCTGGCCTCGATGACCGTCGAGGGCAAGGTGCCGAAGATGGCGCTGCTGCTGGAGTCCCACGCGGCGCGTCTCCACGCCAGTCAGGCCATCGTCGACGCGGGGCTGTGGGACACCGCGCGTCACGTGCCCGCGAGCCAGCTCCCCAAGATGGCCGACGTGTTCGTCGACCACGTCCGGCGCAGCCCCCAGAAGGGCGCCGCCGCCGCGACGGTGCGCGCCCTCGTGTCCAGGAGGATGCTGAGCTGGGCGCTGGAGCAGGACTACAAGAAGAACCTGTACTGAGTCCGCGAGGGCTCCCGTGTCTCGCGACGCAGGGAGCCCTCGTGCACCGTCAGAACCGCTTCACCTCGGTCAACACCTGCCGCGAGTGCCGCGTCACCGTCCCGAAGCGCGCGAGCGACTCCGCGCGCAGGTGCTTCGCCGCGTCGCTCGTGGTGTAGCGCTGGAAGTCCGCCTCACTGGCCAGCTCGAAGTGACACACGTACCGGGTCCAGCCATCCGGGGCCCGCTCCGTGTCCTTCCACTTGCGGCACCCCAGGAACCCCGGCTCGCGCAGCACCTCGGGGACATGCGTCCCCTCGTGCCACTGGTTCCACGCGGCCTCCGCGCCGGGCTCCACCTCGATGACCACGGTGTACAGCGACGTCACGGCTGCCACGCACCGAAGCCCGTCAGCTTCGCGCCGCCCTGCGACTCACGCTTGCCCTTGGACGAGACGCGATAGGTGAAGTCCGACAGCGGCTCGAACCGCGCCTCGTGCGCCAGCCCGCCGAGCGTCTTCTCCCACGGGTCCGCGGCGAACAGCAGCGTGCGCACCTGCTTCGCGTTCGTCGGCCCCTCGTTGGCGTCCACCTGGAGCACCGGCACCCGCTTGGTGCCCACCGCCAGCGTCTCGCGCACGGCCGGCGCAGAGTTGGGGACCGCGGGCGGCCACTGCTTGGGCTCCAGCCCCAGCGAGATGAACGACAGCAGCACCTCCTCCAGCGGCATCACGCTCGCCTGCGAGAAGTCCTGGCACGGCGCCTCGTCCGTCGCGGGGTTCACCGGCGCCTCCGTGCGCAGCACGTAACCGGCCTCCGCCGACTGGCACGTGCGCAGCACCGTCTTCGTGCCCTCCGACTCCATCTCCCGGTCGAACCACGTGCCAGGACCCAGCGGCCACTCCAGGTCCGGCGCCATGCCCGCGCCCTCCTTGCCCTGGCGCATCGACACCAGCGTGAGCTGATGGCTGCCCGCGCCGCCGAAGCCCGACAGCGTGGTGCTCGCGTCGAGCAGCCCGTTCGTCAGGTACAGCGGCCCCGCGTCCACCGCGTACAGCCGGTTCTCCAGTGGACCATCCACCGGACGATTGTCGCGCAGATAACGCTTGGCCTCCCAGGTGCGGCCCGCGGCCGTGGGCTGCTCGGACGTCGCGGTGCCCTCGCGCGCCACCTCCAGCGGCCGGGAGGCCTCCACGCGCATGGGAATCGCCAGCCGCCGCGACAGCCGGGGCTGCGTCAGCTCACCGCCCTTGTCGCTCTGGAGCGTCAACGTCAGCCACACGCGCGAGCTCTCCACCGCCGCGACCTCCAGCGTCAACTGGCCCGCCGCGGCCGAGCCACCCTGCGCGTCGCGAGGCGGCGTGCGAATCGCGGAGAACGAATAGACGACCTGGTCGCCCACCCGGGCGCGGTGCCAGGCAGAGGTCCCCTTCGTCGAGGCAGGAGCCTCGGGCGCGGCGGTGCCCGTGGGCGTGTCCGTGGTGCTCCCGGACGTGCCGCCTTGCGTCACCGGCACACCATCAGTGGGGCCCGCGGCGCGGGGCTTCGTGCTCTCACAGCCGGAGCCGAGCGTCAGCGTCGCGCACAGGAGCGCGGAGCGGGACAGGAAGGAAGCGGAGGGCTTTCGCATTCGGGCGTCACCTCACGAGAAGGGCCTTGCGCGGCATTGCGCGACCCCAGGCGGGGCTTGATACACCGGGGGACAGGTCATCCCCAACTTCCTGGAGTTTCCGCGCTCATGCCCACCCCACTGTCCATCCGCCGGGTCGTCCTCTACAAGCATGGCGTCGGGTACTTCGAGCGCCGGGGCAGCGTCACGGGCAGCGACACCCTGCACCTGGACTTCAAGGCGCGGGACATGAACGACGTGCTCAAGTCGCTGACGGTGTTGGACCTGTCGGGCGGCTCGGTGTCGGCGGTGAGCTACGACTCGACGAAGCCGCTGGAGCAGCTGCTCGCGGAGGCCACCATCCGGATTCCAGAGGACGGCAGCCTCACGGCGCTGCTCGGGCAGATCAAGGGCGCGCGCGTGCGGGCGCGCGTGGGCGGCGGTCAGGTGGAGGGCGCCATCATCGGCCTGGAGTCGCTCGCGGTGGCCGCCGGTGAGACCAGCGTGGTGCGCCCGTTCCTGTCGCTGCTGGTGGGCGCGTCGCTGCGCACGTTCGACGTGCTGGACATCACCGAGCTGGAGTTCCTCGACGAGGCGGTGCGCAAGGATTTGGAGTTCTATCTGTCCACGGTGCTGTCCTCGTACAAGAAGGACAGCAAGCGCATGAGCATCCTCACCGCGGGCGAGGGTGAGCGCGAGGTGTTCGTCAGCTACGTGGTGGAAGCGCCTGTGTGGAAGACGAGCTACCGCATCCTCCTGGACGAGGGCGAGTCTCCGCTGCTCCAGGGCTGGGCGCTGGTGGACAACACGGGGGACGAGGACTGGGTGGACGTGGAGCTGGCGCTCGTCGCGGGCCTGCCGGTGTCGTTCGTGCACGACCTCTACAACCCCCGCTACATGAAGCGCCCCGTGGTGGAGGTGAGGACGGAGGCCGCCGCCGCGCCGGTGATTCCGGAGGAGAGCTACGCGAGCGCCCCGGCCGTGATGGATGAAGAGAGTGATGCCATGCCGATGATGGCCGAGCTGGCGCCCGCGCCGGCGATGGCGCCGGGCCGCTCCCGCTCGCTGATGCGAAGCAAGGGCGGAGCGACCTCCGGTGGTCCTGGTGGGCCCCGGCTGCGGGATGTGCTCGAGCAGCAGGGCGCGAAGGTGACGACGCTGACGAAGGACGTGGGGGACTTGTTCGAGTACGGCGTGGACCGGCCGGTGACGGTGCACCGCAACCAGAGCGCACTGGTGCCCATCCTGCACAAGTCGTTCGAGGGGCGTCGGGTGCTGCTCTACAACCGGGCCACGCGCGAGAAGAACCCGATGGCGTGCATCGAGCTGAAGAACACCACGGGCCTGACGCTGGAGGGCGGCCCGGTGACGGTGACGGAGGACGAGCGCTACGTGGGCGAGGCGATGCTCGACACGATGAAGCCGCAGGACACGCGCTTCGTGCCGTACGCGGTGGAGCTGGGCTGCGTCGTCACGGTGGAGGAGGGCGCCGAGGACGGGCCCGTCTTCCGCGTGGTGGTGAGCCACGGCAGCCTGATGGCCGAGTACCACAACGTGCGGCGCACGACGTACGTGGTGCGCAACAAGGCGCCCCGGCCGCAGGTGCTGTTCATCGAGCACCCGCGCATCGGCTGGGAGCTGGCCAAGGACATGCCCGCGCCCGAGGAGACGACGGACGGCTTCTGGCGCTTCAAGCGGACGCTGGCCGCGGGCGCGCAGGAGACGTTCGTGGTGTCCGAGCGCACCACGGGCCATCGGCACTACGCGCTGTCCTCGGTGGGGCCGGACGACGTGGCCTTCTTCCTGTCGCAGCGCTACGTGGACAAGGCGATGTCGGACGCGCTGCGGGAGGTGATTGCCATCCGCGAGCGCGTGGCCACGCTCACGCGCGACGAGCAGCAGCTCACCCAGGAGCGCGCGCAGCTCTTCAAGGACCAGGAGCGCATCCGCTCCAACATCGAGTCGCTCAAGAGCGGCGTGTCGCAGCGGGAGCTGGCCGAGCGCTTCGTGGCCAAGCTCAACGAGCAGGAGGACCGGCTGGAGGCCATCGCCCGCGAGCTGGAGCGGCTGGCGAAGGAGCGACAGGCGGCGCAGGAGGAGCTGCACCGCCGCGTCCAGTCGCTCAGCCTGGTGTCGAACCTCTAATCACGGCTCACGGGGTGGCGCGGTGGACTTCATCGCCGCCCACCACGGTGAGGTGGACCTGGGCGCCGGGCAGCTCGGAGACGGGCGCGTCCACGGGGTCCACGGACAGGGCGACGAAGTCCGCGTCCATGCCGGGCTGCAGTCGGCCTCGGCGCGCCTCGGCGAAGGAGGCGTAGGCGGCGCCCACGGTGAAGCCCTCCAGGGCCTCCTGTCCGCTGAGGCGCTGGTCGGCGTACCAGCCGCCCTCGGGCGTGCCTCGCGCGTCCTGGCGGGTGCGCGCGGCGTACAGGCCGGCGAGCACGTCGGGGCGCTCCACGGGGAAGTCGCTGCCCAGGGCGAGCACGGCGCCGGAGGACTTCAGGCGCTGCCATGCGTAGGCGCCGCGGATGCGCTCGGGACCCACGCGCGCCTCGGCCCAGGGCATGTCGCTGGTGGCGTGCGTGGGCTGCACGCTGGCGATGAGGCCGATGCGGCCCAGGCGGGTGATGTCATCCAGGCCCATGATTTGCGCGTGCTCCACGCGGTGGCGGCCCGCTTGGGTGGACGTGGCCTGCATCGCGCGCGCGAGGGTGTCGAGCACCAGGGTGTTGGCGCGGTCGCCGATGGCGTGGGTGCAGACCTGGAAGCCGGCGCGCATGAAGTCGGTGACGCGCTTCTCGTACTCCTCGGGGGTGAGGAGCAAGAGGCCGCGGTGGCCGGGCTCGTCGCTGTAGTCCTGGTGCAGGGCGGCGCCACGGCTGCCGAGCGCTCCGTCCAGCACGAGCTTCACCGCGCGCAGGGTGAGGCGCTCGCCCTGGTAGGGGCCCATGCGCAGGAACTCGGCGCGCTCGGGGGCCTGGCCGTCGGCCATGGCGTAGACGCGCAGGGGCAGCTTGCCTTCCTTGTCCATGCGCTGGAGCAGCTGGAAGGTGGCCAGGTCCATGCCGGCGTCGTGCACGCCGGTGAGGCCCACGCGCGCGGCGCGGTTGAGGGCGGCGGTGAGCTGCGCGGTGCGCTCGGCCTCGGTGAGGGGCGGCAGCACGGCGTGAATCAGGCCGATGGCGTTGTCGACGAGGATGCCGGTGGGCTCGCCGTTGGCGTCGCGGAGGATGCGGCCGCCGTTGGGGTCCTGGGTGGCGCGGGTGATGTTCGCGCGGCGCAGCGCCTCGCTGTTGACCCAGGCGGCGTGGCCGTCGATGCGCGTGAGGTACACGGGCGTGCGCGGGTGCTTGGCGTCGAGGTCCTGTCGGGTGGGGAAGGTCTTCTCGGGCCAGTCGTTCTGGTCCCAGCCTTGTCCGACGAGCCACTCGCCCTGGTAGGAGGTGCTCGGCGCGTTGGCGACGCGGGCGAGGGCCTCTTCCTTGGTGGTGGCGCCGAGCAAGGTGACGGTGGCCTCCCACTGACCGAGGGAGGACAGGTGTCCGTGCGAGTCGGTGAGGCCGGGGACGATGGTGGCGGAGCCCAGGTCCACGACGCGCGCGCCGGGACCGGCGGCGGCGAGCACCTCGTCACGGGTGCCGGTGGCGAGCACCTTGCCGTCGCGGACGGCGAGGGCCTCGACGACGGGGCGGCCCGGGTCGAGGGTGCGCACGCGCGCCGCCACATAGACGGAGGTGCCCGCGGTGTCCGGGCGCGGGGTGTTCCGCGTGCAGCCGCCGAGGAGGGAGAGGAGCAGTACCGCACCGAGGAGCCCGCCGATTCGTCGCAGCATCGTTTCGCGCACCTGTCTGGATGGAGGGCCGCCCCGAGCCTGGGGCGGGCGCGCGACACTCTGGCGCACCCGGTGGTCGGGGGCCAGTCTGCTCACGAAGACCGAGCGTTCGGCATGGGCGCTAGTTGTTCTGGAGCCAGTAGAGCTTGTCGCCGCTGGCCAGCGCCCTGGAGAGGAACTCCTGGAGCGACGCGGCCACCTGTCGGACCTGCGGATAGGTCTCGTGGTACGCGTCGAGCATCGGATACGGCGCGGACTGGGACACATCCACGAGGATGAAGTCACTGTCCTGGCAGTCCACGAGCGTCCACCAACTGGCGGGGCCCATGCTGTCGTCGTCGACGTCGCGCATCCTCACGCGTGCGCGCGCAATCTCCGCGAGGGACTGGATGGAGTAGTTGGCATTGGGGAGCGGTCGGAACAGCTCCGCGCCATTGCAGCGCAGATAGAAGGCACGCAGCTCGGGGCCGAGTCGCCAACCGGCGCGTGCCTCGAACTCGGCGATGTCGCGCTCCGTGGCCGGCGGGTGCGGGTAGTGCTCACGCACCACGGTGTCGATGAGTTGGTCGAGCTTCGGGGGCATGGCTCAGTCGCTGTAGGGAAGGTCGGGCCCGATGGCGGACCATCGACCGCCGCGGGAGTAGCACTGAGGATAGGCGCTGGTGATGGTCTTGTGGACGTTGTCCGGCACGGGCATGACGTTGCGTGGGTCCGTGGGATGGCCTCCGTGGGCAAGGTCACGGATGTGATGTCCTGGCCAGTTGTGTCCGGAGGCGGTGACGGGCCACTCACCGAACTCCGTGGCCCAGGCGGCACGATACGCATCGCGCGCGGCGGCCCAGAGCTGACGGCTGCTCTCCGGATTGACGGTGGTGTAGTCGCAGCAGCAATGCGTCAGCGCATAGCGGGTGCCAGCCTCGGCGGGAAGATACGCCCACCGACCGGACCAGTCGCCCTTGAGGTCCGCGAGCCAGATGCAGCCGAGGAGTACGCGCCCTTCGGCTGTGCATCGTCGCTCACACTGGGCCATCCAGCGCGCATTGCACAGCCAGGGGCCGTAGTAGATGGCATAGCGCACGGTGCCGCCATCCGGAGTCGTCACCGGAGGCCCCTCCCATTTGGCGGACGCGGGAGGGCCGACAGCTCCTACTGTCGCGGAGCCGCACGCGGACGTCAGGCATACACCCAAGGCCAACAGGAGCGGCCGGATGGTCATGCAACGGATGCTATACGGGCTCTTGCCGAGCCGGTTGTTCTTGCACTCAGGATGAGTGAGTCCAGGACTCTTCGCCCGTTGATGAGTCATGGACGCAAGGCCTTCCGCATGAGTCCGCCCCATCTCTCGGACTGCTAGCTTGCGTCCTCATGGACACCGACACCCCCGCGCTCGCCTCGCTGTCCATTCCCCTGGCCTCGCTGCGCATGCAGGCCTTGGAGGCGGGGCCCGCGGACGGCCCGCTCATCCTCCTGCTGCACGGCTTCCCCGAGCTGTCGGAGAGCTGGCGTGACGTGCTGCCCGTGCTCGGCGCGGCGGGCTACCACGCCGTGGCCCCGGACCTGCGCGGCTATGGCGGCACGGACCGTCCCCGGAAGGGCTACGACCTCGACACGCTCGCCGAGGACATCTACCAGCTCGCCCGCCACCTCCAGCCCGACCGCCCCATCCACCTCGTGGGCCACGACTGGGGCGGCGGCATCGCCTACCACGTGGCCGCCACCCGCCCGGACATCGTCGCCACCCTCACCGTCGTCAACTGTCCCCACCCCTCCGTCCTGCTGCGCCGCATCTGGCGCCCCGCCCAGCTGCGCCGCTCCTGGTACATGTTCTTCTTCCAGCTCCCCTGGCTCCCCGAGCGCGCCCTGTCCGCGAACAACGGCGCCCGCGTCCCGGGTCTCATTCGCCGGGGCATGTCCCGCAACTCCCAGGTCAGCGACGCGCGCCTCGCCCCCTACGCCCAGAACCTCTCCCACCCGGACGCCGCCCGCGCCGCCGTGGATTACTACCGCCAGTCCTTCCGCGACCTCCTCACCCCCAACGGCGCCCGCCGCCTCCTCCAGGGCTACCCCCGCATCCGCGCCCCCTTCCGCCTGGTCTGGGCCGAGGAGGACCGCGCCCTGGGCCGCGAGCTCACCCACGACCTGGAGCCCTGGTTCGAGCTGCCTCCCCAGGTGCGCTTCCTCCCAGGCGTGGGCCACTTCGCTCCCCTGGAGGCGCCCGCCCTGGTTTCCGCGCAGATCCTCGAACACGTGGGCACACACCCGCCCCAGCCCATACGCCGAGCGTAGACAGACACGGAGGAGATGGTTGTCCCCGGCAACCTTCCCCCCGGGGACTTGGCGGCGGGGCGGGGGTGAGGGATGTTCCGGCCGTCTCACATTCCCTGGAGTCAAGCGCATGAACCCGTCCCAGTCCCGCCTCGGGGCGTTGTCGTTGCTCGTCGTCGCCGCCCTCTGTCTGACCTCCGCCACCGGCTGCGCCGGCCGCCGCCGCGAGGCCTTCCTCAACGACAAGGCGCGCACCCACGTCTACCGCAAGCCCGCCGCCGAGGTCTGGCCGCAGGCCATCGCCCTCCTCAAGGAGAAGGGCTACTCCATGCGCGCGGGCAAGGACGGCTTCGAGGCGTCCACCGAGTGGCTCATGCACGGCGCCCCCTCGTCGCTGGGCACCACCCAGGTGCGCTACCTGGTGAAGGCCGTCGAGCGCGGCCCCGGCCAGTGCGCCATCGAGTACTACAAGCAGCTGTCCACCGAGTCCCGCGGCGCCCAGAGCGGCGGCCGCCAGCAGTCGGAGTTCAACGACCCGGCCCCCCGCGCCGACGGCACCACCTTCAACCGCGACCCGGAGATGGAGTGGGAGCTCTTGCAGAAGGTGGACGCGGAGTCGGCCACCGCCCTGCGCGCCGAGGCGGAGAAGATCCAGTAACGAAGCCGAGCGTCCCCGAGGAGCCGCCGCGCGTCAGTCGCGCAGCGGCAGCTCCAGGGTGAAGCCGTCGTACGCCACCTCACAGGGCCCCTTGTACTCCTCGCGCGCCTGCGCGAGCAGCTTCGCGGGGTCCGTGTCGTGGCGACTGGACAGGTGGGTGAGCACCAGCCGGCGTGCTCCCGCCTCGCGGGCCACCCGCGCCGCCTCGCGCGCCGTGGAGTGATGCGTCTCCAGCGCCCGCGCCTGCTCGTCGTCGGAGAAGGTGGACTCGTGGATGAGCAGGTCCGCGTCCTGGGCCGCCTTCACCACCGCGGCGCACGGCCGCGTGTCCCCGGAGATGACCAGCTTGCGCCCCGGCCGAGGCGCGCCCAGCACGTCCTCGGGCTTCACCACGCGCCCGTCCTCCAGCGTGACGCTCTCGCCCTTCTGCAGCTTGCCGAAGTGGGGCCCCGACGGCACGCCCAGCTCGCGCGCCTTCTCCAGGTTGAAGCGCCCCGGCCGCTCGTCCTCCACCAGCGCGTACGCCAGCGCGTTGATGCGGTGGTCCACGCCGATGGCGTGCAGCGCGTACCCGTTGCGCCGCACCACGTCGCCGTCCTTCACCTCGTGGATTTCGACGGGGAAGGACATGGCCTCCACGCCCAGGTGCACCGCCTGGTGCAGCAGGCGCCGGGCCGGGGGCGGGCCGTACAGGTGGATGGCGTGCTCGCGCCCCATCATCCCCAGCGTGCGCAGGAAGCCGATGATTCCCAGGTAGTGGTCGGCGTGGAAGTGCGTGAAGAAGACCGCGTCCACCGTGAAGCCGGTGCCGAAGCGCACCATCTGCCGCTGGCTGCCCTCGCCGCAGTCGAACAGCAGCAGGTCCGTGTCCGCCTTCACCGCGAGGCCCGACAGGTTGCGGTGCAGGGTGGGTTGGGCGGCGGAGGTGCCGAGGAAGGTGAGCCTGAGGAGGGACATGCCGGCACTTCCCACGCGAAGAGTGTCTCCCGCGCCCGGACCGCCAGGGCGCGAGGCGCCATTTAGCAGGCTTTGGACCCGCCCGTGCTATGTGAGCCGCCCCCCAGACACCGCCATGCCCGAATCCCTGACGTTCGCCCCCACCTCGGACCCCCGCCGCGTGCGTGCCCCGGATGGCCGCGTGCTCTCCGTGCCGGAGGGCTGGGTCCTGCTGCCCCCCGGTGACGCCGGGCTCACCCGCCGCGTGAAGGCCGCGGGCCCCACCTGGACGGTGGTGGAGAAGGTGGGCCGCAAGCTCTTCTCCCGAGGCGTGTGGGCCCCCGAGCCGCACATCCTCCAGGCCAAGGCCGCGCTGGACGCCGAGCGCGCCACCCCCGCCTACGCCAGGAAGCTGGCCGCCGGCCGCGACCGGCGCGCCCGTGAGCAGGAGCAGTACGAGGTCGACTTCGCCAACAGCGTCCTGCGCTTCCTCGCCTTCTCCCCCGCGTGGCTGGCCCACGCCAAGAAGCTGGCCGTGCTCGTCTCCGCGCACGCCACCCCCGTGGGCAGCGGCACCGTGGCCCGGACGGAGCGCATCCCCGTGGAGCGCCGCGCCGAGGCCGCCGTCATCGCCTGGATGCGCCACCAGACGACCCAGTACGACGACATGAGCATCGCCCGCGTGAAGGGCGCCCGGCGTGAGGTGCGCCGCGAGCTGGCGGAAATCTCCCGCGCCGTGCTGGACCTGCACCGCCGCGACGTGCCCCACGGCCCCTCCGCGTGTCCGCTGTGCACCGCCCTGGCGCGTGTGGGAGCGGGTACTCCCCAGCCCTGAGCCCGGCCTCCGGGGTGGAATGACGGTGGGGTTTCTGACCCGCCGTTCACTCACATTGCGTCATTACTGACCGGCGGGTTAATAACGGGTCCGTCATGCCGAGACCCGCGGACCCCCACGCCAGGGAAGCCCTGATGACCGCCGCCCGGGCGGAGTTCGCCCGCAAGGGGCTGCGCGGGGCGCGCATCGAGGACATCACCGCCGCGTGCGGGCTCTCCAAGGGCGCCTTCTATCTGCACTTCGAGTCGAAGGAGGCGCTGTTCGCCGAGGTGCTGACCTCGCTCGAGACGCGGCTCAACTCGCTGAACACGCGGCGGATGGAGGCGGTGGAGCGCCACTTCCGCGAGCAGGGGCTGCCCGGCCCCCGGGACAGGCGGGATTTCATCGAACGCTACCAGCGCTTCTTCCAGACCGAAATCGACTTCGATTTGGAGTCGCTGGAGCTGATGTGGTCCCACCGGGACATCGTCGCGGTGCTCGTCAGCGGCAGCCAGGGCACGCCCTTCGAGTCGCTCTTGTGGCGCATGACGGACGCGCAGGTGGAGCGCGTGGCGCGCGACTTCCGGCGGATGCAGGAGGCGGGGGCGGCGGACTCGGAGATGGATGCGCGCCTGTTCGCCTCGTTCATCGTCGGCGCGTACGTGCTGCTCGCGCAGCGCATGGTCCACCTGCAGCAGAAGCCGGACCTGACGGCCTGGGCGCACACGCTCCAGCGCCTGTGTGAAGGCGGCACGGTGCCGCGCTTCGAGCCCTCCGCTGTCGCCCGGCCCTCCGTACGCGCGCAGCGGCCCAAGACTTCCACGCGACGGGCACCCGCCCGCGCGAAGACCCGTCACACCCCGAGGAAACGTCCGTGAACCTCCCCAGCAACCCCCGCGCCCCCAGGGCGCTCGCCATGGCGGGGCTCGTCGCCGCGACGCTGTCCGTGTCCGCCTGCTCCCGCGCGGATGCGTCCTCCACGCCCGCCGCCGGAGCCAAGACGGAGGCCGCGCCGCCGTCCGTGAAGCTGGTGTCCGCGCGCACGGTGAAGGCCGCGCCGCGCGAGGAGGTGACGGGCACGCTGTTCCCCGCGCAGATGCTCCAGGTGGGCTTCGAGGTGGGCGGGCGGCTGGCCGCGGTGAAGGTGGGCAAGGGGACGGTGGTGAAGAAGGGGGACGTGCTGGGGCAGCTGGACGTGGAGATCTCCGACGCGCAGGTGGCGCAGGCGGAGGCCGCGGTGGCGGCGGCGCAGGCGGGGGCGGACATGGCGGCGGACGTGGCCGCGCGCAACCAGACGCTGCAGAAGGAGGGCGGGGTGAGTGATTTGCAGAACCGCTCCACCGCGGCGCAGGCGGCGCAGGCCCAGGCGCAGCTGCTCGCGGCCAAGGCGCAGCTGGCGCAGGCGCGGGCGGCCCGGCGTCGGCACGACTTGAAGGCGCCCTTCGAGGGGACGCTCATCGACGCGCCGGAGCAGACGGGCGCCACGGTGGGGCCGGGCACGCCGCTGTTCAACCTGGAGCGGCTGGACACGCTCCTGCTCAAGACGACGGTGGCGGAGTCGCTGCGCGCCCGGCTCAAGCCCGGGCAGAAGGTGCGGGTGGAGGCCATCGCCGGCGGCGCCTTCACCGAGGACGCGGTGGTGCGCACCATCCTGCCCTCCGCGGACCCGGCCACGCGTCGGGTGCCGGTGGAGCTGGCGGTGCCCAACGCGGACGGCCGCTTCGTGGCGCACACGCTGGCGCGCGCGGTGCTCCAGCTGGGGGATGACCAGGACGCGCGGGTGGTGCCGGGCTCGGCGCTGTCCTCGGCGAACGGGGACCACGTGCTCATCGTCGGCTCGGGCGGCGAGGTGAAGCGGGTGGACGTGCAGGTGCTGGAGCGGCGCGAGCGCGAGGTGGTGGTGCTGGCGCGCTCCGAGTTCGAGTCGGTCATCGACCACCCCACGCCGAGCCTGTCGCAGGGCTCGCGCGTCACCGTGAAGTAGAGGGACGCCGCCATGCTCCTGAGCGACGTCTCCATCCGTCGGCCCGTCTTCACCACGATGCTGTCGCTGTGCCTCGTCGTCCTCGGCCTGATGGGCCTGGGGCGGCTGGGCACGGACCTGTATCCGGACGTGGCCTTCCCCGTCGTGGTCGTCAGCACCGTCTACAAGGGCGCGGGTCCGGGCGAAATCGAGACCCAGGTCGTCAAGCCCATCGAGGATGCCGTCGCGGGCATCAGCGGCGTGGACAAGATCCACTCCTGGAGCCGCGAGAACCTGAGCACGGTGGTGGTGCAGTTCAAGCTGTCCACCAACATCGACCGCGCGGTGCAGGAGGTGCGCGACAAGGTGGCGGGCATCGCCAACAAGCTGCCGCAGACGGCGGACGCGCCGGTGGTGGGCCGGGTGGACCTGTCTGCCACGCCCATCCTCACGTACGCGGTGTCCGCGGACCTGCGCTCCCAAGATTTGCGCCGGCTCATCGATGACCGCATCAAGCCCGCGCTCGCGCAGCTGGAGGGCGTGGCGGAGGTGCGAATCACGGGCGGCGACACGCGCGAGATTCAAATCGACCTGGACCTGGACAAGGCGCGCTCGGCGGGCGTGTCCCCGCTGGAGATCGCGCAGCGGGTGGGAGCGGAGAACCTGGACCTGCCGGCGGGCCGGCTGCAGCTGGGCTCGAGCGAGCTGACGGTGCGCTCGCTGGGGCAGTTCAAGGACGTGGAGGAGATCCGCCGGTTGCCGGTGGCGCGCAGCCGCACGGGCGCGCAGGTGCGGCTGGAGGAGATTGCGACGGTGACGGACGGGGTGGCGGAGCGGCGCACGGTGGCGCGGCTCAACGGGCAGGACGCCGTCATCCTGGACGTGGTGAAGCAGCCGGGCTCCAACACCATGGCGGTGAGCGACAACGTCAAGCGCGTGCTCAAGGACATGGGGCCGGAGGTGGGGCAGGGCTTCACGGCGCGGCTGCTCATCGACCAGTCGGACCTCATCAAGGAGAACGCGCACGAGGTGTGGGTGGCGCTCATCTTCGGCGGCGCGATGGCGGTGCTCATCATCCTGCTGTTCCTGCTGGATGGTCGCGGCACGTTCATCTCCGCGCTGGCGCTGCCCACGTCGGTGCTGGGGACGTTCTTCGCGATGTACCTCTTGGACTACACGCTCAACCAGATGACGCTCCTGGGGTTGTCGCTGGCCATCGGTCTGCTCATCGACGACGCGGTGGTGGTGCGCGAGGCGATCACCCACCGGCTGGAGAAGGGCGAGGACCCGATGAGCGCGGCGGCGAACGGCACGCGCGACGTCGGCCTCGCGGTGCTGGCGACGACGCTGTCGCTGGTGGCGGTGTTCGTGCCGGTGGCGTTCATGCCGGGCATCGTCGGTCAGTTCTTCAAGCAGTTCGGCATCACGATTTCGGTCGCCGTGCTCATCTCGCTGTTCATCTCCTTCACGCTGGACCCGATGCTGTCGGCGCGGCTCGCCAAGCAGCGCAGGCCGGGCGAGGTGCACAAGGACAACGCGGTGGCGGCGTGGCTGCGCGCCTTCCTGGACGGCACGGAGCGCGTGTACGAGCGCATCCTGCGCTGGGTGCTCGCGCACAAGTGGCTGACGACGGGCATCACCGTGGTGGTGCTGGTGGTGTCGTTCGGCGCGTCGAGCCGGCTGGGGTTGGAGTTCCTGTCGGCGGAGGACCGCTCGCAGTTCATGGTGGATTTGCA
Source organism: Myxococcus sp. XM-1-1-1 (assembly GCF_020037095.1). Classification (NCBI taxonomy): domain Bacteria; kingdom Pseudomonadati; phylum Myxococcota; class Myxococcia; order Myxococcales; family Myxococcaceae; genus Myxococcus; species Myxococcus sp. XM-1-1-1. The sequence continues at coordinate 93,056 of NZ_JAIQDH010000013.1, forward strand.
GCTGCCGGACTCGGCGAGCATCGCGGAGACGGAGTCGCGCACGGGGGAGGCGGAGGAGCTGCTGCGCAAGCTGCCGGAGGTGACGGCGGTCTACTCGGTGGTGGGCACCAACGGCGACGTGAACAAGGCTCGGCTGCGCGTGCTGACGGTGGGCAAGGGCGAGCGCACCAAGGGCATCCCGCAGTTGAAGGAGGAGGCGCGCGAGCTGCTCGCGGGGCTGGTGGCCACGCGGGTGAACCTGAGCGACCCGCCCATCCTCGAGGGCATGGGGGGGGACTTCTATCCCATCATGGTGCGGGTGACGGGGCCGGACCTGGCGCGGGTGCAGGTGGAGGCGGAGCGAATCGCCGACATCCTGCGCAAGCTGGAGGGGACGGCGGACGTGCGGGTGGAGGCGAATCCGCCCAAGCCGGAGCTCCAGGTGCACATCGACCGGGCGCGGGCGAGCGACGCGGACGTCAACGCGGCGGGGCTGGCGACGCAGCTGCGGCTGGCGATTGGCGGCGACGTGGTGGCGAAGCTGCGCGAGGGCACGACGGAGACGGACATCCGGGTGCGGCTGGCGGAGAAGGACCGGAGCACGCCGGAGCGGGTGCGGCAGCTGGAGGTGTTCACGCCCCGGGGCCTGAGGCCGGTGACGGACGTGGCGAGCGTGGAGCTGCGGGATGGGCCGAGCGTCATCGAGCACGAGAACCGCGAGCGGCAGATTGCCGTGTTCTCACAGCTGGGCAAGGGCGCGGCGCTGGGCAACATCGCGGCGAAGCTGAAGGAGCAGGTGGCGCTGGCGCCGCTGCCGCCGGGGTACACGATTGTCTACGACGGCCAGATGAAGAGCATGGATGAGCAGAACGAGGCGTTCGGCACGGCCTTCATGCTGGCGTTCGTGTTCATCTACATGGTGCTGGCGAGCCAGTTCGAGTCCTTCAAGCACCCGTTCACCATCATGGCGTCCTTGCCGCTGGCGCTGGTGGGCGCGTTGTTGGGATTGGTGCTGACGGGCTACCACCTGTCGATGGGCGCGATGATTGGCATCATCCTGTTGATGGGATTGGTGACGAAGAACGCGATTCTGCTCATCGACGGAGCGTTGCAGCACCTGCGCGAGGGTGACTCGGTGGACGAGGCGCTGATGAAGGCGGGGCCTCGTCGGTTGCGTCCGATCCTGATGACGAGCGCGGCGATGGCGATTGCCATGGTGCCGACGGCGGTGGGCACGGGGACGGGCTCGGAGTTCCGGGCACCCATGGCCATCTCGGTGATTGGCGGCGTCATCACGTCCACGTTCCTGACGCTGCTGGTGGTGCCGGTGGTGTTCGCGGCGATGGAGCGGGTGGGGCGCTTCGGTCGCAAGAAGACGCCCGCGGCCGGGCCCGCCGTGAAGCCAGTGGCGTCCGGGCCCAGTCAGGCCGCGTGACACCGTCTGTGTGAAACACGGGGCCCGAGGCGGTTGGCTCGGGCCCTGTCTCCGGAGTGGCTCACCCGCCCGTGTACACGGGCGTCATCGTGTCGAGGATGGCGCGCATGAGCGCCTGTCCGTCCGGCGTGTCCGGACACAGTCCTCCCCAGACCAGCGTGAGGCGCTCGGAGACGGGGCGGAAGTACATGCGCCCTCGCATCCTCACCGGCTCATAGCTCTCCCGGCCACCGGCGAGGTAGTCCTCCTCCGGCACGCCGAACACCGCGTAGTAGCTCAGGTCCGGCGCCTGCGCGTCCTCGGTGCGATGCAACCCGCTGGGGATGAGACAGGCCACGTCCGCGCTGTGCCACGCGCCCTGCCGCCCCGTCGTCACCTCCAGCGGCTCGAAACACATCCGCGACGCAGGGCACCCCAGCTCCCCCGCCGTCAGGAAGTTGTAGTCCAGCCGCGGAATCTCCAGCATCTCCTCCACGTCCACCCGTCCATCGCTCCGGAAACCCCAGGGGTTGCCGTCCCGTTTGTACGAGCGCACGCCATAGGCGCCGTAGAACACGTTGTACCAGGGGCTGTGCGGATTGAAGTAGTCCGAGCACCCCACGTCGTCCGGGAAGTCCGCGATGGTGAAGGCCACCAGCAAGTCGAACAGCCGCTTGTTCTCGAACGCGAGGAACGGCTCGTGCGCCACCGCCCCGATGGAGCCCCGGACCGCCGGCACCGGTGTCACCCACCCCAGCTCCTCCAGGAAGTTCGTCTTGCCCGGAAGCGGCGTCGCGTTCATGGCCATCACGGCCAGCTCTCGTTGGAGACCCATGGTGTTTTCGTTCCCCGCTGCAACGACAGATGGGTCCAGAGTACACTGGTGAACATGCCGGAGAAGCTCGTCTTCGAGCACACCTTCGAAGGGCTCTTCGTGAGGGGACTCGCGGGGCGCGTCACGCCCGTCCTGCGAGACCGCCTGCACGAGGTCGGCCTGGACCTGAAGAAGAAGCTCCGGCCCGCCTACGACTTCGACATCTGGTGCTCCGCCGTCCGCGTCGCCGCCCAGGAGCTGCACCCCGACGTGCCCCCCGAGGAGGGCTATGCCCTGCTGGGTGAGCGCATGGTGGACGGCTACCGCGAGACGGCGATGGGGCGCGCCCTCTTCAGCGTCATCCAGCTTCTGGGCCCTCGACGCGGCGTGGGCCGCGCCCAGCAGATGTTCCGCTCCGGCAACAACTACACCGAGGCCCGCATCGAGGATGTCTCCTCCAACGAGGTGGACCTCTGGATGAACGAGGCCGGCCCCATCCGCTACTTCACCCAGGGCGCCCTGCGCGCGGGCCTGCGCGCCACCGGCGCCGTGCAGCCGCTCGTCACCGTGGCGGGCTTCACCTCCGCCGACGTCACCTACCGCTGCACGTGGCGCAATGGAGTCTCCTGAGCCCTCCCTGCCGGGCCTGCTCGCCGTGGACCTGGGCCTGCGCTCGGGGCTCGCCCTGTACGGACCGGATGGGCGGCTGCGGACGTACCGCTCGCAGAACTTCGGCAGCCAGTCGCGGCTGAAGCGCGCGGTGCCCTCGGTCCTCGCGGGCTCGGGCGAGCTGGCCTGGCTCGTCCTCGAGGGCGGCGGGCCCGTGGCGGACGTCTGGGAGCGCGAGTCCGCACGGCGCGCGCTGCCCGTGCTGCGCGTCTCCGCCGAGGACTGGCGCGAGCGGCTCCTGTACGCCCGTGAGCAGCGCAGTGGCGGACAGGCGAAGGACGCGGCGGACGGACTGGCGCGCAGGGTCATCGCGTGGTCCGGCGCCCCGAAGCCGACCTCGCTGCGCCACGACGCCGCGGAGGCCATCCTGTTGGGCCTGTGGGGCGTGCTGGAGGTGGGCTGGCTCGCGCAGGTGCCGCCCGAGGTCCGCGCCCGGTAGGGGCCCTTGCCGCGTCCTGCTATGACGGGGGCTCGGGTTGCGCCGGAAGGAGGCCACGGTGAAGCGGTGGGTGGATGCGCTCGCGCGCACGGGGTACCGGGGCGCGTACACGCTGGCGCGGCTGTACTGGCTCGTGCGTCACCCCAGGACGGAGGGCGTCTTCGTCGGCGTGTGGCACGCCGGCCGGGTGCTGCTCCTCCAGAACTCCTACAAGCACCCGCTCAGCATGCCCGGCGGAGGCATGGACGGGGGCGAGTCCCCCGAGCAGGCCGGCGCCCGCGAGCTGCACGAGGAGGTCGGCCTGCGCGTGGACGTGTCCTCCCTGCGCCCCGTCTTCGAGACCGTGGGCACCTCCGAGAACAAGGAGGACCACGTCCGCTTCCTCGAGCTCGACGTGGACCACGAGCCCACGCTCACCATCGATGACCGCGAGGTCACCTGGGCGGCGTTCATCGACCTGGACACCGCCCTGCGCCTGCCCGTCTCGCCCCTGGTCCGTGCCTACCTGGAGCACGCGCGCTCACGCCGCTGACCCCCGGCAATCCCACGCGGGCAGACGATGGGCCCACGGGGCCATGCCCGCTCCCGCCGCGTCACCTCCGCGGCCGTGTCTCGAGACATGGCACCGCCAGGCCGGGGTGAGCCGGCGTCCTCGAGACAGGGATTGCCAGGGTGAGAAATCCCCGTGCGGGCGCGACAGTGACGTCGAGGAGGGGGCCCGTGCGGGGAGAGGAGACCGTCGTCAGCGGGCGTGGGCGACCGCGGGCTCGTTGACCAGGAAGTGCTGGGTACGGGCCTTGGCGAGCTGCTTGTCCGCTTCCTCGATGGACACACAATTCACGGTGATGTCGCCGTTCTCCGTCACCGTCTCGGAGGCCACGCGCGCCGTCTGGAGCCGGGCGATGACCGAGTCCGACACATGCACGCACACCAGGCAGCCCCGCTCGCGCCCGTACTGGACGACCTCGCCGAAGATGGCCGCCGACTCCGGCTCCAGCGCCTTCAAGCCCCGCATATCCGCCAGCACCAGGTGCCGGCCTTTCGCATACGTATCCGTCGCGGTCCGGTAGGCCGCGGCGAAGTCCTTCATCTCATTGGGTCGGACAAAGCCCTTCAACCGCACCGTGACGGTGCGGCGGTTCGTATCGTTGGAGACCTCGAACATGGAGCCCTCCCTCCTGGGGAGGACAAACAATAACAAACATCCGGGCCACTCCGAAACCACCCCCGGACAGTCTGTCCGCCCTGGAATAGTCGAAAGGAATTGTGTCGCAACAGACCCGGGACGATGGAACATTGCCACCAGCGCGCATCCCCATCTCACGCCAGCGCAATCCTCCGCGCCCAACGTGAAGTCGAGTCACATCCGACTCAGGCGCGCTGACTGCTCTCTCCGGTGACGACCGCCGAGCCGATGAGGTGCGCCAGCCGCAGCGCCTCCGGCACGTGGCCCCTGTCCGTCACGCGCCGGAGCGCCTCCGCCACGTCGTCGGGCCCGGCGCCCTGCACCTGGAAGGTGAAGCCCGCAAGCTGATGGATGGGCCCCGCACGGCAGAGCGTGGCCCAGCGCTCGTCCGCGCGCGGCAGCCGCCTCAGCGCGCGCTCCACCGCGTCCAGGTCCGGCGGCCTGCGCATCACCGTCACGCACGGCTTGCCCAGGCGCGCCGCGAGCGCGGGCAGGTCCACCACGTTGAAGCCGCCGAACGCGATGCCATCGAGCAACACCAGATGCACTTGCGGCAGGAACTTGCCGCCCTCCAGCAGCCGGCACACCTCGCGCGTGCCGTTCCAGCCGTCCCTGCGCACGCGCCCCCAGACGAGCCCCTCGAAGCGCGTGCCCGCGCAGACCACGCCCGCCAGGGGCACGGAGACTCCCGCGCGGCGGGGAAAGGGCCCATCGTCGAAGCCGATGACTCGGGGGAAGCGGGGCAGGCGCATGGGCGGCCCAGCCTCGCAAAGCCCGCCCCCCGTCGGAAAGGAAGAAGCCCGACCCCGCGCGACGCGGAGACGGGCTTCAGGGACGTCCGGACTGGGAAGAAGGCTCAGCCGGCGCGAACGTTCTGCGCCTGGAGGCCCTTGGGGCCGCGGCCGACCTCGAACTCCACCTTCTGGCCTTCCTGCAGCGTCCGGAAGCCATCCATGTTGATGGCCGTGTGGTGGACGAACACGTCCTCACCGCCACCGTCCTGCACGATGAAACCAAAGCCCTTCGCATCGTTGAACCACTTCACGGTACCAGTTGCCATGAATCGCGTTCTCTCGGGTGGTGCGGCGCGCCGCGGTTATCGGCCTCTGAGAATGTAGAGGCCGTAAGTCGGACATAGTCTGCCTGGGGCGGCCGGCTGAGTGGAAGCCCCCTCGGCCGCTTGCCGTGCGGGAGGGGTGAGGAGTGGTGGCCGGGATTCCTACTTCCGCGGGCATGCGGGGAGGGGCGCTGGCGGTGGGCGTGCCTACCGTCAGGAGGAGCCCTCGGTACCGCCCCGGAAAGGACCCCGCGATGAGCCTGTCCATCCTGCCTCCCCCTCCCATCACCCCCCGGGCGGAGAGCGCCCCCCGCCGGGTGGCGCGCCACCTGGTGGATACCAGCGCCCGGGCGGGCATCCTCTCCCGGCCGCTCCTGGAGCGCTTCCCGCTGCGCCGCTGGGTGCCCTCGGAGGTCCACACGCTGCTGGACTACCGCGCCGGCGTGGCCGCGGTGGTGGCCGGGCACCTGTCCGAGGATGGGACAGCGCGTCGAGCGGGCTGGGCCCTGGGCGCGTCGCTGGTTGGCATCACGCTGCTCACCGACGCGCGGCTGAGCGTCTCGAAGCTCATCCCCATCGAGGTGCATGAGCTGTTCGACTACGTCCACGGCGCGGCGGCGGTGCTGGCGCCCTTCGCGCTGGGCTATGCGAAGAGGCACCCCCTCACCGCCGCGGCGCACGTGCTGCTGGGCCTGTCGTCGCTGGCGGTGGCGCTGGTGACGGACTACCGCTGCCAGACGGGCATGCACCTGGGCGGCGAGCACCTGACGGACCCCGAGGGCATCGGCGCCTGAAGACGCGAAGCGGCGGAGCCCTGGGACAGGCACCCCGCCGCTGTTGAATCACGAAGGGAAGGCGGCGCTCAGGCCGTCTTCACCGCGGCCTGGGGCTTGGACTCGGGCGCGCTGGCGCCGGCGACGCTCTGGATGCGCATGCCGTAGAAGCTGCGGTAGACGAACACCGTCGAGAGCACGAAGAACACCACCGACAGGATGCGGGTGAGCTGGCCCTGGCCCGCGGCCTCCAGCTCCACCGCCAGCTCCACGGCGAGCAGGCCGAAGAGGGTGGTGAACTTGATGACCGGGTTGAGCGCCACGGAGGACGTGTCCTTGAACGGGTCGCCCACGGTGTCACCGACGACGGTGGCCGCGTGGAGGTCCGTGCCCTTGGCCTTGAGCTCCACCTCCACCAGCTTCTTCGCGTTGTCCCAGGCGCCACCCGCGTTGGCCATGAAGACGGCCTGGTACAGGCCGAAGATGGCGATGGAGATGAGGTAGCCCACGAAGAAGTACGGCTCCAGGCAGGCGAACGCGAGCGTGCTGAAGAAGACCGCCAGGAAGATGTTGATCATCCCCTTCTGCGCGTACTGCGTGCAGATTTCGACGACCTTCTTGGAGTCCGACACGCTGGCCTTCTCCACGCCCTCCAGCTTGATGTTGGCCTTGATGAACTCCACCGCGCGGTAGGCGCCCGTGGACACCGCCTGCATGGAGGCGCCGGAGAACCAGTAGATGACGGCGCCGCCGGTGATGAGGCCCAACAGGAACGGGGCGTGCAGCAGGGACAGGTACTGGGCCTTCTCCGGGTCGAGCACGCCGTTCTTGATGCCGACGAGCAGCACGATGATGGAGAAGATCATCGTGGTGGCGCCCACCACGGCCGTGCCGATGAGCACCGGCTTCGCGGTGGCCTTGAAGGTGTTGCCCGCGCCGTCGTTCTCCTCGAGGTACTCCTTGCCCTTCTCGAAGTCCGGCGTGAAGCCGAAGTCGCGCTTCACCTCGTCCTTCACGTCGGGGACGTTCTCGATGAGCGACAGCTCGTAGACGCTCTGCGCGTTGTCCGTCACCGGGCCGTACGAGTCCACGGCGATGGTGACCGGGCCCATGCCCAAAAAGCCGAAGGCCACCAGGCCGAAGGCGAACACCGGCGCGGCAATCATGAGCTGGCCCACGCCCTCGCCCGCGACGCCCGAGCCGCTGAACCAGAACGCCAGGCCCATCAGCATGGCGATGACGAGCCCCATCCAGTACGCGGAGAAGTTGCCAGCGACCAGGCCCGAGATGACGTTGAGCGACGCGCCGCCCTCGCGGCTCGCCGTCACCACCTCGCGCACGTGGCGGCTCTCCGTGGAGGTGAAGACCTTGATGACCTCCGGGATGATGGCGCCCGCCAGCGTGCCGCAGGTGATGATGGCGGACAGCTTCCACCACAGCGACGGGTCGCCGTTGAGGTTGGGGATGAGCAGGTAGCTGACCAGGAACGTCAGCGCCACGGAGATGATGGACGTCACCCACACCAGCGCGGTGAGGGGGTGCTCGAAGTTCATGTGGTCCGCGTTCTTGTACTTGGCGGACTGGTACACGTTGTTGAGCGCGTAGGCGGCCAGCGACGCGAGCACCATCACGATGCGCATCATGAAGATCCAGACGAGCAGTTCCACCCGGAAGCCCTCGCCCACCGCCAGCAGGATGAAGGTGATGAGCGCCACGCCCGTCACGCCGTAGGTCTCGAAGCCGTCCGCGGACGGGCCCACGCTGTCACCCGCGTTGTCACCCGTGCAGTCCGCGATGACGCCCGGGTTGCGAGCGTCGTCCTCCTTGATGCGGAAGACGATCTTCATCAGGTCCGAGCCGATGTCGGCAATCTTGGTGAAGATGCCGCCCGCGATGCGCAGCGCGGACGCGCCCAGCGACTCGCCGATGGCGAAGCCGATGAAGCACGGGCCCGCGAAGTCCGCCGGGATGAACAGCAGGATGGCCAGCATCAGCAACAGCTCCGTGCTGATGAGCACCATGCCGATGGACATGCCCGCCTGCAGGGGGATGGCGTAGGTGGGGTAGGGCTTGCCGCGCAAGCTCGCGAAGGCGGTGCGGCTGTTGGCGAACGTGTTGACGCGGATGCCGAACCAGGCGACGCCGCACGAGCCGGCGATGCCCACGAGGCTCGCGACGAGGATGATGCCCACCCGGCCCGCGTCCATGTGACGCAAGAAGCCGAAGTAGCCCACCATCACCACCGCGATGAGCGCCCACAGCACGCCGATGAACTTCAGCTGCGTCATCAGGTACGTCTTGCACGTCTCGTAGATGAGCTCGGAAATCTCGAGCATGGCCCGGTGCACGGGCAGCTTCTTGAGGCTGGCGTACTGGAGGAAGCCGAAGACGAGCCCCAGCACGCTCACCGCGATGCCGGACAACAGCAGTTGATGGCCATTGAGTCCGCCGCCCAGGAACGTCTTGGTGGCGAAGTCGGGGAGGACCAGGTCCGCCTCACTGGCGTGAGCGGACGTGGCGGCGAGGACCGACAGGAGCCCCAGGGCCCTGGCGACCACGCCGGTGACGCTCCGGGACGGAGCGTCCTTGCGTGAAACGGTGCTTGTCATGGGGGTGCAACTCCTCACAGAGACTCGGCCGGAAGCGCGACCCACAACGCCGCGCCCCGGGATGACAGGGAGTGGTGTCGAGGGGTTGGCCGTCTGCGAACGAAGTTGCCGCGCGCCGACGCTTCAGCACAGCCTCGCCCTTCAAGGCGCGCGAACGGCACGCGTCCGAAGGCGAGACGGCGAATACCATGGCCGCCCGTGGGAAGTCGAATCCGAGACAGGCTTCGATTGCCCGCAAGACAAATGATTGGGATGCCGCGTCTAAGTATTTCCCGCCATTTTTCGTGTCAGGGTTTCAGGCGGAAAAGAAAACCATCCTGCGGCTGCGGATAGGGCGTCCCTGGCGGAAGCTTTCGCCGCAGCGCGCCAGCCACCAATGTATGCCCTGTGACATCCACGGCCACGGTGCGGGCTGACGGCTGCTGGGGGCTTTCGAGCGTGCGGACCCAGAGCGCGTCGCCCTTCTCGGGCTGGAGGCGGGCGACGTAGAGGCCCGCGGGCGCGGCGGTGCGGGCCAGCTCCAGGGCGCCGTCGTGGGTGCCGGAGACGGTGAGCTGTCCGGCGTCATCCGTGGCGAGCGCGGTGGCGGTGGCGGCGAAGGAGCGCGCCCAGCGCTCCTGGCCGTCCGCGCTGAAGGCCGCGACGAAGCCGTGGTGGTTGCCCGCGTCGTGGGGCTGGCCCTGGAAGTAGAAGCGGCTGGAGAAGGCGCCCGCCACGTAGACGCGGTCGGGGCCCACGGCGAGCGCGTTCACCGCGCCGGTGGAGCCTCGGAGGTCGCGGCTCCACGCGTGGGTGCCCTCGGGCGTCAGCTTGAGGACGAAGGGCGTGCGCTGGCGCACCGTGAGGAACTGGCCACCGCCGAAGCACACCGCGCCCGCGTAGGCCCCGCCCACGTAGATGCCGCCGAAGGCATCCACGCCCGCGGCGCGCGCGGTGACGAAGCCCTCCGCGCCCGCGGACCAGACGCGGCTCCAGCGCGTGCGGCCCTGGGCGTCCAGGCGCAGGACGAAGGCGCCGCGCTCCCCGTCCGGAGGCGAGCGCACGGCGTCGCCGAAGTCGTGCTCGCCGCTGAAGTCTCCCACCACCACCACGCCGCCCGCGTCGGAGGTGACGGCCTGGATGGTGAGCGCGCCCTCGCCCGTGAAGCCCTTCACGGCCTCGACGGAGCCCGTGGGCGACAGGCGCGCGATGAAGGGACCATCCGGCAGGCGAGTGCCCGAGAGCGTGGCGCCGGAGATGGCGCCGCCCAGCCACGGCCGTCCCTGGGTGTCGATGACGAGCCCGCCCACGCGCACGCGCGAGGTGCCCTCCTCCGGAACGACACCGTGAGCCCAGCGCAGGGCCCCGTCCGGGGAGAAGCGCGCCACCAACAGATGAGGCTTCGATGCACTCCGGTTGAAAGGCAGGGGGCCGCCCCCCACGTCCATAGGCTCCCGGTATGTCGCCGCGACGAGGACGTCCCCGTCGGGAGCAATCACCGCGTGTGGCGCCTCGCTGTCCCCGTGCGCCAGCGGACGCGACCACGCCATGACCCCCTCGCCCTCGCCACCCCGCTCAGCCGTCCCCACCACCACCACCGGGCCTGGAGCACGTGGTGCTGCAATCGCCTGCTCCCCGCACGCCACGAGTGCAGGCGCCAGCAGACACACCACGCTCAACCACCGCCAACCCGCCATCGCCCGCCCCAGCCTCTCCCGCCGCCCAACCCCCCGACGACCCTCTGCCCTTCAACCGTGGGGATGCTTCTGCAAGCAGGTTGCCAGCGGCGTCCCCGCAAGGGTTTTCCCTCTGAGGGGCCCGGGGACATGGGCCTGGAGGGCGGGGTGGATGTCCTGTCTCCTGAAAAAATCCCTGTCCACCAGCCAACGCGGGAGGAAAAACGACGCGGCCGGCAGGAAGGCAGACAGGCTTGTAGCACCCACGAGCAGGCGAGGTGGCGGGGTGTGGGTCCAGCGGCTGTCAGGTGTCTGACATTGCGGCCGCGCGCGCCACGAACGCGCCACGAAGCGGCTGTGAAGGCTGCCGCACGGCGGGTGTGACACGGCGCTGGCCAAATCTTGACCAAGTTGAGTCAGCGCCTGTCTGGCCATTGAGGCACCTTGCTCCTCGTCGAAGCCCGGGCCTCCGGGTTCGACGGTCCTCTCCAGGCACTCGAAGCCACACCGCTCCCCCAGTCCGCGGGGAGAGGGCCGCGTCTTGCCGTCAATCCCCCGCGATACCTGAGGAGTCGTCCATGAACAGCATGAAGTGGGTGATGTCCGCCACGGTGGTGGCGATGTCGGTCGTCGGTTGCGGTGGTCAGTCGGTGGTGGGAGGGCAGCAGGCGGAGTCGAGCCGCGGGCAGGCGCTGGCGCAGGCCTTCTACGGCTCCGACACGCTGAAGGATACGTTCATCGCCGGGTCGCTGCAGGCGGGCTCCGGGCTGAGCGTGGAGGGCAAGGGCTCCGGCGTGGGCGAGGCGTGCATGCGCAACGGCGTGGGCTCCAGCGGCTTCTGCGGCGCGGGCCAGCAGACGCTGGCGCCCATGTCGCGTGACTTCGCCGCGCCGAAGACGGCGTCGGGGGCCACCTGTCTGGGGGGCGCCGCCGCGGACGCGAAGGGTTGCTGCCCCGGCGAGCGCAGCAACACCATCGCGCTGGACGCGGTGAACGCGTTCGTGAAGACGAGCACGTACACGGCGCTGGCGAGCAACGGCCTCACCACGCAGGAGCTGCGCCGCATCTTCTTCGCCACCGACAACGCGAACGTGGCCATCCCCGGCGCATGCCCCACGGACTGGAGCGCGTTCGGCCTGCCGTCGGCGCCCATCGTCAAGTACCGCCGCGACGACCTGTCCGGCACCACGGACACCTTCAAGTCGCTGCTCAAGGGCGGCGCGTTCTGCCCCGGCGTGACGGTCATCGTGGACGAGTCCGCCGCCAACCCCAGCCCCTGCACCGCGTCCGACGGCGCCACCGCCTGCATCGGCAAGCTGACGGAGGCCGGCGCCAACGCCATCGGCTACGCCGGTGACTCCGCGTCCCGTCCGGGCAACTCGAAGCTCAAGCTGAAGGCCGTCTCGCCCATCTCGCCCACCACGAGCGTCTACGTGGAGTCCAATGCCACCAACGTCCGCAAGCTGCTCCAGGCGGGCGCCACGGACATCTACCCGCTGTCCCGCCGGCTGTTCCTGAACGAGAACCGCAACACGGCCCGCTCGTTCGACGAGGCCACGCTGCACGAGTGGATCTACGACACGAACTCCGAGGACTTCGAGGCCATCCTGACCGAGCAGGGCTTCATCGCCTGCAGCGACCTGGGCGCGCTCGACTGCGGCGGCGACAAGGGCCGCGGCCAGGGCCTGTGCAACTAGTCATCGGCTGACCCGCTGGAGCGAGGGAGCGGGGGGCTCCCTCGCTCCCTCTCGTCTTTTCAACGCGTTCCCAACCGAAGTCCTGCTCCCATGCGCTCGAACCTTCATGTCGTGCTTCGCTCGTCGCTGCTCCTCGTCTCCACCTCGCTCGTGGGCGCGCCCGCCCTGGCGTCCGACCCCCAGGCCGCGCCCTGGGTCTGCCGGGATTCGCGGGGCGCGGTGGGGGACGTCTCGGAGCTTTCCCTGCCCGCGGGCTCGGGTCCCCTGAGCATCACCGTGGGTCCGGACCTGGCGCTCTGGTTCACCCAGGCGGGCTCCAACAAGGTGGGGCGCGCCACCCGGAGCGGGGTGCTCACCGAGTTCCCGCTCCCCACGTCGGGCGCGGGCGTGCAACAGATTGCCGCGGGCTTCGACGGGCACCTGTGGTTCACGGAGCTGGCCGCCAACCAGGTGGGACGCATCTCCCGCGACGGGGTGGTGACGGAGTTCCCGCTGCCCAGCCGCGGCTCGAGCCCCGCCGGCATCGCCGCCGGCCTGGATGGCAATGTCTGGTTCACCGAGGTGGTGGGCAACCGCATCGGCCGAATCACGCCCGAGGGCGTGGTGACGGAGTTCGCGCTGCCGACGGCGGGTGCCCAGCCTCGCGCCATCACCCAGGGCTTCGACGGCAACCTCTGGTTCGTGGAGCAGGCGGCCAACAAGATTGGCTCCATCTCCTTCGACGGCGTCATCCGGGAGTTCGAGCTGCCGGTGGCCCGGAGCGCGCCGTCCGCCATCGTCGCGGGCTTGGATGGCAATGTCTGGTTCACCGAGCAGGCCGGGGACCGCATCGGCCGCATCACGCCGGAGGGCGTGGTGACGGAGTTCGCCCTGCCCACGCCGGGGAGCCAGCCCAATGCCATCGCGCTGGGGCCGGATGGTCAGCTCTGGTTCACCCAACTCGCCGGCAACCGCATCGGCCGCATCTCCTACGCGGGCACCATCACCGAGTATGCCCTTGCGTCACCCAACAGCCGGCCCTCCGGCATCGTGCTCGCGCCGCCGGGCTCCTGGTGCCTGGATGCGCACCTGTGGTTCACCGAGCGCGGCACGCACAAGCTGGGACGGATTCGCGCCATCGCCGTGCCGTGACATGGCCGGGATCTGAGCGCCTTTCTTCGCATCCGGCCGTGACGTGTTCGTGAGACGTTGAAAGGCAGATGTCTTGCGTCATGGTCGGGTGCGGGTGGGGCGTGTCTGGTTTTGTTGCAAGGACTTGGCATTGACTGCCGGTGCGCGCGGCTAGGGTGCGCCCCATCCTGGCAGGTCTCCTTCATCCAGCTGGACCCGGTGGGGGAGGCCTGGGGTGGTCACGGTGCATCCGGAGGATGCGGGAGGGACATCATCATGGGGATGACACGGATTGGGCCGGGCCCAGGCCGCGCGCTGCTGTTGTGTCTGACGTTCGTTCCGGTCGTGCTGGCCTGCTCGTCCGAGACGGAGCCCGTGAAGGAGGTGCCGGTGGAGGTGCCCGCCTACGAGCGGGCCTGTCTCCCCGCGCGCACGGCGGAGCGGATTCCGCTGCGTCAGGCGGGCACCCGTCCCACGGTGACGGAGACCTTCGACCACCTGAAGACGCGGGTGGATGCGCAATGCGCCTCCTGCCACGTGGCGCCCAACATCCAGGGTGGCTTCCAGTACACCTCCGATGTGGAGGGGTTGAAGCGGGACGGCGCGCGCATGGCCTTGAAGGCGGACCAGGGCGAGATGCCGCCGCGCGCGACGCCCTCGCAGCTCAAGGAGGCGGTGGAGGTGTCCTGCGCGCTCCAGTCGTGGCTGGCGCAGGGCGCTCCGGCGGGGGCGTTCCCCGTCCGATGTGAGGCGTCGTCCGAGGGCGGTGTCGCGGTGGCGCGCGAGGTGGGCGACGCGATGACGGACCTGGGCAACTGCGTGCCCTACGTCTCCCCGGAGTATCCGCTGGGCAGCGATGCTCCGAAGGACACCTTCTTCGCGGGGCTCACGAAGCTGCCGCGCCTGCTGTCGGAGACGGACACCGACATCATGACGTTCGACATGGCGAAGCTGGTGGAGCACGGCACGGTGGCCTTCGCGCCCACGTACCCGCTCTTCTCCGACAACGCCAAGAAGCTGCGGCTGGTTCATGTCCCCGCGGGACAGTCCATCCGGTACGACGCGGAGACGAAGCGGTTCCACGTCCCGCCGAACACGCGCTTCTACAAGACATTCTTCAAGGCGGTGTCCGATGGAAACGGGCACCGGCGCTATCGAAGAATCGAGACGCGGCTCATCGTGGTGCGCGAGCCGTGGAGCCAGTCGCTCTTCGGCACCTACCTCTGGAACGAGGACGAGACGGTGGCGGAGCTGCATGACCTGCGCTACCGGGACAACGAGCCGTTCTCGGACCGGGTCCTCGTCTACAAGGCGTTCGAGATTGGCGGAGCCACGCGCAACTACGCCGTCCCCGGAGCCCACCGCTGCGTCCAGTGCCACACGGGCGCGGAGGCCCGGAACTTCGTCCTCGGCTTCACGCCGCTCCAGCTCAACCGCCGCGCCTCGGGCGAGGCGGGCGTGGACGCGAAGACGCGGGTGGAGGAGGACGAGCTGAACCAGATGGACCGGCTGGTGCGCTATGGCGTCGTCACTGGCGTGCCCGTCTTCCGGGAGCTGGCGGCGCTGGAGGAGCACCTGCCCCGGCTGGAGCGCTTCGCCGAGGCCCGCGCGTTGCCCGGGTCGGAGGAGGCCCGGAAGGCGGCGCTGGAGCTGCAGGGGTACTTCGTCGGCAACTGCGGCCAGTGCCACAGTCCTCATGGGTTCGCGGTGCAGAGCAACCCGGCCATCGCCTCGCTGGACTTCACGGCGGAGGGCATCCTGTTCGGCTGGAACCCGTGCGGCGTGAAGGAGAGCAACGGGCAGCGCGTATACGCGGACTGCGAGGTGCCCAGCTTCCAGCAGGACCTGGTCCTCCGCACGCCGTCCAGCACGCTGTACCAGCGCGTGGCGCGGGACACGGACGCGCGCGTCATCCACATGCCCACCAACGTGCCGGGCAAGGACTGCCGCGCGTCGCTCCTGGTGGCGCGCTACCTGGCGACGCTCGAGTGGCCCGCGGAGAAGTCGTTGAGCCCGGAGGCGAAGCTGGAGGCGGTGCGGACGCGGCTGCGGCAGGCGGACACCGCGGTGGCGGGCTCGTGCTCGGACCCGGCGGACGTCACCTGGATTGCCGAGGACTTCACCGACAAGGTGCCGTACGAGCCGCGCGGACATGACTGGCGTCAGGCCATCGGCCACGGGCCGTTCGAGTTCCTCACGCGGTACGCGATCACCGAGCGCCACGAGCAGCTGGCGAAGAAGCGCTTCCCCACCAACTGGTGGCAGCCCAAGCGCGTCTGTTCGTTCCCCACGCGGAGCAGTCCTCCCGACGGGCATGACCCGTGGAACGACTCGCGCGACAAGTGGATGGTGAACGCGCTGGGCAACCCGCGCGCGCCTTGGGGCGAGCTGTACTACTCCACGCCGGGGGCCACCGCGTACCAGGGCATCTGCGCCAACTGTCACGGACGCGCGGGGGATGGACAGACGGGCGCGGCCAAGGTGCTGGTGGCGCTCAACGGGGGCCGCGTGGCCAACCTGGTCAGCGGCATGTTCGGCGCGACGGACGGGGTGTCGAACCTGGGGTTGTTCGACACCCTGAACCCCCATGGGGCGGCTCGCTACCTGGCGTACATGGCGTCGGGTGGGACGACGGTGCAGTTCACGCCGGAGTTCATGAGCGCGTGGATCAAATACGGCGAGGTGGACATCGACTTCTCGCCGCGCGCCTCGGACTGGAGCAAGTGGGGCGCGAACATGCTGGGTGCGGGGCGCGGGGCGTGTGACCTCATCCGCACGGGGAGCTTCGGCACCGCGTCGGCGGAGCCTCCCAGTGGCAATCGCAACGCGGTGGGCGGCGTGCGCATGTGGGAGGAGGTCTGCACGCTCGACAACGTGCTGACGGACGCGGTGCGCGGCGGACAGGAGCCCGCGCTCACCGAGTGGCTGCAGCGCGCGCAGTTCAACGTGGGGGTGATGGCCTACTTCTACCTGCGTGACGAGCTGTCGCGTGGCGCGAGCGCCATCCATCCCCTGCGGACCGAGTGTGAGCGTGGAGTGACGCCGTGAGCGGCCCTGGCCGTGTGAGTCCTTTCTTCCGGAGCGCCAACGTGACCCAGAGCAGACTCCTGCGTGTGTGGCTGTTGATGCTGGCGGGCCTGTTGTCGGTGGGGCCCATCGGGTGTGGAGATGATTCCGAGGACCCGAGGCCCGACTCGGGCGTGCCGGACTCGGGCGTGCCGGACGCGGGACGGGACTCCGGCCCCGGACCTGTCGACAGTGGGCCGGATGGGGGCCCTGTCGTCCCGGATGCGGGGGCTCCGGATGCGGGCCCTGTCGTGCCGGACGCGGGGACTCCGGATGCGGGGATTCCGGATGCGGGGCCGGACACGCGGCCTCGGGCGCGGGTGCGCTTCGTGAATGCCTTCCTGGGTTCGAAGGGCAATCCCACGGATGTGACGGACCAGCCCTGGGCGCCCTTCTCGGTGGACCTGCACGTGGGGGACTCGAAGCTGTTCACCTCGGTGGAGGCGGGGGGCGAGGCGGTGACCGCGTTCCAGGAGGTGATTCTCACGGGCGACACTCAGGAGGTGGTGTTCGTGGCGCGCGACACGGGAGGAGGCGAGTCGGCTCCGGTGCTCGCGCAGGTGGGCTTCACGCTGGAGGCGGGGAAGTGGGTGACGGTGGTGGGCGCGGGCTCGTTGCTCCAGGTGGGACAGGAGCGACCGGACCGTCCTCGGCTGGTGGTGTTGCGGGATGACGCGTTGGGGGGCGAGACGGAGCCGGACCTGGTGCGGGTGCGCTTCATGTCGGCGGACCGGGTCACCTCCGCGACGGCGACGCGTCGCCTGGCCGACGAGGCGGGCAATCCCTACGAGGGCAACACGGTCAATGCCTACTCGGTGGACGAGCACGAGGAGGGGGTGCGGGTTCCACGGGAGGACGTGAGGGTGAGCGTCACGGGGGCGAGCCCGGCCTTCACGCCCTCGCAGAGTGGATGGCTTTACTACAACCTGCCGCCGCGGACGCTCGAGGAGGGGCGGGCGTACTACGTCATCAACACCGGTGAGGACCGGCGCACGCTGCCGGATGATGGGGCCTCCGCGCTGCTCATCATCACCGCGAAGCAGGACCAGGTCGTGCGGCTGCGGCGCGGACCGCTGGTCTACTTCTTCAACGGGCTGCTCCCCGCCACACCCGGGGGCACGGCGTCCTCGCTCCAGGTCGTCTACCAGTCGCTCAACATCGCCACGGGCATCACCTACGGCACGTCGCCGAAGGTGGCGGACCTGCCCGTGTCGGAGACGGGCGTACCCGTGCGCGTCACCGTCAATGGTCAGCCCGGGCAGGCGGTGCTCGAGTCCGCGAACAGCGGGCCGCTGGAGGCCGGTGGCCGCTACCTGGGCGTGCTGTGTGGACGACAGGGCGCCTCGCCGACGCTCACCGTGGTGAGGGAGCGGTTCGCGGCGGAGGTGCCTCCGTCGGCGTTCCTGCGCTTCATCCACTGTTCGGCCAGCGCGCCGACGCCGCTCGACTTCGGGTCCTATTCGATGCTGGAGGATGGCTTCAGTCGGGGGGACTTCTCGCCGCTCCTCACGGAGGCGTCGTTCCTGACGGCCACCGAGCCCGCGGCGGGTGTGGTCTTCTCTCCGCCCGTGTCCAACACGTCCCCGGCGTACACGTGGCTGGGCGTGCGCACGACGGGTGGGTCCTCACTGGAGCGCTTCATCCGGGGCAGGGTGCTCGCCACGCCATCCTTCCTCATCCTCATCGGTGAGTGGGAGGGCTCCCTCACGTACCGGACGCTCAACGTCCGGCAGAACAACTGGGGCGCCTCGGGCCCCAACGACGCCAGCTTCAGTCCGCTGCCGGCGCCGTGAGTCGGGCCTGACGATTCCGACGCCCACCCGGGCCCTTGCAACAGGGGCTCGAGGTGGGCGCGGTGTTTTCAGCGACCCGGGGTGTCAGACGTCGATGTAGCAGAGGCACATCCCATTGATGCAGGCGCCATTCGCACCCGACAGGCTGCACTGGTATTGGCACTCGGACCTGCTGCAGATGGGCGGGATGGAGGGGCCCGCGGCCTCCGCCGCCAGCGGGAAGGCTCCCAGGGTGAAGCCTCCGCCCAGTCCCACCATCAACGCCGTGCTCATCATGATTCGATACATGTGTCCTCCCATGCGCGGAGGATTCCGCGCGGGAGGACTACCCGGGCGACGCCGTGCTCATTTCCAGCCGGAGACCGTCGACCTGGAGTCGTTGCTTTTTCAGCCTCATTCCCTGGGCTCGGGAATGGTTGTCGTGAGATGGAAATATCGGCTCAGGTCTGGTGTCGCGCCACCGCACGGAAGAACTGGGTGAGCGAGGAGTCCAGCAGGGACTGCACCGACTCACACGAGCACGGGTTCCGGCGGCGCTCCCTTGCGCGGCAGCTTCTTCTCGGGAGGCGGGCCCATCACATCCTCGACGGCGACACCGCTCTCGTCGAGACGTGCGGCGAACTCCGCGAAGCGCTCGCTCACGAGGATGTACACCGGCATCGCAGCGAACCGGACCACGTCGAGCGTCGGCACGCTCCCCGCGTCGAGCCACCACGTGTCGGACGTGGCGTACTTGGACTGACCACACGTGACACACGGCTCGCCGTAGTGCACGCGCTGGCACCCGGCGCCCAGCGCGCCTTGTCGGGTGAGGGCCAGTTCGTAGAGCGGCCCGCGCTTGTTCCCCGTGATGCGGCTCTCCACGGGCGCGATGCCCGTCAGGCCCGCCGCCGTCATCTGCTCGAGCACGTCGCCGTGGACCAACATCGTCCATGGGTCTTGCAGGACGAAGGGCGGGAGACTGCCGCTGGCCTTCCCAACGAGAGGGCCCAGGCCCACGCCTGGCTGAACGACGGCTCCCTCCGGCAGGTACGGCATCACTCCATCACGGAGCCGCACGTACTCATCCCAGGGCACCTGCCGCGCCTTGCGGTACTCCTTCTCTCCGGGGTGGTTCGAAAGGTTCACGGGGGGGAGTTCCAACCCGAGGTCCGAGTACTCGGTATCGCATGTCGGGCAGACCGAGTCGGGCAGGCGCCATTGCCGTTTCGCGATGTAGCTGCCTCGGTGCTTCGAGCCCGTTGCGGACGTCTTCAGCCGAAAATAGCGCATCACCCACCTCCCTCTTCCGCGAGACTCCAGTCACCGAGCTTCTGCCAGTACGACATGGGCATGCCCACCAGACCGTACTTTTGAATCATGTAGCCCGCCTGCTCCATCAACTCCCACCTCTCCGCGCGCTTCCCGTCCTTCTCCACCCGCTGGATGAACTCTCGCCAATCGCTGTTCCACGGTCCACCGTACCCGTCCCGATGGATTCGCTTGTGCTGGGCCACGTCGATGGCGAGGGCGAACTCGTGGATGTTGATGCCACGCCTGGTGAAGTACTCCTCCAGCGCCCTGGGGAAGATGTGGTGCTTCTCCTTGGGCCTGGACGCCCATTCGGCATGAGCCTTGCGCACGCGGGCCTGACTGGGCAGTTCCTCGTCTCGGTGGAACTTGAAGACCATGACCGGCTCGCGGCCCGGCATGGGCATGGAGGGGAGCCAGTTACGCTGTGGGGCTCGCGCGGCCCTCGTGGGCGCACTCCCACGCAGCGCCAGCGGAGGTGTGGCCACGTCCTCGCACCGGTAGAGGCCACACGTCTCGCCCTCACACGCGACGACCGTGCACCCGGCATCTTCTGACTCCGCGGCGCACTCCGAGGCCGACTGTCCAGCCCCGTCGCCGAGTCGTGCCCTATCGCCAGCGTCTGTCGTAGCGCAGCCGATGAGCAACCATGCGGCCGTCACCCACAACCACTTCCAGATGGTGTTCATGCATCCCCGCTTTTGCAGGCGAGAGTCATCACAACCCAAGCCAGGGTTCGCGAACCTCCCTCACCTGTCCGGCCCCATCACCCCCGAAGTGCCTCCTCCAGCAGCATCTCCAACTTCATCCGAATGGCTCCCAGGAACAGCGTGCGCACCGGCACGTGGGAATACCGGCCAGGAGCGGACCGTCACCTGGAAGCACGCCACGCCCCACCTTCTCCTGGGCGTCCACCCCAATCTTCCAACGCCCCAGGCCTACGCATGCACATCGACGCCTCCGTGGATTGCCCTTGAAGGGACTTTCAGGACATGCCTCGACCCCTCGAGAGGTGGTAGGGCCCGCAGGAATGGCCAGGCGACAAGTGCTATCCGAAGACGAGGTCGTGCGTGTCCGATGAACTGGACTGGGACCCCATCCGCACCCTTGCCCGTCGTGTGTTGCAGGGCGGTGAAGGCCTCGTGCTCACCGATGACATCCGCACCCTGCTCGAGCGCACGGCCCGTGAGGTTGGTATCGGTATCTCCGAAGCCACCGATTTGCTGGCAACGGACGCTGGCGCCCGGACGCTCTTGGAAGAGTGCGCGCGGCGCATTCGCGAGGGCTCCAGCCGCATGGTGTCTTCACTGAACCAGATGTACCGTCACAAGCGAGCCGGCGACTTCGATGCTGCTCGCCAGGTGATGCGGGACGTGCTCGCCGTCGAGCGGGTGCCGCACTATCGCGAAGTGGCCCAAGGACAGCTCGACGAGATGTCCGACGACCCGTGACGTGAGTCGTGGCTCGGAGACACCACGTCTTGCGGTCCCGTATCCGCGAAGCCCCCGCGTGGTGCCGTGCTAGCGTCCCCGCACCTTCCTGCCCTCTTCACCCACCATGCGCTTCCGGACATTCACCTGGGTTCTCTCCTCCTGCCTGCTGGGCGCCGCGACCGCTGTCGCCACACCGCCGGCTCAGCCGAAACTCCCGCCGCTTCCACAGTTACAGGCCTACACCGTGGACGCGCCCTGGTTGCAGCCCATCCTGCCGCTGCGCATCGCCGACCGCACCTGGCAGATTGGCACCGAGGAGCTGACCGCCCTGCTGGTGGAGACCCAGGACGGTGTCGTGCTGCTCGACGGCGGCATGCCCCAGATGGCCGACCATCTGCTGGAGAACCTGCGGCGTCGTGGCTTCAAGCCCCAGGACCTGCGCCTGCTGCTGAGCAGCCACGCCCATGCCGACCATGCCGGTCCCTTCGCCGCGTTGAAGCGCCGCACCGGCGCGCGGGTCGTCGCCAGCGCCGAATCCGCGGTCCTGCTGGCTCGCGGGGGCGTCGATGATCTGCACTTCGGTGATGACTTCGTCTTCGCCCCCGTCGTGGTGGACCGCGTGGTGATGGACGGCGAGGTCGTCAAGCAGGGCGGCGTCGAGTTCACCGCGCACTTCATGCCAGGGCACACCCCTGGCAGCACCGCCTGGACGTGGACGGATACACGAGACGGCAAGCCCGTGCGCATCGCCTACGTCGACAGTCTCAGCACCCCCGGGTATCAGTTGCTGGGCAACCCGCGCTACCCCCGACTGGTCGACGACTATCGACGCAGCCTCGCCACCGTGCGCGCGCTGCCTTGTGATGTCTTGCTGTCACCTCATCCGAGCTTCAGCGGCTGGGAATACTCCGCCGGAGACAAGGCCGGCGCCAAGGCGCTGACCTGCAAGGCCTACGCGGACGCCGCCGAGCACGACTTCAACGCCAGGCTGAGCGAGCAGCGTCGCAAGCCTCGTTGAACCACGCGTGCCCACCCGAGCCCTCGAAACAGGGGCTCGTGGCGGGCCGTGCCTTCTTCACTCCGCGCTGAGCCGGGCCTCCGGCCACCGCTGACCCGAGCTGTAGTTGAGGGGCACCCACCGGTAGCTCCGCCCCTCCGCGCTCAGTCGGCCCAGTCCAGGAAACGGCATGTGCGAGAGCCCAATCAGGTCTCCGCGCGCCGCGGCGTCGGCGAACACACGCGCCCGCTGCGCGGCGGCGGACCGGTCATCCACGTCGTAGGCCACCGTCACCGAGGGCTCGCGCAGCTGCACCGAGCCGAAGTGCATCAGGTCGCCGAACAGGACCAGCCGCTGGCGCCGGCTCTCGATGATGAAGCTGCTGTGCCCCGGCGTATGTCCCGTCGTCGGCATGACCCGGATGCCCGGGACGATGGTGTCCCCACCGCCGAATGTCCGCAGCTTCCCGGCCGCGCGGTAGGGCTCCACCATCGCCCGCGCCTCCTCGAAGTACTTCGGGTCCACCGTGCCCTTGCCCTTGTCGCGCCCGAGCCAGAAGTCCGCCTCGCGTGCATGCACCTGGAGGAGGGCGTTGGGGAACAGCCGACGCGCGCCGGACATCAGCCCTCCGGAGTGGTCGGAGTGGATGTGCGTGAGCAACCATGGCCAGCGTCAGGCCGACTCCACTGCGCGAATGCCGCTCAGCGCGCATGGTCCCCCAGTTTCCAGTTGAGAAGGTGCTCGGCTGCAGCCCCAGTTCCATGCACTCTTGCAATTCATCTGACGTGGAAGCCGAGCAACTGTTAGAGGCGCGTTCGACCTGCCTTTAGAAACGCAAGAGCAGGTCGAAATAGACTCCCTCCCGCTGGAATCAGTATGAAATGCAGTCGCTGTAGTCGGTCCAGGTAGAGCAAATTTGCACATAGGCCGCTGCGGTTGCTCATGTCGTCAACGGATGGGTCCCATTCAACCTCTAGACGGCTCCATGAAAATCACCCTAGCCTCTGTAGTGAAGTTCGATTCTCAGGATGTCTCTATTCCTTCTGAATCCGAGTACACACTTTTGCTTGGGCGAGTGCAAAGATGATGAACGTCTATACAACCGAGTTCCCCGCAAAGCCTGGCGCTGGTTTTGCCGAAATCCTTAAGATCTGCCATGTCTGGCTCTCGCAGAGTCCTCACTACAAGCTAAAGAAACTCCAGGCATTAAGTACTGTGGAGAACGAGATTTCAGACTTTTCGGTCGGGATGAATAATATTTTTACGGCCGAGATTAATCAAGGGGGTGAAAAGCGCGTTGGGATCCAACATTCGACAGTGGAGCGTGGACGGCGGAAGTGGACGGCGGAGATAGTCGCGAGTGAAGGTAGTGATTGCCTTTGGGTGTCTGTTGCCATTGGGTGTGAGGTGCTGGTTCCGGGAGAGCCTCCACCAGTCCCCAAAAAGCCGTTCATTATTGGTCAGTTGTTTTCGAAGGTAGGAGGAGGAAATGATGGCCCGTTGGTTGCGCAGGATAAACCCTTTCGACTGGGGCAGGGGGATCTTGAGTTGGCGAAGTCGATTGTGCTCAGGACATCGTCGAATCACCTTCCTGTTGTATATGTTAGTTGTGGATTCAATGGGCGCTCTCCGGTGGATACGAATGAATTGGCGAGTCGTCTTAGTGGCTTGGCTCATGTTGTCGTTGAACCGAATCGAATCTTTTCGATGCGACTTGCGCCGTTAGTGTCTTCATCGAATCCTTATGGAGGGGCACTTGGGCTGTTCTGGCCGGGAAGTCGTGGGCGTGTTGTTCGCTATCTTCCGAGTTCTTTCGAATCCATTAAGGAATTGCTGGATACGTTAGATGGTGATCTTCGCCAAGGCTGGCTCTTTTGGCGCTCTCCACGCAATAACTCGTGGGCTCAAATCAAAGAGGCAATATCGAGTGCGAAAATCCAAGAGCTTAAGTTGAAGGGAAGTCAGTCGCTTAATGAGTTCATGGAGGCTTTTGACCAGGAGAATGCTGCGTTGAGGCGACAGATTCAAGAGGGCGAAACGAGACAGTATTTCCTTGAGGAGACTCTGCGAAAACTCCAGTCGCAAAATCAGCAGGGAGGGGAATTGCGCTTTGTTAGAGGCAAGGAGGCCGAGCTTTTCCCTGGTGAGACTCGGGATGGGATTCTTAGAACGCTTCAGGAAGATCGAGTTGGTCTTTCTCAGGACTCTCGACGCAAAGTGATTCTTGATGATTTCCTTGAGGCAAATCAGGCGTCCGGGACTGCATCCGAGTTGGAGACGTCTATAAAGAATATATTATCGAAGACCGATCGCATATCGGCTGCTGAAATAAAGTCATTGGAGGGTCTTGGGTTTTCTGTTGCGGATGGTGGGAAACATTACAAGGCAGTATTCGGCGGGGAGCCTCGGCTTACATTTTCGCTGTTTAAGACGGCAAGTGATTACAGGGCGGGGAGGAATCTCGCGAGTGATATTGTTAAGAGAATTCTTGGCCGATAGAGAGCTGTTGCTTTCGTGTTGGCAGTGTCGAGTCGGGAATGTTTTATGGTTCGATGGTAAGTAGGGTGTCCCGTTGAGTTCGAAGCAGGAACGCGGGCCGCGCGTCGTTCTCCTGTCTCCGAATGGTCGCGCCTGATACTTGCTAGCTGGTGGCCTTCAGTAATCTGGCCCTTGCGTTGTGGCTCTTGTCGAACACCAACGCCCACCCAAGGCCGCAAGGGGCCTCGTGGTGGGCGTCAGGTGCTTCACGCATGCGCTCGAAGTGAGCGCGGTGCGTGACTCAGTTCACCTTGACCTGCAGCTCCTTGAGGACCTGGTCACCGCGCATCACGGAGACCGTCCAGTTGCCCGGCTTGTTGAGCCGCACGCCCGTCCACTGCCGCGCGCGCCAGCCGTCGCCCTTGAGCTTCACGTCCTTGGTCTCGCGCACCACGTTGCCCTGCTTGGTCTGCACCATGACGTCCTCGACCGAGTCGCCCTGGGGCACCAGGTAGGCCTGCCACAGCATCACGGTGGTGTTCGCCTTGATGCCCTCGGCGGCGACCTCGGCGATGCACTCGTACTTGTTGGGGCCGTCCTTGGCCACCTCCGTACAGAGCTTGGCCTCCACCAGCACGGGTCCCTGGCCCTTGCCGTTGTAGAAGAAGTTCCAGGTGTCACGGACCGCGTCCGCGCTCGGAACCTTCGCGGGCTCCTTGGCCGGAGCCTCCGCCGTCGCGTCCTGCGCCAACGCCAGCGACGACATCCCCAACACCGCACACACCATGGTCCGCGTCATCAGCTTCTTCATGCTCGGGGTCCCCTCGTTGGATGAGTTGGGACCCGCCTTCCCCGGCGGGTCCTGCCCGGAGGTCTAGCACGGAACCCCGTCGCGTCTCATCCGAGCCACCAGAACGCCAGCGTCACCAGCGGCAGGTACACCAGGAACGCCACCAGCAAGAACCCCAGGATGTCCTTGAACTCCAAACGGGCCACGGCCAGGAGCGGCAGCGCCCAGAAGGGCTGGATGAGGTCGGTGGCCATGTCACCCCAGGCGTACGCGAGCACCACCTTCTCCGGCGCCACCCCCAGCCGACTGGCCGCGTCGAGCAGGTAGGGCGCCTCGATGGCCCACTTGGAACCCCCCGACGGGACGAAGTAGTTCACCACGCCGCTGTAGAGATAGACGATGGCCGGGAAGGTCTGCGGCGTGGACAGCGACACGAAGAGCTGGCCGATGCGGTCCGTCAGCCCCGTGGCCTTGAAGATGCCGTAGATGCCCGCGTACAGGGGGAACTGCAGGACGATGCCGTGCAGCACCGTGCCGGCCTCCTCCGCCGCCTTGATGAGCCGCGCGGGCGTGCCGTGCAGCAGCACCGCGAGCACCAGGAAGGTGAAGTTCACCACGTTGAGGTTGAGCGCCCGCCAGCCGCCGTTGAGCCACAGGTACTGGCCCAGCCACAGCAACCCCAGCACCCCGAAGAGGACGTTGAGCAGCCGCGCGTGGTCCAGCCAGACGGCCAGGCTCTGGTCGGCGGGGCGCTCGGGCGGAACGAAGTCCCCCAGCTTCTCCAGCACCGCCGGGTCCACCCGCACCACGTGCTCGGGCCTGGGATGCAGCGCCCACGCCAGCAGCGTGAGGCCGGCGACGACGCCCACGGTGAGCGAGACGTTGAAGGGCGAGAAGAGCGTCCGGTCGATGGGGATGAGGCCCATGCTCTTCTCGAGGAAGTGGCCCGGCGTGGCGACCAGCAGCGGCGCGGAGGCGGACAGGCCCGCGTGCCACGTCGCGCCCAGGCCGAAGTACGCGCACGCGACGAGCAGCCGGTAGTCCACGTCCGGCCGGCGCCGCGCGACGAAGCGCACCAGCATGGCGCTGGCCACCAGGGACAGGCCCCAGTTGATGTACGCCAGCGCCATGGACACGAAGGCCATCAGCGCCACCGCGCCGCGCGGCGTGCGCGCCAGGCCGGACGCCTTCTCCAGGAGCGCTCGGACAGGCGTGGTGAGCGCGAGCAGGTAGCCAGTGAACATCACCAGTGCCATCTGCATGGAGAACGTGAGCAGCTCCCAGAAGCCGCCGCCCCACGCGTCGAGCACCTTGGGGGGACTTGCGCCCACCCAGCCCATGGCGAGGCCCATGGTCAACAGGCTCAGGAGTACGGCGATGGAGAACGCGCTGGGCACGAAGCGCGCGGAGAAACGGCCAAGGGCTTCGGCGATGCGGACGAGGGTGTCCACGCGGGGCAGGGGCTCCTGGAGGGTTCCAGGTCCGTTCTACGGCATTCCGAGGGCTTGTCGTGCTCCCTGTAAGCAATCCAGGCGCGCGGGACGTACGTTTTGCGGTATGAGCGCTCCCATGTCTCCTTCCGAGCAAGCGCCGCGGCAGGACGCGCGTGTGTCCACCGGCGTGCCCGGCCTGGACGCCGTGCTGGGCGGTGGCCTCATCACCTCGGGTGTCTACATCGTCGTGGGCGAGCCCGGGGCGGGCAAGACACTCTTCGCCAACCAGCTCTGCTACCACCAGGGCCGAGCCGGGGTGCGCTGCCTCTACGTGACGCTCCTGGCCGAGTCGCACGCGCGCATGCTCGCCAACATGCGGGACATGGCCTTCTTCGACCCCGCGCTGCTGCCCGATGGCGTGTACTACGTCAGCGGCTTCCGCACGCTGGAGGAGCAGGGGCTGCCGGGGCTGTTGGAGCTGTTGCGCCGCGAGGTGCGCAACCACAACGCCAACATCCTGGTGCTGGACGGCCTGGTGCAGGCCCAGGAGGCGGCGGGCAGCAGCCGCGACTTCAAGAAGTTCATCCACGAGCTGCAGGTGTCCGCGGGCCTGTCCCGCTTCACCGCGCTGATGCTCACCAGCTCCAACGGCCCCACCGTCCACCCCGAGTACACCATGGTGGATGGCATCCTGGAGCTGCGCGAGCGGACCCTGGGCGTGCGCTCCTGGCGCGAGCTGCAGGTCCGCAAGTTCCGCGGCGGCGCGACGATGGGGGGGGTGCACACCTTCCGCATCTCCAACGCGGGGCTGGAGGTCTTCCCCCGGCTGGAGGCCCGGATGCGGCGCGGCCCGCCGCCCGAGCCGCGCGAGAAGCGGGTCCACTTCGGCATCCCGTCCATGGACGCCCTCTTCCCCGGCGGGCTGGCGGCGGGCTCCACGTCGCTCTTGCTGGGGCCGCCGGGCAGCGGCAAGACGCTGATGGGCAGCAGCCTGCTCGTCGAGGGACTGAGGCAGGGCGAGAGCTGCCTGTACATGGGCTTCTACGAGTCGCCCGAGCGGCTGCTGCACAAGGTGGCGG
Source organism: Myxococcus sp. XM-1-1-1 (assembly GCF_020037095.1). Lineage (NCBI taxonomy): Bacteria > Pseudomonadati > Myxococcota > Myxococcia > Myxococcales > Myxococcaceae > Myxococcus > Myxococcus sp. XM-1-1-1. The sequence goes on from NZ_JAIQDH010000013.1 coordinate 120,817, forward strand.
CCGCCGGCATGGACATGTCCGGCGCGGTGAAGGAGGGCCGGATGCACCTGCTCTGGCAGCCCCCCGCCGAGTGCATCCTGGACGTGCTCGCGGACCAGCTGTTGAGCGCGGTGCGCAAGCACGACGTGTCGCGGGTGTTCGTGGACGGGCTGCCCGCCATGAGCCAGGCGGCGCCGGACCCCGCGCGCATGCCGTCGTTCTTCGCGGCGCTCACGCAGGAGCTGCGCTCCTCTTGCGCCACCACCATCTTCAGTCTGGAGACGCCGCGCCTGTTCGGGCCGGTGCTCGACGTCCCCCTGGAGCCGGGGCCCTCCGCCGTGGCGGAGAACCTCTTCTTCCTGCGTCACGTGGAGCTGGAGGGGCGTCTGCGCCGGCTGTTGACCCTCTTCAAGCTGCGGGACACCGACTACGACCCCTCCATCCGGGAGTTCGTCATCTCCCGCCAAGGAATCGAGGTTCAGCCTCCCTTCGACGTCGCCCTGGACACCCTGTTGACGGGGCTTGCCCGCCACCGGAGCGGTGGCCATCCCTGATTCGCGAGGAGCGCAGCCCGCCCGTATGGAGACGGTCCTGGTGGTGGATGACGAGCAGGGCATCCTGGAGGCCCTCGCGGACCTTTTGCGCGAGGAGGGCTACCGGGTGCTGACGGCCTCGCATGGTCGCGAGGCGCTGGCGCGCATGAGCGAGCTGCGCCCGGACCTGGTCCTCACCGACTGGATGATGCCGGTGATGGACGGCCCCGCGCTCATCAAGCACATCCGCACGGAGCCGGAGTGGAAGGGCGTGTCGCTGCTGGGCATGAGCGCGGTGGACGTGGCCGCGCTGCGCGCGGAGTACCCGGGCATCCCCTTCCTCCAGAAGCCCTTCGACATCCCCGCGCTGATGAAGCAGGTCCGCAAGGCCCTGGACGGCAAGCGCGCGCTCTAGAAGGGCCCCCATGTTCTACCTGCTGAAGCTCGGCCCGGTGCCGCTCTCCCAGGGCACGACGGACGTGTACCTGCGCATCACCGACGCGGGCGAGCCGTCCGCGCCCGTGTTCGAGCGCGACGACGTGGCGGGGCTGACGGTGCTCCTGGAGGGGCTGGAAGCGCGCGAGTCGGTGCGGTGCGAGCCGGCGTTGGCCCAGGCTGGCGCCGCGCTGGGCGTGCGGGCGGAGGAGCCGACGGAGGCGGCGTTGTCGTCGCGGGCGGCCATCGCCACGTTCCTGGCCTGGGGACAGCGGGGGTTGTCCGGGCTGGGCTCGGACAAGGCGCTGTTGTTCGTGCAGGCGGCCACCGAGTACTGGGAGGCGCGGCCGTGGACGCATTGGGATGACAGCCAGCCCTTCGAGGTGGCGGTGTCCGGTCCGCTGACGCACACCTTCGAGGGCTGCGTGTTCCACACCGGCGATGGCCGGGCGGGGCTGGCGCTGTACTTCCAGCCGGGCGCGCTCCAACAGCTGATGCACATGCAGGCGCAGGGACAGGCGGAGGCGGCGCAGGGGCTGCCGGCCATCGCGGTGACGCTGGACACGACGCCGGCGTACGCGGTGGAGGCGCTGTCCTCGGCGGGGCGGGTGCCCCGGCTGCCCATGCCGCTGAAGACGGGCGCGGGCGGCGTGGGCGTGCCGTCGACGGTGGAGGCGCTGTTGCTGGTGGCCACGCTGCGCGCGGTGGCGCGGCTGGGGCCCGAGCAGCAGGAGGTGCTCAGCAGCGTGGTGGCGGGGGACGCGCGCATGGAGGTCCACGTGCGCGCCCCGAAGCCGCGCGTGCGGCACTGAGGCGGCCTTACCCGCGCGGGGCCGCGCCCAGGCCGTGGCGCTGCAGCAGGCGGCGCAGGTGCGTGCGGTGCATCCCCAGCGCGCGGGCCGCGGCGGCCACGTTGCCTCCGTGGGCGCGCAGGGCCTCCTCCACGCGCGCGCGCTCCGAGTCCTCCAGGGGCGGGCGGGGGCGGGGCGGCCTGGGCGCTGGCGCCTCTTCTGGAGTCCGCTCCCGTGGGTCGGTGTTGAACGCGTGGCCCGCGCCCGGTGCCAGGTGCCCCGCCTCGATGCGTCGGGCGCCGCGCAGGAGGGCCTCTTGGCTGGCGCCGCGCACCTCCACGCGCAGCTCGCGCACGTTGCCCGGCCAGGCGCGCAGCAGGCAGGCCTCGAACAGCGAGACGTGCGCGCCGAGGCCCTCGGGGCCCTCCTGGAGGAAGCGCGCCACCAGGAGCGTGAGCTCCTCCGGGCGTTGTCGCAGGGCGGGCAGGCGGACCTCCGGGCGACCGAGCCGGAAGTACAGGTCCTCGCGCAGCCGTCCGGTGGCCACCTGCGCTCGCAGGTCCCGGTTGCTGGCCGAGCACACCCGCACGTCCACCTTGCGGGCGCGCGAGCTGCCCAGGGGGAGGACCTCGTGGGTCTCCAGCGTCCGCAGCAGCTTGGCCTGCACCTGGAGGTCCAGCTCCGTCACCTCGTCGAGGAACAGCGTCCCGCCGTCCGCGGCCTGGAGGTAGCCCTCCGCGTCGTCGGCGCCGGAGTAGGCGCCCCGCTTCGCGCCGAACAGCAGGCGCTCGGCGAGCCCCTGGGGGATGGCCGCGCAGTTGACGGCCACGAAGGGCCCCGCGCGCCTGGGGCCCAACTCATGGAACGCCCGCGCCACGCCCTCCTTGCCCGCGCCGCTCTCGCCGTGGATGTGCAGCGTCAGGCCATGCTGGGCCAGGCGTGACACCTGCTCCAGCAGCCGCCGCATCGCGGGCCCGCGCACGAAGCCCCCGTCGTCGATGACGCCCTGGCGCGCGAGCGGGCCCACATCCGCGCTGGGGATGAACAGGGAGTCGCCCAGGCGCAGGACGCGGTGCACCTGGCGCCGCTCGCCGGAGGGGAGCGGCTCTCCGTCCACGAAGGTGCCGTTCTGGCTGCCCAGGTCGGTGACCCAGCAGCGCTGGCCGTCGTGGCTCACCCGCGCGTGGTGGCGTGACATCCTGGGGTCGGCCGGCTCGCTCAGGCCGGGCGTGCCCCGCCCCAGCGCCTGCTCGCCGTGGAGCGGCACGGCCACGGCCACCGGAGCGCCCGCGCCGAGGACCTGCACCAGCCCGGGCCGGGGTGGCTCGTCCGAGTCCCGCCGCGCGGCGGCGTCGCTCTGCCCCAGGGTCGACCCCTCGTGTTCCATGGGGCCCATCTTACGTAAACCGGCGGTGTCACCAGGCACTGTGCCACCTGGGTGTGCCACGTGCGCCGCTGGCGGGGGGCGCCGCTCGGGCGTGGGCGCGGGAGGGGGTTGGCACGGGGCTGGCTAACGTGGCCACCGCGAACGACCCGCGCCCTTGGCGCGGCTTTTGAGGAGACATCTTTGGCGAGGATTCAGCAGGCGTGGCTCGTGGGCACTCTGGCGTTGTTGGCGGTGGGTGGAGGGTGCCGGCTGACGGCGCCCCCGGGGCCGCTCCAGGCGGGGCGGTCCGACGGTCCGACGGGGGGCGGGGGCTGTCCCACGGGGCAGTGCGACCCGGACCCCAACGGCCTGGGCATCTACATCGCGGAGGGCGACGACTACTGCTTCCAGCACGAGGGGCGGCCCGTGTGGTGTCCGGAGGGCTTCCTGAACACCGCGGAGGGCGTGCTGATGCGGGTGCGCTCCACGGCCGAGCGGCGCACGGTGCTCGACGTGCCGGTTCGGCTCACCCGTCCGTCGGAGCCGGAGCCGGAGGCCATCGGGGTGCTCACGGGCCTGCACGCCAGCCCCGCGGACTTCTTCGTGGCGCTCACGCAAGGGGGCGAGTCGCGCAAGGTGCGCGGGGCCTCGCTGGCGAAGCTGTCGTTCTACTTCCTCCTGCCGGTGGACGTGGGGGGCGGAGACAGCCGCCAGGTGCTCCACGAGCTGTCGCTGGGCGCGCCGGAGGCGGGCCGCTTCCAGGTGCGCTACCGGGTGGTGGGGACCGGGGACTGGCAGCCCCAGTGCCGGGCGACGGGGGGGCAGGGTGACGCGCGGTCCGTCTTGCTGCCGGGGCGACAGGTGGATGGCCTGAGCGCCGCGGTGCGCGAGCGCGCCAGCGCGGTGACGCTGGCTTGCGAGACGGGCGCCATCGCGGCGTGCCTGAAGTGGAAGTATCAGCCGTGGGACCCGGAGACGCACCAGGACGACGCGGAGCGGGAGCTCGTCTATCGGTCCTGTCTGCAGGCCAAGCGCGCCGCGTACTTCGTGGGACAGGGGGACCTGCGCGCGTTCACGGTGAGCGGCACGCCGTTCCTGCGGCGTGACGCGCACGGGTTCGACCCGCGCTCGGGAGCGCGGCTGGAGGATCTGGAGGCGCTGGAGGCGCTCTGGGGACCTCGGGGGGCGGTGTGCCTCAACCCGGAGAACCGTCGCCAGTCGACGCCGCCGCTGCCGAAGGGGCTGTCGCTGCCCAGGTGCGGCCCTGCGCCTCAGTGGCGCACGGACGCGCCGCTGGCGACCGGCGTGCCCAGGGCGGCGGAGCGCTGAGGCGCGCAGCGGGGGAGGTGGCGGAGCGCTGGGGCGGGGCGCGGGTGGCCAGCGTGTGCGAGGTGGCGGAGCGCTGGGGCGGGGCGCGGGTGGCCAGCGTGTGCGAGGTGGCGGAGCGTGGAGGCGCGCCGAGGGGGAGCCAGCGTGCGCAGGCCGGCGGAGTGCTGAGACACTTCGCAGGTGCTCCCGCCACCTTGTTGCGTCGGACTCGCGCGGGGAGGGGCGGTTCAGGGGGCCGCGGGCCGGGCTCGGAGTGCGGCCCCGGTGTGCGCGGGCTCGGCGAGGTCCTGGACCAGCCGGGGGTACGCGCGGCTCAGCCGTGGTGCGCGCTCGAGGACCTGGTCGAGCACGGTGCGAGCCTCGCCCAGGGTGGCCTCGCGCGAGGCCGTGTCCGACAGGCCCCGGGCCCGCGCCCACAGCAGTCCGGCCCGGAGGGCTTCGGCCTCCGCCAGCCCTGGCGACAGCCGTAGCGCCTTCTGCACGTGGGACAATCCCTCCTCCTCCACCTCGTGCGAGACGGAAGGGGACGCGGCGCGGGCCCATCGCCAGCATGCGCGCGCCATCATCAGGTGGCTCTCGTCATAGGCGTACAGCGCCACCGCGCGCCGCGCCTCGTCGAGCGCGCGGCGCAGGCGGGGCAAGCCCGAGCCGCCTCGAAGTTGTTCCAGGTCCGCCGCCGTCAGCTCCAGCCAGGCCCCCATCACCCGGCAGTCCGCGCAGGAGGGACTCAGCCGATAGGCTTCCTCCAGAGCGCGTCGCCCTGCCTCCAGCGCGGCAGTCGCTTCGCCCTCGCGCAGCGTCCACCGTGCGCGCTCCTCTTGGACAGTGCGCGGGAGGGTGAAGGCGCTTTCCGAGCGCGTGTCGAGCCGCTGCGTCTCCAATGCAGCCGTCGTGTCACCGGCCTCGCGCCGCGTCTTCTGCGTGCGCGGGGCGTGCTCCGAGCGCGTGTCGCGTAGCGCGGCCGTCGCATCACTGCCCTCGCGGAGCATCCACCGCGCGCGCTCCACGTGGACCGTGGCCTGGTGGAGGAGGGCGCGCTCCGAGCGCGCGTTGAGCCGCTGGGCCTCGAGCGCCGCGCTCAGCGCCCGCTCCAGGGCCGGACCCGGGTCCTGCTCCGTCTGCTCCAGGTGGCGCGCCCGCGTCAGCTCCGCCGCCGCGGTGTGCTCGAGCGCGGAGTGGAACCGGGCGTCGATGGCGCGCGCCCGCCCGCTCGCCTCCAGCGCCCGCCGCACGTCGTCCTCCGGGTCCTGGCCGAGCCCCAGCCGGTGGCCCGCCATCGCCACGTACAGCTCCGCCAGGTTCGAGTGGGCGAACAGGTACTGCGGGTCCACGCGCGTGGCGTCGAGGAAGGCGCGCGCGGCCTGTTCGTAGGCGGGCAGCGGGTCCCCACCGTGCTCCCGCAGGTGGTTGCCCCGCCACCGGTGGACGAGCCCCAAGTCGTTGAGCGCCCAGGGATACAGCGGCTGCAGCTCGAGCGCGCGCGACAGCCAGCGCAAGGCCTCGCTCCAGGAGGCCTCCGGCGCCTCGCCCGCGCGCGCCTGACGCAAGCCCCGCATGAAGTGGCTGTAGCCCAGCGAGTCGAGCGCGAGCACGTCGCGCGGGTCCAGCTCCACGGCCCGCGCCGCCGCGCGCGTCCACTCCTCGAGGAGGGCCGCAGCGCCGCGCGAGTCCGGCTCCCCCTGGAAGTTCACCGCGCGATACTGATTCATCAGCACCTGGGCCCGCTGGGTGTGGCCCGCCGCGCGCTCCGGGTCGGCGGTGAGTGAGCGCTCCACGGCCCGCTCCGCCTCGTCGAGCGCGGCCTTGCGAGAGCGCCCCTCGCGCTTGTCCAGCTCGGAGCGCTGCAGCCACACCTCGGCGAGCGCCGCATGACCCCACGCGTCGCTGCGGCCCAGCTCCAGCGTCTTCTCGTAGCGCTGGCCGGCCTCCTCCAGCCATCGTCGTGCCTGGACGTAATCCCCTTGCTCCAGCAACATCATGGCGCGAGCACGGGCCACGTCCCCCGCGAGCGCGCGGGCCTCGGGCATCCAGGAGGCCTGGGCCATGGCCTCTTGGGCGGCGTGCTCGGCGGCCTCGTGCTCGCCGCGGTACAGGGCGATGAGCCCCTCCAGGTAGCGCGGCGACTCCAGCTCCAGGCTCCGGCTCCGCTCCAGCGAGGCGAGGGCGGGCGTGAGGAAGCGCGCCTCGAGCTGCCGTCGCTGCTCGTCCACCCACCGCGCCCCGCCCTCGCGCCGGGCGTCCTCCAGGCCCTGGCGATAGCGCTCGCCGAGCGCCCGGCCCAGCGCGTAGTGCAGCCCCGGCGTGTCCACGCCCAAGGCGTGCGCGCGCTCCAAGGCTTCGTGGGCCTGCTCGAACTCGCGCAGCGCCAGGTGCCCCCGACCGAGCGCCTGACGCACGAGCCCCTCCTCCTGGGGGCCGTGCCCGGTCTCCATGGCCGACAGCTTCGCCAGCCGCTCGCGGGCCAGCCGCAGCTCGGGGCGGGTGTCGTGCAGGGGCAGGGCCTGGAAGGCGCGCACGAACGACTCCAGCTCCCGCACCTGCTGGCCCAACTGCTCCGCCAGGAGCACCCGCGAGGCGGTGCGCGCCTCCAGCTCCCTCCGGGACAGCCACGCCTGTCCTCCCGCGGCGCCGAGCAGCAGCATGCCGGACAGCGAGCCGGCCGAGAGCCAGAAGGCGACGCGGTGCGCTCGCGCCAGGCGCCGCACGCGGTCCACCAGGCCGGGCCCGCGGCCGAGGATGGGCTGCCCGTCGAGGATGCGCCCCAGGTCCTCCGCGAGCGCGAGGCTCGAGCCGTAGCGCTGGTCCGGCTCCCGGGCGAGGCACTTGAGGCACACCGTGTCCAGGGCGGCGTCCAGCGTGGGCACGCGCGCGCGCGGCGGCACGAACTCCCCATCCAGCACCTTCGCGAGCGTCTCCAGGGGCGTGGCGCCCTGGAAGGGCGGGGCCCCCGTGAGCAGCTCGTACAGCGTGGCGCCCAGGGCGTAGATGTCGGCGCGGTGGTCGACGGCGCGCACCTCGCCGCGGGCCTGCTCCGGCGCCATGTACGCGGGCGTCCCGAGCACGGCGCCCGTGGTGGTGAGGCCATGTCCCAGCGCCAGCTCGTAGGCGAGGCCGAAGTCCAGGATGACGGGCGTGGGGCGGTCCGAGTCCGCGCCGCGCACCATGATGTTGGAGGGCTTGAGGTCGCGGTGGATGACGCCCAGCGCGTGGGCGGCGTGGACGGCCTCGGCCACGTGCTTCATCAGGCGCAGCTTGCGCGTCAGCGTCATGCGCGCCGCGGCGTGCTCCAGCAGCTCCCCCTCCACGAGCTGCATGGCGATGAACGTCCGGCCATCGACCTCGCCGACCTCGAAGACCTTGCAGACATGCGGGTGGTCGATGCGCGCCTGGGCGCGGGCCTCCTGCACCAGTCGCATGGCCCGCTCGGGGGCCGCGCCCTGGATGAACTTGAGCGCCACCTGTCGCCCCAGCCGCGTGTCGCGCGCGCGGTGGACCTCACCCATCCCGCCCCGGCCCAGGAGGCCGAGCAGCTCGTAGTGTCCCCAGGACGTGGCCTCGGATGCGCGCGGGGCTTCGTCGCGCGAGGCGCCGGAGACCGAGCCCTCCGCCGTGGCGGCGGTCGCCGGTGAGTGCTCCAGCGCGGGCGGGGTGGGCGTCAGGGGCGGTCCATCTGCGCCGTGCGGCGGCATGGCCCGACGCTACCACACGCGCGCGTGCACCCAGGTGGCACACCCGGAGGCATGTGCCATCCGAGTGCCATTCGTGGTGCCACGTGAGGGGCGAGGACGAGCGCCCGCTCGGAGCGCGCGACGACACGCATGCGGCATGTGCCTTGCTCAAGCAGGCGGCGGCGCGAACGCGCGCTCCAACCCATCACCGAGAAAGACACCCTCATGTCGAAGCTGCGTCACACCCTGGTCATGCTCACGATTCCCGCCGTGCTGTGGGGCTGCGGCCCCGAGGACCTGACCGAGGCGCCTGGGCAGAACGGCGCGTCCACGCCCGGCGCCGAGTCACTGGCCAGCACGTCCGCCGCGCTGGTGGCGAGCAACGAGTTCACCTGGTCCCAGGGCAACCTCGCCAAGCCGATGGGAGGCACGGACGGGCGCTCGTGCTTCCTCACGCGCGTGGGCGGCGACCTCCAGGGAGGTGGCGAGCGCGTGGACATCTTCCAGTCGGGCGGCTCCTGGTACCTGGGCGGCGCCTCGCAGCAGACGGGCATCCACGGCGCGGCCCGGTGCGTGGAGGCGGAGGGTGACACCACCGAGTACCAGTGGACGCAGTCGATGGCGTACCCCGTCTACATGGGCACCGCGACCAACCGCGTCTGCTACCTGGTGGGCATCGCCGGCAAGTTCAACGGCACCGGAGAGTGGGTCCACGCCTACGTCAGCGGCGGGAGCTGGTACCTGAACGGCAACTCCAGCCAGAGCAGCGTGCGCGCCCGCGCGCGGTGCATCGACGTCTCGCCGTCCGGCACCGACCCCGCGTATACGAATGAAGTCGCCTGGTACCAGGGCTCGCCCGCGTCCTACCTCATGGCGACGCCCTCGACGCGCGCTTGCGGCCTCACGTTCGTGCGCGGCAAGTTCGAGGGGAGCGGTGAGTACGTGCGCATCTACAACGACTCCGGTTACTGGTACCTGAGCGGCTCCTCGAACCAGACCGGTGTCGCCGCTCGCGCGCGCTGCTTCTGACGCGGGGCTCGCACGCTGGCGCTTCGGGCGGCCTCGGGCGACAGGGCTCAAGGCCGTGCCGGCGTGAGTCCAGGCGCTCCTGGAAGGGCGCGGGGCGCGCCCGGGAACCGCCGGGCGCGCCTTCCTCCCGGGCGAGCGGGCAGGCTCGGCCCGCGTGTCCGACTTCACGCGCCGTGGCGGACCTCCCCTGGGTCAATGTTGGCTGGCGCACGAAGTCGCGGGCGAGTGTCCGGTGGTGGGCACTGTGCCCTCCCGAGGGGGCTGTCGGGGGCGGGGGAGTCGCGGGACAACGCAGTGGCCGCGCCCATCCCAGGGACGTGCAGGGGCTCTCCATGACTGTGAAGAAGGTTGTCTCGCGTCGCGCTCGCGCGGTGGTGCCACCGCAGCGCTCCGTGGAGGACGACTCGGATGCGTTGGACTCGCGGCAGCTCTTGCGCGTGCTGACGGCGGTGCGCAAGGGTGACTTCTCCGTGCGCATGCCCGTGGACAAGGTGGGCAACGCGGGCAAGGTCGCGGACTCGCTGAACGAAATCATCGAGCTCAACGAGCGCATGGCGCACGAGTTCGAGCGCATCGGCAACGTGGTGGGCAAGGAGGGCCGCATCACCCAGCGCGCGCACGTGGTGAGCGCGGTGGGCTCCTGGGCCGACTGCGTGGAGTCGGTGAACACACTGGTGGCGGACCTGGCGCAGCCGACGACGGAGATGGGCCGCGTCATCGGCGCGGTGGCCAAGGGCGACCTGTCCCAGACGGTGGCGCTGGAGGTGGACGGCCGGCCGCTGAAGGGCGAGTTCTTCCGCACCGCCCGGCTGGTGAACGGCATGGTGGAGCAGCTCGGCGCCTTCGCCTCCGAGGTGACGCGCGTGGCGCGCGAGGTGGGTACCGAGGGAAAGCTGGGCGGCCAGGCCCGCGTGAAGGGCGTCGCCGGCACGTGGAAGGACCTCACGGACAACGTGAACTCGATGGCGTCGAACCTGACGTCGCAGGTGCGCAACATCGCCGAGGTGACGACGGCCGTCGCCAAGGGCGACCTGTCCAAGAAGATCACCGTGGACGTGCGCGGTGAGATTCTCGAGCTGAAGAACACCATCAACACGATGGTGGACCAGCTGTCGTCCTTCGCCTCGGAAGTGACGCGCGTGGCGCGTGAGGTGGGTACGGAGGGAAAGCTGGGCGGTCAGGCCGTGGTGAAGGGCGTGGGCGGCACGTGGAAGGACCTCACGGACAACGTGAACTCCATGGCCTCCAACCTCACGTCCCAGGTGCGCAACATCGCCGAGGTGACGACGGCCGTCGCCAATGGAGACCTGTCGAAGAAGATCACCGTGGACGTGCGCGGCGAGATCCTGGAGCTGAAGAACACCATCAACACGATGGTGGACCAGCTCAACTCGTTCGCGTCCGAGGTGACCCGCGTCGCGCGCGAGGTCGGCACGGAGGGCAAGCTCGGCGGACAGGCCGTGGTGAAGGGCGTCGCCGGCACGTGGAAGGACCTCACGGACAACGTGAACTCGATGGCGTCGAACCTGACGTCGCAGGTGCGCAACATCGCCGAGGTGACCACGGCGGTGGCCAACGGAGACCTGTCGAAGAAGATCACCGTGGACGTGCAGGGCGAGATCCTCGAGCTGAAGAACACCATCAACACGATGGTGGACCAGCTCAACTCGTTCGCGTCCGAGGTGACGCGCGTGGCGCGCGAGGTCGGCACCGAGGGCAAGCTGGGCGGCCAGGCCGTGGTGCGCGGCGTGGGTGGCACGTGGAAGGACCTCACGGACAACGTGAACTCCATGGCCTCCAACCTCACCGCGCAGGTGCGCAACATCGCCGACGTGACGACGGCGGTGGCCAAGGGTGACCTGTCGAAGAAGATCACCGTCGATGCACGCGGCGAGGTGCTGGAGCTGAAGAACACCATCAACACGATGGTGGACCAGCTGTCGTCCTTCGCCTCCGAGGTGACGCGCGTCGCGAAGGAGGTCGGCACGGAAGGAAAGCTCGGCGGTCAGGCCGTGGTGCGCGGCGTGGGTGGCACGTGGAAGGACCTCACGGACAACGTGAACTCCATGGCCTCCAACCTGACGTCCCAGGTGCGCAACATCGCCGAGGTGACGATGGCGGTGGCGCGCGGTGACCTGTCCAAGAAGATCACCGTGGACGTGCGTGGCGAGATTCTGGAGCTCAAGAACACCATCAACACGATGGTGGACCAGCTCAACTCGTTCGCGTCCGAGGTGACCCGCGTCGCCCGTGAAGTGGGGACGGAAGGAAAGCTCGGCGGTCAGGCCGTCGTGAAGGGCGTGGGCGGCACGTGGAAGGACCTCACGGACAACGTGAACTCCATGGCCTCCAACCTCACCGCGCAGGTGCGCAACATCGCCGAGGTGACCACCGCCGTCGCCAACGGTGACCTGTCCAAGAAAATCACGGTGGACGTGCGCGGCGAGATCCTGGAGCTGAAGAACACCATCAACACGATGGTGGACCAGCTCAACTCGTTCGCGTCCGAGGTGACCCGCGTCGCGCGCGAGGTCGGCACGGAGGGCAAGCTCGGCGGACAGGCCGTGGTGAAGGGCGTCGCCGGCACGTGGAAGGACCTCACGGACAACGTGAACTCGATGGCGTCGAACCTGACGTCGCAGGTGCGAAACATCGCCGAAGTCACCACGGCCGTGGCGCGCGGTGATTTGTCGAAGAAGATCACCGTGGACGTGCAGGGTGAAATCCTGGAGCTGAAGAACACCATCAACACGATGGTGGACCAGCTGTCGTCCTTCGCCTCCGAGGTGACGCGCGTCGCTCGTGAAGTCGGCACGGAAGGAAAGCTGGGCGGTCAGGCGGAGGTGAAGGGGGTGGCCGGCACGTGGAAGGACCTCACGGACAACGTGAACTCCATGGCCTCCAACCTGACGACGCAGGTGCGCGGCATCGCCAAGGTGGTGACGGCGGTGGCCAACGGCGACCTGAAGCGCAAGCTGGTCGTGGACGCGAAGGGGGAAATCGCCGAGCTGGCGGACACCATCAACGGGATGATCGACACGCTGGCGGTGTTCGCCGACCAGGTGACCACGGTGGCCCGCGAGGTGGGAATCGAAGGGAAGCTGGGTGGACAGGCGCGCGTGCCCGGCACGGCCGGCATCTGGCGCGACCTCACCGACAACGTGAACCAGCTCGCCGCGAACCTGACGACGCAGGTGCGCGCCATCGCCGAGGTGGCCACGGCGGTGACCAAGGGTGACCTCACGCGCTTCATCACGGTGTCCGCGCAGGGCGAAGTGGCCGCCCTCAAGGACAACATCAACGAGATGATCCGCAACCTGAAGGACACCACGCGCAAGAACACGGAACAGGACTGGCTCAAGACCAACCTGGCCAAGTTCACCCGCGTCCTCCAGGGACAGCGAGACCTGCTCACGGTGTCCAAGGTCATCCTGTCGGAGCTGGCGCCGCTGGTGGACGCGCAGCACGGCGTCTTCTACATCTCCGAGCGCGCCGAGGCCGGGGAGCAGATCCTCAAGCTGCTCGCGTCCTACGCGTACCGGGAGCGCAAGGGCCTCTCCAACACCTTCAAGCTGGGCGAGGGCCTGGTGGGCCAGTGCGCGCTGGAGAAGGAGCCCATCCTCCTGTCGGACGTGCCGGACACGTACATCCGCATCTCCTCCGGGCTCGGTGAGGAGGTGCCGCGCAACATCGTCGTGCTGCCGGTGCTCTTCGAGGGGGAAATCAAGGCCGTCATCGAGCTGGCCTCGTTCCACCGCTTCAGCGAGGTGCACCTGGGCTTCCTCGCGCAGCTCACCGAGTCCATCGGCATCGTGCTCAACACGATTGCCGCCAACATGCGCACCGAGGCGCTGCTCAAGCAGTCCCAGGCGCTCACCGACGAGCTGCGCAAGCAGCAGGAGGAGCTGACGGAGACGAACAAGCGCCTGGAGCAGCAGGCCACCTCGCTCCAGCAGTCCGAGGAGCTGCTCAAGCGTCAGCAGGAGGAGCTGCGCCGCACCAACGAGGAGCTGCAGGAGAAGGCGAAGCTGCTCTCCGAGCAGAAGACGGAGGTCGAGCGCAAGAACGGCGAGGTCGAGCAGGCCAAGCGCGCGCTGGAGGAGAAGGCCGAGCAGCTGAGCCTCACCTCCAAGTACAAGTCCGAGTTCCTCGCCAACATGAGCCACGAGCTGCGCACGCCGCTCAACTCGCTGCTCATCCTCAGCCAGACGCTCAGCGACAACGTGGAGGGCAACCTCACCGGACGTCAGGTGGAGTTCGCCAAGACCATCCACGCCTCGGGCGCGGACCTCCTGGAGCTCATCAACGACATCCTCGACCTGTCCAAGATCGAGTCCGGCACCATGACGGTGGACGTGGGCCCGCTGCGCTTCAGCGACCTGCGCGAGTTCGTGGACCGCACCTTCCGCCAGGTGGCGGACAAGAAGGGCCTCCAGTTCGACATCGACCTGTCGCCGGGCATGGCGGGCGAGGTGGAGACGGACGCGAAGCGGCTGCAGCAGGTGCTCAAGAACCTGCTGTCCAACGCCTTCAAGTTCACCGAGTCCGGCTCGGTGTCGCTGCGCATCGGCATGGCGAGGAACGGCTGGACGCCGGACCACCCGGTGCTCTCCAGCGCGCCCTCGGTGGTGGCCTTCTCCGTGCGCGACACGGGCATCGGCATCCCCAAGGACAAGCACCACATCATCTTCGAGGCCTTCCAGCAGGCGGACGGCTCCACCGCGCGCAAGTACGGCGGCACCGGCCTGGGCCTGTCCATCAGCCGCGAAATCGCACGCCTGCTCGGCGGCGAAATCCGGCTGGAGAGCGAGCCGGGCCAGGGCAGCATCTTCACCCTCTACCTGCCCCTGGACTTCATGGCGGAGCGGCCCGGCGTGGACAACCGCCTGGTGTCCAGCGTGCTGGCGCAGTCGGTCGCCATGCTGCCGCCGCCCCTGCACCTGGAGGAGCCCTCCTCGGCGCCCACGGGGCTCGTCACGCTGTCCATCGATGATGACCGCGCCACCATCCAGCCCGGGGACAAGGTGCTCCTGGCGGTGACGCACGCGCCGGACCACGCGGCGCGGCTGCGCGCGGCGGCGCAGGGCGCGGGCTTCAAGGTGCTCGTCTCCACGGAGGTGGAGGGCGCGCTGGACGTGGTGCGCGACTCGCGGCCCGTGGCCGTGGCGGTGGACCTGGACCTGCCGGAGATGGCGGGCTGGGTGGTGCTGGACCGGCTCAAGCACGACGCCAGCACGCGCGCGCTCCCGGTCTACACCGTGTCGGACGACGACCACCGCGAGCGCTCGCTCAACCTGGGCGCCATCGGCCACCTGCGCGCGGCGGCGGACCCGGCCGCGGCGGTGGCGGCGCTGGCCTCCCTGCGCGACTTCGTGGAGCGCAAGGGCCGCGGGCTGCTCATCGTCGAGGACGACGCCGTGCACCGCCAGTCGCTCCAGGAGCTGCTGGGCAGCGACGACGTGCAGACGATGGCGGTGGGCACCGCGGCGGCCGCGCTGGCCGCGCTGGCGGAGCGCCGCTTCGACTGCATGGTGCTGGACCTGGGCCTGCCGGACCTGCCCGGCACGGAGCTCATCCGCCGCGTGCGCGAGGCGCATGGGGCCGGCGGGCCGCCCATCATCGTCTACACCGGCCGCGAGCTGTCGCGCGCGCAGGAGACGGAGCTGCGCCGGGTGGCGGAGGCCATCGTCGTCAAGGACGCGCAGAGCCCCGAGCGCCTGCTGGAGGAGACGAGCCTGTTCCTGCACCGCTCACCCGCCACGCTGTCGGAGACCAAGCGCCGCATGCTGGAGAAGGCGCGCGAGCGGGACCCGCTGCTCGTCAACCGCAAGGTGCTGGTGGTGGACGACGACGTGCGCAACATCTTCGCCCTCAACACCGTGCTGGAGCGCTACGGCATGAAGGTGGCCTTCGCGGAGAGCGCGCGCGAGGGCCTGGCGCAGCTGGAGACGGACGAGGACATCGAGCTGGTGCTGATGGACGTGATGATGCCGGAGATGGACGGCTACCAGGCCATGCGCGCCATCCGCCGCATGGAGCGCGTCTCGCACCTGCCCATCCTGGCCCTCACCGCGAAGGCGATGAAGGGTGACCGCGAGAAGTGCCTGGAGGCGGGCGCGTCCGACTACATCACCAAGCCGGTGGACATCGAGAAGCTGCTCAGCCTCCTGCGCGTGTGGCTGCACGCGCCCCGGGGTGCTCAGGCCAAGGGCCCGCGCACGGAGGTCTCCGGGTGAGCGCCGGGGCCCAGTCCTCGGCGCTGGAGACGCTGGAGGCGGAGCTCCTGCTGGAGGGCGTGGCCCGCCACTGGGGCTTCGACCTGCGCAGCCACTCGCGTCCGCAGTTGCTGCGGCGGCTGCGGCGTTACCTGCGCGAGGAGCGCCTGGAGTCCTTCTCCGCGCTCCAGGCCCGCGTGCTCCACGACAGCGACGCGCTGGAGGGGCTCCTGCGCGCGCTGTCGTGCACACCGCCCACGCTCTTCTCGGACGCGGCCTTCTTCCGCGACTTCCGCGCGCGCGTCGTCCCCGTGCTGCGCACCTGGCCGTCGGTGCGCGTGTGGCACGCGGGCTGCGGCACGGGCGAGGACACCTACTCGCTGGCCATCCTCCTGCACGAGGAGGGGCTGTGGGGGCGGTGCCGGCTGTACGCATCCGACGCGAGCGAGGGGCTGCTCGCGGACGCGCGCACCGGCGTGGTGCCCCTGCCCGGCGAGGACTGCGCGCGCCGCCACGCGGAGTCGGGCGGCAAGGGCTCGCTGTCGGACCACTACACGCGCGACGGCAACTGGGCGCTGCTCCACCCGAAGCTGCGCGACGGCATCTTCTTCACCCAGCACAACCTGGCCATCGACGGCTCGTTCAACGAGTTCCATGTCATCGTGTGCCGGGACACGCTGCTGTCCTTCAACCGCGCGCTGCACAACCGCGTGCACTCGCGGCTGTACGAGAGCCTGGCCCGCTTCGGCTTCTTGTGCCTGGGGCGCAAGGAGTCGCTGTCGCGCACGCCCCACGCCCAGGCCTTCGAGGAGCTGGAGGGCAGTGGTCGCATCTTCCGGAGGGTGTCATGAGCGTGGGGTTGCTGGTGGTGGGCGCGCCGCGTGGCGCCGCGGCGGACCTGGAGACGCTGCTGTCCGTGTTGCCGGCGCACCTGCCGGCGCCCGTCGTCGTGGCGCTGCACCGGGGGCCGCACGACCGGCTGGTGGAGCCCCTGGGCCGCCGCTGCGCGCTGCCGGTGGTGGAGCCGGACGACAAGGACGACCTGGTGCCCGGCCGCGTGTACCTGGCGCCGTGGGGCTACCACCTGCTGGTGGACCGGGGCTCGGTGTCGCTGTCGGTGGAGCCTCCCGAGCACGGCTGTCGTCCCGCCATCGACGCGCTCTTCGAGTCCGCGGCGGACAGCCACGGCGCCGCCGCGGCGGGGTTGCTCTTCGGCGGCCATGACGACGGCCTCACGGGGCTGGGCCTGCTCCAGGCGCGCGGCGGGCGCGTGGCGCTGGTGGGCGGCGAGGACGTGGAGCTGTTCGACGCGGAGGTCGAGCGCTTGTCACTCGGGGACGTGGGAGGTTGGCTCGCGCGACTGGCCTACGTGTCGCGCGGCAGGGTGCAGCCATGAGCCCCGTGTCCGTCCTCCTGGTCGACGACCAGCCCGAGGGGCTGCTCGCGCTGGAGGCGACGCTCGCGCCGCTGGGGCTCCAGCTCGTCACCGCGCGCAGCGGCCGCGAGGCGCTGCGCCACCTGCTCTCCCAGGACTTCGCCGCCATCCTCCTGGACGTCGTGATGCCGGGCATGGACGGCTTCGAGACGGCGAGCCTCATCCGCGAGCGCGAGCGCAGCCGCCACACCCCGCTGCTCTTCCTCACCGCCCTGTCGCGCGGCCAGCTGCCGGAGCTGCGCGCCTACGCCGTGGGCGCGGTGGACTACCTGCTCAAGCCCTACGAGCCGGAGATCCTCCGCTCCAAGGTGAGCGTGTTCGCGGACCTCTACCGCAAGACGGAGCTGGTGAAGCGTCAGGCGGAGGTGCTGCGGCAGACCGAGCGGCGCGAGCACGAGAACGAGCTGGCCGAGGCCCAGCGCCGCGTGGACGCCGAGCGCGCCCGCGCCCGCGAGGAGCTGCTGCGCCGGGAGATGGAGACGCACCGCAACCAGCAGCGCTGGCTGGAGGCCGTGCTCGCGGCGCTCCCCACGCCGCTCGCCCTGGTGGAGCCCGGCACGGGCCACACCCTGCTGGCCAACCGCGCGGCCCAGGGGCTCGCTGGCGGAGGGCTCGCGTACCGCGAGGCCCAGGGCCTCCACGAGGGCCTCGTCGTGCGGGGCCCGCAAGGCCAGGTGCTCTCCACCGACGAGCAGCCCCTCATGCGCGCGGCCCGCGGTGAGGCCCTCCAGGGCTTCCATGTGGATTGGGAGTGGGGTGGCCAACAAGGCTCGGTGCGCGCCTTCAGCACCTGGCTGCCCCGGATGCATGGCCGTCCGGAGACGGTGCTGCTCGCCCTGCTGGACGTGGCGGCGCCGAGCGCCACGGTGCAGCTTGTGGAAGGACTCAGGCAGCTTGCGCCCGCCCACCCGGGACGGGAGGACATGGAGGGCCCGCTTCCCGTGAGGCAGGGCGAGCGGGCGAGGGACACGTCCGCGCCGGAACCTGAACATCCTGTTGCGAGAAAAGGTTGACGCACAAAATAACGTGGGCATGGTGGCCCTGTGAGCGACGCCGGACTTCCGCTGCGGGTCCAGCGCTTCATCACGACGCACATCGACTCCCTGGAGAAGCTGGAGGTGCTCCTCCTGCTTCGAGCCCAGCCGGGGCGGGAGTGGACCGCGTCATCGGTGAGCCTGGAGCTGCGCATCACAGAACCTTCCGCCGCCGCGAGGCTGGCGGACCTCACCGCGAGGAGCCTGCTGGTGAGCGACGGCGGACGTGTGCCCGTCTATCGCTTCAGTCCGGCGAGCTCGGAGGACGTGCAGGCCGTCACGGAGCTGGCGGCGGTGTACGGTGCGCGCCGGGTGAGTGTCATCTCCTTCATCTTCTCCCGGCCCCTGGACAAGGTCCGGGGCTTCGCGGAGGCCTTCGTGCTGAAGAAGGACAAGGACGGCGACCATGGCTGAAGCGGTCTACATCCTCTGTGCCTTGACGAGCATGGCGTGCGCGGTGCTGCTCCTGCGCGCATGGAAGCGCAGCCAGTCACGGCTCCTGCTGTGGAGCGGGCTGTGCTTCGTGGGCATGGCGGTCAACAACGTCCTGTTGTTCGTGGACCTGGTGGTCCTGCCGACGACGATTGATTTGTACCTGCCCCGCCAGCTCACCACCCTGGCCAGCGTCTCCGTCCTGCTGTACGGCCTCATCTGGGACGGCTCGTAGCGAGAGGAACCCCCCATGTTCCACTCCATGCTCAATGGCGCGGTGGCGATGGCGTGGCTGGCCTGCGCGCTGTTCTTCCTGCGCTTCTGGAAGCAGTCGCACGACCGGCTGTTCGCCTTCTTCGCGCTGTCGTTCGCGGTGCTCGGGGTGAACTCGGTGGTGGCCGCGCTCATCGACGTGCAGGACGAGCGGCGCTACTACATCTACGTGGCCCGGCTTGTCGCCTTCCTCATCATCCTCTACGCCATCTGGGACAAGAATCGCGAGAGTCGACGCGGCTGATGTGTCCTGACGCGCACCCGTCCTCCGCGTTCAGTGGTGGGGCGGCGCGCGGGTGGTTCTCCTTCCCGGTACAGGAGAACCACGCATGCGGCTCGGTCGTCGCGACTTCCTTCGTCTCTCCGCGCTCGGGGGGAGCGCGCTCGCCTTCGGCCCCGGGTTCTGGAAGGCCGCCTACGCGGCCCCGGCCCAGGCGGGCCCAGGTCCCTACGGCGCCATCTCCGGCTCGCCCGACGCCAACGGCCTGAGGCTGCCGGCGGGCTTCACCTCCCGCATCGTGGCGCGCTCGGGACAACCGGTGGGGCCCACCGGTTACGTCTGGCATCCGGCGCCGGACGGGGGGGCCTGCTTCGCGCGGCCGGAGGGTGGCTACGTCTATGTGTCCAACAGCGAGGCCATCTCCGGCGGCGCGAGCGCGGTGCGCTTCGACGCGGGCGGCCGGGTGCTGGCGGCCTATCGAATCCTCGCGGGCACGCGGCTGAACTGCGCGGGCGGGCCCACGCCGTGGGGCACGTGGCTGTCGTGCGAGGAGCACCCGACGGGTTGGGTGTGGGAGTGCAACCCGGCGAGGCCGTCGCAGGGCGTGGAGCGGCCGGCGCTCGGCGCGTTCCCGCACGAGGCGGTGGCGGTGGACCCGGTGGGCCAGCGGCTGTACCTGACGGAGGACCAGCCCGAGGGGCGGCTGTACCGCTTCACGCCGTCCGTGTGGCCCCGATTGTCGGAGGGCACGCTGGAGGCCGCGAAGGTGTCGGGCGACGCGCTGGCGGGTGAGGCCCGGCTGTCGTGGGTGCGGTGCTCGCCGGAGAAGTCCGTGTCGCGTCAGCCGGACGTCGCGGCGCGCACGACGGTGTTCGAGGGCGGCGAGGGCTGCTGGTACGACGGTGGCACCGTCTACTTCACCACCAAGGGAGACAACCGCGTGTGGGCGCACACGCCGGCGACGGGGAGGCTGGAGGTCATCTACGCGGCGTCGCTCCTGCCGCTCGCGCCGCTGACGGGCGTGGACAACGTGGTGGTGTCGCGCTCGGGGGACCTGTTCGTCGCCGAGGACGGCGGCACCATGGACCTGTGTCTCATCACCCCGGGACCCCAGCGCGTGGTGTCGTCGTTCCTCCGGCTGAGGGGACACTCGGGCTCGGAGCTCACCGGGCCGGCCTTCAGCCCGGATGGGCGGCGGCTGTACTTCAGCTCGCAGCGCGGCACCTCGAACTCCATCAACGCCGGTGTCACGTTCGAGGTGTCCGGTCCCTTCCGCTGAAGCCGGCGCGCGGCTTGACGACGCGGGAGGGCTCTTGCAGATACGGGGTCATGTCCACGCTCCCTTCCTTCTCGCCCCGCCGCGCGCTGGGCCGCACCGGCTTCGTCGCCACGGCGGTGGGCATCGGTGACATCGCCGACCGCTCGACGCCCCGCGAGGTGCTCGTCGCCACGCTCACGCGCGCGCTGGACGCGGGGCTGAACGTCATCGACACCGCGCCCAACTACGAGGAGGGCCTGAGCGAGGAGGTGGTGGGAGAGGCGCTGCGCGGCCGGCGCGAGGGCGTGTTCCTCATCGACAAGGTGGACGTGCTCGACGCGCCGGTGGGGCCCCAGGTCGCGGCGAGCCTGAAGCGGCTGGGGCACGCGCACGTGGACCTGTTCGTCTTCCATGCCGTGTCGGAGCTGTCCGCGTGGGAGGCGCTCGCCGCGCCGGGTGGGGGGCTGGCGCAGCTGGGCGAGTGCGTGCGCGCGGGACAGGCGCGCTTCCGGGGCATCTCCAGCCATCATCCGGAGGTGCTGCGCCGGGCGGTGCTGTCCGGGCTGTGTGACGTGGTGATGTTCCCCCTGGGGCCCTTCGTGGACGCGCGCTACGTGGAGGACGTGCTGCCGCTGGCGCGCTCGCGCGGCGTGGGCGTGGTGTCGTTCAAGACGTTCGGCGCGGGCAAGCTCCTGGGCGACACGGAGGGCTATGGCCGGCCGCTGGAGTCGCGGCCCCGGGGCAAGGTGGGCTCGGGTGGACGTGAGGACCGGGAGGCGCCGCTGCTGCCGCACCTGGGCGTGGAGGAGTGCGTGCGCTACACGCTGACGTTGGACCCGGACGTCATGTTGATGGGGATGAGCCACCCCAACGAGCAGGACGCGGCGCTCGCGGCGGCCCACGCGTGGCGTCCGCTCACGCCCGAGGCGCTGGAGGACGTGCGCGTGCGCGCGCGCCGGGCCATCGACGGCAAGGGCGCCGTGTGGTGGAACCCGACCGCGGCTTGAGTCGAAGACCCCGAGTCATTTCGCCTGAAACACACCCCGGGCGTGGGGGGTGTGGCCATTCAACGTCTGGCGGGTCTGGGATTGGACAGTCCTCCCGTCCGCGGAGGTGGGCGGCATTGTTGCGGGCGTCGGGACGCTCTTAGCTGCGGGCTTCACCGCGCTCTCGGGGTCGCCTTCATGTCCGCCGAGCCGAACCCACTCGACGACCTTCCTGGCGACACCGCCGGGACACCGCGAGGCGCCGCGGCGACAGGGCCTCGCGCCGAGCCCGCGTCCTCCGAGTCCGCGCGGCTGGCCTTCCTGTATCGCGCGGGTGAGGCGCTGGGGGCCTCGCTGGAGTGGCGCACGGTGTTGCGGCGGCTGGCGGAGCTGGTGGTGCCGGAGCTGGCGGACTGGTGCGCGGTGGACGTGCTGGGGGACGACGGCCGCGTGGAGCGCGTGGCCGCGGCGCATCGGGAGCCGGGGCGGGTGGCGCTGGTGCACGAGCTGTTCCGCCTGCGTCCGGTGGACCTGACGATGTCGGACGTCATCGCGCAGACGCTGCGCACCGGTGTCGCGTCGCGGATGGAGGCCGTGTCGGAGCGGGCCTGGGAGCGCGAGGTGGCGCTGGGCGCGCGGGTGGGGATGGTGTTGCCGCTGGTGGCGCGCGGCCGGGTGTTGGGGGCGATGTCGCTGCTGCGCGGTGACGCGGCGGCGGGCTTCACGGAGCAGGACCTGGAGGTGGCGCGGGAGCTGGGGCGGCGCGCGAGCCTCTCCATGGAGAACGCGCTGTTGTACGAGGAGGCCCGGGTCTCCCAGGCGCTCTCCGCGCGACTGCAGACGGTGACGGCGGCGCTGTCCCGGGCGGCCACCGCGGAGGACGTGGCCCGGGTGCTGGTGCATGACGGGCTGGAGGCCTCGGGCGCGGCGCGTGGCACGGTGATGAGCCTGACGGACGAGGGCTTCATCCACTTCATCGGCGCGTTCGGCTATTCGCGGGAGTTCAGGGCCGCGCTGGAGGGGAAGCGTCCGCTGGTGGTGCCGGTGCTGGCGCGCGCGGCCGAGCGGCGGGAGGCGCAGTGGTTCTCGCGCCTGGAGGACCTGTTGCCCCTGACGGGCATCGTCCGGCGCGAGGTGGCGGTGCTGGGGGGCGGGGCGCGCGCGGTGCTGCCGCTGCTCACGGAGCGGGGCGTGCGCGGCTTCGTGTGGCTGGCCTGGGAGGGGCAGCGCGACTTCACCGCGTCGGAGCGCTCGTTCCTGGAGGCGCTGGCCCAGCAGTGCTCGCAGGCGCTGGAGCGCGCGGTGCTGTACGGCACGCTGCGCGAGCGGGGCGAGCGGTTGCACCACGCGCTCCAGATGGGGAAGGAGGCCGAGGAGCGGCTGTTCTTCCTGCTCGAGGCGAGCCGCGCGCTGGCCGAGCACCTGGACGACGTGGAGTGGACGCTGGAGCACGTGGCGCGCGTGGCCGCCAGCAGCGTGGCGTCCAGCTGTCTGGTGGAGCTGGTGGGGCCGGATGGCACGCTGCGGTGCGTGGCGTCCGCGCACCAGGAGCCCTCGCGCGATGCGTCGGTGCTCCAGGCGCTCGGCGGAGAGGGCGCGCTGTCGCTGTCGCGCGAGTGCTTCCATTCCGGAGAGCCGCGCTTCGTGCCGGACGTGGACGCGGCGCTGTGCGAGCGATTGTCGGACAGCTCCGAGCAGCGGGCGCTGTTGCAGGCGCTCAGGCCGGCGTCGCTGTTGGTGGTGCCGGTGCGCACGCGCGGACGCACGCTGGGCGTCATCACGTTGGGGACGTCGCCGCCGCAGCGGCCGCTGGCCATGTCGGACGTGTCGATGATGGAGGAGCTGGCGCGACGCGTGGCGGTGGCGCTGGAGAACGCGTCGCTGTATCGGGACGCGCAGGCGGCGGTGCGGCTGCGCGACGAGTTCCTCTCCGTGGCGAGCCACGAGCTGAAGACGCCGTTGACGAGCCTGAAGCTCCAGCACGGGCTCATCGACCGGGCGCTGGGGCCGGACTCGCGCGAGAAGGTGGCGCCGAGGTTGTCCACGGCGATGCGGCAGGTGCAGCGGCTGGCGTCGCTGGTGGACCACCTGTTGGACGTGAGCCGTGTCTCGCTGGGGCGGCTGGCATTGGAGCCCACGGAGGTGGACCTGGGGCAGGCGGTGCGCGACGCGGTGGACCGGATGGAGGAGGTCTTCGCGGTGGCCGGGTGCACGGTGCGGGTGGAGATTCCAGAGCCGCTGCAGGGGCGGTGGGACGCGCTGCGGTTGGACCAGGTGCTGGTCAACCTGCTCACCAACGCGGCGAAGTACGGCGCGGGGCGGCCGGTGCAGGTGTCCGCCTCCGCCGAGGGCGAGGCGCGGGTGCGCCTGTCGGTGCGCGACGAGGGCATCGGCATCTCGGAGACCGACCTGCCGCGCCTGTTCGGCCGCTTCGAGCGCGCGGTGTCGGAGCGCCACTACGGTGGGCTGGGGCTGGGGCTCTACATCAGCCGGCAGATCGTGGAGGCCATGGGCGGGAGCATCGAGGTGGAGAGCCGCGAGGGCGTGGGCTCCGTCTTCACCGTGCTGTTGCCTCGTTCAGCAGGCTGAGGGCGCGCTCGAGCACCTCGTCGCGTCCGGCGCGCAGGCCCTCGAGGGTGGGGTGGACCTCCACGTCGGGGCGCAGGCCCACGCCCTGGACCGGCTGGCCGTCGGGTGTCTCGAAGCGCTGACCGGTGAAGAGGACGCAGAGAGCGCCGGGGAGGCAGACGTTGGTGGTGTCACCCACGGCGCCCGCGGTGGCGCTGCCCACGAGGCGTGCGCCGGACGCGGCGCGCAGCATCATCGCGGTGTATTCGCCCTGGCTCAGCGTCCGCGCGTCGACCAGGAGGATGACGTGTCCTCGGTAGAGGGGACCGTTGTTGGGTGGGAGCAGGGTGGGGAAGCGCTCCTCCAGGCGCTCTCCGGCGGAGAGCCGGGGGCGGGAGATGAGCGCGGACGTCGTGGCGCCGCGCGTGTTGAGTCGCGGCGCGAGCGCCCAGGCGCTGCCCTGGGGATAGCCGCGCAGGTCGAGCACCAGGCCCCGCGTGTCCTTCATGGCGGTGAGCATGGGGTCCACGGACTCGGCGCGCAGCCTGCGCAGGTCCACGTAGCCGATGCCGCCGCTCAGCATCTTCCAGGGGGCGTCGTCGCGGGGTGGGGGACGCAGGAACGGGAGGAAGTCGCGTGAGCGCGGCAGGCGTGACTCCTTGAGGCGGCCGTCGGAGCCCTGGAGCATGACCTCGACGTGCTTGCCGTCCGCGCCCGCGAGCAACAGGCTGGCGACGCGCTCGGCCCTCGCGGCGTCGTGTGAGGCACCGAGGAGGGAGGTGAGTCGCCGCGCGTGCAGGGCGACGGGCTCCTGGTCCACGGCGACCACCTCGTCGCCCACGTGGATGCCGGCGGCGCGGGTGACCTCGGGCGCGGGCAGCTCCGTCACGATGAAGCGCCCCTGCACGGGCCGCAGGACGACGGGCGCGGTGGCCTCGGCGAGAGAGCGCAGCGGCTGGCCCTGCTCCGCGACGAAGATGTGTCCGTCGTGGACGCGCGCGGCCAGGGTGTAGAGGACTTGTGTGTAGGCGCGAGCGTCCGCCGCCGCGCGAGCCTGACCGAGGAACGTGGGCAGGACGGCGTCCCAGTCCCGCAGGGCTTTCGGGTCGGGATGAAAGAAGCGCATCACGTTCCAGAACCGGATGACGGCGAGCAGCCGATGCGGTTCCGGTGGATACCCCGGGTGCTCGTACATGGCCTCGGCGCTGATGATGGGGAGCGCGGAGGCGGACCTCGATGGGGCTGTGCTCGCGCGAGTCCGCGTCCCCGACGTGCCCGAGCGCACCCGTTGGAGCGCGGCCTGGAACGCGGGCCCCGAGTCACCCTCGTCCGCCTCCACCGGCACGGTGACGTCCGCGGACAGTCCCGAGGCGCCGGAGGCGAACACGAGCTCCGAGGCGCGCACCACCGCGCGATATCCCCCGGGCAGCGGCAGCGTGCGAGTCCTCACGGCGGAGGACTCGTCGAGCCCACCCTGCGCGATGACTCGCGTGCGAGGCGTGGACATCAGCGCGAGCACCAGCGGCGTCAGCGGCGTCCGCGCGTTGACGAGCAGCGCCACCGAGCGCTTCGGCGTCCCGGACACCGGCGTGAAGCTCCGCGCGAGCCGCGTCTCGACGGACGCGCTGTATCCCCCGGAGCTGGGCCCCCACTGCACGGGATGGCCCGAGTACACACGGAAGCGCTCCGCGGGCGCCGTCAGCTCCTCCGCCACCAGCGAGCGCTCCAGGAAGCCGAGCGCCATCTCCGCCCACGCGGCCGCGTCATCCCCACTCATGCGCAGGTCGATGACCACGCGGCGAGCTCGCGCGAGCTCCGGCTCCAGCGCGCCCATCGCGGGATACAGTGCGTCGACATTCGCGAAGGTTCGGTCCAGGTCCAGCACCAGCGCGTCACCCACCCAGCGCGACAGCGGCCCAGGTGCCGTGCTCGTGGCCACCACCGGCCCATCCCGCACGACCCGGGTGAGCGGGTCCTCGAGCGTGCGCAGCATGCCGCCCACTGTCGCGGCGAGCGCCTCGGGGGTGCTCGCCGCGAGCGCACCGGGCAGCGCGGCGAGGAGCGCCGCATCCCAATCGACCGCGCCCGTCGCGAGCGCCGGATGCGCGTACTTCACCTCGCCCCAGACGCGCCCCAGCGCCGCGGCGTTCTCCAGCGCGGGCGCGACGCTCGCACCCGGTCCACCCGGCTCCGCGCCCGCTCCGACCCCCGCGCCGAGCAGCACCGTCAACACCCCGACACCGAGTGTCCAGCTCGGCACCCGTCGGATTCTCACGTGCTCCACAACCACCTCCGATGACGGCCCCGCCCGCTCGACACCACCCTCACGGAAAAGTTCCCGAGCGAACCGCTCCGAGGCGTCTGCCGGCGCCCTCATCGAGGCTCCGCGTTCAAGCGCGTCCACGCCTGGTGAAGCGCGTGGCCGGGGGCGTGGGTGCCGGGTCTTCTTCGCGTGGTGGAAGTGCTCGCGGGGAGCAGTCGTCTACAAGGGCTGGCTCCCTCGCTCCAGGCGTGTGGCCCGGCCATGCTCATGGCTCCGAGGTCTCGCGCGGCGCTCGACACCCGTACACCTGGAACTGGAGAACGTTCATGCGACGTCTGAACCTCATTGCGACTCCCTCTCTCGTGGTGGCCCTGTGCGCGTTGCTCGCGAGCGGATGCGGTGGCTCACCCGGGCCCGACGCGGAGCCGTCCACCGGCGCGCCCCAGTCCGGCGGCCTGGAGGGTGCGCCCGGCACCGACGAGGGCGAGGCCGCGGGAGCCGACTCCGATGATCCGTTCCACCCGCTCAACGCGGGCAAGGTCACCCTCTGCCACATCCCGCCGGGCAACCCCGACAACGCGCACTCCATCACCGTGGGCCTGGCCGCCGTGAAGGCCCACGTCAAGCACGGCGACACGCTGGGCGCCTGTGACAGCGAGCCCGACGCGGGCACCGGCGGCGAGCCCGACGCGGGCACCGGCGGCGAGCCCGATGCCGGCTCCTGCCAGCCCGTCGAGGCGCCCTGTGGCGAAGGCGCTGCCTGCTGCTCGGGCCTGGCCTGCTCGACCGACGGCTACTGCGAGCCCATCATCGGCTGATGAACAGGGCCCACCGGCCCTCCCGAAGACGACGCCTCACCCAGACCCCTCCGGCGGCGCCCCCGTGGCTCCGCCCGAGGGGTCTTCCTGTTTCCGGGGAGCCACGCCCCTCGGTTCATCCTCATCACATCTTTTGACTCAAGGAACCCGACCCCCTGCGTCTTCCCTTCAGGGGGGCGGCGAGACAGGGAAGGCGTGAAACGTGTTCCACAAAACATGGGAGTGAGACGGAGAGAAAAGGAATCCCAGAAACCCAACCGCGCATTGCGAGCCGAGCGGTAAAGTTTTCAACCGAATGGCTGTAGTTTCTGCGGAGAGAGCAGGGGAGACTTCCAGCAATGAGGGCGCGTTCCTCCCTCACTGTCCGGAACCTGAAGTCACACGACTCCTTTCGCATGAAGCGCCGGTGCCAGCGCGGTTGAATCGAGGGTGGCACACGACTCGCAACCCGTCTTCCGAATCACCCTGTCCCCGCGTCCCCCAATCGCCCCGTGTTCGTCCAGAACGTCATCTGCTCCTGCGTGCCTCCGCACTCCGACCCCAGTGAGTGTCCGACCTGGGTGCGTCCTCACCGGCACACGCCGGCGGAAGGGAACACGATGTTGTACGCGGGGACGCCGCCGCCGCCCGTCCGGGTGGAGACGCTGACGCCGGTCCCCACGCCCGTGCCGGGCTCGTTGGTGGGGCACCAGCTGGGGCACTTCAAGCTGCTGAAGGAGCTGGGCCGCGGCGGCATGGGCACGGTGATGCTGGCCGAGCACGCCCTCATCCAGAAGCGCGTGGCCATCAAGGTGCTGCACTCGCACCTGGCGCAGGACCCGGACCTGGTGGCCCGCTTCCTGTCGGAGGCGCGCACGCTGACGGTGGTGCAGCACGAGAACGTCGTCGCGCTCTACGACTTGGACACGCGCGACGGCCGTCCCTACCTGGTGATGGAGTACCTGGAGGGGCAGAGCCTGGCGGCCTTCGCCAAGGAGCCGCTGCCGCCCGCGCTGGTGGTGGACCTGCTCTCCCAGGTGTGTGACGCGCTGGGCGCGGCGCACGCGCACGGCATCGTCCACCGTGACTTGAAGCCGGCCAACGTCTTCCTGGTGCCGGGGCCGCAGGGCCGCCAGCGCGTGAAGCTCCTGGACTTCGGCATCGCCAAGCTGCTGTCGCGCCCGGCGGGCGTGCACACCACGGAGGTGGGCGTGCTGCTGGGGACGCCGGAGTTCATGGCCCCCGAACAGTGCGGCGACGAAGTGGTGGACGCGCGCACGGACCTCTACGCGGTGGGCGTGCTGGGCTACTTCCTGCTCACCGGACGCGTGCCCTTCGCGGGCCGCACCGCGGCGGAGGTGCTCATCGGCCACCTCCAGAAGCCGCCGGTGCCGCCGCACGAGGTGCGCCCGGACGTGCCCAGGACGCTGTCGCGCGTGCTCCTGCGCGCCTTGGCCAAGCGCCCCGCGGACCGCTTCGCCCAGGCCTCGGACCTGCGCGCCGCGCTCGCCACCGCGCTCGTGCCCGAGCCGGAGCCCGCGGCGCCCGGCTTCACCGCCCGGGTGCGCATGGCGGGCGCGCCGCACTCGCACGAGCTGTCGTGCGAGTGGGTGGGCCGCGCCGGCCTCTTCCTGCACACGCCCGCCGCGCCGCCGCCGCTGCTCTCCGACGTGGGGCTCCTGCTGCGGCTGCCCGGCGGCGAACTCGCCTGCACCGGCCAGGTGGTGCGCCACGTGACGGAGGAGCAGGCCAGGGCCTGGCGCATGTCGCCGGGCTTCGGCGTGCAGCTTCGCGACACGTCCCCCGCCTTCCAGGAGGCGCTCGCCCGGCTGAAGTCCGGCGTGCGCCTGGAGCCGCCCACGCCGCCGCCGTCCCCCATGCGCGAGGACGCCGAGGCGGAGCGCGTGCTCCAGGGCTTCCGCAACCGGATGTCCGGGGACCACTACGCCGTGCTGGAGGTCCCCCGGGACGCCACGCCGGAGACCCTGCGCGTGGGCGCCCAGCGCGCCCGCACGGCGCTCGAGCCCCTCAAGGCGCGCAACCTGTCCCTGGGGCAGCGCGCCCAGCTCGAGCGGGTGGGGGAGCGGGTGGCCGCGGCGCTGCATGTGCTGGGGCACGTGGAGCGCCGGGCGGAGTACGACGCGCGCCTGGGCAACGTGGAGGGCGTGGAGCGCTGCCTCGCCGCGGGCCTCACCGCCACGGCGCTGGAGAACTGCCGCCGCCGCTTCCTCGCCGAGTTCCCCGGCCGCGACGGCCGCGCCGCGGTGCAGCGGCTGTCCGGTGACGCGCTGTCCTCGGTGGGCCGGCTGCAGGAGGCGCTCGCCGCCTACGAGCAGGCGGTGCGCATGGACCCGCTGGATCTGGAAGGGCTCAAGCGCTGGCGCATGCTCCGGGCCCGGCTGCGCAACACGCCCACGCCCCGGTAGGCGGGCGGGCGGGCGCCAGGGGTGGACCGCCGTTCCTTGCGTCCCGGGGTGGGCTCCTTGTTAATCCACCCTGGACCCATGGCCTCCGACTCCGACGACTCGCTTCCACCCCAAGGGCGCTTCACCCGGCTGCGCAAGCTGGCGGGCCTCTCCATGCAGGTGGGCACCGACGTGCTCAAGAGCAGCGCGAAGCGCCTGACGGGCGGCACGCCGGAACTGCTCAGCAGGAACGCCGCGGAGAAGCTCGTCTCCACCCTGGGGGAGCTCAAGGGCGCGGCCATGAAGCTGGGCCA
This sequence comes from Myxococcus sp. XM-1-1-1, assembly GCF_020037095.1. Classification (NCBI taxonomy): domain Bacteria; kingdom Pseudomonadati; phylum Myxococcota; class Myxococcia; order Myxococcales; family Myxococcaceae; genus Myxococcus; species Myxococcus sp. XM-1-1-1. The sequence continues at coordinate 150,147 of NZ_JAIQDH010000013.1, forward strand.
GGCGCTCTCCATGGACCCGGACCTGCTCACCCCCGAGGTGCGCCAGGTCCTCGCCCGCCTGCAGAACCAGGCCCCTTCCATGTCCTACGACATGGTGTCGCGCGTGGTGCGCGAGGAGCTGGGCTGTCCCCCCGAGGAGGCCTTCCGCGAGTTCAGCCGCGAGCCCCTGGCCGCCGCCTCCCTGGGCCAGGTGCACCGCGCGGTGCTCGCGGACGGGCGCCCCGTGGCGGTGAAGGTGCAGTACCCGGGCATCGCCGAGTCGCTGACGCACGACATGGAGAACCTGGGCCTCGTCGTGAAGACGATGTCCAAGGCCTCGCGGCTGATGGACGGCTCGGCGTACTTCCAGGAGTTCCGCGACGAGCTGCTGCTGGAGCTGGACTACCGGCGCGAGGCGGAGCTCGCCCGGGGCTTCGCCAGGAGCGTGGCCCGGCTGGAGGACCTCCACGTCCCCGGCGTCGTCGACAGCCACAGCGCCGGGCGCGTGCTGACCATGGAGCTGCTGGAGGGCCTGACGCTCAAGGACTGGGTGACGAAGGAGTCCTCCAACGAGGAGCGCTTCCGCGTGTCGCGCCAGCTCATCCGCGCCACGTACGGGCCCTTCTTCGGCGCGGGTGAAATCCACGCGGACCCGCACCCGGGCAACTTCATGGTGATGCCGGACGGGCGCCTGGGCCTGCTCGACTTCGGCTCCATCAAGCGCTTCAGCCCGCGCTTCGTGGACGCCAACCGGCGCATGTTCCAGCAGTCCCTGAAGCTGGAGCCCTTCGACGTGCTGCGGCTGAGCCTGGAGGTGGGCTTCACCGTGGAGCTGCCCGGCGACGAGGCCGCGGACCTCATCCGCGAGGTGCTGCACATCGCCGGCAGGCCCATGCGCACCACCCCGTACGACTACACGTCCTGCGAAATCCCCCGCGACATGCGCAACCACTTCACGCGCAACGCGGCCCGCTTCCTCAAAATCAAGCCGCCGCCGGAGGCGGTGATGTTCTTCCGCTCCACGGGGGGGCTGGCGCAGAACCTGCGGCTCATCGGCGCCCGCGGGGACTTCCGCGGCGTCTTCCTGGAGATGGCGGAGCTGCTCGGCTGAGAGGAGCCCGCGCGCGTGCTACGGCGCGGACGAGGCCGCCTGGCCGCGGCCCTTGGCGTGGATGGCGTGGAGCCTCCGCGCCAGCTCCTCGCCCTGGGTGCTCTTGGTGATGTAGCCGTCCGCGCCGGACTCCAGCGCCAGCTTGCGCAGCTGCGCCTCGTCCGACGCGGAGAAGAGCACGAAGCGCGTGCCCGCCGGGGCCTGCCCCCGCGCCAACGTCAGCACCCGGTCCCCGGTGAGGGCCGGGATGTTCACGTCCAGCAGCACCAGGTCCGGCATCGTCGTGCGCACCAGGTTGGACACGCCCAACGAGGAGCGGTGGGTGCGCACATCGAACCCGTACGCCGACAGCGAGCGCTCCGCGAGCGTGAGCTGCTCCTGGTCGTCATCCACCACCAGCACTCGGATTTTCATCTCCGACATGACTCCTCCCCCTCATGGGCGCCCGACGCCCACCGGATGTCGCCACCAGGCCGGGTGGCCTACGGATTATCACCTAGCCGAGGGCCGCCTGTCGCCCCCTTGCGCTCTCGCGAAGTCGCCCTTCGCGCCGCCGTGACAGGACGTGGTGGGTGGACCGGGTGTACCTCCACCCGCCCCGTCCACCCCGGCCGGGGCCCCGTGTCTCAGCCGGAGCGGTACTCGGAGGCCCGGCCGCCCCGGCCCGTGGCCGTCCGCCTGAGCGAGGGGAGGGTGAGGGTGAAGACGGCGCCGCCCTCCGGGCGGTTGGACGCGACCAGGGTGCCGCGTGCCCGCGCCACCACCTCGTGCGCCATGGAGAGGCCCAGGCCCGTGCCGTGCTGGCCCTTCGTGGTGAAGAAGGGCTGGAAGATGGAGAGCAGGTGCTGCTCGGGGATGCCCGTGCCCTCGTCCTCCACGGTGATGACGACCTGGCCCGCCGAGGTCTGGTGGCCGCGCACGCGCAGGGTGCCGCCCCGGGGCATGGCGTCGCGTCCGTTGCGCAGCAGGTTGAGGAACACGCAGCGCAGGTCCGCCGCGGAGCTCTCCACCAGCGGCATCCGGGGCACGTCCACGTCCAGGTGCAGGCTCAGCCCCTCGCGCGCGGCCCGCGACTCCAGCTCCCCCCGGGCTATCTCCACCGCGTCACGCACCACGTCGGCCAGCTGCACCGGCTCCACCGGAGACTCGGGCTTCTGCCGCGCGAAGTCGCGCAGCCGCGACAGCCGCGTCGTCGCGTCCGCCACGATTCGCAACAGCGTGTCCACGTGGGCCGGCGTCTCCTGCTCACCCTGCTTGCCAGGGCGGGTCTGGAGCAGCTCCAGCCGCAGCTTCATGGCCACCAGCAGGCTGCTCAAATCATGGGCGATTCCCGAGGCCTGCTCACTGAGCATGCGCAGGTGCTCGCGCTCCGCCAGGGCGCGGCGCTCCTTCTCCAGCGCCTCCTCCTGACGCGCCTGCTCGGTGATGTCCCGGGCGAGCACCAGGACGACCCTGGGCGCCAGGTCCGCGCGGACATGCCGGACGCCCACCTCCAATTGCTGATGCCCCCCCGCGTAGGTGTAGCGCGAGATGCGGGCCGGCTCCTCCGGCGTCGAGTCCAGCGCCCGCACCTCCGCGGCCACGACGCTGCGCAGCGTCAGCAGGGCGGGCCCCTCCTCCTGTCCGCGCTCTGTCAAACGCCGCCACGGACCCCGGGCCAGTGTGAGGGATTGCCAGCGCAGGTTGACATACAGCGCCGCATCCCCTCGGAGCAGGGCCACCGCGCCGGCAATGCCTTCCAGGGCCGGCGAGTGTCGGGAGGGCGTCAGGGGCTCGTCCTCGAAGTCGGGCCCGTGTGTCTTGTTCACCTTTTCGAGGAGGGCCGCCAGCTCATGCTCGGTCGACGACGCGGGTGACATGCGTTGAGCTGTAACCCAGGGCGCGGCACGCGGCAAGGGAGGGTCCCCCGCCCTCACGGAGCCCCAGCCCGCACGGGTATGTCTGATGTGGACTGTACTGCCATTCCCCCGTGCGCCGACTGCGAAAGACTGACATACGGATGGGTGCCCGACATGGACAGCATCCCTGGATGGAGGCTCCGCACGCCAGTGAATGGCTTACCTTGAACAGTCCCTGAACAACTTTTGAACATCGCCTGATGAACAAGGTCGCGGAAGGGCTCTCGTCGGAAGTGAATCCCGAGGGCTCTCATCGCATCTGGAGTGATGATGACGACAGACATTTCCAATGAGAGAATCCGGGTGGCGCTCCTGGAGGACCAGCAGGTCTTCAGGGAGAGTCTGGTATTGGTCCTCGAGAGTGCGGGCATGGACGTGGTGGCGCGCTGCTCCCAGACGCCGCCCTTCCTGGCGCGGGTGCGTGAGCAGATGCCGCACGTGGCGGTGTTGGACCTGAAGCTGGAGCCGCCGGACCAGGATGGGACGGCGACGGGGATGACGGCGCTGCAGTGCCTGCATGACTTCTATCCGTCGGTGAGGTCGCTGGTGTTGTCGAGCCACCACGAGCCGGAGGTGGTGGAGCAGTGCCTGCAGGCGGGCGCCGCGGGCTACCTGTGGAAGCACAACGTGGGCTGCGCGGAGGTGGTGGAGGCGGTGACGCGCGTGGCGCGCGGGGAGCGGCTGATGCCGCCCGGGCTGTCGTGGGTGCCGTCGCTGCCGGGCTTCATGCTGCAGCACGAGGTGCCGACGGGCGGCGCGGAGCTGGGGCTGCTCACGCCGCGCGAGCGCGAGGTGCTGGGGTATGTGGCCGCGGGCGCGGACAACCTCAAGATTGCCGCGTGCCTGAGCATCACCGAGCGCACGGTGAAGGCGCACATCACCAGCATCTACAAGAAGATTGGCTCGGAGAACCGCACGCAGCTGGCGGTGCTCGCGCTGCAACTGGGCGTTCAGCGCCCGGCAGGCATCTGAGACCGCGGTGCGCCAGCACTTGCAGGCAATGGGCGCGGGCGCGGGCGCATGAGAGGGTGGGTGGACCCGTGGCGCTCCACTCCCGAAAACCCCCGCGCGCGGGTCTTCGCGTCACCGTCCCCGGCGGGCCAGGGCAGCTCCGAACGCAGCGGCTGCCCTGGCCCGTTCACTGTCGACGCCGCACGGCGTCAGGGCTTCTGGGCCGTCACCAGCTCGAAGGGGCCGCCGGGCAGCACGCGCACGTGGTGGAAGCCCGCCTGCGTGAGCATCCGCTCGTAGAGCTCAACCTCGCGCAGCCGGCTGACGCACGAGTCCACGCCGATGAGGAAGTAGGTCCAGAAGAACTGCGCGGCCAGGCGCTCCGGGGTGCGGAACTCCTCGCAGATGATGACGCGCCCGCCCGGGGGCAGCGCCGCCCACGCCGCCTGCAAGAGCGCCTGCGCCGTCTGCGGCGCCCAGTCGTGCAGCACGCGCACGAAGCTCATCACGTCGTAGCCCTCGGGCAGCGGCTCCTTCAGGAAGTCCCCGGCCACGAATCCCAGGCGCGAGGCGGACAGGCCGAAGCGCTCGCGCGTGCGCTCCACCAGCGCGAGCGTCGCCGGCAGGTTGAAGACATCCACCTTCAAGCCCGGGTGCTCTCGCGACAGGTGCGCCGCGAGGCTGCCGTCGCCGCCGCCCACGTCGAGCACGCGCTGGCCGTCCCTCCACAGCGCGGGCGCGTGCAGGCGCAGCGCCTCGAGGATGGGCGGCAGCCCCGCCGCCATGCTCGTCTCGAAGCCCTCCAGCTGTTCGGGGGTGCGCAGGGGCCAGTCGAAGTCCGCGGGGGCGATGGAGTGGTGCCCGCGCAGCACCTCCGGCAGCCGGCCGTGCAGGGTGCGCCAGGCGAACTTCTCGCGGTCCGTCTCCCGGCCGTCGGGCCCCAGCACCGCGAGGGCCGCGTCGCGCAGGCCCTCCACCGCGTGGTAGCGCGCGGACGCGAGCGCGTCCGTGTCCTGCTCGCGCGTCACCAGGCCCAGGCTCTCCAGACAGTCGAGCAGCTTGTAGAGCCGGCCCGGCACCAGGCCATGCCTCGCGGCCAGCTGGGCCAGGGTGATGGGCTCGGGGCCCTCCAGCGACTCGAGCAGCCCCAGCTCCAGCGACGCCGTCAGCACGTCCACCGCCTTGGCGCCGTTGTAGAGCAGGTGCAGCAGCGCGCGAGGCGAGCGCTCCACTCCGCCCGCCCTCGACGTCACGACTCGCCCCGGGTGGGCGTGAAGCCCGCGTGCGCCACCGGGCACCCGCCGCCCGTCCTGGCGGGCGCCGCGTAGGCCGCCGCGCTCATCGCGCCCTCCATGCAGCCGTCACGGCGCGCGCCCGGGGAATGGCCTCCCTCCCGGCGCCAGCCGGCCGTCAGCTCCACGCGCACGTCCCAGAGCTGACGGAACAGGGGCAGCGTCATCCGCCCCGCGAGCACCTGCGTGGGCAGCCCGTCCAGCGCCTTCACCGAGCGGTCCACGCCGATGGTGCGCCGCACCAGCTGGAAGTGTCGGTACAGCCAGCCCTGGAAGGCCTCGTCCACGTCCACGAACTGCTCGCACAGCCGCTTCAGGTCGTCCGGCCCGCCGCCCGAGTACACCTCCAGGAGCGTGCGCGAGCGCCGCGCGAGCAGCCGCTCCAGCGCGGCCTCCAGTCCCTCCGACGCCTTGCGCAGCATGTTGTAGCCCGGCGACTCCTGGCCGCTGCCGTTGCCCAGGCTGCGGCGGATGACCTGATAGGTGTCCGGCGTCATCGTCTCCATCACCCCCAGCTCCGCCTCCAGGCTCCGGAGGATTCGCACCAGCCGCTCCAGTCTGGCGGACGCGGCCCACAGGGCGTCCCGGTCCAGCTCCGCCACCACCTCCACCGCCTCGCGCGAGCCCAGCTTCAGCCACAGCTCCTGCGCCTGGTGCACCACCTGGAACATCAGCTCGTCGTGCGAGACGCGCTCCTCCTCCGACGCCTGCAGCGACAACAGCTGCTGCGTCTTCAGATAGACCTCGTAGTCCAGCTCCCCCTTCCCCACCCACTTCTTCAACAGGGGGTTGAACAGCGGTGCATCCAGTTCTTGCCGTAACTTTTCCGCAGGACTGTAATCATTGAACGTGTGCATGGACCCCTCCGGAGGGGAGAAATGGGCATTCAGGGGCGGAGAGCGAAGCAGACGTGCCCGACGGTGACGGCCAGAGGCTCGCGACGACGACGGTGCTGCTGCTGCAGGTGGAAGCCGCGCCAAGGCCCTTTCGGGCACGAGGCGCGGCGGTGAGGGCTTCAGGGTGAAGGCGGGCGCGGCTTGAGGCGGAAGGTGCGCAGCCGGTTGGCCAGCTCCTCCCCCTGGACGCTCTTGGAGATGTAGCCGTCCGCGCCGGACGCCAGCGCGAGCGAGCGCAGCTTCGACTCGTCGGAGGCCGAATAGAGGATGAACTTCGTCTTGGCGGACGCGTACTGGCGCGCCAGGTTGACGACCTTGTCGCCCTTGAGGGCGGGGAAGTTCACGTCGATGAGCACGAAGTCCGGCTCCGACTGGCTCACCAGGTTGGACACACCCAACGCCGAGGTGTGCGTGAGCACCTCGAAGCCATACGCGCTCAGCGAGCGCTGCACGAGGTCGAGCAGGTCCGGGTCATCGTCCACCACCAGGACGCGTGCTTTTTCTTCAGCCATGGCTTCTCCCTAGATGCTTGCGGATCATCTCGAGCAACTGGTCACGATCAAGGGGCTTGGTGAGGTACGCGGTGCAACCGGCCGCGTGCGCCTTGTCCTGATATTCACGCCCCGCGTGAGCCGTCACCGCGATGACGGGCACGTTGGCCACGGAGGGTACCGCACGCAAGCGACGTGTTGCCTCCCAACCATCCAACCGCGGTAGGGACAGGTCCATCAGGATGAGGTCCGGATTGTCGCGCGTGGCGCGCTCCAGGCCGTGCTCTCCGTCCTCCGCTTCGATGACTTCGAACAGTCCGCCCAGGTAGCGCCGGACGATGTCCCGATTCTGGGCACTGTCCTCCACGTACAGGATGCGCGGCAGCCGCCCCGCGGACGCGGCGCGCTGGGAGAGCAGCAGGCCCTTGGCCTGGGCGATGACGTCCTCGAGCGCGTGGCCGCCCTTCTTCACGAAGCCGGCGAAGCCGTCGCGCAAGAGCGCCTCCTCCTCGTGGGTGAGCGACTTGCCGGTGAGCACCACCACGGGCACCTGGAGCTTCTCGGCGCGCAGGCGCCGCAGCACCTCGAAGCCGTCCAGGTTGGGCATCATCAAATCCAACACGACGAGCGATGGCGGGGACACGCGCGCCTTGAGCAGCGCGTCCTCGCCGCTCCGGGCCTCGGCGGTGCTGAAGCCCGCGCGGCGCAGGTTGCGGCTGACCAGCTCGCGCGTGGCGGAGTCGTCGTCCACCACCAGCACTTCGCCCACCCCGGCGGACGAGCCCAGCGACTGGGCCAGGCTGCGCTGCACCACCTCCACCAGCCGCTCGGGCTCCACGGGTTTGACCAGGTACTCGCACGCGCCCAGCGAGAAGCCGCGCGAGCGCTGCTCCTCCACGGAGATGAGGATGACGGGGATGCCCGCGAGCGCCGGCTCGCTCTTGAGCTGGCTGAGCACGCTCCACCCGTCCAGCTTGGGCAGGTGGATGTCCAGCAGGATGGCCTGGGGCTTGAGCTCCCGCGCCCGCTTGAGCGCGATGATGCCGTCCTCGGCCACCACCACCTTGAAGCCCACGGGCTCCAGCTGGCCCGTCACCAGCTGCTGGATGAGCGGATCATCATCCACCACCAGCACGGTGCTGCCCGGCTGCGCGAGCGCGCCCACGTGGCTGGCCACCTCCGCCACGGGCACGCCGCGCTCGGCGTGCTGTGAGGCCTGCGCGCCCGTCGGCGCCGCGTCCGGGGTGTTGGGCAGGCGCACCGTGAAGGTGGTGCCGCGGCCCAGCGTGGACGTCACGGAGACGGTGCCGCCCAGCACGCGCGACAGCTCGCGCACGATGGCGAGCCCCAGGCCCGTGCCGCCCACCTTGCGCGTGGTGGAGCCGTCCACCTGGCGGAACTTCTCGAAGATGAAGGGGAGCTGGTCGGCGGGGATGCCCACGCCGGTGTCCTCGACAATCATCACCACCTCGTCCCCGTTGGGGACCAGGCTCAGCGCCACCTCGCCCGTCTCGGTGAACTTGGCGGCGTTGCTCAACAGGTTGAGCATGATCTGCCGCAGCTTCAGCGCGTCGGTGCGCAGGGTCTCGACCGCCGCGTCCACGTGCACCGTGAGGGCCACGTCCTTGCCCTTGAGGTACTCCTTCACGGTGGCCATGCACTCCTCGGCCAGCTCGCGCACGTCCACGGGCTCGGTGACGACGTCCACCTTGCCCGACTCGATCTTGGACAGGTCCAGGATGTCGTTGATGAGCGCCAAGAGCGTCTTGGCGTTCGTCTTGACGACGTTGAGGTCGCGCCGGCCGTGGGCCGTCAGCCGCGAGCCCTCCTCGCGCATGAGCAGGTCGCAGTAGCCGATGATGCCGTTGAGCGGCGTGCGGATTTCATGGCTGAAGTTGGCCAGGAACTCGCTCTTGAGGCGGGCGGCGGCCTCGGCCTCGCGGGCGCGCTCCTCCTCGTTGCGCTTGGCCACCGCCAGCTCCTGGGCCAGCCGGTCCAGGTCCTCGTTCTGCTGGCGGATGATCTCCATCTGCAGCGCGCGCTGCTGATAGGACGCCAGCGAGCGGGCGGACACCGCGCGCGTGCGCTTGATCTCCTCCAGGCTCGCGGCCAGCTGCTTGTTGGCCGCCTCCAGCTCCGCCTTGGAGGCGCGCAGCATCTCCTCGTTCTGCTTGCGCTCGGTGATGTCCTCGGTGACGCCCAGCACGTAGCGGGCCTCGCCGGAGGCGTCGAGCAGCGGCAGCTTGCGCGTGGCGAAGATGCGGTCCACGCCGCCGGCGCGCGCCACCTCCTCGAACGAGCGCATCTTCTTGGACGCGAGGATGTCCGAGTCGATGGCGATGAACGAGTCGGCCTGCTCCTTCGGGAAGTAGTCGTGGTCCAGCTTGCCGAGCAGCCACTCCTTGGTGACGCCGAACGCGTCCGCGAACGTCTTGTTCGCCACCACCAGCCGCCGCGTCGCCGCGTCCTTCACGAAGAGGACGAAGGGCAGGGCGTCGATGATGTTGCCCAATATCCAGTTGGCGTGATGCAGCTGCTCCTGGGTGGCGTCATGGCGCAGCCGGTCCCCGGCCAGGGGCAGCTCGCGCCGCAGCACGTGCCCCAGCCGGTTGAAGCGGTCCTCGCTGACGTAGTCGCGAGCGCCCGCGCGGGTGCTCGCCTCCAACAGCTCGTCGCTCCACTCGCGCGACAGGACGACGAACGGCAGCTCACGCGAGTGCTTGCGCCACAGGGCTTGCGCCTCGGCGAAGCCCAGGCCGGGCAGCTCCGAGCCGCACACGACGAGCGACCAGGGGCGGGCGAGCGCGGCCTCCAGGGCGGGGGCGCTGGTGGCGCGCTCGACGTGGGCGATGACACCCGCGTGCCCGAGCGCCTCTTCCACGCGCTGACACTCGCGCTCACTGGCGACGAGCAGCAGGGACGTGGCGTCCGCCACGGGGACGGAAGGGGGGAGGGAGGTGGCCATGACTCAGTTCGCCCCGAACACCAGCGCGGTCAACGTGGTGTTGATGTGGAACCCTGAATAGATTTCGAAGTGCACGTTCATCCCAGCGGCGGTGGGTGCGGCCTTCAGGGTCTCCGCGAGCTGGGCCACGCTGTTGGTCGCATGCGCGTACCACATGCGCCCGCCGCAGTGGAACAGGAGAGCGGCCTGGGGGTTCTGCACCCGGCGGGGCATCTCGTCGGTGAAGAAGCCGCGCGTCATGCCCGCCATGTCCCCCAGCTTCATCAGCTCCAGCTCCGTGCCCTCCTCCAGCAGGTTGGCGAAGAGGATGGAGCCGTCCTCCTGGGGCCGCCACGCGGCGCGGATGAAGTACTCGCGGCCCACGCGCAGCGCGGTGGGGCGCACCGCGAAGCCCTCGGGCGTGCCGAACTCCAAATCCTTCACGTCCTTGACGCCCAGGATTTCAGCGTAGCGCCGGGCGGCCGGGTGCCCGTCGATTTCCAGCGCGCGGGTGTGGCTCTCGTCCACCTTGGTGATGGTGAGCTTCTCCCCGGTGGGCACGTACCAGTGCGAGCGCAGGGCCGCCCAGGGCGCGCTGGTGCGGAACAGCGCCACCAGCACCGCGTCGGTGGCCACCTCGCCGTCCACGTGCACCAGCGCGGACTGCTTGGCCGGGTCGCGGTTGTCGTCGCTGGCCCCGCCGCCCACCAGCACCAGCGTCTGGCTGCGCTCCAGGATGCCCAGCAGCAGCTCTTCTTTCTTGTAACGAAAGCCGTCGTCGATGACGAGGCCCACGTACCGCCTGGGGTCCAGGTCCTGCTGGCGCACGCCCAAATCCTCGCACGCGCGCTTGATGGCGTTCTGCCCGGCGGTGATGGCGTCCACCGACAGCTGCGTGCCCAGCCCCAGGCCCACCTCCACGTCGCCGGAGAGCGCGGACAGCACCACGCTGCCCTCGTGGATGCCGGTGTTGTCCAGCTCGCCCGCCGTCGTCGCGCCGATGAGGCGCGTGCCCGGGGGGAGCCGCTCGCGCACCGCGCGGTTCAACGCATGCTGGTCCCGGTTGCGCGAGGCGAACATCGTCACCAGCACGGGCTTGACGTTGCCCAGCTGGCTCAAGAGGTCCTCCGCGGCCGCGGCCGGCTCCGTCAGCGTGGTTCGAGCCGTCTGCATCTTCACTTGGGCCATGGAGGACCTCCGAGGTGTCTGGCGGCGGCTACAGGCCGCTGCGCGGGTGCTGGGTATGACAGGCGCCGGTGCACTGCTGGAAGGACTCGGGTCCTCCGCCGACGTACATGCTTTCAATCTTCCCGAACTGGGCCTCGTGGCTCTTCGGGTAGCTCTTGTGGCACGACAGGCACGCGGCCTTGCTCGTGCGCTGGATGCTCTCCTTCGTCAGGTGGCAGGAGGAGCACTGCTCCAGCGGCTTGTCGAAGCGGTTGGAGCGCGAGTGGATGAAGTGCGTGCGCACGAAGATGGGCCCCTCCAGCTCGAAGCCCAGGGGCGCGTGGCAGCCCGAGCACGCGGCGCGGTTGTCGTTGCCGTGGAGCACCTGGGAGAGCTCTCCGCCCTCGCTGTGGCAGCTGTTGCACGGGCCGGTGGTGAGCCTCGCCTCGGTGCGGCGCGGGGTGCCCACCTGGATTTCAATCGTCCGCGAGCCGGGCAGGTCCTCGCCCAGGTACACGCGGCGGCCCTTCACCGTCACCAGGTAGGTGCCGGGCGTGGCGTCGGCGGGAATCTTGTACTGCCACTTGTCCGTGTTGGGCCGGTCCCACAGGCCCTCCTCCGGGAAGAAGGCGCCGCGGAAGACGATGTTGGCGAACGGGAGGATGGCGAACTGCGAGTACACGCCGTCGCGCGCCTCGGTGGCGACCACCTGCTCGTCCACCTCCGGGTCCAGGAAGGCCTCCAGCGCGATGACGCTGCGGATGGGCTGGATGTTCTGCGCGGGCCCGATGATTTGGGACATCAACATCCGCTCCCGGTGCTTGCGCCGGTAGTACGTCGTCGTCGCATCGAAGAAGGCCCGATAGTACTGGATGCCCGCCGCGTTTCCGTCCGGCGCGACCTCATTGTAGGACGGCAGACTGCCTTCGGGGTGCAGTCTGTTGCCCGCCCCGTCCTTCAGGGCGACCTGGAAGGTGATTTCGGACCCTGGGGCATACGTGCCATCGCGGCGCGGCGGGGTGAGCGCCTTCACGTCGATGCCGAAGCCATAGGCGTAGTCGGCGTCGCGCACCTGCTCCACGGGGATGATGTAGGGCGTGAAGGGGCGCAGGCTCCAGCGCAGCCGCAGCGCGGTGGTGGTGGTGGTGAGCGTGAAGGCCTTCGCCTTGGCGTGCTCGTACGCGTTGCGCACCTCCACCAGCGCCTCCTCCTCGAACTTCCGGGCGCCCGTGCAGTTGGTGGGGGACTGGCAGTCGGTGATGGACTGGATGGCGCGCAGCCGGCGGATGAAGAAGTCGTCGGTGCGCTCGCGTCGCGAGTCCTCCGAGCCGATGTTGAGCACCACGGGCAGGCCCGTGAGCCGGCCGCGCGAGTCCACGGGCTCCACCGTGAAGATGCTGGGCACGTCCATCCACGCCGCGCCCCGGTAGAAGCGCCGGCGGGTGAAGGCACCCGGGCTGCCCAGCAGCACCGGCTCCTCGTCCACGGCCTTGAGGCCCGACCAGCCCAGCCCCGCGAAGTCGCTCTGCGTCTTCAGCGCGGCGAGCCCCGTGTCGCGGTTGGACAGCACCGAGGCGCGCAGGTCGATCTGGTTGATGTAGAAGCTCGAGCCCGCGCGCACGCGCAAGAGCTGCCCCTTGCCGTTGTCCACCTCGAGCGCCAGCCCCACCGGCTTGGGCGCAGGCGGCCACGGCCAGCCGAACAGCTCCTGGGACTCCGACGCGGTCTCTCCGGCCTCCGGCGCCAGCGCCGCCTCGTCCAGTGACGCGTCTTCCGGTCCGCCGCAGGCCACCAGCAACCCCGTCACCAGGGCCCACGCCAACGTCTGGCGGGCCGTGGGGTAACCGAGCGAGCGGTGCGTACACGCTTCGCGCTGGGACCAGGGTGCTCCAAGTCCACCCATGGGTGACTCTCCTCGTACATGTGGTTGAGGGCACCACCATTGGCACCCCGGCCAGCGGACCCTGTAGCCCTTCGCCCGCAGGGGGCGAGGGGGGCCGGATCTCTCCCGTTTCCGGGTTTCCCCGGTTCGAGCCTTTTTAGCCGTACGAAGAATATCTGGACTGAACAGACGCCTTCAACTTCTGGGAAAATAATCCGCCCTCTTTAAATCCCGGAAGCCTCCAACTGTTCGGATTTCCTCAATACGCTGCGGGCTGAACCGACTCAAGCGGTCGCTTGCAGGGGGATGTGAGCCCTGCCCTGCAGGGCACGGGGAAGTTCAACAGTGAATTCCGCGCCTTCCCCGATTCGGCTCCGGACGTGGATGGAGCCGCCGTGGGCCTGGACCAGCTGTTGGACGATGTAGAGGCCCAGGCCGGTGCCGGGGTGGCGGCGGCCGTCGCCGTGGACGCGCTCGAAGCGGTGGAACAGGCGCTGCTGGTCGCCGGGGGCGATGCCCAGGCCCGCGTCCTTCACGGTGACGCGCGCGTGGGAGGCGTCGGCGTGGACACTGATTTCCACGGGGTGGCCGTGGCCGAACTTGAGGGCGTTGTTGATCAGGTTGGTGAGGACGCGGTCCAGGCGCAGCCGGTCCCACGAGCCGGTGGTGTCCTGCTCCTGGACGCGCACGGTGAGCGCGCAGCCGGCGGCGGCGGCCTGCTCCGCGTGGCGCTCGGCCACCTCCCTGGTCAGCGCGGCCAGGTCCATCTGCTCGCGGTCCAGCGTCATGGGGCCCGCGGACAGGCTCGACAGGTCCAGCAGGTTGTGGAGCAGCCGGCCCATGCGCCGGGCCTCGCCCTCCACGCCCACCAGGCCCTCGCGCAGCCGGGGCTCGTGCGCGTTCACCTCCAGCAGGCGAAGGCGCCTGAGGCGCAGCTGGAGCGAGGACAGCGGGTTGCCCAGGTCATGCGCGGCCACGCCGATGAGTTCGAGCGCGCCCTGCGCCTCGGTGAGCAGGCGCGCGTTGTCCAGCGCGAGCGCGGCCCGGGCGGCCAGCTCCTCCATGAAGGCGCGGTCCACCTCGCCGTAGCGCCGCGCGCCGGTGGACAGCAGGCACAGCGCGCCCAGCACGCGCGAGCCCACCGCCAGCGGCACGGTGAGCGAGGAGGTGACGCCCAGCACGCGCAAGAGCTCGCCGTGGGCGCTGCCCTCGAGCGCCACGGGCAGGTGCTCCGCTTCCACCTCCGAGAGGAGTTCCGCGCGGCCGGTGCACACCACGTGACAGGGGCCCACCTCGTCCGCGTCGGGGCAGCGCAAGAGCGGCTCCCACAGGCGGCTGGCGGCCTGGTCGTCCGCGCACGCCACGGCCTGGGGCCGCACGCGGCCGTCGGCGGAGGGGAGGAAGAGGATGCACGCGTCGGCGACCTCGGGCACGCACAGGCGCGTGAGGGCCTCGCCCACCTCGCGCGCGCCGGACAAGGGCTGCAGCACGCGGCCCGCCTCGGCGAAGAGCGCCTGGGCCCGCTCCATGCGGCGCCGCTCGGTGATGTCGCGCGTCACCTCCGCGAAGCCGCACAGCCGCCCGCGCGAGTCCGACAGCGCGGTGAGCAGCGTCTCCGCCCAGAAGCGCGTGCCGTCGCGCCGCACGCGCCAGCCCTCGGACAACAGGCGCCCCTCGCGTCGGGCGCGCTCCAGCTGGGCGCGAGGCAGGCCCGCGGCCACGGCGTCCTCGGGGTGCAGCCGCTCCAAGGCACAGCCCGCCACGTCCTCGGCGGCCCAGCCCGTCAGCCGCTGCGCGCCGGCGTTCCAGGCCGTCACCCGGCCGCGCGAATCCAGGAAGCACAAGGCGTAGTCCGTCACCGCCTCCATGAGCAGGCCCAGGCGCTGCTCGCTGTGCTCGTGGCGCGCGTGCAGCGGCGCCAGCAGGTGGCTCAGCACCAGCCCCAGCGCGCCCACGCCGGCCAGCCCCACGAAGCCCGCGAGCAGTGCCTGTCTCAAGGCCAGGCGCGAGACCTCCTCATGGGTGAACAGTCCGTGCACGACGGACAGGAGCGTCGCGAACAACAACAGGCCGGCGAGCATGCAGGCGGACACCCCCGCACCCACCCGCTGGGCGAACGTCCAACGTCGCATCATGTGAGGCTCCCCCCGCTCCTGGCGAAAGCCCGCAACCGGCCCGCATCAGGAAGGTGATGGACAGCATCCCCGATGCGAGGACAGCGGAAAATTGCCCGGTTGGACAAAGTCTGAGTCACCCCAGGGAGGTTGCTGACACTCCCTGGGTGGAAGGACTCCCCATCTGGAATGGCCATCGCCAGGGCGCGGGGTTATGAGGCGTGCCCCCCCCTCATTCGTCTCGCGTCTGTCCACACCGCCTATGTCTCTCGTCGAAGGTCTGAAGGTCCGCTATCTCCCCCAGCCCGAATGGGGTGTGGGTCACCTGCTGTCCCTCCAGGAGGACGGAGCCAAGGCGCTCGTCGTCTTCCCCGCACGGGAGGACGCCCCGGTGCTGGTGTCCACCAAGGGCGGCGCCCTGGTGTCCTACCCGCTGCCTCCGGGAGAGCCGGTGGTGACGTACAAGGGGCGGCTGGCCCTGGTGGTGGCCGAGGAGCCGGGAGCGCGGGGCCTGCGGCGCTACGTGCTGAGGTACGCGGACACGGGCGAGGAGGACGAGCTGCCGGAGTCCGAGGTGCGCGCGCTGCCGCCGCGCTCGGACCTGTTGTCGACACTTCGCGAGGGTCGGGTGGGGGACGCGCGCGCCTTCACGCTGCGCAAGCAGGCGCTGGTGCTGGACGACGAGCGGCGGTGTGACGCGCTGGGCGCGCTGCTCGCCAGCCGCGTCATGGTGAAACCCCACCAGGTGGGCGTGGTGCAGCGGGTGTTGTCCGCCCGGCGTCCGCGCTTCGTGCTCGCCGACGAGGTGGGCCTGGGCAAGACGATTGAAGCGGGCATGGTGTTCAGCGCGCTGCGGCTGTCGGGCCTGGTGCGGCGCTGTCTGGTGGTGGCCCCCAGCCACCTCACCGTGCAGTGGCTGGTGGAGCTGTTCCACAAGTTCAACCAGCTCTTCACGCTGATGGACTCGGACCGCTACGCGCAGTCCCTCAAGGAGGCCCCGGGCGTGTCGCCCTGGGCGCGCTTCCCGCTGGTGGTGACCAGCCTGGAGCTGCTGTCGCGCAGCGAGGAGCACCGCCAGGAGCTCGCGGGCGAGGACGCGTTCTGGGACCTGGTCATCATCGACGAGGCGCACCACCTGAAGGGCGAGCGCGCCTTCGAGGCCGCCTCCGTGCTGGCGAAGAACTCCTGGGGCCTCTTGCTGCTCACCGCGACGCCCATGCAACTGGACCCGGCCGAGTACCACGGGCTGCTCACGCTCATCGACGCGGCCACGGCCCCGTCCGTGAAGGGCTTCGAGGAGCGGCTCGCGCGCCAGGAGGAGCTGTCCACCGCGGTGCGCGCGCTGCGCGAGGGCGGCAAGGCCCAGGCCACGGCGGCGGTGAAGGCCCTGGCCCAGCGCTTCCCCGAGGACGCGCGGCTCAAGACGCTCAAGGAGCCCGAAGCGCTCCTGCAGCACCTGGCGGAGACGTACAGCCTCAGCGACACGCTGGTACGTAACCGCCGTGCGGTGGTGGGTGGTTTCTCCACGCGCAGGCTGCACCGGCACCCGGTGGCGCTGCCCGCCGAGGAGCTGAAGGTCCGCGACGCGGCCTTGGAGGTGCTGGCGCAGGGCACGCTGAGGGGCGCGCCCCTGGGCAACGTGCTGCGCCGGCTGGAGTCCAGCTCCGCGGCGTTCTCCGGCGCGGTGAAGTCCAACCCGGTGCTCAAGGCGAAGGCGGACGTGCTGAAGCTGCCGTCGCGCGACGCGAAGTTCAGCGCCTTCGTGGGCGTGCTGCGCGGCGTGTGGAAGGCGGAGCCCTCCGCGAAGGTGCTTGTCTTCACCGAGAGCCGCGACACGCTGGAGATGCTCCAGTCGGAGCTGTCGCGCGAGAACGTGGAGGCCTTGGGCTACCACGGAGATTTGCCGCTGGTGGAGCGGGACAGGCAGGTGGCGCGCTTCAGGGATCCGGAGGGCCCCAAGGTGCTGCTCTGCACGGAGGTGGGCGGCGAGGGCCGCAACTTCCAGTTCGCGCACCACCTGGTGCACTACGATTTGCCCTGGAGCCCGGCGACGGTGGAGCAGCGCATCGGCCGGCTGGACCGCATCGGCCAGACGCACCCGGTGGAGATCCACGTCTTCGACGTGGCGGGCACGCTGGCGTCGGACGTGCTGACGCTGCTGGCGGACGCGGTGGGCGTGTTCGGCGAGACGGTGGGCGGCCTGGACGCGGTGCTGGAGGAGGTGGAGGACCGGCTGGCGGAGCTGGCGCTGCTGCCGCGCGAGGCGCGCGTGGCCTATGCGGGCGAGCTCAAGGCCAAGGTGGAGTCGGCGCGCGAGCAGGTGAAGCGCGCGTATGATCCGCTCCTGGACGTGCGCAGCTTCGACCGCCCCGCGGTGGAGCGCCTGGTGAAGAAGGCCCAGGAGCGCATGGGCATCGAGTCCGACGAGGAAGGCGACGACGGCGAGGCGCCCGGGCTGGAGGACGGCCTGTGGGGCGTCGCGCGGGACCTGGACGAGCGGCTGGAGGAGACCGTCACGGAGCTGGCGCGCCGGGTGGGCATCGGCGTGGACACCGACGAGCAGGTGGAGGCCTTCCAGGTGGCGTTCCAGTTCGGCCACGCGCTGAAGGTGGACGGCCTGCCGGGGCTGGACGTGCTGGAGGACCGCACGCAGCTGGGCACCTTCTGGCGCGACACCGCGGTGGAGGCCGAGGAGCTGGAGTACTTCGCCACCGGCCACCCGCTGGTGGAGGCGCTGTTCGGCTTCCTGCGCGACGGTCCCTATGGTCGCAGCGCGTTCCGCTTCATCGAGAAGCGCGGGCCCCAGAAGGCGCGCGGCGTGGAGCTGCTCTACCACCTGCAGCTGCCGGAGCCGGAGGACACCTCGCCCGGCGCGCGCGTGCCCAGCCGTCAGCTGGCGCGCTTCCTGGAGCGCACCCTGGTCCACGTGGCCGTGGTGGATGGCGGCGCGTCCGGCCCCAGGGCCGACGACGCGGTGCTCCCCGCGCTGGAGGCCGAGGGCAAGACGCTCAAGGGCGACGAGGTGTCGCGCGCCTTCCCGGGCTTCGACGCCTTCCTCGACGCCGCGGTGCCCGTGGGCCAGAAGGCCGCCGAGGCCGCGCTGAAGAAGCTCACCACCGCCGCCCGCGAGGCCATCGAGGCCGAGCGCGACGCCGGCCTGGAGCGCCTGCGCCTGTCCCTGGACCACCAGGGCCTGTCGGATGACGCCCTCGCCACCCAGCTGGGCGCCGAGCATGCGCACTACGAGCGTCTGCTCCACGCACTGCGTGACGCGAAGGTGACACTCGACTCGGCTTGCGGTTTCATTCTCAACCGCTGAGACGTGCGGGGCAGGCGGGGTGTTGCGCCCGTGACGCGAGGTGTCGGATGCTCGCGCGGACAGTCCCACTGTGTCGTGGACAGTGGGGCTGGGTACCGAATTTGGCTACGGTCCAGTTGACCGATTCCTCAATCAACAAGATTCAGGGAATTGGAAGGTGTATGCTTCCCCGCGCCATTTCACCCACATCCAGGCAGTCCGGACAGGCAGCGGTGGAAGCGGCGCTGACGCTCCCGCTGGTGGTGTTCCTGGTGTTGGGGACGCTGCAGCTCTTCATGATGCTGCAGGCGCGAATCCTGGCGCAGGTGGCGGTGTACCGGGCGGTGCGGGCTGGCAGCCTCAACCACGCGGACTGCCTGCCGATGATGCACGCGGCGATGGTGACGATGCTGCCGTCGGTGGTGCGCACGGACAGCCCGCGCGCGCTGGCGGACGCGTTCCGGGTGCGGCGGGACAACGAGTACCGGGTGACCAGCTCCTACGGGAACCTGTTCCGGGGCCCCATGGTGGAGATCGTCCGCGACTCGCCGGACGTCGCGTGGGTGCAGTCGCTCGCCTTCAACGAGGACCTGCTGTTCGACCAGTCCACGGACAGCGACGCGGCGCTCGACAACCGCACGTTGGAGATCCGCATGGTGGCCTGGTACTACATGCGCATCCCCTTCGCGAACTGGGTGATGAGCCGGATGTTCCTGGCCCACTTCGGTCTGCGTCGCTACACCGCCACCAACCCGCTGATGCCGGCGCAGAAGCAGTCGGACTGGTGGAACGACGAGGCGCCGCCCCTGGGGCCGGATGACTGGCCCGGTGGCGCGCTCGACGAGCGCATGGTGGCGTGGAGCCGGCAGGGCCACTTCGTGTTCCCCATCCAGGTCCACGCGGCGATGCGGATGATGACGCCGGTGATGGCCCAGAACTTCCCGCGAGGCGCCGAATGTCCCGTCACCGGCTTCTGAGTGCTCCGCGCGGTCAGGCGCTCGTCCTCTTCGCGCTGACGCTGCTGCTGCTCGCGTTGATGGTGCTGATGACGCTGGGCTTCGGCATGCGCGCCAAGGAGCGCGTCGAAATCCAGATGGCGGCGGACGCGGCGGCCTACAGCCAGGCGGTGGCCGCGGCGCGCACGTTCAACGCCATCTCCGTGATGAACCGCGCGCAGGTGGCGCACATGGTGGCCATGGCCGGCACCCAGGCGCTCATCAGCCGCAGCAGCCAGGTGTACGCGGCCCACATGGTCTGCGCGCCCAAGTACACCGTGACGGAGTGGGAGGCGCGGGACAAGGACGCCGCCACGCAGACGAAGCTGGCCCAGGGCAAGGCGGGCAACCTGTACCGCGCGGGGCTGGAAATCTACGCGCACCTGCTCACCGAGCACATCGCCGGACAGAAGCTCGCGGTGCGCATCGCCCGGGGCGCCAACCCGGAGCTGGAGGCGACGGCGGACGGCGCGGCCAAGAGCTTCCTGGAGCTCAACGGCTCCGAGGACGTGCCTCGCCACGGGCCGCTGATGGACGCCGTGCGGCGAGGCGGCGGCGCCTGTGGCGGCGGCGCGGTGTGCCCGGTGGGCGGCGCCTCGCGCGCGCACCTGAACGCCACCATGGGCAGCCTGGGCTGGACGTGGGTGCACAACCGGCCCACCGGCAGCGCGGGGTTCGGCACGGGCGGCGCGGCGCGCTCCACGGCCTTCCGTCGCTACGGCTCCGCCGCGGAGATGGACCCTTCGACCTACAACACGGTGTCGGGGCGCAACGCCACGGGCCATGACCACGGGACGGCCATCGTCCCCACGCAGTGCGCGAGCAACGCGCCGCCCGCGCCGGTGCCGGTGACGGACGCGTGGGTGATGTCCGACGAGCAGCAGACGCCGCAGGACCAGCACGTCTACGGCCTGCGCCTGCCGCCGGGGCAGGCGCCCGAGGCGGGCGAGCCCCTCTACGAGCGGCACACGCTGGGCGCGTGCGTGACGTGCCCGGGCATCTGGCCGTTCGCCATGAGCTACAACGTGGACGAGATGTGGCGCGGGCCGAGCAACCACTACGCGCAGCCGAAGCTGTACTCGGTGCTGCATCGCGATTACGGCAGTGACGCGCGCCGCAGGAACCCGGACCCGTGGAACCTGTTCTTCCGCTTCAAGTTCTCGGAGGAGAACACGACGGAGTTCGACCTCTCGATTCCGCTGGGGCGCTCGCGTCCGACGGGGCGTGAGAGCGTGCAGCGCAACCAGGTCGCGCTGTCGGCGGGCATCGTCTACTACCACCGGCCGCGCGCGGCGGCGCAGGGGGGAGGCTGGCGCGAGCCGCCCAACTTCCTCAACCCCTTCTGGCGCGCCACGCTGGTGAGCGCCGAGGGCGCGGTGGACGACAGGCCGGCGCAGAGCCTGGAGACGGCGGGGTTCGCGGAGCACGGCCGGACGCTGCGGGAGCTGGAAGAGGCGGGTTACCGCGGCGGCAGCCGGCGGGGAGCGGGGTACTGACATGCGCTCGCGACGCGCGGCACGACGAGGTCAGTCGCTCATCGAGACGGCGCTGGGGTTGATGGTGTTCGTCACCATCCTCCTGTTCGGCATCTACTTCGCGGAGGTGGGCGCGCTGACGCTGAAGGTGCAGGAGGCCGCCAACTTCGCGCTCTGGAACGCCACGGGGCGCGTGATGCACGACCCGGCGGCGGGGGAGTGGCAGCGGCCCTCCGCGGTGACGGGCGCGCTGGCGGAGGCGAACGGGCGCTACGTGGATTACGACGGGCGCAGCCGCATGGACGGAGCGGGTGGGGTGCCGGTGCAGCTCGCCGTCGCTCGCGCGCAGCCCATCCAGGTGGACTGCGAGCCGGAGCTCCCGGCGGGAGTCCCCACGCTGGAGCCGCAGCATGCGGGAGGGCCGCTGGCGACGATGCGGGTGGCGTCGCCGGGCATGCGCTGCACGGCGTCCACGCGGCTTCGCGCCGAGCGCATCGGCCGCTTCATGGAGCCGAGCTTCTTCCAGACCTCGCAGCGCGCGGCGGCGGCGACGTTCCGCGTGTGCGCGGCGGGGCGCGCGACGGCGGGCGAGTGCCGGGGGCGGTTCGGGGTGTTCCTGGACGACTGGGGTCTGTCGACGGTGGCGGAGGGACGGGCCTGCGCGCTGAGCATCAACAGCGGCAGGGTGTGTGGCAACCCGGACTACTACCTCTGGGCGGAGCGGGTGTACCGGCGCAACGGTGGTGGCGGGAACGCGGGCTCGGCGCTGGCGGGCCTGGTGGGCGCGGAGTCGGTCAACGAGGACCAGTTCTTCATGAGCTTCCGGGGCGAGGAGGACCGCTACGAGGAGAACATCGGCGCCACGCACGCGGGCGGCCAGTCCGTCTGGGAGACGACGCCGTTCCGGGCCTCGAACCTGGCGCGCCGGTACGACGTTCCCCGGGAGAACCGGTGGCTGGGTGGAGTGCGGGTGCGGTGAGGTCCGTGCTCGCCGTCCTGTGCCTGCTGGGCACGGCGCCTGTCGCCGCGAGCACGCCGGGGGGCGAGCAGGAGCCCGTGAAGCGAGGCTCGCCGAGCACGGGCATCTCGGAGCCGAAGTCTCGGCGCGCGGCCCGGGCGAGCGACCTGGCGCGGCCTGATTCAAACCTGGTGCGCCCTGGTGCGAGTCCGAACACCGCGCCATCGGGCACTCCGAGCGTCGTGGGCGCGGGCACTGCCACCGCGAAATCGAGCACTGCGCCATCGAGCGCATCACGCGCAGGTCGCGCGGGCACGCCCGCAGCGAAGTCGGGCCCCACGTCATCGAACGCGTCTCGTGCCACAAGCGCGAGCGACGCCGCGAAGTCCGGCGCAAGCCCCTCCGCGGACACCGGACCACGCTTCGCGTGGCCGTCGCTGCGCGTGCTCGAACAGGTGGACGCCAGCGAGGTGCTCGACGCCAACGGCGTACCCGTGGTGCTCCGCGCCGTGGTGGTGAAGGACTCCGCGCAGGACCTGGTGCAGCGCTTCGCGGATGCCTTCCGCGCGGGCGGCCTCCACGTCCCTCCAGGCTCCGAGCAGCCGCAGCTCGCCAGCGGCGCGGCCATGCTCACCGGCGTCGACATGTACCGGGGGCTCACCTACACCGTCATCCTCCAGCCTCAGGAGGGCGGCGTCACGCTCGTGTACCTGGGCGAGGCCAACCACGCCCTGGCCCGCGAGCCGAGCCTCGCCGGTGACGTCGCCACGCTCCCTCCCGGCGCGCACGGCGTGATGCGCGTGAGCGACGAGAGCTCCAGGACGCTGTCCTTCCAGGTCCCCATGTCCGAGGCCGAGGTGCGCGCCTTCTACGCCCAGGCGTTGGGGCGCGACGGCTGGCGGCTCGCCGACGGGGAGACGTCCGTCTACACCCGTCCCGGTGAGGAGCTGCGCATCATCCAGGCACCCGCCGAGAAGGGGCTGCGCTCCGTGGTGCTCGTGCACCGGGGTCGACTTCGCGGGCCCTGAGGCGCGTGTCGTCGCGCCACGTCCCGTCGGACACCACCCTTGCGACTCAGGCGCGCAGCTTCTCGCGCAGCGCCTTGGCGCGGCCCTGCATGTCCGGGTCCATGCTGGTCAGCTCCACCGACTTCAGCCGCTGGTCCAGGCTCTGCGGCTTCTTCTGCAGCTTGCCCTCCTCCACCAGCACCTCCAGCCGGGCCAGCGCCTTGTCGACGATGCGCTCGCGCGGGTGGTCCAGCAGGCTGTCGAGGAAGTACGCGTCCTCGGGCAGCTCCGGGTACTTCTCCAGGTAGTCCACCACGGCCTTCACCCAGTCGGCGCGCGTCTCGGACTCCGTCACCTTCTGCATGGCCTGCTTCTGGGCCTTGCGCTTGCCCTCCGGGTCGAACGTCTTCGCCAGGCCCTCGGGCAGCTCGCCGCCCGTGAAGAGCGCGTCCGCGGCGGCCTTGTACTTCTGGTAGCTCGCGCTGCGTTCAATCTTCTGCTGCGCGGGGTCATCCTGGCGCGAGTGGTACTTGCTGCCCTTGGCGCGGCCCGCGTCGATTTCGCGCCACGTCTTGTTGCGCTTCCCGGAGAAGCCGCCGCCGTCGTCGTTGTCCTTGGCCATCCTTCATCTCCCCTTGCGTGCGCCCCAGAGCGCCGCGAGTCCGCGTTGGACGAGGGTGCGCACCACCTCCAGCTCCTGTGCGGTCAGGGGCTGCTCCTCGTCCTGCTCCGCCTCGAAGAGCGCCTCGGCCGCGTACGTCCGCAGCGACTCGGGCACCGGTGGAGCCGTCGTGTCCGCCACCAGCGCCGCCGGGCGCACCGAAGCGACTCCCGGCGACCAACCCAGCTCCAGCATGGCGTACAGCTCGAAGAGCAGGTGGCGGGCGACCCCGTATCCTTCGTCCGTGAGCCCCGCGGCGTCAAGCGCGCCCAGCAGGGCATCCTGTCGGTTCTCGAAGGCGTGCATCAGCCGCGTGCGCGCCTTCTCGTCATCCTCCAGATAACGCCAGGCCGTCTCGATGAATTCGCTCGAGGGCTCGCCCGGGTGGAAGTCCGCAGGCGCGACGGGCCGGCTCTTCTTCGGCCGGGGCGGCCGCTCCCCGTCCTCCAGGCGCACCCCGCGCCCCTCCACCACCAGGTCCCAGAGCCCCAAGAGGTTCTGGTAGAGCTTGCGCGCGATGTCCGGCGACGGGAAGCGCGGCTCGCCCTCGAAGAGCCCCGGGATGACGTCGCCCTGGGGGCGGCCCCTGGCGTGCGCCGCCTGCATGCGGGCGAACACCTCCGCGGTGTCGTACGGGCTGCCGGACAGCTCCAGCAATCCATCCAGCATCGACGCGCCCTCGAACTGGCGCTGGAAGTCACTGCCTCGGTCCTTGGAGCGGCTCATGGCGGCGGGACGCTTACCCCGGCGGGCTGCCGAGCGCACGCGGCATCAGGAGTCCTGGGGCCACTCGCCCATCAGGTCGTCCTGGCGCTCCTTCGGGTTGGACGTCCACTCGAAGTCCTCCGGGACGTGGCCGCCGCCGTGCTGGCGCGTGCCGTCCCAGCTCACCTGTCCGGTGAGGAAGTGCTCGTCGGGCTCCCCCGTGATGGGCGCGCGCTCGTCGGGCAGCGTGAAGGGCGTCTCCAGGGGTTCTTTGGGGATGAGGATGGGCATGGCGGACCTCGCTGCGCAGGCGTCGGGCGCGCCAGGTGTTGGCTGGCGCACGCGCCCGTCACCCCTTCAACGTGGGCAGGCGGCCGCGGCCGCGGGAGCCTTTGGGGGCGGGCGGGCGGGGGCATGGCCGCCTTCCGTTTCGGAGCCGGCGCACTTAGTCTCCCATCCCGAATGGCCGAGTCCTCGCCGGAGACGTTGAAGACCGCGGTGCTGGCCCTCTCCCGCGTCCACGCGGTGGAGGGTCCGCCGGGAGAGAACGGGCTGCGCACCGTCTGGCACATGGGGACCGACGGCGCGGAGCTGATGTCCCAGGTGGACTCCGACGGGCGCGTGCGCAGGCAGGAGCTGACGCTGCTGGAGGACCACTACATGTGGGCCAGCGGCGAGGGCGTGCGCACCGGCCGCGTGGAGGCCCACGGCGGCCCCACGGTGCCCGTGGTGAAGGCGGACCCTCAGCTGGTCCCCCACCGGCTCGTGCGCGCCGCCCAGGCGATGGGCACGTACACCGGCCAGGACCGCTACATCCTCCACATGCAGCGCGTGCTGGCGCTCGCCCGCGAGGGCCTGGAGATGGCCGGCGCGGGCGTCATCGTCCGCGAGTCCCAGCGCCCGTCCGAGCCCACGTTGCCCTCACTGGAGTCCGCGCCCGTGTCCCCGCCCGTCACGCCCGAGCCGTCGTCGCAGGAGGAGCAGGTCCAGTACGTGTTCGGCGCGCCGCATCCTCACGAGGTGGCGCCGCCGGTGTCGCGAGGCTCCGAGGGCATGGTGATGCTCGCCGTGTTCGGCGTGGGGGTGGTGGTGGGCCTCCTGTTGCTCATCTGGCTGCTCTGAGCGGGGGCGATTTCCAGGCCGAGCAGTCGCAGCATGTCCAGCGTGGTGGGCACCGTGTCTCGGGGCAGGGTGACGTGGGTGGTGCGCGCCACCGAGCGCACCGGGTGCAGGTCCATCACCAGCAGCGCCGTCACGGCGGCCGCGGGCACCAGCCTGGGGACCCAGCGCGGCCTGCGGTGGGAGGGGTCCTGGCGGCTGAGGCCGCGCGCCAGCAGCATGATGCCCAGCACGACCAGCACCGACGTGCACATCCACCGCAGCTCGCGCAGCCGCACGGCGGACTCCATGCCGAAGGACACCCACTCCTCGCGCCCGGCATGGGGCACCTCTCCCAGGCCGGTGAGCATCTCCAGGAAGTGACGCGCCTCCAGCGCGCCCACCGCCGCCACGGACGCCAGCGCCGCCGTCACCCCGCTGGCCAGCAGCAGCCCCCGGGCACGCCGCGCGCCCCCGGCCTCGTCCGCGCACGCAGGGCCGAAGCGCGCCAGCGCCAGCCCCAGCGAGAGTCCCAGCAACAGCGCGGTGCTCGTCCACGCGCCCAACAGTCGGGGGGCCATGGCCTGGCCGGTGCTCAGGGCGACATCCAGCGCGGTGTCCTGCGTGGACAGCCGAGTCAGGCTGGACATCGCGCGGCCCACCAGCACCTCGGTGCCGAGCAGCCCCACCATCCACGGCAGCGTGGCCATGCCCAGCATCACCGCCAGCGGTACCCGACGACCCAGCCCCGTGCTCGCCAGGGCCAGCGACAACAGCGGCAGCTCCACCAGCAACGACAGGGCCACCATCGCGGCGAAAGGACCCGCTGCGTCCACCACCTCCGCCAACGCCTCCGGGCCGTTCATCAGCGGTGCGAGCGTGAAGCACCACACGACGACAGTGACCGGCACGGCCGAGGCGACGCAGAGTGCAGGGGCGAGACGGGGCCGCAGAGTAACAAGCATTCCCGGATAGACTAGTCTCTCCAGGTAATTCTTGGAATTCAGACTGGGGGACGACCGATGAGCCAGTACACGACGGTGGAGAGCGCGCCGGCGATGGGGGAGGCGAGCACACCCAGCAGGTAGAGCTGCGGGCACCCGCCCTCGGCGCAGCCGATGCGGCCGTAGGCGAGGGCGCCGGCGAGCAGGAGCGGCACGTGCATGCCGATGAAGAAGATGCCCAGGCCCCGCACGACGAGCCCGCGGTACCAGGTGCGGGTCCACAATCGGAAGACGACGGGGACCAGGACGAGGGTGCTGGTGGTGGCGGCGGCGAGCACCCCCTGGCGCGCGGACACCGCCACGCACGCGAGGGCGGCGAGTGCCAGGGAGGGCACCAGGAGCAACGCGTTGAGGGACAGGGGCTCCCGGTGACGCATGACGCGCTCGGGACGCTGGCAGAGCAGGTGCCCGGAGGCAAGCACCGCGCGCGCGGGTGTCCGGCACTTGCCGCGAGGCGGGAGCGCTCCTTCTGGTATCTGCGTGAAGGAGAACCCACGGAGGTCGCGGATGCTGGAGCGGGGCGAGGGGAATCTGTTGGACGCGAAGGTGGACGCGCTCGTCAACGCGGTGAACACCGTGGGCGTCATGGGCAAGGGGCTCGCGCTCCAGTTCAAGCAGGCCTTCCCGGAGACCTTCGCGCCCTATGTGCATGCGTGTGAGACGGGAGCGCTCTCCATCGGACGTGTGCACGTGGTGCGGCGCACAAGCCCTCCGCGCTTCATCATCCACTTCCCGACCAAGGCACATTGGCGAGAGCCGTCGCGGCTCGAGTACATCCGCGATGGGCTGACGAGCCTCGTCGCCGTCGTGCGCGAGCAGGGGATTGGCTCGTTGGCGCTGCCAGCGCTCGGCTGTGGCCTGGGTGGGCTCGACTGGGCGGACGTGAAGCCAAGGGTGGAGCGCGCCTTCGCGGACCTGCCCGACGTGCGCGTCGTGGTGTTCGAGCCCGGTGGACCCCAGGCGCCGGCGAAGCAATCCCGGCGGCGCGGTCCGACACGCAAGCCCTGACCCGCGCGCGCCCTTGCTTGCGGCCTCGCGGCGCGTGTGCGGCTTCCGCGTGAGTGTTCTCCGCGATGAAGCGGGCCTTACGCTGCGACCGCGCCCTCACCCAGCAGTCGCGTGTACCGGCCGCGCAGCGCGAGCAGCTCCGCGTGGGTGCCCGCCTCGACGATGCGGCCTTCTTCCACCACGGCGATGACGTCCGCGTCGCGCACGGTGGACAACCGGTGCGCAATCACCAGCACCGTGCGCCCGCGCATCAGCGTCTCCAGCCCCGCGCCCACCGCGGCCTCGCTCGCCGCGTCCAGCGCGCTCGTGGGCTCATCCAGCAGCAACACCGACGGCTTGCACAGGAACGCGCGGGCCAGCGCCAGCCGCTGCCGCTGGCCACCCGACAGCCGCGCGCCGCGCTCGCCCACGGACTCGTCCAGTCCCCCCGGCAGCGCGCGCACGAAGTCCTCCGCGTGCGCCAGCTTCAGCGCCTCCCACAGCTCCGCGTCCGTCGCCTCCGGCCGTCCCAGCCGCAGGTTGTGTCGCACCGTCCCCGAGAACAGCACCGGCTCCTGCGGCACCCACGCCAGCTGCCCGCGCACGCTCGACGGCTTGAGCGACGACAGCGGCGCGTCGTCCCACAGCACCTGTCCGCCCGATGTCGGCAGGAAGCCCAGCAGCACGGAGAACAGCGTCGTCTTCCCCGCGCCGGACGGCCCCACCAGCGCCACGCGCCTGCCCGCGGGCACCACCAGGTCCACGCCGCGCAGCGCCTCGCGCCCGTCCTGGTACGTGGCCCTCACGTCCTTGAGCACCAGGGCCCTCGACAGCGGCCGGGCGTCGTCCCCCGTGTCCGGCGGCGAGGGCTCGTCCGCGATGGCGAACAGCCGCTCCGCCGCGGCCAGGCCCGTGAGCACCTGCGACAGCGTGCCGCTCAGCGACTTCACCGGCTGGTACAAGAGCAGCGCCGCGGCCAGGAACGACAGCAGCCGTCCGGCCAGCTCCGGGTCCGCCGACACCGCGCGCGCCCCCCACGCCACCGCCATGGCCACGCCCGCGATGCCCAGCAGCTCCACCGTGGGGCTCACCGCGCCGCGCAGGAACAGCGAGCGGCGCATCTCGCCCAGGTACTTGTCCGCCTCCACGTCGAAGGCCTCGAGCGCGCGCGCCTGCCCGCCGTAGGCCTGCACCACCGGCAGGTTCTGGAGCTGCTCGGCCATCAGCGACGTCTGCACGCCCAGGCTCTGCAGCGAGCGGGCGGCGACCTTCTTCAGCGAGCGGGCGAAGCGATTGATGGGCAGCACGGTCACCGGCACCACGATGAACGTGAAGAGGAAAAGCTTCGCGTCGATGAGGAAGCACGTCGTCAACAGGGCCAACGCCTGCAGCCCGTCCTTCACGTACGATGACAGCGCCTGCGTGATGGAGAACTCCACCAACGGTACGTCCGACGTGAAGCGCGCGAGCAGCTCTCCCGAGTGACGCCGCTCGAAGAACGCGGGCGGCTGTCCGAGCAGGCGCCCGTAGAGGAAGCCTCTCAAATCCGCCATCACCCGCTGGCCCAGCCGCTGCATCAGCCCGCCCTGGAGGAACTGGGCCGCGGCCTTCACCAGCGCGAGCGCGATGACCACCAGCGGCAGCCGTCGCAACAACGCATCACCCGGCAGCGACACGCCCGCCACCGTGACGGGCTGACTCGTCAGCACCGCGCGCAACAGGGGGCCGACGACCCACGCGTACGCGGACGTGGCCATCGCGGCCACCAGGGACGCGCCCACGCCCGCCGCGAGCAACGGGCGGTAGGGTCGCAGATAGCCGAGGAGTCGGCGGTAGACGTGTGCGGAAGGACGAGGAGCCACTGTTCGGCGGCGGACTCTGTCACCGAGTCGTCGGGAGGTCCACGTCCAGGGGCGACCGGAGCGTCGTGCCTCGTCGCCTGCCCTGCCACCAAGCATCATTGGCAGGCAAGCCCATTCCATTGCCCCCCTCCATCCCTGCGGACAGCTTCAGGGGAGCCATGGACACCAATAACGAAAAAGAGGTCCTTTTCAATCCGGGCTGCGAGCCGGTGGTTGAAGACGAGGAGCGCCGCCGGCTCCTGTGGCTCATGGCCGAGTACTTCCGCACCATCGGATACACGGACATCAAGGCCCGTCTCCCCGGCTTCATGCCGCCTCCCATCCTGTCGGGCACCATCGAGGATGCGCGTCCCGACTTCACCTGCCGCCAGTCCGACTCGGCGCGCACACCCATCATCCTGGAGATCGTCACCCCGAGCATGGTCGAGGAGCCGACCGCGGAGAACCGCTGGAGCCTGCTCGCCAGCGCCGCCAAGCTCTACAACGCGGAGCTGCACTTCGTGGTGCCCAAGTGGGCCTCCACCGGCGCCGTGGACCCGACGCTCAAGCGTCGCCTCGCCCGCATGGAGCTGACCGCCAACCGCGTGTGGACCGTCTAGGCCCACCCGCCCCAACCGAGGCTCGACGCCCTCTTCGACCGCCCGGCGGGCCCCACGGCCCCCGGGCGGCCCTCGTTTCCGCCCCCTGGATTGCTGGCGCGTTCGGCTGCGTTATAGTGACTCAGAGTTTTTCGCTGAGTCAAAAAGTCCAGCAAATTCCAGGGGTTGAAGCGAATGCCAGCGGCGGCGGGACAGAAACGCGACTACTACGAGGTCTTGGGTGTGGCCAAGACCGTCTCCGCGCAGGAGCTCAAGAGCGCGTTTCGCAAGGTGGCGCTCCAGTACCACCCGGATCGCAACCCGGGGAACAACGAGGCCGAGGAGAAGTTCAAGGAGGCCTCGGAAGCCTATGAGGTGCTGAGCGACCCCGACCGGCGGGCGAAGTACGACCGCTTCGGGCACTCGGGCAACCCCTTCGAGGGCTTCGGCGGCGCGGGTGGCGGGTTCCAGGGCGTCAACATCAACGACATCTTCGGCGAGATCTTCGGCGACATCTTCGGCGGCGGCCGGGGTGGCGGACGTCGCACCAGCTCGCGTGGCGCGGACCTGCGCTACAACCTGGAGATCACCTTCGAGGAGGCCGCGTTCGGCAGCCGGCCCAAGGTGACGATTCCCCGGCCGAAGAAGTGCGAGACGTGCAGCGGCTCGGGCAGCAAGAGCGGCGCGGGTCCGCGGCCCTGCGGCACCTGCGGTGGCAACGGCGAGCTGCGCTACACCCAGGGCTTCTTCGCGGTGTCGCGGCCGTGCGGTGACTGCGGCGGCACGGGCGCGGTGGTGCCGGACCCGTGCGCGCGCTGCAAGGGCTCGGGCAAGACGCCGTCCGAAGAGGTCATCGAGGTGGCCATCCCCGCGGGCGTGGACAACGGCACCCGCGTGCGGCTGACCGGCATGGGCGAGCCCGGCGACCGGGGCGGCCCCGCCGGCGACCTCTACGTCACCGTCATCGTCAAGGAGCACCCGCTCTTCCAGCGCGAGGAGTACGAGGTCTTCTGCGAGGTGCCCATCTCCTTCACGCACGCGGCGCTGGGCGCGAAGATCGACGTCCCCACGCTCGACGGGAAGGTGAAGATGACCATCCCCGCCGGCACCCAGTCCGGAAAAGTCTTCAGGCTCAAGGGCAAGGGCATCCCCCATCTGCACAGCCAGCAGCGCGGAGACCAGCACGTGCGCGTGGTGGTGGAGACGCCCACGGAGCTGTCCTCCAAGCAGCGCGACCTGCTCGAGAAGCTCGCGGAGCTGTCGGGCGAGGAGTCCCATCCCCAGTCGAAGAGCTTCTTCGCCAAGGTGAAGGAGCTGTTCGGCTGAGGCGTGTGAGGCCGGACCTGCCGTGTCCGGCCGGCCGCCCCACGTGGAGGCCCGGGAATCCATGGAGCGTGGCCCCCGGGCCGCGCGGGCGTGGTCCGGGTGCCGCGCCAACGTGAGGAAGTCAACGCGGCCTGGGGCAAGCGGCCGCATGGGCATGAAGGGTGCAGCAGGGGAGGGGTTCCGCGAGGAATCTTCTCCCCGCTCCGTTGTCGACGGAGGCGCGTCGCCGCTGCTATGCACCCCACTGCCATGGAAGTCCTGCCTACCTTGCGCCGCTCGCTCATCGTCGCGCTGGCCCTGCTGCTGACGGCCTGTCCTCGTTCCTCCCGCATCCCGTCCGGTGGCACCACGGGCGAGGACGTGCCCACGGGGGACCCGTTCCCGAAGAAGCCCGCCATCGAGGTGCGCAAGGACGCGTCCGCGGACGCGGCGCTCGCCCAGGCGCGGCAGACGGCCCAGGCCACGCCGGACAAGAAGCGGGCCGCGGAGGCCTACCTGTCCGTGCGCAAGGCGTACCCGGCGACGACGGCGGGCCAGGACGCGCTCTATCAGGCGGGTGTCCTGTTCTTCGAGTCGAAGGACTACGTCAACGCGCGCAAGTCCTTCAACGAGCTGCTCTTCGAGAACCCGCTCTACACCCAGGCCGAGGACGCCAAGCGCAAGCTGGCGCTGTCCGCCATGGAGGTGGGCGCGTACCGGGACGCGTACCAGACGCTGTCCAGCCTGGCCGAGCGCGCCGAGGGCGCCGAGAAGGAGCAGCTGCTGCGTGACGCGGCGCGCGCCGCCGAGGGCGCGGGCCTGTACGGCCAGTCGCTGACGATGGCGGTGGAGGAGGCGGGGCAGGCCAAGACGCAGGCGGAGCGTGACGCCGCGGTGGCCCGGGTGGAGGCGCTGGTGGAGGGCCGCGCGGACTTCGTGGACATCGCGCGCGTGGCGGACGGGCTGTCGCCGTCCAACCCGGCCTGGCCCGTGCTCACCTTCAAGCTGGCGCGCGTCTACTACCACCTGCGCGAGTGGAACCGGCTGGAGGAGACGCTCAACCGCTTCCTCGCGGAGGCGCCTGGCAGTCCGTTCGCGCCCCAGGCCCGGGAGCTGCTCGCGCGCGCCACGCGGCGCGTGGAGGCCAAGCCCCGCACGGTGGGCGTGCTGCTGCCCATGACGGGCCGCTACCAGCCCATCGGCGAGGCGGTGCTGCGCGGCATCCAGCTGGGCCTGGAGGGCAGCGACATCGAGCTGGTGGTGAAGGACACGCAGGGCGACGTGAACAAGACGGGCCAGGCGATGGAGCAGCTCGCGTTCGACGACGGCGCCATCGCTGTCTTGGGGCCGGTGCTCGCGGAGGACTCCAAGCGCGCGGCGCTGGTGGCCGAGGAGCTCCAGGTGCCGCTGCTGACCATGACGCGGCAGGATGGCGTCACGGACCTGGGCGCGTACGTCTTCCGCAACATGCTGACGAACGCCGCGCAGGCCAACGCCGTCGCGGACTACGCCATCAACGTGAAGGGCTACAAGAAGTTCGCCCTGCTGTACCCGAACATCCCCTACGGCGTGGAGCTGGCGAACGAGTTCTGGGACCAGGTGGTGGACCAGGGCGGCGTGGTGCGGGGCGCGGAGCGCTACTCGCACGACCAGACGACGTTCACCCAGGAGGCCAAGAAGCTGGTGGGCCGCTACTACCTGGAGGACCGCGGCGACTACGTCGAGGGCGTGAGGGATTTGCAGGGCGAGAACCTGGACGCGTTCCGCCGCCGCAAGGCGCTGGAGAAGGTGAAGAGCAACGTCGAGCCCATCATCGACTTCGAGGCCATCTTCATGCCGGACGACTGGCGGCGGGTGAGCCTGGTGGCCCCGGCGCTGGCGGTGGAGGACATCGTCACCAACGCGTGCGACCCGCGCGATTTGGAGCGCATCCGCAAGACGACGGGCAAGAAGGAGCTGAAGACGGTGACGCTCTTCGGCGCCAACCAGTGGAGCAGCCCCAAGGGGCGCTCGGGCCTGCCGGAGCTCATCGAGCGCGGCGGCAAGTTCGTCACCTGCTCGGTGTACGTGGACGGCTTCTTCGTGGACTCGCAGCGGCCGGCCACGCGCAACTTCGTGCGCAAGTACCGCGAGTCGTACAAGCAGGAGACGGGCAAGGACCCGGGCCTGCTGGAGGCCATCGGCTACGACTCCGGCCGCATGCTCCGCCAGCTGGTGGAGAAGAAGGAGGGCGCTCCGCGCACGCGCGCGCAGATGCGTGAGTCGCTCGCCAACCTGAAGGACTTCGACGGCGCCACGGGCCGCACCTCGTTCAACGACAAGCGCGAGGCCGTCAAGCAGCTCTTCCTCCTGTCCATCGACAACAAGGGCGTCACCGAGATCAACGTGGACAAGGAGCGCGAGAAGGCGGCCTCCGCGACGGGAGG
Source organism: Myxococcus sp. XM-1-1-1 (assembly GCF_020037095.1). Classification (NCBI taxonomy): domain Bacteria; kingdom Pseudomonadati; phylum Myxococcota; class Myxococcia; order Myxococcales; family Myxococcaceae; genus Myxococcus; species Myxococcus sp. XM-1-1-1. Next base: position 183,231 of record NZ_JAIQDH010000013.1, read on the forward strand.
CTCGGGTTCATGAGGGGTGGGGTGGGGCTGCTGGCGGCGGCGCTGCTGGCGGCGGGCGGTGGTGGGTGCGCGCATGGTGTCGCGACGCTGCCTCCGGACGTGGTGTCCCGGCTGGACGAGACGCCGGGCGCCTATGTCACGGGCGCGACGGCGGGGCTGGGCAAGGGCGCGGTCCTCAACCGGACGGACTTCATCTGGGGCCTGGACTTCTCGCCCCGGCAGCGGCGCGTGGCGTACACGCGGCTGGGCTCGCGCTCCTACTTCCTGACGCTGTGGGCGCTGGAGACGCCGCCCCGGAAGCTGGGCGACCCGGCCATCAACCCGTACGAGTTCGACGTGGAGGGCGTGGCCTTCTCGCCGGACGGCAGCCTGGTCGCCACCGCGGGTCGTGACGGCGCGGTGCGCCTGTTCGACGCGGCCACGGGCGAGCCCAGGGGCGTGCGCGCCACCGAGGAGCCGCTGTCCGTCGTGGCCTTCCACCCCGAGGGCCAGTGGCTGGTGGCGGGCGGCGTGAAGGGCCTGCTCACGGTGCTGGCGGTGCCGGACCTGGCCTATGTGTCCGAGGAGCGCGGGCACGAGGGGCCGGTGAGCGGCGTGGCCTTCTCTCCGGATGGGACGCTGTACTCGGGCGGCTGGGACAAGCACGTGCGCGCGTGGACCACCGAGGTCCAGTCGCTGTCGCCCCAGGAGGCGCGCGTGCGCTTCGAGCGGCGGGGGGGCTCGGCCATCGTGGTGGGCGCGCTCAACGGCAAGACGCCGGTGGGCTTCACGCTGGATGCGCGCGTGCCCCAGGTGGTCATCACCCGCGAGGCCGCGTCGCAGGCGGGCATCGACCTGTCGCAGCTGAAGGACACGGTGGATGTGCCGGGCGCGCTGGGCACGACGCAGGCGCGGGTGGCGCGGGGACAGTCGCTGCGCTTCAAGTCGCTGGAGGTGCGCGACGTGGACGTGTCGGTGTGCGACGCGTGCGTGCCGCAGGGCTTCCAGGGCGTGCTGGGCGCGCCGTTCTCCGACAAGGTGGACGTGGCCTTCGACGAGCAGACGCTGGAGGCGCGCCTCGCGCTGAAGGGCGGTGCCCAGGCGGGCGCGGCGGTGGTGGACACGCTGGTGCTCGCGCGGCGCTCGGACTTCACGTTCCCCGCGTACGTCAGCGACGTCACGGTGGACGCGCGGGGCGCCCGGCTGGGCGTGGGGTTGTCGGAGCAGAAGCCGGAGAGGGACCGCGCCGTGTACGAGCGCGAGCGCAAGGGCGTCGAGGAGCCTCGGGGCGACTTCAACGCGGGCGCGCTGGTGGACGCGGCGACGGGGAAGGTGCTGCACAAGTGGCCGGTGCACCGGGGCGTGGTGTCCACGACGGCGATTTCTCCGGATGGGCGCTCGCTCGTGTCCGGGGGCTGGGACAAGCAGGTGCACCTCTTCACCGAGGGACAGGAGGCCGCGCGGGGCTCGTACGGCTTCGATTGGTCCGTGCGCCGCGTGCGCTTCAGCCCGGATGGGCGCATGGTGGGCGTGGCCGCGTGGACGCCGCAGGTGGCCAGCAGCTCCGGTGAGAGCGACCCGTCCGCGGTGCTGCTCGACGTGGGCTACGTCGACGGCGCCACCGTGGTTCCTCCAGGGGCGCCCGTCGCTCAATAGTTGAAGAAGATGTGCTCGCGGGGCACGCCGCGCTCACGCAGTGCCTCGATGACGCCCTGGGACATGCCGGGCTGTCCGCAGACGAAGGCGCGGGCATCCGCGACGGCCTCCTCGCCCAGGTGCGTCTGCACGTAGCCGGTGAGCCCCTGCCAGCCGCTGGCGCCGGGCTGGCTGACGGTGCGCACCACCTGGACGCCGCCTTCCTCCCACGTGTGCAGCTCGCCCTGGTACGCGAAGGCCCCGGGCGTGCGCGCGCCGAAGTAGAGCTTCACGCGGCCGAAGTGCGAGCGGTCCCTTCGCACGGTGGCGATGACGGGCCGGATGGCGGAGATGCCGGAGCCGGTGGCGAACAGCAGCACGTCGTGCCCGCGCGCTCGCTCCACGGGGAAGCCCTTGCCCTCGGGCGCGGACACCTGCACCGGCGCGCCGAGCGGCAGACGGATGAGCGCGTCGGGCAGCGGGCTGCCGTCCTTGAGCAGGAACTCCCAGCGAAGCCCCTGGGCCTCGGGCGGGGAGGCGATGGCGAACATCCCCGGCTGCAGCCCGGGCAGGCACATCCGGACGTACTGGCCGGGGTGCGCGTGGGTTCCCACCAGGGGTGTGCCCTGGATGTCGAGCACGAGGTCGGTGAGCCCATCGGCTGCGGGGGTGCGGGCGGTGACGGTGGCCGGATGCCAGTCGGGCATGGTGAGTGCGGTTCTAACCCGTGTGTCGGGCGCGTGCTGCCCCTGGTAGCCTGGGGCGGTGAAGAGTCTCTTGTGGATAATCCTGTTCATGCTCGGCCTGGCCGGCGTGCTCATTCCGCTGACGTATCTCTATACGGCCAGCAAGCTGCCCCAGCTCGAGAGCGAGTTCGACGTCGAGAAGCTGCTCAAGCACAGCATCGAGGGCGAGCGGATGAGCCTGCGCGCGGGCCAGTTCGAGCGCAACCCGCGCCCCATCACCTTCAACCGGCCTGACTTCTCCCGGCTGCCCAAGGACCTGGTGGCGCTCTACATCCGCCACATGGACTGCCCGCGCTACTTCCAGACGCCGCGCGAGGACGGCGCGGCCTGGGCCTGGCGCTTGTTCGTGGGCGCCACGATGGGCTCGTCCCCGCCGGGTGAGGGCGCCTGTGAGCGGCTGCTGGCCATGCGCATCGCCCAGTCGCTGGGCATCTCCGGCAAGCTGGAGCTGACGGTCGCAGCGCACCGGCTGCACACCTTCATGCAGAAGGACCAGCTCATCGCGTACGACCTGGCCATCCTCTACTTCGAGCGAGGCATCGTCGGCGTGGAGGACGCGGCCTTCCGGCTCTTCAAGAAGGAGCTCAACGAGCTGCAGCTGGCGGAGTTCGCCGAGCTCCAGCTCGCGCTGCCGCCGTTCTACCGCTACTGGGACATCCGCCAGTGCAAGAACCCCACGGTGCTGCGGCAGGACCGCGACACGCTGCTGGGGGACCTGGCCGGGTGGAAGCTGGTGAGCGAGGACCGCGCGCGCAACGCGACGTCCCAGAAGCTGGGCTGCATGGAGTGAGCGGGACGCTCGGGCGCGCGTCGGTCCGCCCGGGCCTCACTTCTTGATGAACATCCTCTCCAGCAGGTCGATGCCCTGCTGGACATTGCGGAGGGACTCGGCGTCGCCGGCGTCCTTGGCGGCGATGCGGAGGTTGTCCAGCCGATTCAACATGGCGCCCGGGCTCGTCACCCGCTTCTGAGCCAGGAGCTCGGGCAGGGCTTCCTCCAACGATTCGATGCGCTTGAGCACCTTGGCGCGCGACTGCGGGTCCAAGGGGGTGGTGGTGGGCTTGCTCGCGCTCGAGGGCCGTCCGGCACGGGCCAGTGTCTCCGGCTCGTCGGTGGTGGAACTCGTCTCTCGCGTGGACTTCGCGAGGGCCAGTGATTTCCTCGTGGCGGTTGCCGAGCCCTCGGACCCTGCTTCGGACTCGGACGGGGCTGCGACGGGCGCGCTCGCGACGGTGGGAGCCTGCTGTGCGGTGGAGCCCGCGGGATTCTGGCCATCACCGACGGCCGAGGTTCCGACGGCGCCACCCACCCCAGGGACCTGCTGCCCGGCGCGGGTTTCATCCCGGGGAAGCGCGGCGAGCTGCGAGGTGCCAGCCTCGTTCCGAGCCGCCCCGGCGAGCTGCGCAGACCCAGCCTCGTTCCCCGCCGCCTCGGCGTGGGCTTCGTCCCGAGCCTCCGCTGCGAGACGCTCGGCGGGAGCTTCGTTCTCCGCCGCCGCGGCGTGGGCTTCGTCCCGAACCTCCGCGGCGAGCCGGTCGGCGCGAGCGTCCACCTCGCGCTGCGGCGTGAGCGGCACGGCGCGGGCCGGCTCGCGCAGTATCAACGCCGCGGCGCCGACGAGCAGCAGCGCGGCCGTCCCCACCGCCACGGCCACGGGCAGGTGCTTGCGCGCGGGCGCATCCAGCACGGCCGTCGGCCGCAGGCTCCGCTCCGCGCCCAGCTCCGTCGGCGCGGGCACGGGCGCGGTGGGCCTGCGCGAGGCGGCGTCGTCCGGGACGGACGGCTTCGGCTGGGTGGGGGCGAGCGCGCTCGCGTTGGAGTGCGTGGTGGAGCGCAGGGAGCGGCGCAGCTTGTGGAGCTGCTGCCGGAGCGCGTCCGCCGAGTTGGGGCGCGCCTCCGGGTCCTTGGTCAGCATCTGCAGGATGAACGCATCCAGCGCGGGCGGCAGGTCGGGCACGAACTCCGACGGCCGGGGCGGACGCGCCTCCACGTGCTTCATCAGCAGGTCCACCGGCGAGCTGCCGATGAAGGGCAGCCGCCCCGTCACCATCTCGAAGGTGACGACGCCCAGCGCGTAGAGGTCGGTCATCGGACCCACCTCCTGGCCTCGCGCCTGCTCCGGAGCCATGTACTCCGGCGTGCCCACCACCATGTCCGTGCGCGTCTGCGCGGTGCGGCCGGTGGGGCCCTGGCCCCGCTTGGCGAGGCCGAAGTCCAGCACCTTCACGTACCGCGAGCCGTCCGGCTGGTGGACCATGAAGATGTTGCTCGGCTTCAAATCCCGGTGCACCACGCCCGCGCCGTGCGCCGCGGCCAGCGCCGCCAGCACCTCGTCCAGGATGGGCAGCGCCTCCAGCACGGGCAGCCGCGTCCGCTCCGAGAGCACCGCGTCCAGCGGCTGGCCCTCCAGGTACTCCATGACGATGTACTGCCGGCCGTCAGGGACCTGGCCGAAGCCGAAGATGTCGATGATGCCGCGGTGGCGGATGGCGTTCACCGCGCGCGCCTCGGCGAGCAGCCGCTCCACCTGCTCGGTGGAGTGCGCCAGCTCCGGGCGCAGCACCTTCACCGCCACGCGCTTGCCGATGAGCGGCTGGATGCCCTCGTACACCAGCCCCATTCCGCCCACGCCCACCCGAGCGCGCAGCTCGTACTCACCAAGCTTCAGGCCGATGAGCGGGTCCCGCAGGGACTCCGCCGAGGCCTCCAGGGTGCTCTGCACGATGACCTTCGGCTCGTCGGCCTCCGGCGATGCCGGTGCCGGCGGTGGGACGTGGAACGCAGCGAGTGCCACGGTGCCATCCCGCGGGCACACACCGGTGTCGGCGGGGACGGGGAGACCACAGGTTTCGCAGTTCAGCTCGGAAGCCATCTCGGGAAGAAAGGCCAGCGTAGCAAGACCGGGAGGGGGGCGCGATGGGCTTCGGACCTGGGTGCAGGGCGAGCGTTCAGGCGACGCACACCCCAAGTGTCCCCGACGCCCCTCCAGCGTCGGTCAGCCGACGGATGTCCCTCACGGTGAGGTCGGGCAGCCCAACGTCGGCACCGACGCGCCGGGTTCGCCCGCAAGGCCCGTGCTCGGTCCACCATCGCCGCCCGGACCCTGGGTGATGGTCGTCCCCGCGTCGTCCTGCGTCACCTGCGAGCGTGTGCACCAGATGCCCACCGAGGGGCCGCCGCCACCACCGCCGCCAGGCCCGCCCGCGCCTCCGTTGCCGCCCTTTCCGCCAGGGCCGCCGGCGCCACTCTTGTAGGTCATGTCCTCGAGGTTGGTGCGCCCCACGGTCAGGCCTCCCTCCCCGCCGGCCCCCCCGCGTCCACCCGTGCCTCCCCGGCCACCCGCGCCGCCGCCGAGCGTCTCGATGGACGTGGCCGTCTCCAACGCCACGTTCGAGTCGAACACCAGCAGGCCGATGGACGCACCGCCGCCACCGCCACCCGCGCCGCCCTGGCCGCCGCAGCCGCCCGCGCCGCCGCCGCTGCCTCCGGGGCTGGCGGGCTCGGTGATCTGGGGGCTCGACTGGATGAGGCAGCTGCCACCGCTGCCGCCGCCGCCACCACCCGTACCGGACGTCCCCGGCTCACCCGCGCCGCCGTTCTGGCCCGCGCCCACCGTCCACGTCCCGTCGACCTCCGACAAGGTCCCCATTCCCGCGCCGAACGCGCCCGCGTCCCCGGGGATGCCCGCGACGCCCGCGTCTCCCGCGAAGCCGTCGCCAGCGGTACAGCTGCAGGAGGAGGGGGAGGCCCGGCAGTCCTTCGTGTCCAGGGCGCCACCCGCGCCGCCCGTCCCTCCCGTCGGAGGACCTCCCGCCTGGGGCTGCCCGGGGGCTCCGTCGTTGCCCACGGTCTTGTGGACTCCGGGGGCGCCGTCTCCGCCTGAGCGCGAGCCCTCCTCGCCGGGGCACGCCAGGTTGATGCCGCCCGCGCCACCCTCACCCGGCACGGTCGGGCTTTCTTGGAGGGTCTTGGTGCCCTCGCCGCCGTCGGGGCCCGGTGCTCCGGCGTCACCGTTCGCGCCATCCTGTCCCGCGGCGCCGTGTCCCGCCGTGAGCACGGTGTGGCGCAGCCGCACGTCCGAGCCGATGACGCGCAAGGCGATGGAGGGCTGTCCCGGCGCCTGTCCATCCGCGGAGCGCACGCGCAGGTACTCCAGCACGATGCCGGCGTCCGACAGTCCGCGAACGGTGAGCGCGGTGGGGCCGGCCTCCAACCGGGCCACCTGGGTGCCGGCGCGGCGCCAGCCGCCATCGCGTCCCGCGTAGCCGCCGTGGAGCGACACGGGCACGTCCAGCGTCAGCTCACCCTCCTGGTACTCCCCGCCCGCCAGGTACACCCGCGTGGGCGCGCCGCCGTCCCACTGGCGCACGAGCGACAGCGCGTGGCCGAGCGTGCGCAGCGGCGCGTCGCGCGTGCCGGTGCCGTTGACGTCGTCGCCCGTCACGGGGTCGACGAACAGGCCCTCGCTGGCGCGGCCGTCCACGCCGTCGCAGTCGGAGTCCTCGAAGGTGTCGTCCGGGGTGTCGTCGATGGCGGTGTTGGGGATGCAGCGCCCGGCGTCGGGCACCTGCTCGCACCGGCCTTCGTCGAGGCAGCGCTTCCGCGCGGCGTCGAAGTCGTAGCAACCGCCGGCGGCGAGCACCGCGCCGAGCGCCGCGCCCAGGGCGCCGAGCGTCCAGGTCTTCCGCATGGGTCCTCTCGAGGTCATGGCCACGTCCCGGACAGGCCCACCATGGCGCCACCCGACGTCACGGCGGCGGAGGGGACGACCTTCGCGGGAGGGTCGTCCTCCGGCCACAGGAACATCACCGCGCCGGCGACGAGCCCCGCCGCGCCCACCCCGAAGGCCACGCGGCTCACCGTCTGCGCGCTCTTGCCCTGGGACACCAGCGCGTCCGAGTCACGCAAGGGGATGTCCGCGCCGCCGGTCTCCAGCGTGTCGTAGCGGTCCTTCGCCTTCAGGTAGAACACCGTCCCCACGCCCGCGAGCACCACGCCGCCCGCCGCGGGCAGCCAGGCCCAGCGCCGCGCGGAGGAGGAGGTCTGCGCGAGGGCGGGCTCTGGCGGCACGGGCGTCGGCTGGGAGCCGGGGTCGGAGGTGCCAGGCCGGGTCACTCGCGTGGGCGGGGGAACGTCGTCGATGCGCGGCGGGGGAGGCGGTGGCCGCAGCGCGCGCAGCGTCGCGGGCAGCACCACGTCCAGCGTCTGCGTGAGCGCGTCCAGCAGGCCGTCCTCGAGCACGTCGGAGACGAAGTGCTCGGCGATGAGCGCGCCGTCCTTCGCCGCGTGGAGCTTCATTCCCGCGCGGTACCCCTGGGGCTTTCGCACCAGCTCCGTGACGAGCACGACCTCCGCCTGGCTGGTGGTGCCCAGCCATTGGATGCAGGGCGCCTCGGTGCGCTTGCAGCGCAGGAGCGCGCGCCGCTTCGTGGCGGGCAGCCTGCGGGTGACGTTGTCCATCCGGATGACGCGCACGCCTCGCGACTCGAGCTGCTCCGTGATGTGCTCGCGCGCGAAATCCACGACGTGAGTGGGAGTTCCCGTCGCGTCCGGGGGCGCGACCAACACGCTCAGGGGCCCCTGCGGGGCGGGGAGCGCGGGCGCCTGGGCGGCGACCACGGTGAAGACGGCGACGAGGGAGATCAACACGTGAGCACTTTCCCCCCGACAGGACCTCCTCGCAAGAAGGGGAATCAGGGGCGACCCACCTCGGGTGGCGTCACGCTCGCGGGCGGTGCGTGCGGTGACGGGAGACTCCACCACCCGGGTAGGGCGGCGGAGTCGTGACCCGTGGCCTCAGCGCCGAGGCCGCTCCGACGGAGCGGGGCGGATCTGCGTCTTCTCGGCGCCGCCCTGGGGCTCGGCCGTCGCGCCCGTGTCCTCGTCCTCGTCGTCCACGTGGGCGGGCATGGCCGGCGGGGGCCTGCGCGCGGCGAGCGCGGGGCGGGCCCCGGGAGGCGGAGGCCTGGGCGGCGGCGTGCCCGGGCGACGCGGCGGGGGAGGCCGGCCCGCGTCGGTGAGCAGCTCCTCGTCCACCTCCACCTTGGCCTCGGCGGCGTGGTCCATGCCGCTGGCGAAGGGGCTGCGGGTGGGCGGCGGCGTCTTGTCGTCGTCGCTCTCGGGAGGAGGCGGCGGGCGCGCGGCGGGAGGCCGGGCGGCGGCCTGTCCCGCGGGCGGCGTGGCGCTGGCCACCCTGGGAGGCGCGGCCGTCGTGGCGGGCTTCGAGGTGGGCAGGTTCGCGGGCACCTGCACCTGCACGGGCGCGGCGGCGGGCGCGGGCGCTCCACCAGCCTTGGCGGCCTTGGCCTCGCGCGCGCTCTGCTTGAGCTTCTCCTCGAACGCGGACCACTCCTGCTTGTAGTGCGCGGGGTCCGGCTGTCCCTCCTCGCGGTGCTTCAGCGAGGGCGCCCACCGCACGGTGTACGACTCACCGGCGTGGAACGTGGGCGGAGGCGGCAGACCATAGGTGGCCGGGTCGAAGAACGAGTCCTCCAAATCGCTGAAGCCATACGCCTTCGCCTTGGCGACGAAGTTTGGGATGATGCCCGTGGGCGCGTGGTAGCCGAGGATGTGGTCGTCCTCGTCCTTGGCCACCGGCGTGAAGACGAAGATGTCCTGCGTGCGGTAGTCGCCCTTCTCGTTGAGCGGCAGCACCTCCGACAGGGCAATCGTCTTGCGGCTGCCGTCGTGCAGGCGCTCGCAGCAGATGACGAAGTTGATGGCGCTGGCCACCTGGGCGCGCACGGCCACCATGGGCAGCTCCACGCCGGACATGAGGCACAGGGACTCGATGCGGCGCAGCGTGTCCGTGGGCGTGTTGGCGTGCGTGGTGGCCAGCGAGCCGCCGTGGCCCGTGTTCATCGCCTGCATCAGGTGGAACGCCTCGCCGCCGCGCACCTCGCCGACGACGATTCGGTCCGGACGCAGACGCAGCGCCGAGTGCAGCAGGTCTCCCATGTCCACGCCGCCCTTGCCGAACTTGTCCGGCGGACGGCTCTCGAAGGCGACCACGTGTGTCTGGTTGAGCTGGAGCTCGGCCGAGTCCTCGATGGTGAGGATGCGCTCCTCGTCGGGGATGAGCGAGGAGACGATGTTGAGCAGCGTCGTCTTGCCGGAGCCCGTGCCGCCGGCCACCAGCATGTTGAGCTTGGTGGCGATGCCCGCCTCGATGAGCCGCGCCATCTGCGGCGTCAGCGAGCCGAACTTCAGGAGCGACTGGACGGTCAGCTTCTCCTTGAAGAACTTGCGGATGGAGATGGTGGTTCCGCGGCGGGCAATCGGCGGAATCACCACATGGATGCGGCTGCCGTCCGGAAGGCGCGCGTCCAGGCGCGGGCGCTCCTCGGTGAGCATGCGGCCGACGAACTGGGCCATGTTGCGCGCGGCGCCGATGAGGCCTTCCTCGGTGAAGGCCGCGTCCGTCTTCGTCAGTCGGCCCTTCTTCTCGATCCACACGTCGGTGGGGCCGTTGATCATGATCTCCGACACCGACTCGTCGTCCAGATAGGGCAGGACGGGCTTGAGGAAGGCGCGGAGTGACTCGGTGTACATCGTCATGGCGCCTCGCAGGCTAGCGCGCCCGGGGCCTTCCCCCCAAGAACCCGTCCCGCCCGCCCGGTCGCTTCCAGTGCGGCTGTCACCCCCTGGACGCCGGGACGAAAGCGATGGGCCCCCCGCGCGGGCGGTGCTTCAATGCCCGACCTCGCAGGTCGGACGGGGAGTCACGCCATGTTGAAGGACGGGTTGCCGGAGGACTGGAAGCGGGAGCTGAAGTCCGCGCTCGATTCACCCTCGTTCCAGGAACTGGAGCGCTTCGTCGCCCAGGAGCGCGAGGCGGCCACCGTCTTCCCCTCGGAGGAGGACCTCTTCTCCGCCTTCCGGCTGACGCCCTACGCGGACGTGCGCGTGCTGCTTTTGGGCCAGGACCCGTACCACGGGCCCGGGCAGGCACACGGGCTGGCGTTCTCCGTGAAGCCCGGCGTGCCCTCGCCGCCCTCGCTGGTGAACATCTTCAAGGAGCTGGAGGCGGACGTGCAGGAGCCCCGTCCCAAGACGGGCTCGCTCATCCCCTGGGCCGAGCAGGGCGTGCTCCTGCTCAACGCCGTGCTCACCGTGCGCCAGGCCCAGCCCAACAGCCACGCGGGCCACGGCTGGGAGGACTTCACCGACGCCGTCATCCGCGCGGTGAGCGCCAAGCAGGACGCCGTCGTCTTCCTCCTCTGGGGCAAGTACGCCCAGAAGAAGAAGAAGCTCATCGATGCGAAGCGCCACGTCGTCATCGAGGGCACCCACCCCTCGCCCCTGTCGGCCAGCAGCGGCTTCTTCGGCAGCAAGCCCTTCAGCAAGGTGAACCAGGCCCTGGAGTCCAAGGGCCGGCCCCCGGTCGACTGGCGCCTGTCCCGGTGAAGCGGCGGGCCGCACCGCGCGTCCGGGCACGAAGGCCGTGCCTCCGGGACGAGGCTTGATACGGTGCGTCGCGACATGACCGCCGCCTTCGTCGCCGCCTCCACGCCCGAGCTGCTGGAACCCAACGTCTACCGCACCCGCTTCCACGCGGACTGGTACCAGGGGAGGGGGGCCTATGGCGGCGTGGTGGCGGGCACGGCGCTGCGCGCGCTGGAGCACACGCTGGCGGACGCGGCCCGGCCGGTGCGCTCCTTCACCATGCACTTCTGCTCTCCCGCGGTGGAGGGCGAGGCGCGGGTGCTGACGCGCATCGAGCGCGCCGGGAAGCTCGTCACCCACGCCACGGTGCGCGTGGAGAACGACGCGGGCGTGGTGGCCGTGGGCAGCGCGACGTTCGGCGCCTCGCGCGGCGGGGCCCTGGAGTACCTGGACCTGACGCCCCCCAAGGTGCCGCCCCCGCTGGACGTGCCGGCGACGCCCGACGACGTGCCCATGCCGGACTTCTGCCGCCACTTCGAGTTCCGCTTCTGCCTGGGCTCGGCGCCGTACTCGGGCTCGGACGTGGCCGAGACGGGCGGCTGGCTCCGCCCCCGTCAGCCCACGGTGCTGGACGCGCCCCTGTTGGTGGGGTTGATGGACGCCTACCCCCCGGCGGCCCTCTCCCGCGTGGAGGGCTTCCGCCCGGCGGCCACGGTGGACTTCACCGTGCACTTCTTCCACCCGCTGCCCAGGCCCGGGCTGAAGCCGGACGCCCACTTCCTGCGCACCGGGCGCTCGCGTCAGGCGGGCGAGGGCTACGCGGACGACTACCAGCAGCTGTGGACCGAGGACGGCGTGCTGCTGGCCCAGTGCCGCCAGCTCTTCGTGGTGATGGGCGGCTGAAGTCCCGCCATCTGGTAGTGTCGGCGGCGTGCAAGTGCTCTGGGTCGTCGTCACCGCCATCGCCGCGCTGCTCGCCGCGGTGGGTGTCCTCTTCGTGGTCGCCGGTCTCAAGGACGTCCAGCGCGCCCGGCGCACCCTGAGCTGGCCCACCGCGCCCGGCACCATCCGCTCCGCCGAGGAGTTCGAGCGCCGCCTCCCCGTCGCCGGCCCGGCCGAGCCCCGCATCCACTACGAAGCCGTCATCCAGTACGAGTACACCGTGGGCCGCGTCCTGGTCGGCACCTCCACCCTGCGCGTGGACCCCGCCGCGTACACCAACCCGGAGCACGCCCAGTCCGTCCTCCGGCGCTATCCTCCGGGACAGGCCGTCCGGGTCGCTTACAACCCGGCGGACCCCACCGACGCGGTGCTGGAGCCCGGCGCGCACGCGCCCAGCTTCGTGCGGCTGGGCGTGGGGCTGGGGCTGGTGGCGCTCGGCGCCTGCATCCCGCTGGTGGCGCGCTGGTTCGCGGCGCGCCTGTAGGAAAATCTCCGTCCTGGACGCAACTGATCCACGTCCCCCGCGACAATCCCTTCACATTCTTTCCCGGCCAGTCCCCGGCCGAGGTCCGCCATGAGCGATCGCTCCTCCATCCGTCGCGGTCAGCAGAACCCGGTTCGCACCACCCAGACGCCGCAGAACGCCGCGGTGGTGAAGAACACGACCACGGACAAGGTCGTCAAGGACACCAACACGGGTGTCCAGACCACCTTCGAGAACGGCCGGCTCCAGAGCCACTTCGAGCGTGAGAAGAGCACCACGCAGAACTGGAACACCAGCTACAGCCACGAGTCCCAGCACGAGTCCACGGGCCGCGTGACGGGCGCCATGGCGAGCCTGCTGGGCGCCATCCCGAAGGTCGGCATCGACGGCCAGTTCACCAAGGGCGCGGCGGTCAAGAAGTTCGAGGGCGGCTTCGGCGACGCCAACAGCGTGGCCCAGGGCTACGGCAAGGTGAGCCTGCTCGAGGCCGAGCTCAAGGGCTCCGGCGAGGTGGGCATCGAGGGCGGCAAGCTGTTCGCCCGCGGCGACCTGGACGCGAAGGCCACGCTGGTGGACGCCGAGGGCACGCTGCGCGCGGGTGTCGGCCCCATCCAGGCGGAGCTGCAGGGCAAGGCGTGGGTGGGCGCGAAGGCGGGTCTCCACGGTGAAGTGACGGTGGACCCCATCAACGGCAAGTACGCGGCCCGCGTCGGTGGTGACGCGTTCATCGGCGCCCGCGCCGGTGCCACGGGCACGGTGAAGCTGGGCGACTACGGCGGCGTCACGGGCCGTGCGGAGGCCTGGGCCGGTGTGGGTGTCTCCGCCCGCGCAGAGGCCAGCTGGGACAACGGCCGCTTCAAGGCCCGCGTGGACTTCGGCGCCGCCCTGGGCGTGGGCTTCAAGCTCGGCTTCGACGTGGACATCAACTTCGGGAAGATCGCCGACGCGGTGAAGAGCGTCGTCGAGAAGCCGGTCGAAGTGGTCAAGGATGTGGTGAAGTCCGTCGGGAACTTCTTCAAGGGGCTGTTTGGCTGATGGCGGAGACCGCCAGGTACGACGCACTTCTCGCAGCCGGGGAGCTGGACCAGGCACGTCGGGAGGCCGAGGCCGCGCTCAAGCGCGATGCCTCGGACCTGGCGGCCCGGGTCGCGCTCGCCCGGCTCGCGGCATTCGATGGCAACGAGGCCCAGGCCGAGTCATGGCTCGCGGGCGTGAGCGCGGAGGAGCCGGACGTGCAGCTGGTCCGGGCCGCGCTGCTCACCCGGCGAGGTGACGCGGCGGGCGCCCTGGCGCTCTACCGGAAGGTGGCGAAGGCGCGCCCCCAGAAGGCCGAGGCCTGGTTCGGCCAGGGCTACCTCCTGGCGGAGCAGGGCGACAACGCGGGTGCCCGCACCGCGCTCGAGCAGGCGGTGAAGCTGTCGCCGAGCACGGCCATCCATCACTTCCACCTGGGGCGCGTGCTCTTCGCCCAGGAGAACCTGAAGGACGGCTTCCACCACCTCCAGGAGTCGCTGCGCCTCAACCCGAGGCACGGGCCCAGCTACCTGGTGCTCGCGGTGGCGCTCCAGGCGGGCGGTGAGCTGGGCGCGGCCGAGGAGCTGCTGACCACGGGCATCAAGGCGCTCGACGGCGACCCGTACCTGCTCAACGCGCTGTGCAACGTGCAGCTGGCGCGCGGCAACCTGAGCGGCGCGGTGGCCACGGCGGAGACGCTGGCGCGCGTGGAGCCGGACGCTCCCGCGGCGCAGGCGAACCTGGCGCGGCTGCGGCTGGCGCAGGGGCGGCTGACCGACGCGCTGGAACTGTGCAGGAAGCTGGCGTCGCGCGGACAGGCCACCTCGCAGAGCCGCATGGTCGAGGGCATGGCGCTGGAGGCCATCGAGCCGGTGGACATCCCCGCCGCGCTGACGGCGTGGCGCGAGGCCATGAAGCTGGACCCGGACGACTGGGCCCCCGCCAACAACCTGGGCAACCTGCTGATGCGCATCCCCGAGGACGAGCTCCCGGGCGCGGGCCAGCAGGCGCTCGAGGCGCTGGAGGAGGCGCACCGCCGCGCGCCGGAGCGTCCCGAGCCGCAGCTCAACTTGGCGCTCGTGAGCGCGCGGCTGGGCGACAAGCAGCGGGCGACGCAGCTGGCTCAGTCGCTCTTGAAGCTGGAGCGCCTGGACCCCGAGTGGCGCGAGCAGGCCGAGCGGCTCATCAAGGCGCTGGCCTCCTGAGCTGAGGTGACGGACGGGCGCTCACGGGCGCCCGTCCGGTGGCGTCGCGGCACGCGGTGTGGTTCCCGCCACGGCGCGACAGCCGGGCCAGGCCACCGCACGGGTGTGTCGATGTCTCTGGCCTGCCGCGCGTGGCCGCCGTCCGAGCGCATCGATGCATCCGGCGCTCCGCTCGCGCGCGTGGCCATCGACCCGCCGCGTGGCGTGGCACCGCCTCCGCCTGTGAAACATGTATCGAGCCCGTCGCCGGTGGCTGTTTTCACCGCACGGGGCTCGGCGTTCACGCCGCCACGTTGGCGAGCTGCTTCATGAGCAGTCGAATCAGCTCCACGGGATGGATGGGCTTGGGCAGCAGCTCCGCGCCGTAGCGGATGGCGACGGGGATGAGGTCATCGAGCTGCTCGTGGCCGGTGAGGAAGATGAAGGGCGCGTTGCACTCCTTCAGCTCGCGCATGGCGATGAGCACGTCCGCGCCGTTCATCGACGGCATGTTGTAGTCGCACAGGATGGCGGAGATGTTCCCCAGCTCCTCCTGGAACGCGCTCTCGGGTGACTGCACCGTGCGCACCTGGAAGCCGGCGCTCTGCAGGATGTCCGTCACCAGCGAGAGCACGAACAGGTCATCGTCAATCACCAGCACGGTCTGCATCGCGCGCTCTCCCGGCAAGCCTGTCTCATCCTACGAGCCGGGCCAGCCAGGAGAGTAGGGCGAGCAACGCATTCCGTCAGCGCGGTGCGGGAGCCACGGGGTTCTGCTGACCCGGGGTGCCCGGCGACGGGATGAGCACCAGGTCCTCCTGCGGCGGAATCAGGTACTCGGCGCCCGTCTCGGTGACGACGGCCATCTCCTCCACGGAGAGGACCCGCATCGCGTCCGGGCCCTCCTTCCACGCGAAGAACCCGTCGAAGGCGAACACCTGTCCCGTCCGGATGATGCGCGTGGACTGGCCCTGCTTGGGCTTGTCCTTCGCCCCACCGGAGAGCGCGGGCCCCACGTCATGCGCCCAGTAGCCCACGGGGTGGCCGGTGCCGAACATGTTCATCGGCTCCGAGCCCGCCTCGTTCATCCACACGCGCTGCGCCTTGTCCACGTCCCAGCCGCTGGCGCCCGGCTTGAGCGCCGCCAGCGCCACGCGGTTGCCCTGCCGGCCCTTCTCCCACTTCTCCAGCGCGTCCTTCGGCACCTCTTTCTGCCCCGGCGCGAGCACGTAGGCGAAGCGCTGGATGTCCGTCACCCACAAGTGGCCCACGCGGATGCCGAAGTCCGTCTGGATGAAGTCCCCGGGCTGAATCACCTTCTCCGTGGCGTGCGAGTGGCCACGCAAGGGCCCGCTGTTGACCGCCGGGTTCTGGTCCGGCGCCCACGCGTCCCCCACGCCCAGCTCCGCCATGCGCTTCTTGAGGAAACGAGCGACGTCCGAGTCCCGCGTCTTGCCCGGCACCACCGTGGCGTACGCCTCGACTTGCAACTGCGCCGTGAGCGCCGCGGCCTTGCGCAGGATGTCCACCTCCTCGGGCAGCTTCACGGACAGCCACTCGGAGACGACGTCCTCGGACGACACCAGCTTCTTGCGCAGCGCGGGCGACAGCGCCTTCTCCAGCGCCGCGCGCTGCGAGGACGACAGCCCGTCCGCCACCGTGACGGACGTGGACGCGTTGATGGCGATGCGCGCGGGCTTCGCCGCCGCCAGCCGCGCGGCAATCTGCGCGTACAGGTCCTGCCCGCGCTCCACCGAGATGACCTCGTCCAGCGGCGCCACCTCGCGCAGCGCCGTGGCCTCGCTCACCGGCGACAGCGCGAGCGAGCGCACCGTGTCCCCCTGCCGCAGGAACAGGAACGCCGCGGTGCCGCCCGCGTTCTCCCCGCCGACGTGGATCGCCAGCGGGTCGTTGTCGTTCTCCCGGCAGAGCACCACCCAGGCGTCCACGTTGGCGCGCGCCATGGCCTGCGGCAGCAGCTTCTGGATGCGCTCCTTGCGGATGCGCGGCCACGGGTCGCCAGAGACGATGGAGTCCTTGCCCGCCGCGCTCGCCAGGGGGGCGGCGAGGAGCAGGGCGGTGACGAGAGCGGACCGGACGCGCTTCATGCTTCGGGAATCCTTTCGGGAGAAGGCGCCGCCATCATCCCCGACCTCGTCCGCCCCAGGCACCGCCCCCGTGTGAAGTCCCGTCGCGCCGTCATGAAGAAATGCCCGGGCAAACCGGAGAAAACCGCGAGCGCAAGCGCCACCGCCGTCGCTCGTTTAAGGTGATGACCATGGCCAAGAGCTCCTCTCGCAAGTCCGCCGCGAAGGCGAAGGTGAAGGTGAAGAAGCCCGCCGCCCCCCGTGCCGCCGCTCCCCGGAAGAGCCAGGCGAAGCGGCCCGCCCGGCCCCCCGAGCCGCCGCCCATCGTCCTCGAGGCCGAGCCCGTCTTCCCCGAGGAGCCCACGCTGGAGGACACCCCCAAGGCCCTGCCCGCGGGCGAGGAGGGCTCAGGCCGCGTGCTCCCCTTCGAAATCGACCCCAAGCGCATGGAGGAAGGCCTGCGCAAGCTCCAGGGCGAGGTGGTGCACTGGGCCAACAAGGGCCGCTACACCCGCGTGCGCTTCAAGTTCCGGGGCAAGCAGCTCTTGCCGGACCTGCCGCTCGCCGCCGTCGTGGCGGCGGAGGGGCTCACGTTCTACTGGGGCGGCATCCTGCGCGTGCTCATCGCCAACGTGGTGGGCGGCAGCGTGTTCCAGGTGGAGCTGGTGAACGACGCGGAGAAGCGCGTCCAGGCCGGCAAGGAGGCCCTGCTGTCGGGCGACGTGGACCAGGCCCTGGCCCTGTTCCGCGAGGCCGTCGCCATGGACCGCGACTCCGCGCCCGCACACCTCAACGTGGGCGTGGCCCTCAAGCTCAAGGGTGACAAGCAGGGCGCGCTCGCGGCCTTCGAGAAGGCCCGGGAGAAGGACCCCGAGGGCCCTGTCGGCACCGAGGCCGAACGCCTGGCCGCGCCCCTCCGTCCCTCGCCCGTCTAGCGTCCGTCCCGGGCGGCTCGGGAGGCCCGTTTTTCTTCGTCGGAAGCGGGCTGAAAACGGGGTGTTCGAGCGTTCAGTAGGGGGCGTTTTCCAGCGCTCCGTTGACTTGATTCCGGACCCCATCGCATGTGGGGTGTCCACCCCCTCGTTTCCCTTGTTGACGTAGGGAAATCCAGGGGTTACGAACGCTCCCTCACTGGACGGCGGCCCTTCACGGGGTCCCTCCGCGAACCTCCCAGAGCCCATGGCTGACGACACCACCGACAAGCCGGCCCCGCCCTCCCCGCCTCCTCCTCCGGACGGCGCTGGAGAGCTCATTCCCGTGAACATCGAAGACGAGATGCGCCGCTCGTATCTCGACTACTCGATGTCCGTCATCATCGGTCGCGCGCTGCCCGACGTACGCGACGGCCTCAAGCCCGTGCATCGCCGCGTGCTGTTCGCGATGAACGACCTGGCGAACTACCACAACCGCCCTTACAAGAAGAGCGCGCGCGTGGTGGGTGACGTCATCGGTAAGTACCACCCGCACGGCGACTCCTCCGTGTACGACGCCATGGTGCGCCTCGCGCAGCCGTGGAGCCTGCGCTACCTGCTGGTGGACGGTCAGGGCAACTTCGGCTCGGTGGACGGCGATATGCCCGCCGCCATGCGCTACACCGAAGCGCGCATGGACCGCCTGGCCGAGGAGCTGCTGGCGGACATCGACAAGGAGACCGTCGACTTCGGCCCCAACTACGACGACTCCCTCGAGGAGCCGCTCGTGTTGCCGGCGCGCTTCCCCAACCTGCTCGTCAACGGCAGCAGCGGCATCGCGGTGGGTATGACCACCAACATCCCGCCGCACAACATGACGGAGGTCATCAACGGGACGCTGCACCTCATCGAGAACCCCACGTGCACCGTGAGGGACTTGATGGAGTTCATCACCGGCCCGGACTTCCCCACCGGCGCGTTCATCACCGGCCGCGAGGGCATCCACCGCGCCTACGAGACGGGCCGCGGGCAGATCACCGTGCGCGCCCGGTCGGAAATCGAGACGTCGAAGAAGGGGGACCGCGAGTCCATCATCTTCACGGAGATTCCGTACCAGGTGAACAAGGCGCGGCTCATCGAGAAGATCGCCGAGCTGGTGCGGGAGAAGAAGCTCGAGGGCATCAGCGACATCCGTGACGAGAGCGACCGTCAGGGCATGCGCATCGTCATCGAGCTCAAGCGCGACGCGATTTCGCAGGTGGTGCTCAACAACCTGTACCAGTCCACGGCGCTGGAGACGACGTTCGGCGCGGTGATGCTGGCCATCGACGGTGGCCAGCCGCGCACGCTGAACCTCAAGGAGCTGCTGGACCGCTTCATCGCCCACCGCCGCGACGTGGTGACGCGCCGCACGCGCTACGAGCTGCGCAAGGCGCTGGCGCGCATGCACATCGTGGAAGGTCTGCTCGTCGCGCAGGACCTCATCGACCTCGTCGTCAGCCTCATCCGCGCGTCCAGGGATCCGGACGAGGCGCGCTGGGGCCTGATGAACATCCTGTCGCCCACGCTGTACGAGCACGAGCGCTTCGCGAACCTGCAGCGCATCGACTACGACAAGGCGAAGGCGCAGATGGAGCTGCTCGTCTCGCGCGCGCGCAACGAGGAGCCGCAGTACCGGGGGCTGGCGCACAAGTACGAGGGCGCGGGCTTCAGCCAGGAGCAGGCGCAGAACATCCTCGAGATGCGCCTGCAGCGGCTCACCGGCCTGCAGCGCGAGGAGCTGTTCCGCGAGCTCATCGGCCTGGTGCGCGACGTGGCGCGCCTGCAGGACATCCTCGCCAACGAGAAGAGCCTGCTCAACGTCATCAAGACGGAGCTGATGGAGATTCGCGAGCGCTACGGCGACAAGCGCCGCACCGAGATCATCGGCGCCGTGGACGACATCACCAGCGAGGACCTCATCGCCGAGGAGACGATGGTGGTCACGCTGTCTCACACCGGCTACGTCAAGCGCTCGCCGCTGTCGGAGTACCGGGCGCAGAAGCGCGGTGGACGCGGCAAGACGGGCGCGGCGACGAAGGAAGATGACTTCGTCAGCAAGCTCTTCGTGGCGAGCACCCACGCGTACCTGATGCCGATTACGACCAAGGGCAAGCTGTACTCGCTCAAGGTGCACCAGATTCCGGCCGCCAGCCGCACGTCGCGCGGCAAGGCGATGGTGAACCTGGTGCAGTTCGGCGAGGGCGAGAAGCTGGCCCAGGTGCTGGTGACGCGGGACTTCCCGGAGAGCCGCTACGTCTTCTTCGTCACGAAGAAGGGCGTGGTGAAGCGCACGGACCTGAGCGCGTTCGAGAACGTCCGCTCCAGCGGCATCATCGCGCTGGGCATCGACGAGGGCGACGAGCTGGTGGCGGTGATGATCACCGACGGCTCGAAGGACATCCTCCTGTCGACGGCCAGCGGCATGAGCATCCGCTTCCCGGAGTCGGAGGTCCGCTCCATGGGGCGTCAGGCCTTCGGCGTGAAGGGAATCACGCTGGAGGAGGGCGACGAGGTGGTGGGCGCCGTCGTGGTGGAGAACGAGTCCGCCATCCTCACGGTGACGGAGAACGGCTACGGCAAGCGCACCGAGGAGGCCGAGTACCGGCAGCAGGGCCGCGGCGGCAAGGGCATCATCGACATCAAGACCACCGAGCGGAACGGCAAGGTGGTGAGCGTGGTGCAGGTGAAGGAGTCGGACGAGGTGATGCTCGTCACCAACGGCGGGATGCTCATCCGCATGAAGGTGAAGGAGATCTCCGTCATCGGCCGCAACACGCAGGGCGTGCGCCTGATTGCGCTGGAGAACGACCAGGAGAAGGTGATGGCCCTCTCCAAGCTCCCCGAGGGCGAGGAGTCCGAGGAGGAGTCGGAGACGGCGACGCCCGCCGAGGGCGCTCCGGAGGGTGTGGTCGCGGAGGCCGTGGCCACCGAGGCCGAGGCCGCTCCCGCCGCCGAGGAGGCTCCTGCCTCCGAGACGCCGACCGAGGGCGGTGGCTCCGAGGAGCCGCAGGCCTGAGTCGGACCGTGATTTGAAACACCGAGGCCCCTCTTCCCCGTGCGTGGGGAGAGGGGCTTCGTCTTGGTGGGCGTGAGGCTAGAGAAGCCCGAGGAAGGTGAGAGTGGAGGGGCCGCTCAAGCGCCGCAGTCCCTCCGGGCCGCTGCACGCATCCAGGTCCGTGGAGAGGAACGTGGTGGTGCGCAGCACGGTGGCGCCCTGGAACTTGCCGGACTCCACCGAGCCGACGTGGGTCAGCGTGAGCAGGAGTCCCTCGACGCGAGCGGCGACGCGGGTCTGCACGAGCGTGGAGGTCTCGCCAGTGTTCCAGACGAGCGTCCCACGAGCCCGTCCGACCTCCAGCAAGTCGAGACAGGAGAAGGGCGAGGCCCCCAGGTTGCCCACGGTGTACGTGGCGGACGTCAGGGTGGGGTCGAGCAGGGCCAGGCAGTTGCTGAAGACCGACGTGCCCGAGATGCCCACGTCCTGGCGCTCGTTGCGAAGCGGCGGTGCGTAGTGGAGGTCTCCCGAGCCCACCGGGCAGCTCGCGAGTGTCAGCAACGCCTGCTCCGCTCGCGCGGGCGCCTCCGCTGGAGTGCCTTCGTTGTCCCGGGGCTCGGGAGGAGATCCGCAGGACATCAGTGCTCCACTGACGAGCAGGGAGATGGTGATGCATCGCAGCAGGTGTTTCATGCGCGTGCTCATGGCAGCCCCAGCAGTGTCAGCGTCGTCACACCGGACATGCCCGGGACGCCACGAGACGAGAAGCAGTCGAACAGGTTCACATCGAAGTACGTCAGGGTCCGGATGGCGGTCGCTCCCTGGAACTTCCCGGACTCGACCGTGCCCACGTAGGTGATGGCGACGGTGGCGTTGCTGACCTGGACGGAGCCTCGCGTCTGAAGCAGGGTGGAGGACTCGCCCGTGTTCCAGGTGATGTCCGCGCGTGCCGAGCCCACCTCCAGCAGGTCCTGACAGGCAAAGCCGGGCAGCTCGACGTGAACAGAGAGCTCGCCGGACGTCACCTCACCGGACAGTGAGACGCAGTTGGAGAACGTCGACGTCCCGGTGACGGTCGTGTCTCGAGGGACCACCGAGAGGGGCGGTGAAAAGCGATTCATCGTCGAGCCCACCGGACAGCTCATCACCGTCGGCAACTGCTGCCCCTGCGCGATGTCCTCGGTTGGCACGGGCGCGGGAGCTTCCCCACCGCAGCCCGACAAGACGCTTCCCATGAAACCTGACAGCAGCAGGGCGAGCCTGGACCCTCGACGCATGAGTGAACCTCCACGGAGTGCAAAGAGGCCGCAGGGATAGGGAGGACTTTCGACGTGGGCGACGTGGGACCCACACGCACCGTTCGCGCGTGGGCTCAGGGGTTGGACCTTCGTCCACTCCGGGAGGAGGAACGGTCAGGTCGAGGGCAGGACGTCCAAGCGCTTCGAGACATCCCTGCGGAAACGCCGCCCCGCACCACCGCCCGCATACGGTGTCTAGAGCAGCCCGAGCAACGAGAGGGTCGCCGTGCCGCTGTGCCGGGCGAGGCCCTCTGGGGAGGAGCAGGCGTCCAGGTCGGTGTTGAGCACGGTGGTGGTCCGAATCGCTGTGGCGCCCTCGAACTTGCCCGAGACCACCGAGCCCACATGCGTGAAGACGACGGAGAGCCCCTCCACCCGCGCGCCGAGCCGCGTCAGGGTCAGGGTGGAAGTCTCGAGGGTGTTCCAGGTGACGACCGAGTTTGTCGTGCCGATGTCCAGCAAGTCGGAGCAGGCGAAGCTGGGCCGGAAGACGTTGAGGGGGGTGTTGCCGGAGGTCACCCCGCCGAACAAGGAGTAGCAGTTGGAGTAGGTCGTCGTGCCCGTGGTCGTCACTGCCTGGGAGGTGTTCTTCAAGGGCGGGGAGTAGTCGAGCACCGTCGAGCCGATGGGGCAGGAGACGAGCGTCACCAGGCCCTGCTCCGCCGTCGCGGGCTCCTCGATGGGTTGTGGCGCGGCACTCTCCTCGAGCCCTCCGCAAGCGGTGAGGACACTTCCTGTCAGCATGAACACCACGACCGTGCCCCATGATGGGTGACGCATGATGGCCTCCTGGATGTGAGGCATTGGCTATAGTTGTCTCGGTTTGGCGCGTGCCAGTCACGGCGCGAAGCGCTGTTCGAGACGGCTCAAACGTCTTGGACTCCAGTACAGGCGTCCAGGCTCAGCGCAAGGGGGCCGGCAGCTTCGAGACCTCCACGCGCGGGACACCGACCTGTGTCACCGCCTGCGCGCCGAACCAGTTCGCCAGCTCCGCGCACTTCGTCATCGGCCAGCCCCGCAGCAGGCCCAGGGTGAAGCCCGCCAGGAAGCAGTCCCCCGCGCCCGTCGGGTCCACCTCCTCGACGGGGCTCGCAGGAAGCTCGAGCGAGTCCTTCGCCGTGAGCAGCGTGCACCCGCGCTTGCCCCGGGTGATGACCACACACGTCCTCGTGCGCACGGCGTCGAGGTCCAGCGCGCGCGCCTCCTCCTCGCTCGCCTTGAGCACGCGCAGGTGTCCCAGCAACTCCGCGTAGGGCGTGTCCTCCAGCCGCTGGTTCCACACGCGTCCTTCGTCATCCAGCGCGCGCAAGAGGCCCTGCGCGTCGGCGAGGACATGCCGGGCCCGCTGCGACATCCGGACGAGCGTCTCCGGGGACACCTCGCCCATCACCCCGCAGGCGAGCGCCACGCGCGCATCGAAGAGGATGTCCTCGGGAGCAATGCTCGCCGAGCGCGCGTCGACACGGAGCACGCGCTCCTCCCGGCTGAAGTCCGCGAGGAACCGCGTGGTGCGAGTCCCCGGGACGATGCGCGGTGGGTACCGGACGCGGTCCGCGTAGGCGAAGTCCTCGCCCGCCACGGCCACCACCGCGTGGTCCACCCCGGTGGCGTCAAACACCGAGGAGATGTACGCCGCCGAGCCGCCGAGCGTGTGCACCTCCCCACCTCCGACCGAGGGCAGCACGTCATGGCAGTAGTTGCCCACCACCAGCACGTCGCACGAGGAGCGTCCCGCCACGGGCGGCTACTTGCGCGTGAAGGTCGCGGGCACGGGCGCGCCGGCGGCCTTCTCGTCCGTCCAGGAGATGTGCAGCACCCACCAGCGCTGACCGTCGAAGACGAGCTGGATGTTGTTGACGCCCTTCGTGAGCACCGCGCCCTCCGGCGCCTCGCGGGCCTCGTACGCGCTCAGCACGTTGACCAGGTCGCCATAGCCATACACCTGACGGTGCGTCTCCTTCTCGAAGAAGCCGTGCGTCTTGAAGAACGTCTCGCCCCAGGCCACGTAATCATCCGGGGTGATGGGGGACACACCCGGGAGCCCGCCGGGCTTCGCGCGATGGACGGACGCCATCTGCGCGCCCGGATAGAACAGCGAGCGGAAGCGCTGCCAGTCACGCGCCTTGCCCGCGGGGCCGCTGATGACGTCATAGAGCGCGGCCAGCAGCGCCTCCTGCGTCTTCACGTCCTCCGGACGCCCGGGAGGATGTTGCTGGAGCGCCGCCTGGGTGCGCTCCGCCGCGAGCTTCATCGGGCTGGGCGCGGCGGGCGGCTTGGGCGCGACGGGCGGCGGCTTCGCGGACTGCGCGAGGGCGGAGGCGCAGCTCAGCAGGACGACGACGGGGACCGCGGTGATGAAGCGGGGCATGGGATGGACCTCCAGACGTCGAGGAAGCACCGCGCGGCACGTTACCCTGACGTCCGGGGAATGTCTGACGCGGTTCGAAGCGGGCGTGTGTGTTCGCGCTTCGACACTCGACGCACGGCGCAAAAGCCCGGGCTCCGGGTGGCACGGTGAGGGCCCGTCCGTTAGGGTGCCCCGCCATGATGCGACGACTCCTGCTGACCCTGTTGTTGTCCGTGTCCTCCACCGCGATGGCGGCGGAGACGCTCACCGTCTACTCCGGCCGCAACGAGAAGCTCGTGGGGCCGCTCCTCAAGAAGTTCACGGAGAAGACCGGCATCGAGGTGAAGGTGCGCTACGGCGAGACGCCGCAGCTGGCCGCCACGCTGCTGGAGGAGGGCGACAAGACGCCCGCGGACGTGTTCTTCGCGCAGGACGCGGGGGCGCTCGGCGCGCTGAGCAACGCGGGCCGCCTGCAGGCGCTGCCCAAGGCCACGCTCGACAAGGTAGACGCGCGCTTCCGCTCGCCGACGGGCCAGTGGGTGGGCGTCAGCGGCCGCGCGCGCGTGGTGGCGTACAACACCCAGAAGGTGAAGGCGGCGGACCTGCCCGACAGCATCCTGGGTTACACGGATGCGAAGTGGAAGGGCCGGCTGGGCTGGGCGCCCACCAACGCGTCCTTCCAGGCCTTCGTCACCGCGCTGCGGCTGCTCAAGGGCGAGGACGCGGCGAAGCAGTGGCTCCAGGGCATCCAGGCCAACGGCGCGCGCGTCTACAAGAACAACGCCGCCATCATCGAGGCGCTGGGCCGCGGTGAAATCGACGCGGGCTTCGTCAACCACTACTACCTGTACGCCGCGAAGAAGAACAACGCACAGCTGCCGGTGGCCAATGACTTCTCCGCGCCGGGCGACCCGGGCGCGCTGGTGAACGTGGCGGGCGTGGCCATCCTGAAGGGCTCGAAGAAGGTGGACGCGGCGCGCAAGTTCTCCGCGTGGCTCCTGGAGAACGACGCGCAGACGTACTTCTCCCAGCAGACGCACGAGTACCCGCTGGTGGCCGGCGTGAAGACGGCGCAGGACCTGCCGGCGCTGTCCAAGGTCGGCTCGCCGGACCTGGACCTGTCGAAGCTGGATGACCTGCGCGGCACGGTGAAGCTGCTGCAGGACACCGGCGTCCTCTAGAAGGAGCGGGCTTCGTGACACGGCGGGCTCCGCGGTGGTTGTTGATATCGGGCGGGCTGGTGGCGGCGCTCGCGGTGCTGCCCGCCGTGTACCTGGGGGTTCGCGCGGCGGAGGCCGACGCGAGCGCCTGGGGGCTGCTCTTCCGGGAGCGCACGTGGGGCCTGCTGTGGCGGACCTTGGGGCTCGCCGCGGCGGTGACGGTGCTCGCCGCCGCGGTGTCCCTGCCGCTCGCGTGGCTCACCACGCGCAGTGATTTGCCGGGCCGTCGCCTGTGGACGGTGCTGTTGTGCGTGCCGCTCGCGGTGCCCACCTTCGTCAGCGGCTATGTGCTGCTGGCCGCCTTCGGCATCGGTGGAGTGCTGGAGGAGGTGCTGACGCGCTGGGGGCTGCCGGTGCCGCCGGTGTATGGCTTTCCCGGCGCGCTCGTGGCGCTGACGGTGTCCACGTATCCGTACTTCTTCCTGGCGCTCCGGGCGGGACTGCTCGCGCAGGACCCCGCGTGGCTGGAGGGCGCGCGCAGCCTGGGGATGAGTCCGACGCGGGCCTTCTGGAAGGTGACGGCGCCGCTGTTGCGTCCGGCCTTCGTGTCCGGCGCGCTGCTCGTCGGCTTGTATGTGTTGTCGGACTTCGGCGCGGTGGCGCTGGTCCAGTACGACGCCTTCTCGCGCGCCATCTATGTGCAGTACGAGGGCGCGTATGACCGCGCCTACGCCGCGCTGCTCGGGCTGGCGCTGGTGGCGGTGACGGTGGTGGTGCTGGTGCTGGAGGTGCGGCTGCGCGGACGTGCCGGCTATCACCGCAGCTCCAAGGGCGCCGCGCGGGCCTCGGCCCCGGTGACGCTGGGGCGCTGGCGGGTGCCCGCGCTGCTGTTCTGTGGCGCGGTGGTGCTGGCGGGCGTGGTGCTGCCGGTGGGCGTGCTCCTGTACTGGGGCGCGCGAGGGCTGGCGCAGGACGAGGCGTCGCTGATGCAGCCCGCGCTGGGCTCGCTGCTCGCGTCGGTGCTGGGCGCGGTGGCGTCGGTGCTGGGCGCGCTGCCGCTCGCGTTCCTCGCGGTGCGCTACCCGAGCCGGCTCACCCTGGCGATGGAGCGCGTGTCCTACGTGGGCTACGCGCTGCCGCCCATCGTCCTGGCGTTGTCGCTCGTCTTCCTGGGCGTGCAGGCGCTGCCGTTCCTCTACGGGACGTTGGTGATGCTGGTGCTCGCGTACGTGGTGCGCTTCCTGCCGCAGGCGGTGGGCACGGTGCGCTCGGCGCTGCTGCAGCTCAACCCGCACCTCGCGGAGGCCGCCGCGTCCCTCGGCGAGGCCCCGGCGGGGGTGTTCCGCCGCGTCACCGCGCCGCTGCTGCGTCCGGGATTGCTGGCGGGAGCGGCGCTCGTCTTCCTCACGGCGATGAAGGAATTGCCGGCGACGCTGCTGCTCGCACCCATCGGCTACGAGACGCTGGCCACGCGCGTGTGGGGCGCCACCGCCGAGGGCCGCTTCGCCGAGGCCGCGCTGCCCGCGCTGGTATTGATGGCTGTCTCCGCGCTCGGTGTGGGGTTGCTTGTATCGCAGGAGGGTGACGCACCTCGGGGCTGAGACACGGCCTCGGAATCCGAGACACTGAGAGGTGCTTCATGTGGCTTGGCCTCCCCCTTTGCAGGCGGTATCACGTCGGGCTTCATGTCCCTGCCAGAGTCTGTCCTTCCTCCGCTCGCCGCCGACGCTTTCGCCACCACGGAGAATGCTCTCGGTGAGCTGCCCTGTGGCCCGCCGTACTCCGCGCGGCACGTCCAGTCCGTGCTCGAGGAGAAGAAGCCCACCACGTTCGACGGCGCGGTGAAGGCGCTGGGGTCCGCGGGCAGCTCCACGCTCGCGTTCGTGGCCTCCGTCTACAAGGACGCGCCGCGCACGGCCGCCACGCTGGCGGGGCCCTTCATCGTCACCGAGCCCACGGGGCATGTGGGGGATTTGCACGTCCAGGGGGACCTGACGCTGGAGAAGTCGCTCGTCGTCGTGGGCGACCTCACGGTGGACGGCGTGCTGCACGATGGCGAGCACACGAAGCTGGTGGTGGTGGGGCAGGTGCGCTGCCGCGCGATGCACACCTCGGGCTGGGTGACCATCATCGGCGGGCTGACGGTGGAGCACGCGCTGTATGGCCGCTACAACGATGACTCGGTGGAGGTGCTCGGCCCCATCACCGCGGGCCTCATCGTGAGCGACGACCACCTCATCTACGGCAAGCCGAAGACGGCGAAGCTGCGCCCGTCCCAGGGGGGCGCCTGGGGGCCGGACACCTTCGACGCCCGGGACCGGGCCCACAAGGCCGAACTGCCCAAGGTCCTGGTGGACGGCATCACCTCCCTCGACGAGGACGGAGAGGTGAAGGTGGACGGGGAGAAGCTGGTGGCCGCTCGGCCGCCCTGGAAGTAACGGCGGAACGCGGTAGGGTGCGTGGCGCTTTCGCCATGCCCCTGCTCTCGCTCGAAGCCCTGTCCCTTCGCTACTCCGCCAGCGGCACCGCCGCGGTGGATGGCCTGTCGCTGTCGATGGAGCCCGGTGAGGTGGTGGCCCTGCTGGGCCCCTCCGGCTGTGGCAAGACGACGACGCTGCGCCTGGTGGCGGGCTTCGAGCGCCCCGGCGCGGGCACCATCACCCTGGACGGCCGCGTGCTCGCGGGCCCCGGGACGTTCGTCGCGCCCGAGCAGCGCAGCGTGGGCATGGTGTTCCAGGACTACGCCCTGTTCCCGCACCTGTCCGTGCTGGAGAACGTGACGTTCGGCCTGTCGAGAATGCCGCGCGCGGAGGCCGAGAAGAAGGCGCGCGCGATGCTGACGCTACTGGGCCTGGGTGAGTTCGGCGCGCGGATGCCGCACGCGCTCTCCGGTGGACAGCAGCAGCGCGTGGCGCTCGCGCGGGCCTTGGCGCCGGGGCCTCGGGTGCTGCTGTTGGACGAGCCCTTCTCCAGCCTGGACAGCGCGCTGCGCGCCTCCACGCGGGTGGAGCTGCGGCGCGTGCTCAAGTCGCTGGGTGTCACGGTGCTGCTCGTCACGCATGACCAGGCGGAGGCCATGGCCTTCGCGGACCGGATGGCGGTCATGCGCTCGGGGCAGGTGGAGCAGGTGGGCACGCCGGAGGCCGTCTACTCGACGCCGCGCACGGCCTTCGTCGCGTACTTCCTGGGGGGCACCAACCTGCTGCCCGGGATGGGCTTCGGCGGCGCGGCGCGCACGGTGCTCGGCAACCTGCCGGTGGTGGGGCAGGCGCGCGGCAAGGTGCTCCTGTCGCTGCGCCCCGAGTCGCTGCGCCTTACGCCGGACACGGACACCGTGGCGGTGGGAGGCGCCCTGCGCGCGGAGGTGTTGTCGCGCGAGTTCCAGGGCCCCAGCGCCGAGTTCACCATCGCCTGCGGCGGCATGGAGCTGGTGGTGCGCGGCGCGCCGGAGCTGCCCCTGCGGGCCGGCGACAGGGCACGCCTGGAAGTGGTCGGCCGAGCGGGCGTCCTGGAGGACAGTCCCGACTAGCTCGGCTGTCCTCCGAGCGTGCGGACGGCATACGCTGTCGGTGTCCCCCGGGTGCAATCACCCGGGCTCTCCGTGCGTAGAGGTGGGTATGAACATCGCAGGTCTTCGTGGCATGGGCACCCGCTTCTTCCGGTACGTGAGAGACCCTCGCGTGTCGCTCTGGCGCAAGCTGGCCGGAGTGCTGGCGGTGGTCTACTTCGTGTCGCCCGTGGATGCGGTGCCGGACGTCATCCCCGTGCTGGGCTGGATGGACGACCTGGGCGTGCTGTCCGCGGCGGCGCTCTTCATGATGCGCGAGGTGCAGCGCTACCGACCCGAGCAGCCCTGGGACGGTGTGCCTCGCGACGAGGAGGGACACGAGCGCGTGCCGCCCACCGTCCGCAAGCACGTCTGAGCGGGAAGGTTCCGCCGGGAATCCCCGGCTCCAGCACTGTCCCAGGAATGTGACGCCGCGCGTCCGCGAGTTCCCGTGGTGCGCGCGGAAGGGACGCGGAATCATGGGCGTGCATGGACACGTCCCAGGGAAGCAAGGTGGTCCTCGTCACGGGAGCCTCCTCGGGTATCGGCGAGGCGTGCGCGGAGCTGCTCTCGGTGCGCAAGCACGTCGTCTACGGCACCAGCCGTCGTCCTCCGGAGACGCCGACGGTGGGCTACCGGATGCTGGCGCTGGACGTTACCCAGGAGGACTCGGTGCGCCGCGCGGTGGCGGAACTCCTGGAGCGCGAGGGCCGCATCGACGTGGTGGTGAACAACGCCGGCCACGCGCTGGCGGGGGCGCTGGAGGACACCTCCGTGGAGGAGGCCTGGCGCCAGCTCGACACCAACGTGCTGGGCGTGCTGCGCGTGTGCAAGGCGGTGCTGCCGCACATGCGGGAGCGGCGCTCGGGTCTCATCATCAACATCGGCTCGCTGGGCGGCGTGGTGGGGCTGCCGTTCCAGGGGCTCTACAGCGCCAGCAAGTTCGCGCTGGAGGGGCTGACGGAGAGCCTGCGCCAGGAGGTGGAGGCGTTCGGCATCCAGGCCTCGCTGGTGGAGCCCGGCGACGTGCGCACGCGGCTGACGGACAACCGCGTCCGCGCCGAGGGCTCGCGTGACGGGTCCGCGTACCGCGAGCCCTTCGAGAAGGTGCTGGCCATCATCCAGAAGGAGGAGCGCGAGGGCGTGCCCGCGGAAGCGGTGGCGCGCAAGGTGCTCGAGGTGATGGAGGCCAGGGAGCCCGACGTGAGGTACTCGGTGGGGAAGCTCTCCCAGCGCGCCGCGGTGGTGGCGAAGACGCTGCTGCCCGCGAGGACCTTCGAGGGCCTCCTGATGTCCATGTTCGGCCTGAAGCGCCGCTGAGCACGGTGCGACGTCGTCAGAACTGACCACCCATGGCGAGGCCCGCGCCGTTGCGACCCATCAGCGTGGGCGTCACCGCCACCGGAGGCAGGCGGCGGGCATCGAAGTTGCGCGTCAGGTAGGCCGTCAGCGCCAGGCCGCCCATGACGCCGATGCCCGTGCCGATGAGGATGGGGTCCTCGTCGTTGTTGCCCGTGAGCAGCAACATGGAGCTCGCGCCCATCAACCCGCCGATGATGCCGCCCGCGTCGATGATGAGCATGCGGCCCCGGCTCACCGGCAGGTTCCGCGACAGCAGCGAGAAGGCGATGATGCCCGCGGACGCCGACGCCATCTGCGCGCCGAACAGCGTCTCCGTGCTCTCTCCGTCGACGGTCCCCAGGAACAGCGTCGTCAGCACGCCGGCCCACAGGCCACCCGAATTCGCCATCGACACCTGCCCCGCGGTGGGCTTCAGGGTGGTGGCGAGCACGATGCCGATGCCGGTGAAGGCCGCGCCGCCCAGCGCCACCGAGCCGAACGCCTCGTCCTCCTCCAGGTCGAGCGCGATGAGCGAGGCGACACCGAAATAGAGCCCCCACATCGTGCCGGAGTTGATGACCGAGGCCTGCCCCGGGGTGACTCCGTCCTGGACCAGCAGCAGCGTGCTGAGCGTGCCCAGGCCCGCGCCGAGCAGCGCGGAGGCCGGATAGGCCCGGTCCGCGCACTCCGCGATGGCACACAGCAGCAGCCCCTGGACCGCGCCATGCATCGTCTGAATCACCGTGAGCGAGGCCGCCGCGCCTCGTGTCGGGCGCTCCGTGTTCTCGAACACCGCGGCCTGCGCCAGCTTCGCGCCGGGCTTGAGCCGCGCGCGGGCCAGCCGCTCCAGCTCGGGCGCATGCGAGTGCTGCGGACACAACTCCAGGACCTGGCGGAAGCGCTCCGCGGCCTGCTCGTCGTCGCCCTTGCTGAGCGCGTCGAAGCCTTCCTTGTAGAGCGTCTCCGACTCGGGAGGACACGCGTCCGGCGTGGCCATCAGCGGCGGCGCCGTGAGCGTGTCCGACGGGCGGACAGGGGCTTCGTCGTGGGAGGGGGAGACCTGGGCGGCACCGAGAGCGACGAGCAGGAAGGTGGCGAGCGTCATGTGCACCCGCCACTTTACGCGACGACCCCGGCCCGTCCACGAGGGGAGGGGCCGAGGTCGCCGATGACTTGCAGCGTCGAGCCAGACGACCCGGGGTCAGCGCGTGGCGAGCGTGTCCACGTGCTGACGCAGCTCGACGTCATTGCCCAGTCGGGCGGCGAGCCCGGACAGGGGCTTCGCGGCCTGCTCGATGCGGCCGCGGGTGCGGGGCCCCGCCGCCACGAGCCAGGCCACGCCCAGCGCCAGCTCGGCCACCTCGGGCGCGCCGGTGAGCTGGCTGGCGAGGTTGAGCAGCGCCTCCACCGCCTTCTTCACCTGGGCGCCGTGCAGCGCGTGGCCGCTGGTGATGCCCTCGCGCAAGAGCTCCAGCAGGGCGAGCGCCGTGCCGCGGGCCTGCCGCACGGGCTCGGGACCCGTGCCGGTGCCATCCCAGAGGCCGTTGGCCAGCTGGCGGCCCAGCAGCGCCTCCACGCCGCCCTCCTCGCGCTCCTCGGCCACGGGGGCCAGGTCGCGCGACTCGCGCATCACCGCGTCCTCCGCCAGCGAGTCGTCGTACGAGTCCATGGGCGCCATCTCCGCGCGCTCCATCTCCTTCGCCTGCTTGCGGGACTTCTTCATCCCGCCTCCGCCGAAGATGCCGCCGAGCAGTCCGCCCGCGCTCTTCGCCATCTCGCCGACGGCGCTGCCGCTGGGCATCATGGGGGACGCAGGCGGAGGCGCCATGGGCGCCGCGGCGGCGGGCGCGGGGATGCGCATGGGCGGGGGCGGAGGCGGAATCTGCGCCGAGCCTCCACGGCTGCGCGCCCCGGGGCGCTGCACGACGTTGCCACCCCCCTCGGCGGCCTCCTCCTGCTTGTCCTTGCCGAACATGGCCCAGCCCGCGGGCGCGTTCACCGGGACGACGCGCGTCTCCGGCTGGCCCGAGGCGCGGCGGTCGCCCGTGCGCTCCTCGACGACGACGAAGGACGTGTAGCGCGTGACGATTTGATGGGCGACGGCGAGCTCGATGATGCGCTTCTTCATCGACTCGGCGCGCCGGCCGATGAGGCCCGTGGACTCCCAGCCCTTGATGCGCTCGGCGGCCCACAGCTTCTCCACCGCGGGACGGTCCGACTCGGCGGGGAAGCTCACGCTCACGGTGAGCGCGAAGGGCTCCTTGCCCGAGCGTCCACGCAAGGTCAGCTTGCCCGAGCCCGGCGTGGTGTAGCGGCCGAGCAGCGTCCAGGGCACGCCGTCCACCATCGTCGGCAGCTCCGCGGGCGCCAGCTCCGTGCCCTCCACGCCCTCGAACGTCGCCTGCAGCTCGGTGACGCGGGGGGCGAGCGCGCGGGCGAACTGGGCCACGACCTTGTCGTCGATGCGCTCGCCGGGGTGGATGAACTCCACGTCGCCGCCCGTCTGGCGGGCCAGGTCGCGCAGCAGCGCGTCGCTCACGTTGGTGCCGATGCCGAACGAGTACACGCGCGCCGTCTTGCGCTCGGCGAGCACGGCGCGGAGGATTTCGTCCTCGTTGCCCACCTGGCCGTCGGTGAGCAGCACGAGCACGCCATCCGGCGCGGTGCGCGCGGCGGCCTGCATGGGCCCGAGCAGCTCGGTGCCACCGTCGGCTTGCAGCGCGGCCACCCACCGGTCCGCGTCCTCCAGCATGCGCTGGGTGAAGGGCACGGGCTGCGGCTGGAAGGAGCGGAAGCTGCTCTCGAAGGCGATGACGTTGAAGCGGTCACCCTCGCGCAGGTGGCGCAGGCACAGCCGGAGCGCGGCCTGGGCCTGGGGCAGGCTGTCGCCGTCCATGGAGCCGGAGACGTCCACCAGGAAGATGACCTCCTGCTTGGGCGGCGTGGACGCCATCGCGAGCAGGTCGGGCACCACGGTGAGCGCGAAGGTGCCGGGGTTGTCACCCTTGCGGTGGGTGACGAGCGGCACGAAGACGGCGCTGGTGTCGGGGCTGCGCAGGGTGAGGACCAGGTCGCGGTCCAGGGCCACCTCGCCGCGCGCGAAGCTCACGCGGCCCCGGGTGCTGCTCTCGCGGGTGAAGGTGATGGCGTGCGAGGGGCTCTCGACCACCACTTCGCGGCCCAGGTCGACGAGCAGGTCCAGGCGCAGGCCGTACTGCACCTGGCCGATGGGAGGGCTGATGCGGTCCGCGTCGGGGACGCGGGCGGTGGGCTCGGCGGCGCCGTGGCCGGTGCGGTCGCCGGAGGGGGCGCCGGGGATGTAGCGCGGGGCGACGAGCGTGGGCAGCATCCAGCGCACGCTGCCCTCCTCGGCGGTGACGGCCTGGAGGAGCTCCACCTCGATGACGGTCTCCTCGCCGGGCAGCAGGTTGCCCACCTGCGCGGTGAAGACGTTGGAGCGCTCCTCGTCGAGCAGCGCCGCGCCGTGGCCGGCGGTGACGGCGTCGTCGTAGGTGCGGAAGGCCTCCTCGCGCTCCTTGACGACGCCGTCGATGCGGCGGCCCGCGCACGTCATGGAGAAGGCGGACAGGGTGCCATCGGAAGGAAGGGGGAAGGTGTAGACGGCCTCGACGGGGCGCTTCTCGTCGTTGAGGTAGCGCTGGCGCACGCGCACGCGCGCATGACCGCCGAGCAACTCACCGGTGACTTCGACGCCCTGCAGCGGCACCTGCTTGCCTTCGCGCGTGAACAGCCCAGCTTGCTCCTTCGTCATGGCTTCTCCTTGTCCTGGAACTCTTCGATGAGGGCGCGCACCCGCTCGGCGAGCGCGCGAGTCTTGGCTTCCGCTGAATCCGACACGTGCAGCTCCAGCCCGGGAGCCAGCTCCCACCGCTGGTAATTCGACGCTCCGTTGGGACGCCGGACGGGCGGCGCCGGTGCCACGTTTTGTGGCTCAGGCGAGGTCGCCGGCCCGTACGTGGGCGGCGTGGGGGTGGGGGCCGACTCGGCGAGCTTTCGCAGTTCGTCGGGTGTCAGCCGGAGCAGCTCCGCCTGGATGGCGTCCAGGGGCAGGAACCGCGCCTGGAGGACCCGGATGGCCTTGAGCCGGATGAGGTGCTCCTCGCCATACACGGTGTCCGGTCCCTTGAAGGGAGGCGCGGGGAGCAGGCCCCGCTGGACGTAGTAGCGCACCGTGCGTGGCGAGACGCCCGCCTCCTCGGCCAGCTCCGCCAGCTTCCACTCGCTCTGTGTCTTCCGCGTGTTCACGACACGAACAGTAGGACTCGACATGGATGCTGTCAAGTCGACAGTGTCGAATTGTCGCGAGGGGAGTGTCGAGATGTAGGGCGGGTTGGTGTCGGATTGGACAGTGCTGGTGTCGAGATGGGCGGATGGGTTGCGTGGGGTGGGGAGGGGTGGAACAGAGGGGGGATGAACGGTGCGGAAGGGTTGGACGTCTCGTCGATACGGTTGATTGGGACGGCGGTGACGCCGGCGGTGATGGTGTCGGCGTGCGGCATCGTGGCGACGGGGTTGGACAATCAGATTGCGCGGATGACGACGCGGATGCGGGAGATGTTGAGGGAGGTGCGGCTGTTGCCGGAGGGGCACACGCGGCGGGAGGTGTTGCGGCAGGAGGTGGACATCCTGGACCGGCGGCACGCGATCCTGGCGAGGGCCATCGCGCTCACGTACACGGCGCTGTTGTCGTTCGTGGTGACGTCGCTCTTGTATCTGACGAAGCGTCAGCTCGACATCCCGGAGCCGTTGCCGGTGGTGGCGTTCGCGTTGGGCGTGTTGCTCCTGGGCGCGGTGGCGGTGCTGGCGCTGGCCTCGCTGCGGCTGAGCCGGCTGGCCATCCAACTGGAGCGCGAGGAGCTCTTCGGGAGCAAGCGCAGGCCGCGGTCGAGTTAGGTGAGTCCGCCCGCGGGAGGGCTCTCCTCATCGTCATCGAGTCCATGGCGTGAGTCGTCACGCGAGCCGAAGCCGCTCCGGGCCGCCGCGGCGCCGACGGCGCGCAGGATGTCGAGCGGGATGGGGAGGATGGTGTGGTTTCCGCCCGTCGTGATCTCCACCAGCGTCTGGAGATAACGAAGCTGGAGCGTGGCCGGGTTGCGGCTGAGCACGTCCGCCGCCATGGAGAGCTTCTCCGCGGCCTGATGCTCGCCCTCGGCGGCGATGATCTTCGCGCGGCGCTCGCGCTCCGCCTCGGCCTGTCGCGCGATGGCGCGCTGCATCTCCAGCGGCAGGTCGATGTGCTTCACCTCCACGTTGGAGACCTTGATGCCCCACGGGTCCGTGTGCGAGTCGAGCACCTGCTGGATTTCGCGGTTGATGCGCTCGCGCTCCGTGAGCAACTGGTCCAGCTCCACCTGCCCCAGGATCGCGCGCAGCGTGGTCTGCGCGAGCTGACTGGTGGCGTAGAGATAGTCCTCCACCTGGAGCACGGCCTTGTCCGCCTGGATGACGCGGAAGTAGACGACGGCGTTGACCTTCACGCTCACGTTGTCCCGCGTGATGACGTCCTGGGGCGGCACGTCCCGAGCCACGGTGCGCAGGTCGATGATGACCATGCGCTCCACGAAGGGGATGAGCCAGCGGAAGCCCGCGCGCTTCAGTCCCACGTAGCGTCCCAGCCGGAACACCACGCCGTTCTGGTACTCGGTGACGATGCGCACGCCGGAGAGGAACAGCAGGAAGACGGCGCCCAGGGGGATGAGGAACCCGAGCAGTCCGAATACGTCGGTCATGGCTTCACCTCGTCGACGAAGAGGGTGAGCCCGTCCACACGACGGACCACCACGTGGGTGCCCTGGCGGAGGGGCTTGGGAGAGGTGGCGCGCCAGCGCTCACCGTGGACGAAGACCTCGCCGTTCTCGGGCGAAGTGGGCGAGAGCGTGGTGCCCTCCTCGCCGACGAGCCCCGCGTCACCGCCGAGCTGCGGCAACTTGCGCGTCTGCGCGCCTCGCCACGCGATGTAGGCCGTGGCCCCCGCGAGCACCAGCGTGGTGGGAATCAACCAGGCCCACGTCACGCGGAAGGACGGGTCCACGAACCAGCCCGGGTCGAACCGGTCCACGAGGAACAGTCCACCCAATCCCAACAACACCACGCCCGAGGCCCCGAGCAGTCCACTGGTGACGAACAGCTCCGCGACGATGAGCGCCACGCCGAGCAGCAACAGCAGCAGCGCCCCCGTGCGAACGGGCAGCGCGGAGGACGCCATGAGCGCGAGCACCAGCGCCACCGCGCCGAGGAGCCCTGGAGCGATGCCGCCCGGATGGGTCAGCTCGACGACGAGCCCGAGCGCGGCCATGAGGAACAACAGGTAGACGAGCGAGGGATGCGCGAGAGCATGGACCAGTCTCTGTGACAGACCGGGCGTCAGCTCCACGAACCGCGCATCGCGGGTGTCCAGGTGCACGGTGTCCCCGCTGGCCACCTGGACCGCGCGTCCATGCACCTGGTCGAGGAACCCCTCTTCACTCGAGGACAGGTACTCCACCACGCGCAGCTCACGGGCCTGGTCCGCGCTGACGGCGACGCTGTCGCGCACGGCGGAGGCGGCCCAGGAGGCATTGCGCCCGCGCTGCTTCGCGATGCTCTCCGCGAAGGCGACGGTGTCGTTCTCTACCTTCCGCGCGAGCTGCGAGCCTCCCGCCGCCTCCGGGTCCTCGCCGGTGAGTCCCACCACGGGATGTGCGGCGCCGATTCGGGTGCCCGGAGCCATGGAGGCCACATTCGAGGCGAGGGTGATGAACACACCTGCGCTGCCCGCATGCGCACCAGAAGGGCCCACCCAGACGAGCACGGGCACGGACGAGCCCAGGAAGGCGCGCACGACGGCGTGCGTGGCCTCCAGCGAGCCACCCGGCGTATCCAATCGGACCAGCAGCGCCGAGTGCCCACCCAGCTCCGCGCGCCGAACGCAGTCGACCAGATATGCGCCCGAGCCGGAGTCGACCACGCCATCCAGCTCACAGCGAGCCACCGTGTCGTGAGGAACCTCTGTCGGCGGTGTCGCCGCGAGCAACCCCAGTGACAGTGACAGCAGGAGCCCCATCGCTCCGAGTCGCCGCGTGTGCTGGAGTGTCGAGGCTCCCATGGAACGAGAGGGCCACACGTCACACCTCCTGGAACTGGAGCGAGCCCTGGAGGGCGCCCCGCGGGGCGTCGAGCCGTCGCGGACAGACGTTGCTGCGCCGCCGCCAATCCGCCTCGGAGCCGGTGCTGTTGCCGCACGACCTCGGCCTCCACGCGGCTTCGACGCACCGGTCGATGTCGCGCGACCTCCGAAGGAGGAAGTTGCCGAGGCGCAGAGCGGACACTCCATCACCGTGGAAACCCTCCCAGTCAGTCTCGAGGCAATGGACGGAGCCGCGTGACTCCAGGGCGCGCAGGATGGCCGCGACGTAGCTGTCACCAAGCACTCCGCTCAGCGGCTCAGCGCGGCCTCCACGCAGGAGCGCGGCGCGGCGCGGAAGCACGTCGAGCGCGACGCCACGATGAATGGCGGGTGCTCGCTTGCCGGCATCGACGACATCCCGCATGGCCGTGAAGCTCCCAGGGGTGAGGCCCTCCCGACACAACGGTGCTCATGGCCGACGGCCTCTTCCTCCAGGGCGCTCCGCATGTCCGGTATCCGGCATCGTGAGCGGGCGCCCGCCTGCCAGGCCGCTCAACGGCTGGTGGGACCCGGCGTCATGCCCAGATTGGGTTCAGGAGGTTCGCGCGGCATGGGCCGCCACAGGCAGTCCCATCATCTTGGACGAGGAGGATTCATGCGCCGTGTCGTTCTCATCGCAGCCCTGGGCTTGGGTGCCACCGCAGCGTTCGCCTGTAAGACCACGCAGCCGCCCGGGACTGAGACGCAGGCGCCGATACAGGGACCCGATCAGGTGAGAGAGCCCGTGCAGACGGTGCCGAACGAACCGCCAGGTCCCGCCACGCCCATGCCCGCCGAGGCGGACGCGGGCACGACGCAGACGCCGTAGCGGCGAGCGCATGGCGGACCCTCGTCTTACGCAGCCATCATGATTCGAGCGGCACGGATGCCTCCGTAGGGACGTCCGTGCCGAGCCATCTGGATGCGGCCCGTGACAGCACGCCGAGGCTCGCGCACAGTGCGCGGGCACAGGCAAGCACCCACGGAGGCGCACGGTGGCGACCACGGTCTATCTGGCGGAGCGAATCTGGACACTGGATGCCGAGCATCCCCGGGTCCGAGCCCTGGCCGTGCGCGATGGCCGCGTGCTGGCAGTGGGCTCACCGGACGACGTGCGAGCCGCGGCTCCTGGCGCGCGAGAGGTGGACCTGGGTGACGCCACGGTGGTCCCCGGTCTGGTGGATGCGCACGCGCACATCCACGGGCTGGGCCGGAGCCTCACCACGGTGCGCCTGGAGAAGGCGCCCTCGGTGGACGAGGTGGTGCGTCGCCTGGCGCAGGCGCCTGCCTCCAGCTTCCAGGGGGACTGGTTGCTGGGACGTGGATGGGACCAGAACGAGTGGCCCGGCGGAGCCTTCCCAGGGCGCGAAGCGCTCGACGCACGCTTCCCGTCGACGCCGGTGTTCCTCACGCGAGTGGACCACCACGCGGCGTGGGTGAACGGTGAGGCGCTCCGACGCGCTGGCATCACCCGAGACACCCAGGACCCGGAGGGCGGCCGCATCTTGAGGGATGCGCGGGGAGAGCCCACGGGAGTGCTCGTGGACAACGCGATGGACGTGGTCGCCGCGGCGATGCCTCCGCCCACGAAGGACCAGCTCGAGACGCGACTGCGCGCGGCGCTGGAGCGCTGTGCCCGGGTGGGCCTGACAGGCATTCACGACGCGGGCATGGACCTGGAGGCCTTCCGCGTCCTCCAGCAATGGGACGCACAGGGCACGCTGCCCCTGCGAGTCTACGCGATGGCGGCAGGGCAGGGCGACGAGCGGCACGCGTACCTGGAGCAGGGTCCCTGGCAGGGGCGGATGCTGACGATGCGCGCGGTGAAGTTCCTCGCGGATGGCGCGTTGGGGAGCCGAGGCGCCGCGCTCCACGAGGACTACAGCGACGAGCCCGGCCAGCGCGGGCTGTTGTTGATGTCCCCCGAGGAACTGGAGGCGAGGACGCGCGCGTTCATGGCGAGGGGCTTCCAGGTCTGCATCCACGCCATTGGAGACCGTGCCAATACCTTGGTCGTGGACGTGCTGCTGCGAGCCTCCGAGGCGACGGGGACTCAGGCACTGCGACACCGTGTCGAGCACGCGCAGATACTTCGACGCGAGGACATCACGCGCCTGGGCGCGGCGAAGCTCGTGGCGAGCGTGCAGCCCACCCACGCGACCAGTGACATGCCCTGGGCGGAGGCGAGGCTGGGCCGCGAGCGGCTGCGCGGCGCCTACGCGTGGCGCAGCCTGAAGGATGCGGGAGCGAACCTCGCGCTGGGCAGCGACTTCCCCATCGAGAACCCGGACGTGCTGGCGGGCCTGTACGCGGCGCGCACTCGGCAGGACGCCACGGGCAGGCCCGAGGGCGGCTGGAGGTCGGAAGAAGTCCTGACCGGACAGGAGGCCCTGGAGGGCTTCACGCTCGGCCCCGCGTGGGCGTCGTTCGAGGAGGCACGGCGCGGACGACTGGTGACAGGGCAGGACGCGGACTTTGTGGCCCTGTCCGTGGACCCGGTGGAGGGCGCCGCGAGGGGCCTGGTGGACGCGCGAGTCCTCGCGACGGTGGTGGCGGGCGTGGAGGTGTTCCGCGAGTCGCCGTGACTGCCGCTCACACGCTGAAGATCTGCGAGCGCGCCGCCTCGGCGATGGCGACGACGGCGGGGTGGCGCAGGCGTCGCTCGACGGTGATGGCGTAGAAGCAGGTCTCGATTTCGTCGGTGCGCCCGATGACGGAGCAGTTGAAGGCGCGCTCCATCTGCGACTCGATGACGGAGGGCATGGCGAACACGCCGTGCCCGCTCTGCCCGAAGGCCTGGAGCAGCGCGCTGTCGTCGAAGTCGCCGGCGATGAGCGGGCGCAGGTTCTGTCGCTCGAACCAGAGGTCCAGCGAGCGGCGCACGGAGGACTCGTCCGAGGGGAGCAGCACGGGCGCGCCGTCGAGCGAGCGAGGGAAGTCCTTCTTCAGGTGGCGCAGGTTGTTGGCCGCGAAGAAGGACACGCCGCATTTGCCCAGCAAGTGATTGAAGGAGCGGACGCTGACCGGCTCGGAGCTGGGGGCATCGGCGAGCACCACGTCCAGCTCATGCAGCGCCAGGGAGGCGAGCAGTTGGGGCAGTGGGCCCTCGCGGCAGATGATGCGCAAGGAGGGCCCCGCCTCGAGCGCGGGCTTGAGGAGCTGCTCGGCCACCAGCTTCGGGATGACGTCGAGGATGCCCACGTTGAGCCGCAGCTGCTGACCCGGGGGGAGGCCCGCGACCACGTTCTTCAGCTCGTTGCCCAGGCGGAAGATTTCGTCCGCGTACCGCATGACGGTGCGACCCACGTCCGTGAGGACCAGCTTGCGGCCCTGTCGCTCGAAGAGCTTGTGGCCCAGCGACTCCTCCAGCAGCTTGAGCTGGCTGCTGATGGTCGGCTGGGCGAGGTGCAATTCCTCGCCTGCCTTGGCGATGCTGCCCGCCCGCGCAACCGTCCAGAAATACAGGAGATGGTGGTAGTTGAGCCAGCTCATGGACTTAGAAATAACCTATGGATTCAGTTCAAACTACCTAATTTTTTTAAGGATGGCGGTGGCTTATCTCTTGGGGCGTTCGCGGCGATTGGTTCGCCGCGAATGACCCGGAGGAGGTCCATGGAAGCCATCAAGGTGAGCGAGTTCTGCGAGTCCCCTGAGCTTGAGGTGCCGGGCGCGGTGGTCGAGGCGCGGGTACGAGAGCACCTGAATCTGGTGGAGCGGTTGGCATGGAAGTACCGCTGGACGGG
The DNA here is from genome assembly GCF_020037095.1 of Myxococcus sp. XM-1-1-1. Taxonomy (NCBI): domain Bacteria; kingdom Pseudomonadati; phylum Myxococcota; class Myxococcia; order Myxococcales; family Myxococcaceae; genus Myxococcus; species Myxococcus sp. XM-1-1-1. The sequence continues at coordinate 224,236 of NZ_JAIQDH010000013.1, forward strand.
GCTGCCGCAGGACGAGCTGGTGGCGGAGGGCAACGTCGGGTTGATGGAGGCGGCGGGGCGGTTCGAGGAGCGGGGGGTTCCGTTCGGGGCGTACGCGAGTCAGTGGATTCGGGCGCGCATCCGGGCGTACGTGGGGCGCAACTGGAGCATGGCGGGTGGGCGGGCGCCCTGGGTGGTGTTCCAGCTGCGGCGGGAGCGGGCGCGGCTGGAGGCCCGGTGGGGGGAGGGGCATCCGGAGGTGGTGCGGCGGCTGGCGGACGCGCTGGGCAAGAAGGAGGAGGACGTGGCCCGGGCGGCGGAGTCGCTGACGCGCGATTTGTCGCTGGACGCGCCGGTGACGCAGGACGGGGACGTGACGCGGCTGGAGGTGTTGGAGGGGGACTTCGAGTCGCAGGAGGACTCGGTGGACCGGGCGCAGTGGGCGGCGAGGCTGCGGGCGAGCGTGGAGGCGGCCTGGCCGGAGCTGGACGCGCGGGAGCGGGCGTTGGTGGAGGAGCGGATGATGGTGGAGGAGGGGGTGAGCGCGGAGTTCCTGGCCCAGCGCTTCGGGGTGACGGCGGTGCGCATCCGGCAGATCGAGCAGGGGCTGAGGGCGAAGCTGAAGAAGAGGCTCACGGCCAGTCTGACGACCTGGGACGCGGAGGCGATGCCGCGGGCGGCGTGACGTGGAGGTGAAGGGCCGTCAAATGGGTGCTTGACGGCCTGGGGACGGGCTCGATATGAGAGCGCGGCTTCTCGCGGTGACCCGTACGCCCAGGTAGCTCAGTCGGTAGAGCAGGGGACTGAAAATCCCCGTGTCGGTGGTTCGATTCCGCCCCTGGGCACACGTTGAAGACTTCAGGGCCCTGGACCTCTCTGGTTCAGGGCCCTTTGTTTTTCCGGCGGGTGTGCGGATTGAGCAGGGGCGGGCCGCAGGAGAGGGCGCCACCCTTCACCTGGTTCTCCAGGCTCAGGGCGGAGGCGCCGTCCGGGACCTGAACGAACCGGTAGCCGAGGTGCGCGTGGATGAACGCCTGGGTCCGCTCATCCAGTGACAGGGCTCCGCTCGAGACTTGCTGGATGTCCTCGGGTGACAAGGTGGGGAGCACCAGCCGGTCGCAAACATAGACACAGAACTTGTCTCCGCTGCGCCGTCCGCTGGCGTGGCTCCTGAGTCGGTCCGCCAGTCCCCTGGGTTTGGTGGAGGAGGGCTCTTCCACGAGCGGACCTCTGCCTGCCATTCCCACGTAGACGAGCTGCTGGTCTCTCCAGATGGAGTACACGCCCGCGGCGATGCTCGGCAGGGTGCGGTGGGGCCAGCCGGAGAACGCGAACAGCGGCCCGTGCTCGAGATGATGGAGTGCGGCCGTCCAGTCGGGTCCCTGGAAGCGTGGGCTCGTCATGATGTGTGCAGGCTATCCCGCGCGGCGTGGTGGGCCCATCGTCGAGCGAGGTGACGGCGAGCAGACGACCTCGTGCGAAGCCGGGTGCACAGGACGCCTGGGGCAGGGTAGAGAGAGGGCTCGGAGGAGTGACTCGAGATGGACGCGAACGCAGTGGCGGAGCTGGAGAAGGCGGGCGTGAAGGCGGATGCGCCGGACCGGCTGTTTGTCGCCGTGGAGTGGGACGCCGACAAGAAGCACGTGGTCCCCGTGGGCCCCCGCGCCCTGGTGCGTGATGGCGAGAAGCTCGCGCACGTCACGCTCCAGACCATCTCCAAGCTGTGGACCGGTGACAAGGTCCCCCCCGACTTCACCAAGACTCCGCCTCCCGAGTATCACCCGTTCTTCATGCTCCTCGAGGCCACGGCCGCCGGCTACTGCCGCGCCGTGCGCAACACGGAGACGGACCAGGAGTTCGAGCGGCTCTATCGCCACCTCGCGCGCCGCCCGGATGGCACGGACCGCAACCCCCTGTTCTCGTACCTGCAGGGCGCCGCGCGCCTCTACATGTCCCTGCGCGACGTGAGCAAGGCCGAGTTCGAGGCCGTCGTCCTCCGCCTGCACCAGTCCGCCAGGCACCACCAGACGCACGTCGGAAGCATCAACTACTTCCAGGACGTGCTGCGCGGTGTGCTCGGCGCCTGAGCGCGTCATCCTCCCCGCTCGGTAGGCCCCCCGCCCGAAAACGGAATATCGTGCCCCGCCGCCCGTTCCCGGGCGTCTTCCTCACCTCAGGAGCACGGATGTTCCGTCAGTCCCTCCTCTGGACGTCGTGCCTGGCGCTGCTGGCGGCTCCTGTCGCCGGCGCCCAGGCACAGGCCAAGGCCCCCAAGCCCGCCGCCGCGTCCTCCCAGAAGCTCGGCGCCAACGTCGAGACGCGCACCTTCAAGAACGGCCTCAAGGTCGTCGTCTGGCCGGACCACGACATCCCCAACGTCGCCCTCTTCAACTGGTTCCGCGTCGGCAGCCGCAACGAGTACCCCGGCATCACCGGCCTGTCCCACTTCTTCGAACACATGATGTTCAACGGCGCCAAGAAGTTCGGCCCCGGTGAGTTCGACCGCGTCATGGAGGCCAACGGCGGCTCCAACAACGCCTTCACCTCCGAAGACGTCACCGTCTACCAGGACTGGTTCCCCCGCTCCGCCCTCGACATCATCTTCCAGCTCGAGGCCGACCGGCTCCAACACCTGTCCTTCGACCCCAAGGTCATCGAGTCCGAGCGCGGCGTCGTCTACTCGGAGCGCCGCTCCAGCGTGGACAACAACAACATGGGCGCCCTCGCCGAACAGGTCCAGGCCACCGCCTTCGTCGCCCACCCCTACCAGTTCCCCGTCATCGGCTGGCCGTCCGACATCGAGTCGTGGCGCATCGAAGACCTCCAGCGCTACTTCAAGACCTACTACGCCCCCAACAACGGCACCCTCATCATCACCGGCGCCGTCACCCCCGCCGAAATCTTCACCCTCGTCGAGAAGTACCTCGAGCCCATCCCCTCGCAGCCCGCCCCCGAGCCCGTCCGCACCCAGGAGCCCGAACAACAAGGCGAGCGCCGCGTCGTCGTGAAGAAGGTCTCCCAGTCGCCGCTGCTCCAGCTCGCCTACCACGGCATCGCCGGCAACGACGCGGACGCCGAGGCCCTCACCCTGCTGCTCAACATCCTCGGAGACGGTGACTCGTCCCGGCTCCACCGCCGCCTCGTGGAGGAGGAGCGCGTCGCCATCCGCGCCGGCACCATGTACTCGCCCGGCTTCGACCCCGGCCTCGTCTGGCTCACCGCGGACCTGCCCGCCGGCGGCGACCTCGCCCGCGCCGAGGCCCTCCTCACCGAGGAGGTCACCCGCGTCGCCAAGGACGGCGTCACCGAGGCCGAGCTGCGCAAGGCGCGCAACATCACCCTCGCCAACCACTGGCGCTCGCTGGAGACCATCAGCGGCCGCGCATACACGCTCGGCGCCTCCGAGGTCTTCCGCGGCGACTACCGCAAGGTCTTCGACGCCCCCGCCCGCTACGAGCGCGTCACCCGCGAGGACGTCCGCAAGGTCGCCGCCCGCATCTTCGTCACCCAGCGCCGCACCGTCGGCTGGCTCGTCCCCACTGACGCCGCCGAAGTCGCCACCCCCGCCGCTCGCAAGGACGCCACGCGATGATCGCCCCCCTCACCTGGAAGACGGTCCTCGCCGCCGTCCTGCTCTCCTCGGGCACCGCCGCCGCCCAAGGCGCCGCGCCGTCCAAGCCCACCCCGACCGCCGCGCCCGCCGCCACCCAGGGCGTCAAGCTGCCCAAGCCCACCACCGTCACGCTCAAGAACGGAGCGAAGCTGCTCCTCGTCGAGCGCAAGGAGGTGCCCCTCATCGCCTTCAGCGCGTGGCTGCGCGGCGGAGCGCTCGCGGACCCGTCCGGCAAGGAGGGCCTGGCCGCCCTCACCGCGGAGCTGCTCCAGAAGGGCGCCGGCGCCCGCGATGCCCGCCAGTTCGCCGAGGCGGTGGACGGCGTCGGCGCGATGCTCGACACCCGCGCCGACCTGGAGAACCTGGTCGTCAACGGCCAGTTCATGTCCCGCGACAGCGCGCTGATGGTGGAGCTGCTCGCGGACCTGCTCACCCGCCCGCGCTTCGCCCAGGATGAGCTGGAGAAGACGCGCGAGCGCATGGCCTCCGAAATCACCGCCGCCAAGGATGGTGACCCGCGCGGCCTCATCAACACCTACTTCGAGGCGTACCAGTTCTCAGGCCACCCCTACGGCACCCCCGTGGGTGGCACCGAGGCCTCGCTGCCCACGCTCAGCCGCGAGGACGTGCTCGCCTACGCCAAGAACCAGCTCGGCGGTGACAGGCTCATCCTCTCCGTCGTCGGTGACTTCGACAGCAAGGCGCTCGCGGCGAAGCTGGAGGCCGCGCTCGGTGGTTGGGCCAAGGCGGCGAGCCCCGCGCCCCAGGTGCCCGCCACCACCGTCTCCCAGGGCCGCCGCGTCCTGCTCGTCGACAAGCCCGACGCCACGCAGACCTACTTCACCATCGGCAACACGGGCATCGCGCGCAACGACGCGGACCGCGTCACCGCCAACCTGGTGGAGACGGTGCTCGGCGGACGCTTCACCTCGCTGCTCAACACCGAGCTGCGCGTGAAGTCCGGCCTCACCTACGGCGCCCGCGCCTACTTCGCTCCGAGCGCCCACCCGGGCACCTTCGCCATCTTCTCCTTCACCCAGACGGAGAAGACGGACAAGGCCATCGACATGGCGCTGGAGGTGTACAGCCGCTACCGCAAGACGGGCATGGATGACGCCATGCTCGCGTCCGCCAAGTCCTACGTGCTGGGCCAGTTCCCGCCCCGGCTGGAGACGGGCGGCCAGGTGGCCAACAAGCTGTCGGAGCTGGCCTTCTACAACCTGGACGCGAGCGACGTGGATGGCTTCGCCACCGCCGTGTCCGCCGCCACCCGCGAGTCCGTGGGCGCCGTCCTCCAGCGCACGCTGCCCGCGCCGGAGAACCTGACCTTCGTCTTCATCGGCAAGGCCTCCGCCATCCGGGAGATGGCTCGCAAGTACGGCCCCGTCACGGAGATGAAGATCTCCGACAAGCGCTTCGCCCCGGCGGCCGCGCCCGCCAAGCGCTGAATCCCAGGCGGTCCCATCGCGCCCTCCGGGTCCGCCGACACCACGTCGGCGCCGGGGGGCGCGGTGCGTCCGGTCCATGGACAGACATCCTTGCGAGGAAATGGCCCGCAACACCTGACGGGCCTGGATTGCGCAAACCTCGCACGGATGCTTGCTGGATGTGATTCATCGCGAGCGCCCCCTGGGCCGTCTGGAGGGCCTCGGCTAGCGTGCCGGGGCTTTCTTCCGAAGGGGGCTCTCATGAAATCGCCGCGATGGTCTTTCCTGCTGGGCGCGACGTGCGTCGCGTGGCTGGCGGGATGTGGAAGTGGTGCGCCCGAGTCGAGCGGACTCGGCGCCGGGCTGGCTTCCGTCGATACGGACACGGACTCGACCGGGGATGGGACGTGGATGGGGGAGCCCATCGCCGAGGGCTGCGAGCCGGATGGCGGCGTGCCCACGGATGGCGGCGTGCCCTCCGTCGACGGGGGCGTGCCCTCGGCTGACGCGGGAGTGCCCTGGGGGTTGGTGTGGGTGAAGAGCACCACCCGTTTCCACACCTCCGTGGGCGTCGCCCAGCAAGAGGAGGACCTGTCCGCCAATCCTCCCGAAATCCTCGTGCCCACCGGCTCGACGTTCGAGCTGCACCTGGGCTCGGCACACCCGGAGGGTGGCTGGCTGTTCACCGGTATCCGCCAGGGGGCGTACTACCTGCGCAGGGGGTCCACCTCCCTCATCACGAGCGCGAGATACGTGGACGTCGGTCGCAACCGCCTGGGTCGCTCCGACGCGCAATACGTGGACGTGGCCTCCTCGCCGCTCCAGGTCAACCTGCTGAACCTGGCGCCGTGGCAGAACTGGGAGAGCGGCACGCAGCCCGGCTCCAGCCTCCAGCTCACCTCGTCGCAGGTGGACCTGTACTCCACCGCGAGCGTCTTCGACTTCATCCCGGATGGCGCGACGTCCATCGTCACGTCCAACGCCGTGATGGACTCGGGCCTGGGCAACCTTCCGGTCTTCGAGGCGGACAAGGGAGACCGGCTCTACGTCAACCAGCTCAGCGAGTTCAGCGCGGGCTCCCTCCCGGATGGACGCCCGCTGGGCTACACCGCCGTGGAGCGCTCCGCGCAGGTGGGAGCCTTTGACTTCCTGCCGGATGGCTTCACGCCCATGCCTGTCACCGGGCTGCTCCAGCCGGCGCGGATGCGGGAGTTCCCCATCGAGTGGCGGCTGCCTGACTTCGCGCGCTTCGCCTCGCACGTCCACCCCAATGCACAGCCGGGGATACCGCGCCTGGACCTGGTGCCCGGCCCCCACGGATTGCAGGAGGGGTGGATTGGCTATACCGGCGAGCTGCTCAGCCTGAGCCTGCCGCGTGGCACCGCGTATGACCTCACGGCGCGTCTGCGGTTCGGCAATCCCTATCCGTCGAACTGGGGCGTCATCGGCGTGGTGTCCTATTCGTTCCGCAACCAGGAGCGCATGCCGGATGGCTCGGGCCGGCTGGGCAGCATCACCGGGGGCTATACGGAGTGGGACTCCATCGACAACCTCATCGCCGGGCCCCTGGTGCCCAAGCTGTCGCCTCCGCTCGCCTTCACCATCGATGGCGTGCCCGCCACGATTCCGCGCAGGGTAGGGACCGTCAGTCCGGTGCTCGCATGGACGCCGCCGCTGGTGGGCACGCCCAGCGCCTACCGGGTCAGCATCCAGCGGTTCGACCCGGACCTCGGCTTCGCGTTCACCTGGCGGGTGCTCTACATGCCCGGCTCCGTCACCCAGGTGCGCCTGCCTCCGGATACCCTGGAGCCCGCGACCAGCTACATCGCCACGGTGAGCGCCATCGACAGCCCGAACGTCGCCATCGAGAACTTCCCCTTCCGGACGTTGGATCGACTGCCGTATCGCTCGTTCGCCACCACGAGTTCGTACTTCACCACGCCGTGACGCTCGGCGCGTGAGCTCGCCGGGGGCCCTCCGTGTCCGGGGCTCCCGGTGGACGGGTCACTTCGCGCCCTGGATGTCCCGGGCGCGAGGTGGCGGCTTCGTCGAGTCGCGGTAGCGGCCCTGGCACTTCTGGAAGCGCGCGTCGACGGAGCGGGCGAACCAGGCCGTGGTGCGCTCGCCCTTCAGCTTCGGGCTCTGGAGCGTCACCTGCGGCAGCTGCGCGTAGACGGGGGACTGGCCCGTCTGGTTCGCGAAGACGCGCTTCACCGCGCGGAAGGTCTCCGTGGACTCGAAGGACTCCTCCTTCTCCTTCTTCACGTCGCGGCGGACCTGGCGCTCGCTGAGGTCCGGGGCGAGCGTGCGACGGAAGGTGAGCAGCGCGGTCAGCGACTTGCTGTCCTGGCTCTTGGGCTCGCCGTTCTTGTCGTAGAGCTGGAGGTCTCCGTCGAGCACCAGCGACACGCCGGTGAGCTGGCTGACCTGGGCCTGGAGGGCGGTGTTGCGCGAGGCGTAGACCCCGGCGTTGTAGTCCGCGAAGCGGAAGAGGGGCTGGGGGTAGGCGGCCTCGAAGCCGAGCAGTCTCGCGGTGCCGTAGCGCACGCCGCCCGCGCGGGTGTACAGCGCGTCGCGCACCTTCACCGGGTCCGCGTCCTCGCCCGCCTTCTCCACCGCGTAGCGGACGCTCACCTGCATGGAGCCCGCGGTGGTGACGGGGTTCAAGTCCTCCAGTCGCCGCGAGGAGAACAGGGCGCTGGCCAGGTTCATCGTGGCGTAAGTGGTGGGGTACTCGGCCTCGTAGAACGCGAGCATGTCGCGGAAGAGCTTGTCGAGGTCCCGCTCGGTCTGCACGGCGCGCAGCCGCTCGTCGAACGTGCGCTTCTGGCCGGGCGCCTTGCCGGAGAGCACGGAGGCCAGGGCCTTGTGACCGAGCGGGCCCAGCGTGTCCGCGTGCTCCTCCAGCTTCGCGCGCACCATGCGCGAGAGGTTCGGCACGGCGGGGTCCGCCTTGTAGCCGGACTCCTGCTCGATGATGGCGAGCACGGAGCACACCGCGACGGGAGAAGGCGGCACGTCCTCCGCCTCCAGCGCGGCGAGCACGTCGCGGGCCCAGCCCTCCTTCTCCTTCACGTGCGTGGGGATGAGGCGGGTGACCTGCTGGACGGAGAGCCTGGGAGGGGGCGGGACGGTGGGCTCGGGCGTGCCCGCGCCTCGGGGGGCGCAGGCGGTGACGAGACACAGCAGGGCCCAGGCGACGCGCTGAGCTCCGCGGCGTCGCGTTCCGGTTCCACCTGGGCCTGGGTCATCCATCCGCGCGCCTCCGAGATGCGGCACACCGCTCCACCGATGTCGGACGGTGGAACAGCCCGTACGGCGACTTCCTCCCGCCGCCGTGCTCGTCGACGGCGGGACCGCGGAGGCATTCAGTCCGTGACTCGGGGCGTCATCCTACCTTGGCTCAGGTGGAGGCGGAATGTGTTCGCACGGGAGCGCGGGTGGGTCGCACCTCGCGTGCGACGTGGTGACGACTCCAGGATGGCGAAGCCCGATGGCTCGGGCGTGTCCTCGTGGCGTGATCGTCTGCACCTGCTTGGCCGTGGCGGAGGCGTGCGTCGCGGGGCACCGCGACCTTCCATGAAGACGAAGCCCGATGGCGCTCGGGCGTGTCCTCGTGGCGTGGTCGTGGACTCGGCTCGGCGAGAGGCGGACGTATGCTCCCGTCAGCAACTGCCTGTCAGCGGCGGATGCGCACGTCGCGCGCGACGCTGCGGCCTCCCATGAGGACGAAACCCGCTCGCACCGGCGTGCCCTCCTGGAGCTGGCGCAACGACACGCGCCGGCCCTGGCGCATGCCCTGGCTGCGCTCGTCGAGCGTGAGCACGTAGTCGTTGCCCTCGCGGTCTCGCACGGTGATGGTGTCGCGGCCCACGCGCTTGACCCGGCCGCTCACGGCGCTGGAGGCGATGACCACGTCCTCGAGGGAGCGGTTCGACGTGTCCTCGGGGAGAGCGGCCTGCGCCGCTCGCGCGGCTCCCTTGAACCAGTCCTCGTCCTCGCTCGCCTGCACCGCCTCGGTGCCAATCATGATGCGACCCGCGCCACCGGTCCCCGTGCTCGCGATGGCGTTGCCCTGCGCGCCCGTGCCTTGCGTGGTGCTGGTGTCCCGCGCGCCCGTGCTGGCGTTGCCCGTGCTCGCGGTGTTGCCCTGCGCGGTGCCCGTGCTCGCGGCGTTGCTCTGCGCGGTCCCCGTGCTCGCGGTGGCGTTGCCCTGCGCGTTGCCCGTGCTCGCGGCGTTGCCCTGCGCGGTGCCGGAGTTCCGCGCGCCCGTGCTGGCGTTGCCCGTGCTCGCGGCGTTGCCCTGCGCGGTGCCGGTGTTCCTCACACTCGTGGCAGCGTTGCCTTGCGCGGCGCCAGCAGTCCGCGAGCCCGTCGCGGTGTTGCCCGGGGCTGTACCCGTTACAGGGTTGCCTCGCGTGTCGCCGCCCGTGCTCGTGCCGGTGTTCTGCTCAGTACCCGTCGGAGTCCCGACGAGGCCCGCCAACTCGGGAGACTCGACCTGCTCGGACTGTCCACTCGTGGCGCGAGCCGCCCTTCCACCTTCGTGTCCCTGGCGCTCGGCACAGCCCGTGACGCACGCGCAGAGACCCAACATTCCCACCCACGCCCATCGACTACCCATCCGCGCACCTCGCGTTCTCATTCGGAGTGACCTGCGAGGAGGTCCGTGCAAACGCCGTGCTCCAGCCAACCAGCCCGGGGGCCCGTGCCCTCGTCAGTCCCTGACGGCGTCTGCTCGCCTGCCAGCCCTCGATGGGTCCCGCCCCGACGTCGCTCAGCGAGGGCTCGCCATCGCGCGCGCCACGGCCTTCACGTGGGTTCGCACCAGCTCGCGCGACGCCATCAGGTCCGTGGCGTTGTCGGGCGTGTAGCCCAGACACAGCACCACGTCGTCCTCGGGCGAAGCGCGCACACCGAGCTTCATGTAGTCGAGCATTCGAGGCACGGGCTCGCCCTCCGTGTCCTTCGTGAAGCGACCGAAGACGCCCGCCTTCGGGTCCCTGCGCGGCGCCGTCTCCTTCAGCGCGAACAACTTCCGCACCGCCGCGAGCACCCCGGGCTGCTCCACCATCTGCTCCGGCCGAGCCGGTCCACCCAGCTCCCACTCCAACAGCCGCAGGCAGCCACGCACGTACTCCACATCCGTGATGACCAACCCATACAGATACCAGTCCGCGCACGCCGCCTGGACCAGGCGCGCCTGCCCATCCGTCAGCCACCCGAACGACGGACACGTGAACGTTTCACACACCGACGCGCGATACACGCCGCAGTCCCGCAGGTCCGTCCCACCCGTCGTCAGCGGATGCCCCAGGCACCCCACCTGCTTGCGGTCCTTGTCCAGGAACCCCAGCAGCGGACACACCCTGACCGCCGGGAACATCGGCGCCGCTCGGCGCGCGTCCACCAGCTCCTTCGCCGCCGCGCTCCAGGCAGACGCCTCGTACGGCACCCGACGCAGCCGCTCGGTCTGCATCGCGAGCTGCTCCATCAGCGCCCCGCGCGAGTGGTCCCTGAAGTTGTAGAGGCCACAGCAGGCGCCACACGAGGCGCCCCCACCGGGCTGGCAGAGGTGGAAAGAGACAGACACCCTTCACATCTTACGAGCACCAACGATTAATGCAGCCGAAACGTAGCGAGCGAGCAGTCGTTTCACACACTCCGAGCAGGCGGCCGGGCGTCGGAGTGTGAAGCCCGAGTGGGGTGGGTTCAGAACCACTCGGGGCGCATCCGGGCGTAGGAGTCCTCGCCGGTGCGGCACAAGTCGACGAGCAGGGGCACGCGGGGCAGCTCCACCGCGAACCAGTACTGCGCGGCGGCGAGCTTCCCCTCGTAGAAGTCCGAGTCGCCCTGGCCGCGCGCCAGGCCCTCCTTCGCCGCGGCGGCCTGCTCCAGCCAGCGCCACGCCACCGCGAGGATGCTGAACAGCTCCAGGAAGTCCGCGCTGTGGCGCAGCATCAGCTCCACCTCGCCCGCCATGCCCTTGGCGCCGAGCTCCGAGACAAGCTCCGCCACCTCGCCACACGTCCGCTCCAGCGCGTCACCCCACCCAGCGTCCACGCCCGCCGTCTTCGCGCGCGCCACCGTGCGGCCCACCTCCCGCGCGAAGGTCGCCAGCGCCGCGCCGCCGCCCGCCACCACCTTGCGGCCGAGCAGGTCGAGGCCCTGGATGCCCGTGGTGCCCTCGTGGATGCTGTTGAGCTTCTGGTCCCGGAGCCACGCCTCCGGCAGGTACTCGCTGGAGTAGCCGTAGCCGCCGTGCACCTGCACCGCGAGCGCGTTCGCCTCGAAGCCGCGCTCGGCCGGGAAGCTCTTCGCCACCGGCGTGAGCAGGTCCACCAGCAGCCCCGCGCTCCGGCGCGTGTCCTCGTCCGTGGCGTGTGACGCGAGGTCCGCCTGGTACGCCGCCGTCACCAGCAGCGACAGGCCGCCCTCCACGATGGCCTTCTGTCTCAGCAGCATGCGCCGCACGTCCGCGTGCTCGATGATGGGCGACTGCGGCCGGGTGGCGTCCTTCGCCCCGGCGGGCCGACCCTGGGGCCGCTCGCGCGCGTACGCCACCGCCTCATGGTACGCCGCCGACGCGGTGGCCACGCCGTTGAGGCCCACCATGATGCGCGCCTCGTTCATCATCTGGAACATGCACGCGAGCCCCCGGCCCGGCGGGCCCACCATCCAGCCGCGACAGTCACCCGCCTCGCCGTAGTTGAGCGCGAGGCTGGGGATGCCCTTCCAGCCAATCTTGTGGATGACGCCCGCCACGCGGACGTCGTTGTCCACCAACGCGTCGCCCTCGCGCCGCCGCGCCGGCACCGCGAACAGGGAGATGCCCCGCGTGCCGCTCTCGGGGCCCTCGGTGCGCGCGAGCGTGAGGTGCACGACGTTCTCGGTGAAGTCCTGGTCGCCGCCGCTGATGAAGATTTTCGAGCCCTGGATGCGCCACGTGCCGTCCCCCGCGGGCGTCGCGCGCGTGCGCACGTCCGCGAGGCTGCTGCCCGCCTGCGGCTCGGTGAGGGCCATGGTGCCGGTCCACTCGCCCCGGTACAGCGGCTCCATGAAGGCCTGCTTCACCTCCGGCGAGCCGAAGACCTCCAAGAGGTGGGCCGCGCCGTGCGTCAGCCCCAGGTACGCGTACGCGCTGAGGTTGGCGGCCATGAGGTACGCGCTGGCCAGCGCGTGCACCGTCATCGGAAGCTGTTGTCCGCCCACGTCCGGAGGCCGGGTGGCGGTGAGCATGCCCAGCTCGACGAGCCGCGGGTACAGCTCGCGCATCAGCGGGTGGACCTTCACGCGGCCGCCCTGGAAGGACGGGGGCTCCAAATCCAGCGTGCGGTACGTGGGGTAGAGCACCTCGCGCGCGAAGCGGCGGGCGCTGTCGAGCAGCAGGCCGAAGGTCTCGCGCGAGTGCTCGGCGAAGGCGGGAAGCGTGCAGAGATGCTCGACGTGAATCACCTCGTCGAGCTGGAAGTCCACGTCGCGGTCCGACAGCAGCGGATTGGGGCGGGGCGCGCTCATGCCCGCGTTGTTAGCAGGAGCGCTACCAGGAGGCGATGGCCTCGTCGAAGTCCACGGCCTCCTCGTCGTCGTCGCGAGGCGCGTGGGTTCGCAGTGCGGAACGGCGCCACCGCTTGCCGGGACCGCGAGGCGTCTGGTGTCGCTCGCCCAGGACCTCCAGCAGGCCGGACGTCATCGCCGCTTCACCCAGGCCTTCCAGGCGCATGGGGCGACGCAGGCGCCCCAGGAGGCGTCGCCGCGCCGGGCCCGAATCCCAGTTCGAAGATGTTGTGCTCCACATGACACGCTCCTGCTCCGGGAGGCACCCGCTGCTGCTTGCACGTACGACTCCTCAACTTGGGTCTGCCCTCCGGTCCGTGCCATGTGGGGAGCGCTCGCCCCCTCGCCGGCCGCCGGCTGGACGACACGGAGACCGAGCGCCCGTCCGCTCGGCCCCCGGCCTCGAACGACCGCTCAGCTGTCCGCGTTGACCGTTCACCGGCGTCGTCCACGGAGGCACTGTCCGCTGGCGGATAACCCGGGGCATGCGACGCATGCTCCTGCTGCTGCTGGCGATGGCGGTGTGGGTTCCCTCCCTGCAACTGGGGTTTCGTCCCGACAATCCCCGGGACTGGGTGCCGGCGCTCGCCGCGCGGCAGCGGGCCCTGGCCCTGGTGGCGGAAAGCCCCGAGCGCGACGTGCTGCGTCGGTCCAATCCGGAGTGGGACCTGATGGCGCGCACCTTCTGCGTGCTCGCCTTCGCGAACCTGGCGCTCCACGAGCCGGAGCGCAGGGCGGAGCACCTGGCCGTCGTCGACACGCTCATCACGCGCACGCTGGAGGACGAGCGGGGAGGGGTGGACACGTTCCTCCTGCCGTACGTGCACGCCGCGCCGTTCAGGGACGCCTCGGGGCGCAGCCTCTTCATCGAGGGCGAGGTGGCGTTGATGCTCGCGGCCCGGCAGCTGGTGGAGCCGCGCGAGGCGTGGGCGTGGCCGCTGCGCGAGCGGGTGGACCGCATGGCCGCGCAGCTGGAGCGGGCCCCGCTGCTCTCGGCGGAGAGCTATCCCGACGAGGGCTGGATCTTCTGCAACACCGTGGCGCTCGCCGCGCTGCGCCTGTCCGACGCGGTGGATGGCCGCAGCCACGCCTCGCTGCGCGAGCGGTGGGTGCGCTCGGCGCGCGAGCACCTGCTGGACGCGCGCACCGGGCTGCTCGTCTCCAGCTTCACCCACGAGGGCGCGACGCGGGACGGACCCGAGGGCTCATCGCTGTGGCTCGCCGCGCACATGCTCCAGCTGGTCGATGCCGACTTCGCGCGCGAGCAGTTCGAGCGCGCCCGGGCGCTGCTCATCGGCGAGCGCCTGGGCTTCGCCTGGGCGGCGGAGTGGCCCGCGTCGGATGCGCGCGCGGGCGACATCGACTCCGGTCCCACGATTCCGCTGGTGAACGCGAACGCGGGCTCGAGCGGATTGGCGCTGGTGGCGGCCTCGGCCTTCGGCGACGAGGCGCTGCTCATGGGGCTGTCCACCAGCCTGCGATTCGCCGCGTTCCCCATCCTGGAGGACGGCGGCCTGCGTTTCGCGGCGGGCAATCCGCTGGCCGATGCCGTGTTGCTGTACTCCCTGACGCAAGGTCCGCTGTGGCGGCGAGCGCTGTCACCGCGAACGCTGGAGGCCCACCGATGATGCTCACCCGGATGTCGCGCGCGCCCAGGGTCTTCATGGCGCTGGTGTGGGTCGCCGTCTTCCTGCTGCTGCACCTGGCGGGAGGCCGGCAGTATGTCGGCGTGCTGTCGGGCACCCGCGTGGGGGGCGCGCCCGAGCTCGTCTTCGGGCTCCTGTACGCGCTCGCGTGGTTCGGCGCCGTGCTGCTGGCGCCCATCCTGCTCCTGGCGGGCCTCGCGGACGCGGCGCTGCCCCGGCCGCCTTCGGCGAAGCGGCGCTGAGCCTCAGTGGCTCAAGCGCTCGGTCAGCCAGACGCGCACGTAGGACCAGTCCCGGCGCGCCGTCGCCTGGGAGACCTCGAGCACCCCGGCCGTGTCGGGCAGGCTCAGGCCCGCGAAGTAGCGCAGCTCCACCAGCCGCGCGAGCCGGGGCTGGAAGGACTCCAGCTCCGACAGGGCCTCCTCCAGCTGGAGCACCTCCAGCTCGGCGCCCGCCGGCGCTTCGTCTCCCAGGTGACGCAGGCTCACCCGCTCGCGCCTCGCCGCGCGACGCAGGAGGAGCGGCGCCCGGGCCCGGTCCACCAGGACCTTGCGCATGGCGCGCGACGCGGCGCACAGGAAGCGGGGACGGGACTCCAGGGGGACGCCCGCCGCGAACAGCCGCGCCCAGGCCTCCTCCACCAGCCGCACGGGGTGCTGGGGCGTGAGCTCGGACACCTCCGGCGAGAGCCTCCACTGGAGCTCCCGACAGGCCGCCGCCATCAGCGCATCCCGAGCGCCCGAGTCCTCTTCCCGCGCCCCTTCCAGCAACTCCGCCAGCTCCGCCGTGCTCATGTATCCCCCTCGGTCCTACCTGGACCGCCCCCGGAACCATCTCCGTGCTCCTTCTTAACGACGGATTAGCCGGAAATCCTTGAGCGGCCGGAAGTAACCCTCACCGGGCAACAATCCCACCCGGGCAGGTGGGGAGGCGGCCCGGACCGTTGACCCGCTCGGCGGAGGGCCTCTTCGGGGCCGGCGCCCCGATACAGCGTGTCGACATGGATACATGCATGACACAGCTCGCGGTTTGTTCGTGATTGGCTCGCGTGACGCGAGTTTGTTCCATGAAGACAGTGGAGCAGTGTTCCAAGTGTCGACGTCCGTCTCGAGCCTGCTCACACGCGGGGAAGGAGCAGACGGGCGGGGTGGGGTGGACCCGTTTACAGCGATGTCTCGAACACACGAGCATCGCCATACATGTCTTGGTCTCCTGTCTCGCAGCGCGTGTCGTCGTCGTGTCGTGTCTCGCGTCGCGGTCCTGCTGTTTGCAGAGGGCGTCACCGCGTGTCGCAATCCACGCGTTGGCTGGTGGTGCTGTGCTGGATGCTGGTGCTGGCGTGGAGCTCCGCGGCCCAGGCGCAGACACGCGCCGCGAGCGTCATGGAGTTGAAGGACGGGTGGCTCCATCACTGGGGAGACTCACCGCTGGGGCCGGACGGCGTGCCCACGTGGGCGAAGGAGCCCGACAAGGTCGACTGGAAGTCGATGGAGGCGCTGAAGGTCCCGCCGGGTCGGGAAGCGCACACGATGTTGTGGGTGAGCATCCCCGTGCCTCGAGGTGGATGGGGTGAGCCCGCGCTGATGCTGGGCTCGGTGACCAACGCGTACGAGGTCTATGTCGACGGCCAGCGTGTCTACGCGAACGGGAAGCTGAACCCGTCGGGGACCGAGGTGCGCGAGTCCATCTGGGCGCAGCTGATTCCGCTGCCCGCCTCCGCGCAGGGCTCGCGGGTGCTGCTGCGCATCCAGAGCAGCACGGCGGCCATGGGCGTGAGCCAGCACGCGCGGGTGGGGCCTCGCCACGAGCTGCTGGCGCGGGTGGTGCGCACGGGGCTGGGCTGTCTCGTCACCGGCAACCTGCTGCTGGTCATCGCGCAGGTGGCGCTGGGCATGTCGCTGCTGGGGCGGCAGCGGCGCATGTTGTTGGCGCTCGGCGTGTTCTCCGGCGGCGCGGGCGTGCTGCTCGTGGGCATGAGCGGGGTGGTGAGCGCGGTGTGGGGCGTGGAGCTGTCGCTGTGGCGCGCCACGTTCCTCGCGGCCTACTGCGTGCTGCCGGGGCTGGGCTGGTTCATCCAGGAGGGCATCCTGGAGGGGCGCGCGCGCTGGTTCAGCGCGGTGGTGTGGACGGTGACGGTGCTCGCCGCGCTGCAGGCCGTGGTGGCCATGGTGGACCTGGGGACGGCGAGCCGGCTGTTCCAGGTGCTCATGCTGTACTCCATTCCGGTCCTGCTGACGTACGTCATCGTCGCGGTGGTGGCCGCGCTCCGGGGCAACGTCGACGCGCGCATCTTCAGCGCGGGCCTGGGGGTGCTCACCCTGGTCCTGGTGGCGGCGATGCTGCCGCTGTTGGGCTGGGTGAAGATGGAGGGGATGTTCATCCACTGGGGCTTCCTCGCCTTCACCGCGTCGCTGGTGGGAATCGTGGCGCGGCGCTCCTCGCATGTGGTGCGCTCGCTGTCGTCGCACGCGAGCCAGCTGGAGGCGCGGCGCAAGGACGTGCGCGAGCTGGCCGAGGGCATGGGCACCGGCGCCGGGGAGCTGGCCACGGTGGCGCAGCAGCTGCGCACCTCGAGCGAGGAGCAGACGGACGGCATCGGACGTCAGGCGACGGCGCTCAAGGAGCTGGAGCAGACGGTGCAGGAGATTCGCCAGGGCTCGCTGGTGACGGCGGACAAGGCGCGTGTGCTGGCCGAGTCCATCGTCGCCGCGGAGGAGGCGGGGCGCGACGGCGGCGCGGCGCTGGACAAGACGCTGACGAACCTGGAGGCCATCCGCGAGGAGGTGTCGGAGATGGCGCGGCGCATCCTCGCGCTCGATGAGCGGACGCGGGAGATCGCGGGCATCGTCGACACGGTGAAGGGCCTGGCGGACCAGTCCAACATGCTCGCGGTGAACGCGGCCATCGAGGCGGCGCGCAGCGGCGAGCACGGCCGGGGCTTCAGCGTGGTGTCTCGCGAGGTGCGCAGCCTCGCGGACCAGTCCATCCTGGCCACCCAGCGCATCCGCGAGGTGCTGGAGGGTGTGAGCAGCAGCATGCGCGAGGCGGCGAAGATGAGCGAGCAGGGCGAGCAGCGCGTCCGGGTGAGCGTGGAGGCGGTGCGCGTCTCCGGCACGCAGCTGCGCAAGCTCGCGGGCATCATCGGCGACACAAGTAACAGCGTGCGGCAGATCTCGGCGGCCGTGTCACAGCAGGACGCGGGCACGTCGCAGATCGCCGTGGCCATCCAGGACATGTCGGAGCAGATGCAGCAGACGCTGCGGGTCGTCGAGGAGACGCGCAACGTGACGCGCTCGGTGCAGACGCTGGCGCAGAGCATGGCCGGCTCGGCGCGCAAGGCGCTCGAGTCCGGCACGCTGGGCAGTTGAGGGAGTGCGTCTCGTCCACGCTCCTCGCGGCGTGGACGAGAGGGAGGAAGCGGCCTCAGTGGGCGGCTTCACCGCCGCCGCACAGGCCACTCCAGTAGTAGTAATAGGGCGTGGGCGTGGTGTCGCCCCAGGTCTGGATGACGCCGCGGCACTTGCAGATGACCACGCCGGTGGGCTCACCGCTCATCGAGGGGTCCGCGTAGTAGTAGTACTCCCAGGCCGTCGTGCCGTCGCAGACGTCGCTGGCGCTCCGGGACGTCCCGTCCTGGACCTGCTCCTCGCCGTCGTGAGCGACTCCACAGCCCGTGAGGACCGCGGCCGTCAGCATGACTCCCAGGAAGTTGCGTGGATGCATGTCGTGCTCCTTGAGGGGTGAGGAACAGATGCTATTCCATGACGGATGCCATCCGGATTACGGCTCGATGGGGCCGGCGCAGAGCGGGTGGAAGGGACCACACGCGAAGCGCTGGGTGCAGAATCCACCCCCCTGGGTGGGCCAGGCGTAGGCGACCGTCTCGGGGGCGCCGGGAGGGCAGTCGAGGGTGTGTGAGTCGACCCGGCACCAGTCCGCGGGGTCACACGTCCACGGGTCCGAGATTCGCTGGTGCGTGGACGTGTCCCGGGCCTGGGGACTCCCGGCATCGGAGTCCGGACCACAGGCCGTCAGGAAGAAGGCCACCACGACAACTCCACTTCGCTTCCGAAGGTTCATTGCGTGCTCCCTTTGCGTGAGAAGGCACAGCCTCGCCCGGAGGGCTGACACGCGGCCAGGGCCGTGAGGCGGGCGCCGTGGCCGGGTGCGTCACCCGGTGCCGAGGCCATGGCGCCGCGGGGCGGGAAAGGGGGGCTCCTCGCTCCCGGCGCATTTGCGTGTTTGCCACGCGGGTGTGGTCGAATCGCGCAAGAAACCGCGCTCCAGGACTCCTAGGGTTGCATCCGGGAGGTCCGGGTGGAGGGCTTGGTCCGCATGCGGCGCATTCGAGTCATCGACAGTCATACAGGGGGTGAGCCCACGCGGGTGGTGACGGAGGGCGGCCCGGAGCTGGGCACGGGCGACCTGGCGAGCTTGCGCGAGCGGTTCCGGGAGCGCTTCGACGACTTCCGCAAGGCCATCGTCTGTGAACCCCGGGGCTCGGACGTCATGGTGGGCGCACTGTTGTGCCCGCCCGTCAGCGCCTCGAGCGTCGCGGGCATCATCTTCTTCAACAACGTCGGCTACCTGGGCATGTGTGGCCATGGGACCATCGGCGTGGTGAAGACGCTGGAGCACCTGGGCCGCATCGGCCCCGGCGTGCACGCGCTGGAGACGCCCGTGGGCGTGGTGAAGGCCACCCTGCACCCGGACGGGAGCGTCAGCATCGCCAACGTGCCCAGCTACCGCTGGGCGCACGACGTGAAGGTGGACGTGCCCGGGCATGGCGAGGTGCACGGCGACATCGCGTGGGGCGGCAACTGGTTCTTCCTCTCGCGCGCGACGAACCCGCCGCTGGAGCTGGCGCGGGTGCCTGCGCTGCTCGCGTACACGTCCGCCATCAAGCAGGCGCTCGCGGACCAGGGCATCACGGGGGAGGGCGGCGCGGAGATCGACCACGTGGAGCTGTATGCGCCGTCGCCGACGCCGGGCGTGGATGCGCGCAACTTCGTGCTGTGCCCGGGGCTCGCGTATGACCGTTCTCCGTGTGGCACGGGGACGAGCGCCAAGGTGGCGTGCCTGGCCGCGGAGGGCGCGCTCGCCGAGGGCGATACGTGGGTGCAGGAGAGCATCATCGGCAGCCGGTTCCAGGCGCGCTACGTGCGTGATGGCGAGCGCGTCCTGCCCACGATTACGGGCACCGCGTCCGTCAACGCGGAGGCCACGCTGCTGGTGGACCCGAAGGACCCGTTCGCGTGGGGCATCGGATGAGCGCCTTCGACTGCGTCATCGTCGGCGGTGGCATCGTCGGCGCGGCGCTCGCGGAGGCGCTGTCCACCGAGGGGATGTCCGTGGCGCTCGTCGAGGCGCGCTCCATCGGCGCCGCGACCACCGCGTGCGGGATGGGACACCTGGTCGCGATGGATGACAACGCGGCGGAGCTCGCGCTGACCGCGTACTCCGTGTCGCTCTGGCGGCAGCTCGCGCAGGGGCTGCCGCGCACCGTGGAGTACGACGCGTGCGGCACCTTGTGGCTGGCGGCTGATGACGAGGAGATGGCCGCCGTCTCCGCGAAGGTCGCCAATTATCGCGCCGCGGGTGTTCGGGCCGAGGTGTTGGATGCGGCCGCGTTGTACGAGGCGGAGCCTGCGTTGGCCCCCGGGCTCGTCGGTGCGCTGCGGGTGCCGGATGACGCCGTGTTGTATCCGCCGGTCGCCGCGCGGACCTTCGCGCAGAGGGCGCAGGCGCGTGGGGCGAAGGTGATGACGGGATGTCCGGTCCGGGAGCTGCGGCCCGAGGGTGTCGTCCTGGCGAACGGAGAGGTACTGAAGGCCGGGCGGGTGGTGCTCGCGGCGGGCGTGGCGAGTCCCTCGCTCTGTCCGGAGCTGCCCATCTCTCCGCGCAAGGGCCACCTGCTCATCACGCGGCGCGGTGCTCCCGTGGTGCATCACCAGCTCGTGGAGCTGGGGTATCTCAAGAGCGCGCATGGCACGGATGGGGCGTCGGTCGCGTTCAATGCGCAGCCCCGGGTCACCGGGCAGTTGCTGCTCGGGTCGTCGCGGCAGCCCGGGGAGGCGAGCCGTGAGGTGGAGGCCGCCATCCTGGAGCGCATGCTGAAGCGCGCGGCGATGTTCCTCCCGGGACTCGATGGCTTGCAGGCGCTGCGCGTGTGGACGGGACTGCGTCCGGCGAGCCCGGATGGACTGCCGCTCTTGGGGGCGCATCCGGAGAAGCCGTGGCTGTGGCTGGCTTGTGGGCATGAGGGATTGGGCATCACCACCGCCACGGGGAGCGCGCGGTTGGTCGCGGACCAGATGCTCGGGCGGACGAGCGCCATCGATGTGTCGGCGTACTCGCCCTCTCGCTTCCTGGGTGGGGCGACTCGCGAGGTGGCACATGCGTGAGTGGGTGCCGCAGGGCGCCTCGACGGACGTGCGCCGCCCATGGATGGGCGCTTCGTCGCTCTACGCCGCCGGTGGGCTGATGCATGAGCAGGAGTCGCAAGGCTCCTGGAGGCCGCGTCGTCGCGAGGTGCCCCATGGGTGAGCCGTCGCGCAAGGCACCTGCCTCCGTCACGCTGCGTATCAACGGGCAAGCCGTCACCGTTCCCTCGGGCACCTCCGTGGCCGCGGCGCTCGCGATGACGGAGCGGTTCGTCAGCCGCGCGGACCTGGGTGGACGTCCTAGGGGCCCGCTGTGCGGCATGGGCGTGTGCTTCGAGTGTCGGGCCACCGTCGACGGCGTATCCGAGGTCCTCACGTGCCTGACGCCGTGTCGTGACGACCTGGAGGTGGTGACCGATGGGTGAGGGATTCATGCCCGGAGTTGCGCGTGTCTCCTCCTCGTTGCCGAGTGGGTGCGAGGCTCGCCGTCTCCTGTGCGTCACGGCCCGCTGTGTGTCCGAACAGGAGCGCCCCGATGCGTGAGACGTGTGACGTCGTCATCGTCGGCGCGGGACCCGGTGGGCTCGCCGCCGCCTGTCATGCGGCCGAGGCGGGATTGAAGGTCCTGGTCCTCGATGCGCAGCCCGAGCCCGGTGGGCAGATCTGGCGCGGTGAGGCACGGACGGGGAAGAACCCGCTCGCGCGCAAGTGGCTCACGCGCTTCGCGGCCTCGGGTGCTCGCTTCCGTCCTGGCGCGCGGGTCATCGCCTCGCCCGAGCCCGGTGTGCTCCTGGTGGAGGAGGGCGCCTCCTCGTTCACCGTGCACCATGGCCGCGCCATCCTGGCCACGGGTGCACGTGAGCGCTTCCTCCCGTTCCCCGGCTGGACGCTCCCCGGTGTGCTCGGTGTCAGCGGTCTCCAGGTGCTCGTGAAGGACGGCCTGCCGATTCGCGGCAAGCGCGTGGTGCTCGCGGGCACGGGGCCGCTGCTCCTCGCCGCCGCCGCGACGATTCAGTCCCACGGCGGAGAGATCCTCTCCATCGCCGAGCAGGCTCCCGCCGCGGACCACTGGCGCTTCGCGCTCCAGCTCTGGCGCCATCCCTCGAAGCTGCTCCAGGGCGCGGTGATGACCGCGAAGCTCATCAGCGTCCCCACGTCCACGGACGCGTGGGTGCTCGCCGCCGAGGGCACGGACCGCCTGGAGTCCGTGCGCCTGTCCGTGCGAGGCCACGAGGAGCACCTGCGCTGCGACTACCTGGGCGCGTCCTATGGCCTCGTGCCCAACCTGGAGCTGCCCCGGCTGCTGGGCTGCGAGGTCTCCCACGGCGCGGTCCTCGTGGACGACCGACTGGAGACCCGAGTCCCTCGCGTGCACGCCGTGGGCGAGCTGCTCGGCATCGGCGGTGTGGACCAGGCGCTCGTCACCGGCGAGCTCGCGGGCCTCGTCGCCGCGGGCCGTCCCGTCCCCGAGTCTCTCGCCCGTGCCTGGCGAGGCGTGCGCGACTTCTCCGTCCACCTCGCGCGGCACGACGCACCCCGCGAGGAGCTGCGCCGACTGGCCCGGCCCGACACCCTGCTGTGCCGCTGTGAAGACGTGCCCCTGTCCGCGCTGGAGGGCTGCACGAATCTGCGCGAGGCGCGCCTGTACGCCCGGCTGGGCATGGGCGCGTGTCAGGGGCGCACCTGCGGCCCCGCGGCGCAGACGCTCTTTGGTTGGTCGGGCGAGGACGTGCGCCCGCCCTGTCTCCCCGCGCGCATCGGCAGCCTGCGCCTTCCTCCCTCCGACGTTTCCCCTTCCCACACGAGCAAGTCATGAGCCTCTGGTCCGGTGTCCTCCCCGCCATCACCACCCCCTTCAACGCGGACCTGTCCGTCGACCACGGCGCGGTGCGCTCGCACGTGCAGTGGCTCATCTCGCAGGGCTGCACGGGCCTCATCCCCTGCGGCTCGCTGGGTGAGGGCGCGACGCTGACCTCCGAGGAGAAGGTCGCGCTGATGCGCACGTGCGTGTCCGCGGTGAAGGCGCCCGTCATCCCCGGCATCGCCGCGCTGTCCACCGCGGAGGCCGTGCGGCTGGCCCGCGCCGCCGAGGAGGCCGGGTGCGCCGGCCTCATGGTGCTGCCGCCGTATGTCTATTCCAGCGACTGGCGCGAGATGAAGGCGCACATGTCCACGGTCCTCCGCGCCACGAAGCTGCCGTGCCTGCTCTACAACAACCCGGTGGCCTACAAGACGGACTTCACGCCCGCGCAGTTGGCGGAGCTGGCCGCCGAGCACGACAATGCGGTCGCCGTGAAGGAGTCCTCCACCGATGCCCGCCGCGTCACCGGCATCCGCGCCCTGCTGGGCGACCGGCTGACCCTGGGCGTGGGCGTGGATGACTGCCTCGTCGAGGGCGTGGAGGCGGGCGCGCGCTTCTGGGTGGCCGGGCTGGTGAATGCCTTCCCCGCCGAGTCGGTGCGCCTGCTCGAGCTGTCCCTGGCCGGCAAGAAGGACGCTGCGTTCGCGCTGTACCGGTGGTTCCTGCCGCTGTTGCGCCTGGACACCGTCCCCAAGTTCGTCCAGCTCATCAAGCTGGTGCAGCAGGAGATGGGCTGGGGCCACGAGCGGGTGCGCGGGCCCCGGATGGAGCTGGTGGGCGCCGAGCGTGAGGAGTGCCTGCGCGTGCTGCGCGAGGCGTTGGCGAACCGCCCCGCGCTGTAGGGCCGATTCGTGGTGTGACGTAGCCGAGGTCGAAGCTTCGAGGGGCACGCCCGTGTCCCTCCCCGACGTGAGGTAGTGGCATGAGCTGGATGGGATTGTCGTTGATTGGCGCCGGGCGCGGCGAGCCCGGTGGCGCGACGTTCACCGGATGGAACCCGGCGGAGGGCGTGGCGCTGGAGGTGCGCTTCCACGCCGCGCGGCCGCATGAGGTGGAGCGGGCGTGCTCGCTCGCGGCGGAGGCGGCGCCGTCGCTCGCGGCCCTGTCCTCGCGGCAGCGCGCGGTGTTCCTGGAGCACATCGCCGAGGCGCTCCTCGCGGCGGAGGCGGACTTCCTCGCGGTGACGCCGAAGGAGACGGGCCTGCCTCCCGCGCGCATCCAGGGGGAGCTGGGCCGCGCGGCGGGACAGTTCCGCCAGTTCGCGCGACTGCTGGAGGAGGGCAGCTGGGTGGACGCGCGCATCGACCACGCGCTGCCCGACAGGAAGCCCCTGCCGCGCGCGGACCTGCGCTCGATGCTGCGCCCGGTGGGACCGGTGGCGGTGTTCGGCGCGAGCAACTTCCCGCTCGCGTTCTCCGTGGCCGGAGGTGACACCGCGTCCGCGCTGGCCGCGGGCTGTCCCGTCGTGGCCAAGGCCCACCCCGCGCACCCGGCGACCTCGGAGCGCGCGGCCCTGGCCATCCGCGCCGCCGTGTCCGCGTGTGGCCTGCACGAAGGTGTGTTCTCGCTCCTGTTCGACGCGGGCACGGAGGTGGGCGCGGCGCTCGTGCGTCACCCGGCCATCCGCTCGGTGGGCTTCACGGGCTCGCGTCAGGGAGGACAGGCGTTGATGGCGTTGGCCGCCTCCCGTCCCCTGCCCATTCCCGTCTTCGCGGAGATGGGCTCCATCAATCCCATCTTCGTGTTGCCGGAGGCCCTGGCCGCGCGACCCGAGGCGATGGCGGACTCGCTGGCCGCGTCGATTCTCCAGGGGGCGGGACAGTTCTGCACCTCGCCCGGCCTGGTCGTGGCGGTGGAGGGGCTGGGGTATGAGGCCTTCCGCGCGCGGCTGGCGGAGAAGCTCGGTGCGGCGTCGCCCGCGCCCATGCTGACGCCGAACATCGCCGAGCGCTTCCGTGAGGGCGTCGGCCGGCTCGCGGCGCGCACGGACACCCGGACCTGTGTGCGGGGTGAGTCTCGGGCGGCGCTCGGGGCCGCGGCGCTGTTCGAGGCGCCAGCCACGGTGGTGCTCGCGGAGCACGCGCTGACCGAGGAGGTGTTCGGCAGCTGTGCGGTGCTGACGCCGGCGAAGGACGCGGCGGAGCTGGTGCGCGTGGCGTCCGGGCTGGAGGGACAGCTCACGGCGACGGTGTTGATGGACGCGGGGGACACGGCGGTGGCGGCGGAGCTGTTCCCCGTGCTGACGGACCGCGTGGGGCGCGTGCTGGTGAACGGGGTGCCCACGGGCGTGGAGGTCTGCCCGGCGATGGTGCACGGCGGGCCCTTCCCGGCCAGCTCGGATGGGCGCTTCACCGCGGTGGGCACCGGGGCCATCCGCCGCTTCGTGCGGCCCGTGTGCTACCAGGACGTGCCGGACGCGCTATTGCCGGTCGAACTGCGCGAGTCGAACCCGCTGGGCCTGTGGCGCACGGTGGATGGCGTGCTGAAGCGGGAGTGACTCGACTCCCAGGTGGCGCCACGTCCACCCGGGAGTCGTCCCTCGTCTTACGGCCCCGTGTCGAAGCGGGCCTCCAGCTTCACGCCCGAGTACGGCGTCCGGGCGTTGAGCATCAGGTAGATGTAGCTGCCGGTCGGCGGTGACGGGATGTCCACTGTCTCGTCATTGCCTGACAGGTAGGGCCGGTGGTCGTATGTCGTGAGGCTGGGCCACGTCGAGGCGCGCACGTACAGGTCCGCGTTGCCCGTGCCGCCGCTCATCTGGAAGCGCAGGTTGCGCGCGCCATTGGGCACCCACAGGTAGAAGTACTGCAACCCGCTCGTCGCGGACAGCGGCCCGCGGTAGCAGCCATTGCCCAGCATCCTGGAGTCGGAGCCCGTGCACGGTGTCCCCGTCCCTGGCCCCGGACCCGGATTCACACAGGTGCTCGGGTCGCTCGCGGTGGCCACGCACGTCAACCACTCGTGGAACTCCGGGTCGTTCGCCGTGCCCAGCGCGTCGAGTGACTGGCGATACGCGGCGTAGCTCCCCGCCCGGAACTGTCCCAGGAACGTGCCCACCTGGTCCGCGTGCCGCTCGAACATGAAGCGCACCGCGAGGTAGCCCCACGTGTACACGCGCTCCGTGCCGCTGTTGTAGTCGTTGCGCAGAATCTGGCTGAGCTGGAACGCCTTGCCGGCCCCCACCGCCACCGCGCTCGCGTTGTCGCTCTTCTTCGAGATGTACTCAGCCAGGCCCTCAATCCACCAGATGGTGGGCTGGCTCACGCTGGCGCCGAAGTCGCCCTTCATGTCGAAGCGGCCATCCAGGTAGTGCACGTACTCGTGCTCCAGGTTCCATATCTGGAACGTGGGCCGCACCCACTCCGCCTCGTAGGCGATGAACCGCGCCTGGTTGCCCGACGCGGAAGGGTCTCCCTCCAGGTACATTCCACCGTTGTTCGTGTCGATGCCGAACAGCGCCCCCGCGTACGTCTGATAGTCCAGGCTGCTGTCGAAGATGACCATCTCCAGCGCGGTGTTGTTGTCCCCGGCCACCGGCACGCGCCCCGTCTTCAGCATGTCGTGGAAGTACGTCTCCTGCGCGGCGAGCTTGGCGCAGCTCTGGCTGAACTGCGAAGAAGTCATGTCCTGCGCGCGCATGCGCAACGTCGCGCCGCAGTTGTACGTCACGCGCAACACCGCCTGCTCCAGCGTGCGACGGAAGTCACAGATGCCGTAGTACGCGCAGTTCGCGCCGTCGTAGTAGTCCGCCATCTCCGCGGCGCCCACCCAGACGCCCGCCGTGGGCCCCGTCATCTGGTGGTTCGCGATGAGCGCCCGCACCTTGGGACGCGACTTGTCCTGGAGCGCGCCCGGGTACTGGAGGAAGCGCGCCAGCTCGCGCGCGGCGTTGACCGTGAGGTACTGGTTGTCCGTGCCCAGCAGGTGCTCGGTGCGCAGGCCGAAGGACTCCAGCGCGTCGATGATGGCGCTGTCCTGCTGCACGGCCGCGATGAAGGCCGCGTCGTAGTGTCCCCGGAACAGGCCGACGAAGACGTTGTTGGTGGCGGCGCGCATGTACCAGAACGTCTCGGCGGTGGTGTTGAAGCGGTCCAGGAGCCCCTTGAACGTCGCCAGGTGCCGCGCGCTCTCCCCCGCGCTGTCGATGAGCGTGACGAACTCCCGCAGCACCGCGCCGTGCGCGTCGTTGACGTCCCGGAAGTGGCTGTTGGCGACGAAGGCCGCCAGCGCCGGACGGATGGCGTTGCCGAGCGCCGTGCCGTACGCCCCCACCACGTCCGGGCTGTAGAACTGCACGTAGTACCCGGCCCGGAGGAACAGGATGAGCTGGAGCGTCTGCCCGCTGTTGTCCCCCACGTAGGCCTGTGCGCTGGTGGTGAGCGCGTTGGCGATGGTGACCATCTTGCTCTCGATGAACACCTGCCGCGCCAGCGTGCCGGTGACACCGAACAGCGTGTTGACGCACGCCTCCGTGGAGCCCTTCACCAGGGTGACGAGCGCCGCGCCGCTGGCCGAGCCGAAGGCCGCCGTGTCACAGGCGGCCAGCAACGCCCGGGCGGGAGGCGGTGGGGCGAGCTCCTGACGGAGTTGCTCCGGCGCGACGTCGGGCGAGCGCTCGTCGGGCAGGATGCGCTGATGGGCATGCTCCAGCCCGTGAAGGCGCTGGGCGGACCCGGTCGGCGGGGGAGCCCCGGGGCGGGCGTCCGCTCCAGGGGCGAAGACTCCGATACAGAGGGCGAGGACGATGTGACAGCGACACCAATCCGTGATTGGACTGCGCATGCTCGTGCTCCTCGGGGTGGGGGCTTTGCCGCACGGTGTCGACAGGACTGGACGACGCCGACGTGGGTTTCACGCGGTGTTCAAGGTATTCCTGGGCCGGTGCGCTGTTCTTGTGTCTTTCCCACGCGGGGATGAATGGAAACGACCAAAGGGCGAGAGGCGTTGGAGCACTGGCGGGTGGACTTCATGGGGCGGGTGACGAACCCGCTGTTCGCGGAGGCGCTGTTCGACCGGGTGCCGGACATCGTCTTCTCGGTGAAGGACATCCAGGGCCGGTACGTGTGCATCAGCGAGGCGTGCGCGGAGCGCTGCGGGCTGAAGAGCAAGGCGGCGGCGGTGGGGCGCACGGCGCACGAGCTGTTCCCCCAGCACATGGCGGACCGGTACGTGCGGCAGGACGAGAAGGTGTTCCGCACGGGGCGCCCGCTGGTGGACAACCTGGACCTGACGCTGTTCAACAACCGCGAGCCGGGCTGGTGTCTGACGAGCAAGGTGCCGCTGTTCGACGCCACGGGCGACGTGATGGGGCTGGCGTGTCTGTCAAAGGACATCCACGAGCCGGGGCGCGCGGGGCTGGTGGACGAGCGCTTCGCGGCGACTATCGACTTCATCCAGGCGAACTACGGGGAGCGGCTGCGCATCGACTCGCTGGCGCGGCGCGCGGGCATGTCCGCGGCGCAGTTCGAGCGGCGGATGCGGCGCATCTTCCAGCTCTCCGCGGGGCAGTTCATCATGAAGACGCGCATCGACGCCGCGGCGGAGCGACTGGTGGAGGACGTGCGCGAGCCCATCGCCGCCATCGCGCTGTCCGTGGGCTTCTGCGACCAGAGCGCCCTGTCACGCCAGTTCAAGCAGGTGACGGGCCTGAGTCCCCGCGAGTACCGGCAGCTCGTCGAGTCCGTCCCTGGCACCGCCGTGTCCCGGCGCAAGCGCTGAGGGGCCTGGGGGCTTCCCCAAAGCCTGGCAGGTGTGATGCGCTCCGGGCTGGTCATGAAAGCCTTCACGCTGCCCGTGTCCACCGTCCTGTTCCATGTCGTGGCCCTGGGGTTCTTCGGGGCCTGCGCGGCGTGGCTCGTCCAGGAGTCCCTGCTGCTCGGCGGACGTCGGGCGATGATGGGGTTCGCGGTGGCCGTGGCCTCGGGCGCGCAGGTGCTGTTGTCCTTGAGCACCGTGAGGGGGCTCTGGGTCGCGCGACGCTGCTGTCCGCCCGCGCGCGGGTGGTGACGTATCTTCAGTTCAGGGGTTGGTGCTGGGGCCGTCCTCTCGCTGACGCTCACTTCCGGGCGGTGGGCGCGGGGACCGCACGCTTCTTCCACGGGTCTCCGCCCACGCCGGAGTCCACGAGCTGGAAGGGACTCTCTCCGCTCATCCGCACCAGCCCGAGGCTGGGCACGGAGGCGGACCACCCGGCGGTGATGCCGCCGCAGTAGGAGTACTCGCTCACCTTCAGTGTCCTACCGGCGAGCGTCTCCAGTTGGATGATGCCCAGCACCCTGAAGACCCTCATCGGCACGACGATGGCGGTCTCCACGGCGGCCTGTCCGGACTGCCTCCCGGCAATCCCGTGTCTGTCATTCGAGTTCGTGGCCCTCCGGCCGGTTGAACCCAGACTCGCTGGAGGCGCGTGCCGTGCTGGAGATGTCAGGCATTGGGGTGCAATGAAATGACAGGTCGCGTGTCTGGTGTCAGGTATGGAGCGAGGGATTCCCAGCGGGTCGCAGCCGTCCCTCCCGGGGAGGGAGCCGCCGGGGCCTTGTCCCTGGGGACGATTGTCGGATGGTGGAAAACCCAGGGGTGCCGAAAGGGCGGTCCCTGTGCGGACTGTTAAGGTCACGTGCGCTCCATGTCCCCTCCCCACTCCCCCCCGGAGGCGCCGGTCCCCACCGTGGACCTGTCCCCGGGCGCGCTGTCCCTCCAGGTCCTGGAGAGCCTCCCCCAGCTCGTCTGGATGACCCGCCCCGACGGGCACCACGTCTACTTCAACCGCCGCTGGTACGAGTACACCGGCCTGACGCCCGAGCAGGCGCTGGGCGACGGCTGGTGGCGCATCTTCCACCCGGAGGACGCGCAGGAGGCCGGCAGGCGCTGGGCCCACTCGCTCGCGACGGGGGAGCCCTACGAGGTGGAGTTCCGCTGCCGGCGCCATGATGGCGCCTGGCGGTGGATGCTCGGCCGCGCCAGCCCCCTGCGCGACGCCAAGGGCGACATCCTCCAGTGGTTCGGCACCACCACGGACATCGAGGAGCCCAAGCGCGCCTCGGAGTCCATGCGCTTCCTGGCGGAGGCGGGGGCGCTCCTGTCCTCGTCCGCGCTCGACCTGGACGACACGCTGGCGCTGCTGGCGAAGCTGGCGGTGCCGCAGCTGGCGGACTGGTGCGCGGTGGAGCTGGTGGAGGAGGACGGCGGCACGCGCCAGGTGGCGGTGGCGCACGTGGACCCCAGCCGGGTGCGGCTGGCCGAGGAGGTGCGGGTGCGCTACCCGCCCCGCGAGGACGACCCGAACGGCGTGCTGGCCGTCATCCGCACGGGCAGGCCCGTGTTGCTGGAGTCCGTGTCCGACGACGTGCTGGCCCTGGCGGCGCGGGACCGGGAGCACCTGCGCTTCCTCACGGCGCTGGGCCTGCGCTCGGCCATGCTCATCCCCCTGAAGGCGCGCGGCCGCACCCTGGGCGCGCTCACGCTGGTGACGGCCGAGTCCAGCCGGCGCTTCGGACGGGCGGACCTGGCCTTGGGCGAGCAGCTCGCCTCGCGCGCCGCGCTGTCGGTGGACACCGCGCGCCTGTACCGCGAGGCCCAGGCCTCGCTGCGCCGCAGCCAGGAGGAGCGGCGCACCGCCCAGACGCTGCTGCGCATCGGCGAGACGCTGTCGTCGGAGCTGGACCCGGGCGTGCTCGTCCAGCGCATCACCGACGAGACGGTGGCCCTCACCGGCGCGGGCTTCGGCGCCTTCTTCGAGAACCGCGTGGACGAGCGCGGCGAGTCCTACCTGCTCTACACGCTGTCGGGCGCGCCCCGGGAGTCCTTCGCGCACCTGCCCATGCCGCGCAACACCGCCATCTTCGGCCCCACCTTCCGGGGCGAGGGCTCGCGGCTGTACGACGACGTGACGCGCCAGCCCGACTACGGCAGGAGCGCCCCGTACCACGGCATGCCCCAGGGGCACCTGCCGGTGAGGAGCTACCTGGCGGTGTCCGTGAAGAGCCGCTCCGGGGAGATTCTCGGCGGGCTGTTCTTCGGGCACGCGGAGCCGGGGCGCTTTGGCGAGGAGCACGCGCGGCTGGTGGAGGGCGTGGCGTCCCAGGCCGCGGTGGCGCTGGACAACGCGCGCCTGTTCCGCGACGCACGCCGGGCCGAAGAGCGCTTCCGCTCGCTCGTCACCGCCACCGCGCAGGCCGTGTGGGTGACGCGGCCGGATGGCTTCATCGAGGAGGACAGCCCCTCCTGGCGCGAGTACACCGGCCAGTCGTACGACGAATGGAAGGGCACGGGCTGGCTGGACGCCGTCCACCCCGAGGACCGGGACGCGGCCAGCCGCGCCTGGACGGCGGCGGTGACGGACGTGAAGCCGTACGAGGTGGAATACCGGCTGCGCCGTCCGGACGGGACGTACTCGCCCACGCTGGCGCGCGCGGTGCCGGTGCTGCACTCGGACGGCAAGCTGCGCGAGTGGATTGGCACCAACACGGACATGACGGCCCAGCGCCGCGTGGAGGAGGGCCTGCGCCGGCTGGACCGCGAGCAGGTGGCCCGCAGGCTGGAGGCGCTGCGCGCGGAGATGAGCGGCGCCCTGGCGAAGGAGGGCTCCGTCGCCGACATCCTCCAGGGCTGCGCGGAGGCGCTGGTGCGCCACCTGGACGCGCAGGTGGCCCGGCTGTGGCTGTACTCGCGCAGCTCCGCCATGTTGGAGCTGGTGGGCAACGCGGGCGTGTTCGCGCCGCCGCGCGAGAAGTGGGCGCGCGTGGCGGTGCACGGCGGCAGCCTGGTGGCGGAGGTGGCCCGCACGCGCGAGCAGGTCTGGGTGGACAAGATGGAGCACGACGCCCGGGTGCTGGACCCGACGTGGATTCGCGAGACGGGGCTGCGCTCGTTCGCGGGCATCCCCTTGCTGGTGCGCGGGCAGCTGGTGGGCGTGATGGGGCTCTACAGCAGGACGGTGCTGGGCGAGGACAAGGTGGCGGCGCTGGCGGCGGTGGCGGACGCGCTCGCGCAGGGGCTGGAGCGCAGGCGCGCGGAGGACTCGCTGCGGCTGCGCGCCAAGGAGCTGGCTCGCTCCAACGAGGAACTCCAGCAGTTCGCCTACGTGGCCTCGCACGACCTGCAGGAGCCGCTGCGCATGGTGGCCGGCTACACGCAGCTGCTCGCGCGGCGCTACCAGGGCAAGCTGGACGCGGAGGCGGACACCTTCATCCACTACGCGGTGGACGGCGTCACGCGCATGCAGCGGCTCATCCAGGACCTGCTGACGTACTCGCGCGTGGGCACGCAGGGCCGCGAGCCGCGCGCGGTGGACGCGGGGCGCGCGGTGGAGCGGGCGCGGGCCAACCTCCAGGTGGCGCTGCAGGAGTCGGGCGCCCAGCTCGAGACAGGCCCGCTGCCGATGGTGCTCGCGGACGAGACGCAGCTGGTGCAGCTGTTCCAGAACCTCATCGGCAACGCGCTCAAGTTCCACGGGGCCGCGCCGCCCAGGGTGGAGGTGGCCGCCGAGGTGAAGGGCGCGGAGGCGCGCTTCACGGTGAGGGACTGGGGCATCGGCATCGACGCGCAGGACTTCGAGCGCATCTTCGTCATCTTCCAGCGCCTGCACGGCAAGGAGTCGTTCGCCGGGACGGGCATCGGGCTGGCCATCTGCAAGAAAATCGTGGAGCGTCTGGGAGGTCGCATCGGCGTGGAGTCCAAGGTGGGCGAGGGCAGCACGTTCTGGTTCACCCTGCCGCTGGCGCCGTCGGTGCCCGCGTCTTCCGAGGTGTCGTCATGAGTGACATCGGCACCGAGGAGCGCCCGCTGCGGCTGTTGCTGGTGGAGGACAACCCGGGCGACGCGCTCCTGCTCCAGGAGGAGCTGCGCGAGGTCACCGCCACGCGCTTCGAGGTGCTCCACGTCGAGCGCCTGGCGGACGCGGTGCGCGTGGTGAGCGAGGGGCCGCCGGTGGACGCGGTGCTCCTGGACCTGTCGCTGCCGGACGGGCACGGGCTGGGCAACATCCCGCCGCTGCTCCAGGCCGCGCCGTCGGTGCCGCTGGTGGTGCTCACCGGCACGGACGACGAGCGCCTGGCGGTGCGCGCGGTGCACGAGGGCGCGCAGGACTACCTGGTGAAGGGCCAGGTGTCGGGGCCGCTGCTGGTGCGCGCGCTCAGGTACGCCATCGAGCGCAAGCGGGTGGAGGAGGGGCTCAAGCGCGAGGAGGCCGCGCGGCGCACGGCCACGTTCCGCGAGCAGTTCCTGGGCATCCTCGGCCATGACTTGCGAAACCCCCTGCAGGCCATCGCCGGCAACGCGTCACTGCTGCTGCGTCACGGGGGCTTGAGCGAGCCGCAGCGCAAGGCCATCAACCGCATCTCCATCTCCGCGGACCGCATGGCGCGGATGATCAATGACTTGCTCGACTTCACGCGCACGCGGCTGGGCGCGGGGTACGTGCTGGAGCGGGCGCGGATGAACCTGCACGAGGTGCTGCGCCAGGTGGTGGAGGAGCTGGAGGTGGCGCACCCGCGCCGCCAGTTCGAGCTGTCGCTCACGGGCAACGGCTGGGGGGACTGGGACGGGGACCGCATCGCGCAGGCGGCGTCGAACCTGG
Organism: Myxococcus sp. XM-1-1-1; assembly: GCF_020037095.1. Taxonomy (NCBI): domain Bacteria; kingdom Pseudomonadati; phylum Myxococcota; class Myxococcia; order Myxococcales; family Myxococcaceae; genus Myxococcus; species Myxococcus sp. XM-1-1-1. The sequence goes on from NZ_JAIQDH010000013.1 coordinate 257,278, forward strand.
TGGGCAACGCCGTGCAGTACTCCCCGGAGGACACCGTGGTGCGCGTGACGGTGGCGGACGCGGAGGGCGGCGTGCGGGTGGAGGTCCACAACTGGGGCCTGCCCATCCCCGCCGAGCGCCTGGGCTCCATCTTCGACCCCTTCGGCCGCGCGCAGGACAAGCGCAGCGCGCAGCGCAACGGCCTGGGCCTGGGGCTCTACATCACCCACGAAATCGTCCGGGCCCACGGGGGCCTCTTGGGCGTGTCGTCCTCCGCCCAGGAGGGGACGGCCTTCTGGCTGAGCCTGCCGCGGCAGTTCGTCACCGAGGAGTGAAGGGACACCCCGGCAACCCCCTGGCCGCCCGCCCGCTGACTCGAGGGGCGGGCCTGGCGGGCGCGCGGCACGGGTCGCGGCGGGAAGAAGGAGGACACACCCTTCAGGGGTGCGTTCAACCTGGCCGGCGCTCTTCGGGTGGCGGCCCCCAACCTCGAGGTCCAGCGATGACCATTCTCGGCGCGGCGCTCATTGGAACGCTCCTCTTCGGCCTCATCATCTTCGCCGTCATCCTCTTCGGCGCGGCCGGCAACAAGTGGGAGAAGGACATCCGCGAGGTGACTGAAAACCAGCGGGCGCGCGGCATCGTCGGTGACGTGACGATGAACGACCAGGACGATGAGCACCACCACCCCGGCCCCCACGTGCACGCGCACGCCTGAGGCGGCGGCCTACCTGGGCCGCGGGCTGTAGTAGCGACGCAGCCAGCGGCTCAGCCCGTCCAGGCCGGGGAAGAGCACCCGCTCGGTGAGGTTCGCCTGGTCCAGCTTGTCGCGCACCTCCCACTTGAGGTCCGCGGGGATGATGAGCCGGCGCACCCCCTGCTTGCGCCGCTCCAGGAAGCTGTCCAGGCGCGCGTCCGGCCCGTTCATCACCGAGAAGAGCGCGAACTGGTTGACGATGCGCGCGTCCAACGACGGCGGCTCGAAGAAGAGCACGAACGGGTGGCTCGCCAGCCGGTCCAAATCAGAGATGGACGGCGCCACCTCCGCCAGCATCTCCCCGGAGAACACGTCCGCGCCCTCGCGCTTGAGCAGCGTCTTGAGCGGGCGGGGCAGCAGCCGGTTCGTCTCCCGGTAGTCCACGCACCACACCACGCCGTCCTCGTGCGCCAGGTCCGAGTCCTCGGTGAGGAAGTGCAGCGCGACGTAGGGGCTGAACGTCCAGTCCAGCATGCGCGTGGGCAGGCCGTGGTGCTGCGCCAGGGCGAGCCAATCCCAGACGGAGTCCAGGGGCTCACGGGGCGTGCCGCGCGCGTACTTGCGGAAGGCGCGCAGCAGGTCCTTCTCCTTGCGGACGAACAGGCCCCGGCGGTTGAGCGCGGTGGACAGGTCGTGCTCGGCGTGGGGCATGCCGCGGAACACGTAGCTGGCGCGGTGGCGGCCCAGCGCCTCGTTCCAGGAGTCCGCGAACAGCGCCTCCTGGAGCTCCAGCCATGAGCTGACCCGGTGCTCTTGCATGCGAAGGCCCGTGTCCCCACGACAGGGGACACACGGCCTTCAAGATGCGGCGCGAGGGGCTGCTTGGGAAGCCGCGCGTCAGACGACGCGCGAGTCGGTGGGCGCGAAGGACCGGGCCGGCGTCGTGGAACGCGTCGGGTGGGTGAGCCGGTGGAGGATGCGCGACAGCTCGGTCGAATCGAAGGGCTTGCGCAACAGGCACACCGCGCCCTCGAAGCTGGGCAGCTCCAACTCCAGCCCCGTGGTGAGCACCACCGGCAGGTCCGACAGCTCACGCTGCGCGTGCAGGAGCCGGATGAGGTCACGGCCCTCGATGTCGGGCAGGAGCCAGTCGAGCACCAGCACGTCCACGCGGGGCTCGGCGAAGAAGGCCTTGAGGGCGGAAAAGCCGCTGTCGCACGGCACGACGCGGTAGCCCTCCAGCTCCATGGCCTCGGCCACCGCCTCTCGAAGGAGGCCATCATCCTCGGCCAGGACGACGACGGGACGGTAGGTCATGCGCTCGGGCTCACAGCGGCCGGAAGGAGACATCCAACGAGCGGCGCGTGGGTCCGGCGCTCCCACCGCCTTGCGAAGGACAAGAACCCCGGAGGCCCCCGGCCCTCCTCCCGCACCTGGAGGGAGGGCCGGTCCAGCGGAGTCCGGACGGGCGGCCTAGGGCCTGCCGTTCTCCGCGGGCTGGTTGAAGGCGTACTGGTCCGCGCCGGGCGCGGTGTCCTGCTGGAACAGGGGGCACCTGGAGCAGGTGAAGCTGTCCCAATCCTGGCGCACCGCCACGTCGATGCAGCCGCCATAGAAGCGGCAGTGCACGTTGCGGTGCTCCTCGATGGAGAAGGACTCCGCGCGCATGGGCAGGCGGAACTCGGTGGGACGTGGCTGTGGACAGGACATGATGACTCTCTTGCCCCCCTCGTGGGTGCGATGAACCGTTTACCGGCTGGTGCGACGCGTCATTCCCATCTGCGAGTCCGGAGCGCGGGCACCACGAGGTGCACCTGATAAGGGCCAGCAGCAAGGGTTGCCAACCCGCGGGGTCGTCCGTTCGAGGGGCGAGGCGCCAGGCGTGTGGGAGGGGCCTGGCGGGCGCGGGCGGGGAGGGCTGGCTTCATCCGAACACTTCACCCGGTGGCGCCTTTCCCGGAAGATGCGGGCGTGTCCGCTCCCCCCCGTCCCCCTCGTCCGGCTCCCTCGTCGTCCCGCGGCGCGCTCGGCGCCTTCGCCCTGGCCGCGCTGCTGGCCCTGACGGCCTGCTCGGCCTTCTCCCGCGCCGTGAAGGAGGGCGACACCGCCAGCCAGCAGCAGAAGTGGGCGGAGGCGGAGGCGGCCTATCTGCGCGCGCTCGCCGCGGACCCGGAGGCCTCCGAGGTGACGGTGAAGCTGCGCGAGGTGCGCCGCGCCTGGAGCCAGGTGGTGCTGGAGGAGGCCCGGAGCGTCCATGACGCGGGCGACCTGGACGGCGCCATGAAGCGGCTGGTGCGCGCCCTGGAGCTGGACGCGGAGAACGTGGCGGCCAGGGAGCTGCTCAACGTGACGCTGGACGAGCGGGTGGCCGTGGCGCTCACCGCGCTCAAGGCGGACAAGCTCCAGGAGGCGCGCGCGGAGCTGGACGCGGTGCTGGCGGTGGCCCCGGACCACGCGGGCGCCAAGAAGGCCCTGGACGCGGTGCAGGTGGCGTGGGCGAAGCGCTGGTTCAACACCGGGGACGGGCTGGAGAAGGCGGGCAAGCTGGGCAACGCGCTCGTCGCCTACGTGCGCGCGGACCAGGAGCGCGTGGGCGCCACCGCGGCGCGCGAGCGGGCGGAGGCGGTGCGCCAGAAGCTGCGCGACGAGGTGGCCTTCCTGGTCGTGGCGACGCCGGTGGAGGACCGCGCGGGCGCGCCCGACGTGGCGCAGCGGCTGGCGGCGGGGCGGCTGGCGGCCATGCTGCCCACGCACCTGCCCTTGCGCGTGGTGACCGAGGCCCCCGAGGGGCGCGAGGGCGTGAAGCTGGACCTGTCGCTGGAGCGCGTGCTGCCGCTCAAGGCGGTGGAGGACTCGCAGCGCTCGCACCGCTACCTCGCGGGCAAGACGTCCGTGCCCAACCCCCGCCGCGCCGGCTTCGAGACGAAGCTGCTGCAGGCCGAGCGCACCCAGGAGGAGGTGGACCGCAAGCAGGCCCAGGCCCTGCGCGAGTACCTGCGCCTGCAGACGGAGCTCAACCTGCTGCGCGCGGGGACGGAGCGCTGCCGCGAGCGCGAGCGCCGCGAGTGCCTGGAGGCGCTGAAGGAGTGCGGCGAGGCCGCGCGCGAGGCGGAGAAGCCCGGCACGCTGCCCGGGGAGTGCAGCCCCGCCCGCTGCGCCTCTAGCTCCTGCGCGAAGGAGGAGCAGGCGCTGGCGCTGCTGCTGGCGGCGGTGAAGGTCAAGGAGGCCAGCCTGGAGGCCGCGCTGGAGAAGTCGGAGACGCAGCGCATCGAGGTGCAGCGCCACCGCGACACCACGTTCCGCGAGCCCGTCACGGTGGAGGAGCCGATGTACTCGGACTTCGTCTACGACGTGCAGCTCCACCGGCTCACCGTGACGGCCTCCGTCACCGCGGTGATGCGGGACCTGCTCAAGTCCCAGGTGCCCGCGCCGCACACGGATGACTTCTCCGTGATGCACGAGGACCTGGCGCACAAGGGCTACGACCGGTACGGCGTGCTGGCGGACCCGGTGCAGCTGCGCAACGAGCTGGAGCTGCGCGTGGAGGTGGGCGACAAGGCCGTGTCGGACCTGGCCCGCCGGGTGAAGGAGCGCTTCGATGCGTACCGGGGCAAGCGCGTGGAGGACGCGCGCCGGGGCATGGTGCGCCCGGGCGCCGAGGACGTGGTGGAGACCGCCGTGCGCGCGCTGCTGCTCACCGCGGACGCGCCCCCCGCGGATGTCCTCCAGCCCCTGGCCCGCGCGCGCGGCCTCAACCGGCCGGAGACGCTGCTGGGCCTGTAAGTCGCCGCTGCCCCTGTAACCAGAGTCCGTACGGACCCGCGACACCTTTCGACTCAGGTGTCCTGTCCCAGGACACTTTGGTTACGGGGTTGTAACCATTTGGAATCAAAGGACACGGACTTCAAAGTGTCATGAGTCTTTACGCCGCGGTCCCCGAGGCGTGGAGTCCAGGCGCTCCGTGGATACCGGGTGTTTCAGTGGGAAGCTAAGGGAAATCCGCTAGTTACCTGGATGGCATGACACCTGCTCAGGGCAGGGGTCCCCGGGCTGTGGGAGTCCGGGAGCCTCATTCCTCTGCGAAGAAGGATGTTCATGTCCCAGTCCAAGATTGTCGGTGCCCTCGCGGGCCTGGCGCTGCTGGCCGGTTGCGGCGGCGAAAACACCACCCCTCCCCCCTCCGAGGAGGTCAGCCAGGGAATGTCGTGGGAGGAGTTCCTCGCGGGCGTGTACCAGGAGCCCGACACCGGCATCTTCATCGCGGATGGTGACACGCCGTTCGCCAGCGAGAAGCACCTGCGCGAGTTCTATGAGAACAACGTGCGCAACGGGCAGCTCATCGTCCACACCGCGGGCGGCGTGGACGCGGCCTGGAACGCGACGCAGAAGAAGAACATCACCTACTGCGTGAGCTCCTCGTCGTTCGGCACCCGGTACAACACCGCGGTGGCGGCCATGAAGAGCGCGGCCGAGGCCTGGGAGGCCGTGGCCAACGTGGACTTCGTGCACGTGGTGGCGCAGGACGGCAACTGCACCGCGAGCAACGGCAACGTCGTCTTCGACGTGCGCATCGTGAACTCGGGCAACCAGTACCTGGCCCGCGCGTTCTTCCCGAACGACACGCGCGCCAACCGCAACGTGCTCATCGACACGTCGGCCTTCGGCAGCATCCCGCCGTGGACGCTCGAGGGCATCCTGCGCCACGAGCTGGGCCACACGCTGGGCTTCCGCCACGAGCACACCCGTCCCCAGGCCGGCACGTGCTTCGAGGACAACAACTGGCGTCAGCTGACGGCGTACGACTCCGCGTCCGTCATGCACTATCCGCAGTGCAACGGCACCCAGAACGGGGACCTGGTCATCACCGCGCTGGACGCGCAGGGCGCCGTGGCGCTCTACGGCGCACCGGGCGGCACGGACCCGGAGCCGCCGGGTCCTGGCACGGGCACCCCGACGACGACGACGCTCACGGGCTCCGTGGCGGCGAGCACCAACAACGCCTTCCCGGCCATCAACGTGGTGCCCGGCACGGCCTTCAACGTGACGATGACGGGCACGGGTGACCCGGACCTGTACGTGCGCTTCGGCGCGGCCCCCACCACGACGACGTACAACTGCCGCCCGTACCTCAGCGGCGCGTCGGAGTCCTGCAACCTGACGGTGCCCGCGGGCGTGACGACGGCGTACGTCATGGTGCGCGGCTACACGGCCGCCACCTTCACGCTGACCATCAACTACACCCGTCCGGACGCGGGTGGCACGCCCGCGACGGACACGAAGTCGGGCTCGGTGGCCTCGGGCAGCGTCACCGACTTCCCCGCGTACACCGTGGTCGCGGGCAGCACGTTCAAGGTCGTGATGACGGGCTCGGGTGACCCGGACCTCTACGTCCGCTTCGGCTCCGCGCCCACCACCACGGCGTACAACTGCCGCCCGTACCAGACGGGCGCCGCCGAGACGTGCGAGCTGACGGTGCCCGCCGGCCAGACGAGCGCGTACGTCCAGGTCCGCGGCTACACGGCGGGCACGTACAACCTGGCCATCAGCTACACCAAGCCGTAGTCCACGCTCCCGACACCCGGGAGTGAAACACGGGCGGTCTTCCCGAGTCGGGGAGGCCGCCCGTGGTCTTTTCAGTCGATGAGCGGGCTCAGCTGCGCGCCCACCGCGCGCTGGGCATCCAGGCGGCGCCGGCGGGCGGGGGCGATGACGAGCTGCCACACGGCGCAGACGAGCCCCAGCACCAGACACCCGAGCCACAGCGCGGACGTGCCCGCGCGCCCCAGCACCCGCCCTCCGAGCGCGGGCGCGGCGCTGGAGGCCAGGCCCCAGAGCATGTGGTACGCGCCCTGGTAGCTGCCGCGCAGCCGCGTGGGCGCCAGGTCCGCGACGACGGAGGGCGCGACGGGGGCCTGGGCCATCTCGCCGAGCGTCCAGATGGCCACCGCGAGCGCCGCGAGCGCGACGTTGCCCGTCAGCGCGTGCAGGCCGAAGCCCAGGCCGGTGAGGGCCGCCGCCAGCGCGAGCGAGTGCGCGCGGCGCAGGTGCTTGAGCGCCCGGTGGGACAAGGGCTGGAGCGCGACGATGAGCAGGCCGTTGACGGACAGCACCGCGCCGAACTGCGCCTCGCTCAGGCCGCGCGCGCTCAGGTCGAGCGGGAGCGACACCTGGCTCTGATGGAAGATGATGGCCACGCCGAGGATGGGCAGCGCGAAGGCGACGAAGGTCGGGTCCAGGAAGGGCGTCAGGAGCGAGCGCAGGGCGCCGGGGGCCTGGGCGTCCTCCGACGCGGTGCGGGCGGGGCGCGTCTCCGGCAGGAGCAACCAGATGCAGCACCCGTAGGTGAACGTGGTGATGGCGTCGGCCACGAACAGCGTCACGTAGCCGAAGCGGACCATCAGCCCCGCGAGCGGCAGCGCCACGGCGAAGCCCACGTTGATGACCCAGTAGAGCAGGCCGAAGGCGCGCTGCCGGTCCTCGGGGGTGACGACGTCCGCGACCGCGGCGGACACGGCGGGACGGTAGAGCTCTCCGAGGATGCCCAGGCAGAAGGCGGCGAGCGCGATGGAGGAGGGCTCGCGCGCGAAGCCGAGCAGGAGCATGCCCACCGAGCCGAGCCACAGGCCGCCCGCCAGCGTCAGGCGCCGGCCCACGCGGTCCGCGAGCATGCCGCCCAGGGGGCTCGCGATGACCGCGCCCACGCCGTAGAGCGACACGGTGAGGCCCGCCTGCTCCACGCTGAAGCCCCGCTCGCGCGTGAGGTACAGCGCGAGGAAGGGCACCACGAAGCTGCCCAGTCGATTGACCAGGGTGCCCACCCACAGCACCCAGTAGGTGCGCGGCAGGCCGCCGGCCATCTCATGCACGGCCCTGCCCAGCGCGCTCGTCGTCCATCGCGAACTCATGTGCGCACGCAGCATGTGTCAGCGCGAACGCCCTTGCACGAGCGGCCGCGGGAGCCCGTGGAACGTGGTGCTGCTTGGTGCTCCGAGGAGTTCAGGTGGGGCGGATGGGGGAGGTCGGGCATGGGCGGGAGGGCGGTGGGAGTAGGGGGCTTCGCGCTGGGCTAGAGGCTTCGGGGACGACCTCTCAATGAGGCCCTGACGGAGGCAGGGGCGAACCGAGTCCACGGGGTGTGCTGGGCTCCCGAGTGGGTGTGGTGCGCGGGCCTCGTTGGGGCGCTGGCGAGGGTTGCTCGCCTTGAGTGAGGTGGCGCGGGCCGCTTGCCGGGGCGCTGGCGCGGTTGACTTGCCGGGCCTATGAGTGAGCGCGGGGTGGCGTGGGCCTCGCGGACACTGACGGCTGAACTTGCCGGAGCCTGTGAGTGAGCGCGGTGGCGTGGGCCTCGCGGACACTGGCGCGGCTGAACTTGCCGGAGCCTGTGAGTGAGCGCGGTGGCGTGGGCCTCGCGGACACTGGCGCGGCTGAACTTGCCGG